>JADJMS010000011.1 GCA_016709495.1 Candidatus Dechloromonas phosphorivorans | reverse complement strand
GCTGGCGGGCAGCCACATCAACAGCGGCGATAATATTTCCGCCGAAAATACCGCTCAGCCTGCGTGATGGGGAAGTTCGTAGCCTGAACCTGCCTGAGCAGGCAAGCTATGCGGCCCTGATGGCGCTGGCTTCGCCTGAGCGTGGCACCAGCCGCTTTTCCGGTCTGCGCCCGGCAATGCTGGCCAGCAAGCTGACCCCGACCGCGCAGATGGATATTGTGCGGGCAGCCTTATCCGTGAAGGATCATAAACTGGCCGACTTGCATACCGACTATTTGATGAGCAGTCTGGATGCAAAGAAGGTGTTTAGCAACATTCGAGCGCAGTACGCCTTGCATGGCCGCGAACAGGATTTTCGTACCATTCAGCGCGAAGTAGCACTCCGACGTATTCAGCATGAGGCCGCTGCACAGTCGGCATCGGCAATGATCGATTTCTAGGCAGGCGGCAGCAAGCCTGCCATCTTTTCCCAGTTCAGCGCCGCTTCGACCGAATCGGCCAGACGATTCAGATCAGCTTCACGGCGGGCCGCAAAATCGACATGTTCACTCTCTTCCATGCCGGCCCAGGCGAGCAGGGCATCAACGCTTCGGGATGGTCAAAAATGCCGTGGCAGTAAGTGGCAAAGATTTGATTGTCGGTAGAAATGGCTCCGTCGCTACGCCCATCCGTCAGTTGCACCGCCGCCCGTTCCAGCCCGTTGCCACTGGTCAAACCCAGGTGGATTTCGTAGCCGTTCATGGCGGGCGAACCCGGCAAGGCGAGGTGGCCGCTGACATTGCGCAGCTGTTTTTCACTTTCCAGTGTTGTCATGCATTCCAGCACGCCTAGGCCGGGCGTGCTGCCGGCCTGCCCTTCGAGGCCGAGCGGGTCGTTGATGGCGAGGCCGTGCATCTGGTAGCCGCCGCACAGGCCGATGACCTTGCCACCGTAGCGCAGGTGTTTCTGGATAGCTGTATCCCAGCCTTTGCTGCGCAACCATTCCAGATCGGCGCGCACGGCTTTGATCCGGGCAGCACGATCAGGTCAGCCGGGGCGGGGTTTCGCCGGGGCCGATCCAGCGGAAATCGACTTCCGGATGCAGGCGTAGCGGGTCGAGATCGTTGTGATTGAAACGCGCGGATAAGCTGGCGCAATGACTTTAAATTTTTGCCGCTTTTTGGCTGTCGACCGTAACGGTTGCAATGGCATCCTCGGCATCGAGCATCAGGCCGTGCAGGTAGGGCAGGACGCCGAGAACCGGCTTGCCGGTGCGTTCTTCGAGCCAGGTCAGTCCTGATTCGAGCAGGGCAATGTCGCCGCGAAAACGATTGATCACGAAACCGGGGACGCGGTTTTCCTCGGGAGGGCGAGAGCAAATCGAGCGTGCCGACCAGATGAGCGAAAACGCCGCCACGATCAATGTCGGCAATCAAAATCACCGGGCAATCGACTTCCTCGGCAAAGCCCATGTTGGCAATGTCGCGGTCGCGCAGATTGATTTCCGCCGGTGAAGCCGGCGCCCTCTAACGACGATGCACTTCCGGCGGCTGTGAGGCGTGCCCGGGATTCGAGCACGGCGCCCATCGCCCGTGGTTTGTAGTCGTGTAGGCCTTGGCATCCAGATCAAAAGCTACCTTGCCGTGAATGACCACTTGCGCCTTTTTGTCAGTGGTTGGTTTGAGCAGCACCGGGTTGAAATCGGTATGCGGTTCCAGCCCGGCGGCCAGCGCCTGCAAGGCTTGCGCCCGGCCAATTTCGCCACCATCGACCGTCACGGCAGAATTGAGCGCCATGTTTTGCGGTTTGAATGGCGCCACGCGCACACCACGGCGCTGCAAAATTCGGCACAGCGCAGCAACCAGCGTCGTTTGCCGGCATCGGAGGTGGTGCCTTGAACCATCAGGCCAAGCAGGACATGGGGTGATCCAGAAAAAGGGAGGGGCGATTATCCCATGCGAGCCAGCTACGGCTCGACTCCCTGACCGGCCTCTTCATAAGTTTTACCATCGCGAATCTGGTAAATACGGCGGAAAGTCGGGATGATTTTTTCGTCGTGAGTGACGACGATAATCGCTGTACGGTACTGCTGCGCCATGCGGTTGAGGATGCGCATGACGGCCATCGCCCTTTCACTGTCGAGCGGTGCGGTGGGTTCGTCGGCGAGAATGACCGGTGGCTGATTGGCCAACGCGCGGGCAATCGCTACCCGCTGCTGTTCGCCACCCGAAAGCTGCGAGGGCTGCGCCTTGGCGCGGTGCTGAACATCCAGCGCCTGCAATAATTCGAGTGCGCGTTGCCGGGCCAGCAGATTTGGCTGGCCGGCCAGCATCGGCAGCAGGGCGACGTTGTCGGTGACATCGAGAAAGGGAATCAGATAAGGTGCCTGAAAGACAAAACCGATCCGGTCGCGGCGCAGGGCACGCAGATCGCTTGTTTTCCAGGCGTTGTCGTAGATCACTCTCGTCGCCCAGTGTCATGCGCCCGGCGGTCGCTCGATCACCGCGCCCAGACACCTGAGCAAGGTGCTTTGCCCGAGCCGGAAGGCCCGATCACCTGACCACTTCGCCCGGCGCGACGGTCATATTCACCTCTTTTAAGGCGCATCGACCGCAGCATCGCCCTCGCCGTAGCGCTTGCGCAGGCCTTCGATATGAATGCCAAAACCCCTGTTTGTCGTCGTCATCTCAACCACCAATCGCCGTTGCTGGATCAACCCGCAAGGCAGCCCGAATCGCCAGCGTACTGGCCAGCGCGCAGATCACCAGCACCAGCACGAAGCCGCGCACGGCATCGCCCGGTTCAAGCAAGACGTATTTCGGGAAAATCGGTGCCCACAAGGTGGCGACTGTTTTGCCGACGATAAAGCTCAATGAGCCGGAGTCCCAGGGCCTGTTGCAGGAATCATCCAGGCAATCGTCCGGTTGCGCGTGCCGATCAGCTTGAGTACGGCGATTTCGCGGATTTTGCCCAGCGTCATCGTGTAGATGATGAAGGCGACCACCGCCGCGCTGACAATCGACAGAATGACCAGAAACATGCCGATCTGTTTGGCTGAGGTGGCAATCAGCTTGGCAACCAGAATTTCTTCCATTTCCACCTGCGTGTACGTCTGTAAATGCAGCCAGCGGCGGATTGGTTCGGCGACAACGTCAGGCGATTGCCCGGCCTGAACCTGCACCAGCACGGCATTGACGTTGTGATTGCTGCTCTGGCTGGCCTGAATCGCCTCCAGCAAACCCGGCACCGCGGGCCGATTAAGTGAGGGATTGGCCGCCGTACGTGCCCGGTCATTGCGAATCGCCTCGTTGTCCTTGAGAAACTGCGCTTCCTGCCCATCCTTGAGCGGGATGAAGACCATCGGGTCGCCACCGGACGACACCATGCGCTTGGTCAAACCCACCACCTGATAGTCGTGACGGCGAATGCGAATGGTCTCGCCCAACTGAAAGCCGGTTTTGACATCAGCCACCGCCTCGTAGTGGCTGCGATTCACCTGCCGCCCGGCTATTAAACGCGTTCGCCCGGCTGCCCGGCTCGCAAGCCAACGACCATCGCCCGCACATCGCTCTCTGCGTGGCGCACCCGCTGGTCAGGTAAGTTACATTGGCCGCTTTGGCGACGCCGGGCTGGCCGAGAACGCTGCGATAAACATCGTCGTGAATACTCGATGATTCAGCATATGGCCCCTGCGTATCCTTCTGCACCACCCAGATATCGGCCCCGCTATTGCGCAACAAGGCGCGTGCATCGTCGACCATGCCACGATAAATGCCGGCCATGCTCAGCGTGACACCGATCAACAAGCCCAGCCCCATGCCGGTCAGCAGAAAGCGCGGCCAGGCATGTAGAATATCGCGCCCGGCGAGGCTGATCGGCGGAGCGCTCCCCCCCGACCAAGTTTTCGACGACCTTGATCTTGCTGCTTTCACTGAGTGTCTTGTCGCGATGAACGACGACCGAGTCACCCGCCTTGACGCCCGCCAGCACCTGGATCAAACCGCCCGAACTCTGCTGCCCGGAGACGGACCGGTGCAAACTTCAAGCCGCCTTCCTCCACCAGCCAGACGCCGGTCTGCTCGTTCAGACGCTGGATGCAGGCGCTGGGCAGCAAGACGCTGTTAGCCAAAACCGGCAGTTCCAGCATCACCTCGGCCAGCTCGCCGACTGTCAAGTCGGGCGGAATTTGATCCAGTGCAACCAGCGCGACGCGCTCTTCGGTGATGCTGTCGCTGAGTTTTTCCAGACGGACGACCTTGCCGCTCAGCACTACGCCGGGATTCGAGCGCAAGGTGATACGTGCCGGCAAACCGAGCGCCAAGCCCGCCGAACGGCCCTGATCAAGTCGTAGTTTGAGCCACAAACTGGCCGGATCAATCAGGCGCAAAACCGCCTGGCCGGCAACCACCGTCGAACCCGCTTCGGCTTCCCGCGCGCTAACCAAAGCATCGGCTGGCGCCAGCAAACGCAAATTCGCTCGTTGTTGCTGCAGGGCACTACGCTCAGCTTCAAGTCGCACGATATCTTCCCGCGCCCCGCCCAGATTGGCTTGCGCTGCCCCTTGTGCGGCCTGCGCCGACGATTGTTCCTGCAAACGCGCCTCAACGGCACTCGGGCTGATGAAGTTTATCTTGCCAAGATCGACATACCGCTTGGCATTGCCCGTCGCCAAGGCCTGCCGCGCCTGCATGTCGCGCACCTGCGCTTCGGCGGCGCCAACGCTACTGCGCGCGCGGCCAATCGCGGCCTGTGCTGCAGCGATTCGTGCGTCGAGATCGACTGCATCCATTTCAGCCAGCAACTGACCATTTTTACGCTCTCACCGACGTCGACCGTAACATGCTTGACGCGGCCGGCCAGTGTCGGCCCGATCAGGTAGGAACGCCGCGCTTCAACTGTCGCCAAACCAAACAGGGAGGGCGTGACCTGGCCTTCACCGGCCTTGGTGACTGTAACCCGCACCGGCGCCAATGGGCCGGAACGGGCGACAAGCAGCCCAAAGGCCACCAACACAATGATGCCGAAGAGCAGCAAAGCGGCACGCCGCAGGTTTGTCTTCGTGAACAGTTCGGTTGATTTCATGTTGCGTCCCCTGAATTTTGACTAGCAATCCCGCGCTCAAAAATTGCCAGAACAGCCTCGGCCTGTTCGCGCATGGCAAGCGGGCTACCCGCCACCATCGATTGCATGACCAGCCCCTGAATGCTGCCGATAAAGAGACTCGCCGCCGCCTGTTGGTTGATGTTTTTGTCCAGATCACCGCGCTGCGCTGCCGCTTCAAGCAAGCGCATCAGCAGTTGGCGATACTGTGCCAACATGCTGCGTATGCGCTGCTTGACCGGCGAATCGATGGCGCGCTGCAGTTCATGAAAAATGAAAAGTGGCGTGCAGGGGTGTTCGATAACAAAACCAACATGCGCGAGAAAGATGGCGCTCCAAGCTGAACCAGTGGCGTTGTCGCTGCTTCTCGTCGCCTGTGCCTTCTATCCTCGTGCAAGAGCGCTGCTGGCAATCCGTTTGGCCACCGAAAGCCTGAGTATCGGTTACCTGCTCGGCGAAGCTGGAAAGACCCCCTGACGGAAAATGCCGTGGTGACCAAAAGGCAGACGCTAAGTGCGGTGCCGATAAAAAGGCCGACGCAAAATGCGGTGCCGACAAGAAGAAAGATGCCAGCTGCGGTGGCGACAAGAAAAAAGAAGCGAAGTGTGGCGCTGACAAGAAGAAGGATGCCAGCTGCGGCGCGGCAAAATAAGGGCCAAGGCCGAGCACCCCAGGCCCGGCATGCTCAGGCCGCCGTTGTTAATTCCGCAATACATCAGGCCAATAGCCTGCTGGCTGGCGAAGTGCTGAATGTGGAGCCGGCTGTCTATCACTGCGCAGGTCGCTTAGCATCGTGTCGCCCGCTACATCGGGGCTGTATCTCCGGGTGCTATTCAGCCTTCGCTGAGTGGAGAATCGGGAAGGCGGTGCGAATCCGCCACGTGCCCAACGCTGTAAGGAGGATGGGCGGTGCAAAATGCCACTGATGCAAGTCGGGAAGGCGCACCGTTCGATTGAATCCAAGTCAGAAGACCGGCCGGGAGATTTTTTTCAGCTGCACGGAACGGCAGCTAACGCTTTTCCACAAGGGGAATCCATGGAAAACCAAAGCGCGCATCAAGCGCAAGCATTTTCAGATGCCGACCGGGCTGCGGTCTATCAAGCCATTTTCAACCGGCGTGACGTGCGCGGCCAGTTTCTGCCGGATGCCGTACCGGATGAGGTGCTCAGTCGCGTGTTGATGGCCGCCCATCACGCGCCATCGGTGGGTTTCATGCAGCCGTGGAACTTTCTGCTGATCCGTTCGCCGGAAGTAAAACAGCGTGTGCAAGCGGTCTTTCGCCAAGCCAACGATGAAGCGGCGCGCATGTTTCCTGATGAAAAGCGCGAAATTTACAGCCGCCTGAAGCTGCAAGGCATACTCGAATCGCCGATAAATCTTTGTATTACCTGTGATCGCACACGCAGTGGGCCGGTGGTGCTGGGCCGTACCCACATGCCGACGATGGATTTGTACAGCAGCGTCTGTGCCGTGCAAAACCTATGGCTGGCGGCGCGCGCCGAGGGCTTGGGCGTCGGCTGGGTGAGCATTTTTCACGAGAAGGCGCTGCAGGACGCGCTGGGCATTCCGCACCACATCGTGCCGATTGCCTATTTGTGCATCGGCTACGTCAGCCATTTCAATGACAAGCCGGAATTAGAAAAAGCCGGCTGGTTACCGCGCCTGCCAATTGATGAGCTGGTTTTCCACGAGCAATGGGGCGAAAAAAATGCCTCGGAAAGCGCGTTGACCGTAACACTTCGCGAAATGCAGGCCAACATTCAAGAAAACCGGATTTTCCCCAAGTGAGTTTGGGTTTCGACGCTTTTAGCATGCCTCTGGCGGCGCTGGCTGCCGTGCTACTGGACCGTCTGCTCGGCGAGGCACGACGTTGGCATCCGCTGGTTGGTTTCGGCAATCTGGCCGGGGCCATCGAGCAGCGATTAAACCAGCGCTCATTGCAGGCTGGTGTTGTGGCCTGGCTGCTTGCGGTTGCACCGTGGGTGGCCCTGGCTTTCTGGCTGCGTCCTTTCGCCCCATTCGCGGTCGATGTCGTTTTGCTCTACTTTGCGCTGGGTGCGCAAAGCCTTTGTGAACACGCTGAAGCTATCGCCAAACCGTTGCAGGCCGGCCGGTTGGATGAAGCGCGCCAGCGCGTTGGCTGGATTGTCTCCCGAGAAACCTCGTCACTTGATGAATCCGGTATCGCCAAGGCCGGCGTTGAATCGGTGCTGGAAAACGGCAACGATGCGATCTTCGGCGCGCTGTTCTGGTTTGCCTTGCTCGGCGGCCCCGGCGCACTGCTCTTCCGCCTGGCCAATACGTTGGATGCGATGTGGGGCTATCGAACAGAGCGTTTCAATCTGTTTGGTCGCCCGGCGGCGCGCCTTGACGATGCTTTGAACTGGATTCCCGCCCGCCTGACCGCGCTGACTTACGCGCTGTTCGGCAAAACCCGCATGGCGCTGGCCTGCTGGCGAACGCAGGCGCCGGGTTGGGATAGCCCGAATGCCGGGCCGGTGATGTCGGCCGGCGCCGGCAGCCTCGGGGTCGCGCTGGGCGGTGCCGCGATTTATCACGGACAGGAAGAAATTCGCCCGCCACTTGGCAAGGGCCCGGCGCCGATTGCCGCCGATTTGTCACGGGCAATTACGCTGGTCAAAAATAGCCTGTGGTTTTGGCTGATTGCTTTATTCATCATTTCTGGAGTGCTGCATGCTTGAGCATGGCGGACGCCTGCGCGAAGCCGCAGCCCACTACAACATCCCGCTGGAAAACTGGCTGGATTTATCAACTGGCATCAACCCCGAAGCCTGGCCGGTTCCCACTTTACCGGTCAGCTGCTGGCAGCGCTTGCCAGAAGCCAACGATGGTCTTGAAGCGGCTGCAGCGGCCTATTACGGCAACAGCAATCTACTGCCAGTCGCCGGCTCGCAGGCGGCGATTCAGGTTTTGCCGACGCTACTACCCCGTGCTGTCGTTGCCTGTCTCAGCCCGCTTTACGCCGAGCATCCGCAAGCCTGGCAGCGCGCCGGGCATCGCCTGCGCTTTTTGCAAAATGCCATGCTGCCGCGTGCGCTTTCCGTTGCGACGCCCTACGTGCTGCTCTGTAATCCGAACAACCCGACGGCCGAGCATCACCCGCATGATGTTGCGGTCGACGCCGCAAAACAGCTAAAAAAACGTGGTGGCTGGCTGATTGTTGATGAAGCCTTCATGGATGCCACGCCGGCCGAAAGCCTTGCCCCGCTGGCCGGCACGGCAGAAGCGCCAAACCTGATCGTGCTGCGTTCGCTGGGCAAATTCTTCGGCCTGGCTGGTGCGCGGGTCGGCTTTGTTCTGGCGGCACCAGACATCCTTAACCGGATGGCCGAAAGTATCGGCCCGTGGACCGTTTCCGGCCCGGCTCGCGAAGTTGCCCGGCTGGCCTTGCTTGATGACAACTGGCAAACGGCTATGCGCAAGAAACTGACGCTGGCCGGCGCACGGCTACATGACATGTTGCAGCCGCTCGGCGAAGTCAAAAGCGCACACCTGTTCGCTACCCTGAACAGCCCGCATACCGCCCAACTGCACCTTTACCTTGCCCAGCAAGGCATCCTGACGCGCATCTTCGATCAGCAACCTTTGTTGCGCTTTGGCCTGCCCGGCAATGAACCTGACTGGCAGCGCCTGAGCTCTGCCCTTAATCAATGGAAACCCGCATGAAATTTCGCCATTTTTTAGCGTTGACCGTAACTAGTGCTCTTTTCAGCAGCGCGCAGGCTGAACTCGTCTTCAAGGACGATGCGGGTCAGGAGGTTCGCCTCAAAGCGCCGGCCCAGCGCATCGTTACGTTGGCCCCGCACGCGGCGGAAAGCCTTTACGCAGCGGGTGCCGGCGACAAACTGATCGGCACGGTCGAATACAGTGACTATCCGCCGGCAGCCAAAAAAGTGCAACGCGTCGGCGGCTATTCGCGTATCGATATGGAAGCAGTTGCCGCGCTCAAGCCCGATCTGGTGATTGCCTGGCAGAGCGGTAACAACCTGACGCAGGTCGACAAACTGAAAGCGCTCGGCCTCACCGTCTACATTTCGCAACCCAACAAAATGGCCGATGTGGCCGACCAGCTTGAACGCCTTGGCCAACTGGCCGGCACTGAAGCCGCCGCCAATGCCGCAGCAGCTTCTTTCCGCAAGCGTCAGGAAACGCTGCAAACCGCCAACGCCAGCAAACCCAAGGTGCGTGTCTTCTACCAAATCTGGAAATCGCCGCTGATGACCGTCGGTGGCCCGCAAATCATCTCCGACGCCATTCGTCTCTGTGGCGGCGACAATGTGTTTGGCAACCTTGGTCAGATGGCGCCGACGGTCAGTGTCGAAGCCGTGCTCGAAGCTGATCCCGAAGCCATCATCGCCACCGGCATGGGCGATGCCAAGCCGGAATGGCTGCACGACTGGGATAAATGGACGCGCATGACCGCCGTCAAACGCGGCAACCTTTTTCACATCAACCCCGACATCATGCAGCGCCACACGCCGCGCATTCTCGATGGCGCCGAGAAACTTTGCGCCCACCTCGATGTCGCACGCAGCCGTCGACCCGCAAAGTAGAACCGCATGAGCCGCCTGCCGCAACGCATCGTCTGCCTGACCACCGAAACCGTCGAAGTGCTCTACGCCATCGGCGAACAGGACCGCATCGCCGGCATTTCCGGCTATACCGTGCGCCCGCCGCAAGCACGCAAGGAAAAACCCAAGGTCTATGCTTTTACCACGGGGACATTGAAAAAATACTCGCCGTCCAGCCCGATCTTGTCCTCACCTTTTCCGACCTGCAGGCCGACATTGCCCGCGACCTGATCAAGGCTGGTGTGCCGGTCTACGCCTTCAACATGCGTAGTGTGGACGACATACTCGGCATGATCGAAACCCTAGGTCGGCTGGTTGGCGCAGAAGCCAAGGCGTCTGAGCTGGTCGCCGAACTCGAAGCGCAGATCGCTGCCACACGCGCCATTGCCGCCGAGCGCATTGCCAAAACCGGCCATCGTCCGCGCGTCTATTTTGAGGAATGGGACGAACCCAACATCACCGCCGTGCGCTGGGTATCCGAAATGATAGAAATTGCCGGCGGCGAGAACATCTTCACCGACCGGGCCGCCTCACCGCTGGCGCGCGACCGCATCCTCGCCGACCCGCTGGAAGTTGTCCGCCGCGACCCGGAAATCATCATCGGCTCCTGGTGCGGCAAGCACTTTCGCGCCGAACATATTTCCCGCCGTCCTGGCTGGTCGACCGTAACAGCTGTCCAAAATGGGCAAATGCACGAAATCAAGTCAGCCATTATCCTGACTCCCGGGCCGGTCGCCATCAGCGAAGGCTTACCCTTATTGCTCGACATATTTGATTTGTAAGAAAGCCAGCTTTGGCTGGCTGACTATAATCATTCGCCTGTTGTCTGGAGATTGAACATGAAATCTATGATTTTTGCACTCGCGCTTGTCCTCAATATTGCCCCTGCCGTTGCTGCCGATGAAGGTAGCGCTGCGATCGCTGCCATGGGAGAAATCAACGGCGTTGCGCTCGCCTGTCAGCAAATGGCCATCGTCAGTCGTGCGCGCAATGCGATCACCACGACAGCCCCAAAAACACGCGGCAATGGCGAAATTTTTGAAGAAGCTACCAATGCCAGCTTTCTTGATTTCGGCAAAAGCAAGAAAACCTGCCCAGATACGTCAGCGCTCGTGCAACGGCTGACGGATGCCGAAAAGCGTCTGACAACAGCATTCGCCAAACAATGACCCGCCTTGCCGCGCTTATCCTTTGTCTGTCGATTGCTGGCCCGGTTTGCGCGCAGGCAACGCACAGCCTGAAACTGCTGCAGGGTGAAGATGTCGGCATCATTCCGCGTTATCTTTTGCAAGACCCCAACGGGCGCTCGGTCAGCAGCGAGGATTTTCGTGGCCGTTTTCAGCTGATTTCATTCGGTTATACCTACTGCCCCGACATTTGCCCGACCACGTTGGTCGAAATGGCGGCCATTCTCAAACAACTGGGTGATCAGGCGCAGCGCATTCAACCGATATTCATTTCCGTTGATCCGGAGCGTGATAGCGGCAAGGTGCTGCAAACTTATACAGAATTCTTCGATCCGCGCATTCTTGGCCTGACTGGTCCCGCTGCGCTGGTGCGCCGCGCCGCCGATAATTTCAAGATTCGCTACGCCAAAGTAGTCGGCTCAAATAAAGATGACAAAAATTATGCGGTCGACCATTCGGCGGGCATGATTCTGCTTGGCCCGGATGGTTTGTTCATCAAGAAATTTGCTTTTGCGACACCGGTTACGACAATAAGCGAGGAAATCAGTCAGGCCCTTGCGCAGCACTGAAAACCCTTCGGAAAATACGTATTGCTATGTCATTGAATAACGCGCTACATTGGCAAGATGGCACGTATTGTCTTCCGCGCGTGGGTTTTACTATTGGCCTTCACCCTGCTGCCGCAGGCGATGGCGGCCAATGTCGCGCTCGTTTTAAGCGATAACGGCGGCCCCTACGCAGAATTTGCGACCAGTTTTGAAGAGTTCAGCAGCAAGTCCAACTGGAAAATCAGCTATGTTGGCAAAATTGATGGCCAGGCCAGTGCCCAGACCAGACCTGATCTGATTATTGCCGTGGGTAGCGAAGCCTTTCGTGCTTCGCTCGCGCTTGGCGTCAATACGCCTATCCTTGCCACGCTGATCCCGCGCCACAGTTACGACAAAATTTTCTCCGAGTTCGGCCGTGGCCGGCCACGCGGCATGACCAGCGCAATCGTTCTCGATCAGCCGGCTGCACGCCTTGGTGCGTTTGTTCGCCAGCTTTTGCCAACTTATCAACGCGTCGGCCTGTTGAGCAGTGATGAAACGCGCAGCCAGTTGCCTGCCTTGCGGCAATCCTTGGGCGGCCTGATTATTGATAACGAGGATGTCAGCGGTGACCCGGCCTTGCTCGGTGCCATCAACACCTTGTTGCCACGCGTCAATCTACTGCTCGCTTTGCCTGACAGCTCGATTTACAAACGCGACAATATCAAGGCGATACTCGTTACCACTTTCCGTCATCAGCGTCCGGTAATCGCCTTTTCCAAGGCTTTTGTCACGGCCGGGGCGCTCGCGGCTATTTATTCCACACCATCGCAATTGGCGCGCCAAAGCACAGACCTTCTACTTGCCTTGCCGGCCGGCGCTACTGCGTTGCCCGCGATTCAAATGCCTGGCCAGTTCGCGATCAGCATTAACAGTTATGTTGCCCAATCGCTGAATCTTGATCTCCCGGATGAAGCCAGTTTGCGTCGTGCCCTACAGGCCGATGGAGCACCGAAATGAAGCATCTGAACATCCGCCAGCGACTGTTGCTCATCACGCTGCTGCCTAGCGCTTTGATGGCTATCGTCCTGGTAACCTTCTTCACCATGAGCGGCCTGCGCACACTGGAAAGCGATCTTAATGCGCATGGCCATGCGCTGGTTCGTTATCTGGCGCCGATCAGCGAATATGGAATCATCTCCGGTCAAATTGAAAGTTTGCATGTCCTGGCGCAAACCAGTGTTCAGGAGCCAGGCGTTAAAGCGGCCATTATTGTTAATCAGAGGGGGCGGGCGGTTGCTGTTAGTGGGCGTGTTTCGTTAGGTAGTGAGCACTTGCGTAGACCGCCTCAACAAGCCGGCGTGGTTGCCGAGAACGAAAACTGGATTGCCTTCGGCGCCCCGGTCATGCGCTCACTTAGTGAAGCCGATGCGCTTTACGAGCCAATTACTTCCGGTGTCGAGAGCCGAAACGAAGTGATAGGTGCGGTATTTGTCGAGTTCGATAAAGGTGAACTTGCCCAGCGCCAGCGCGCGCTTGTCTTGCGCGGGCTGGCGATTGTTGGCATCGGCCTGTTGCTTCTGGCCATGCAGGCCATCGCCATTGCAGACAGTGCGGCGCACCCGGTACGGCGCCTGGTTTTGGCTGTCCGCTCAATGTCGAACGGGCAATTCGATACTCGCGTCAACGCTGATTCAAGCGGTGAGTTCGGTATTCTCGAGCGCGGTTTCAATGAAATGGCCGGTCATATTGAAGATGTCCATGCCTCAATGCAGGAGCGTATTGAGGAAGCTACCGCCATGCTCGCCTTCCAGGCACGTCATGATGCGTTGACTGGCTTGCTGAACCGGCGTGAATTCGAACAGCGCCTTGAAAGAGCTCTGCTCAATGTGCAAGCGGGCGGTGAAGAGTGTAGCGTGCTGTTCATCGACCTTGACCGCTTCAAGCCGGTCAATGACACCTGCGGCCACCTCGCGGGGGATGAGTTGCTGCGTCAGATATCCCAGTTGTTTCAGGGCCGTCTGCGTGAAGAGGATACGCTGGCACGGGTTGGTGGTGATGAATTCTGCATTTTGCTCGACAATTGCACCGGCCCGCGTGCGCGTCAGGTGGCGGAAGATATCTGTGGTTTGGCGGCTGCCTACCGTTTCATCTGGCAAGACAAAGTCTTTGCCATAGGCGCAAGTATTGGGCTCAGTACCGTGAACCGTAACGTTCGCAACATCAACGACATTCTTGCCGCTGGCGATGCCGCCTGCTACCGAGCCAAGGAAAGTGGACGCAATCAATTCATTGAACAGTTGCCAAACGCGCAACCAGAACGCCGCCAGGAAGCCAATGGCTGGTCTGAACGCATATCCGGGGCGTTGGCCGATGGCCGTGTGCTGATCGAAGCCATGCCGTTACGTGCTTTGCAGCCAGATGCGATGACGGGGCATCTGGTAGAAATTGGCGCCCGCCTCAGCGAACCTGGTCAACCCAGCATCTCTCTTTCCGCCTTGATTGACGCCGCTGAGCGTAATGATCTGGCGCCGACAGTTGATCGCTATTTCATTGATCAGGCAATCAAAGCTCTGGTGCGTGCTGAAAAACATGGCAAGGAGCTGCATTGCCTCGTCCCGATTTCTCTTGCCTCAATTTGTCAGCGCGATACGGCGAGTTATATAGCCCAGCAACTGGCACTCTTTAATGTAGGTGGCAGAGGACTTTGTCTATTATTTAGTGAAGAAGAGTCTGCCCGCAAATCGACACAAGTGCTTGAATTCAGCCGGAGTATACGCAGTGTTGGTTGCCGTATCGCGCTGGATGACTTTGGTGGTGGCTTGTCTTCTTTCAGTCACCTGCGCGCCATTGCGCCCGATTGTGTCAAGCTGAGCCGCAGCCTGACTCGGGATTTGAATGGCAATCGCGCGTCGACTGCGCTATTACGCGCCGTACAGGAAATAACATCCGATCTCGATATCTACACACTGGCCGATGGCGTCGATGACCCCGCTGGGTTGCAGCAACTGAGCGAAATCGGTATTACCTACGCAGAAGGTCTGGCCGTCGCCCCCAGCGAGCCATTTCAGGTGTGGTTCGAGGGGGTGGTCATGCGTTCGTAGGGTTTGGCCTAAAAATCGACGCGCATTGAAAACCAGTGCATTTCGTTGGCGATGCGAGTTTCTCGTCGTCCTTGCATGTCATGGTTTGACATCTGGGCAACATAAGCAATCTCTGCCTTGCTGCTACCAATTTTGAACGGCCAGGCCAAACGCCAATCAACTCGCTCGTAGGGGCTGGTGTAAGAGTTACGCCGCCAACGCATCCAGCCACTCTTGTAATACATCACCGAGGCTTCGATATCGAAGGGCAGGCGTTGCATGATCATCGCAGTTTGCGAGTTGCGTGGTGCCGATTCGGATGTCTGGTTCGAGATTTTCGGAATGTTGTTTGTGGCATCTGCAATGACCGACTCGTCTGTCAAATTCGCATAAGTACGAATATAGGCATGACCATACATCAAGCGGGTTGAGTCAAAGGGTTGCCAGCGCAACTGATATTCATAGCCCTGTATCGATACATTCTCAAGATTTAACGGGGTATCTGCCCGACCGTACGGGTAGCCTCCAATCAGACCAGCGTAGCGGTCGCCGCTATCCGGACTGGAGGCCGGCAAAGCATAAGGTACGGTTTGAATTCGATTGGGACTCTTTTCTCTGAACCCGCGTATGTCAATGCTTGCCCTAGCAGCTTTCAATTCGCCTAGATAGCCGATCTCAAGGGTGTCAATACGCTCGGGTTCGAGATTGGGGTCGGCAAAAAAGGTACGATCAAATTTATTATTGGTGCCGGAAATTATTAGCCGAGTATCGCCGTAGGCTTCATATAGGCTGGGTGAGCGATGTGCCCGCGATGCAATAAATCGAAGTGTGTGATCCTTGAACAAATGGTAACTGACGCTGATTCTGGGATCAAACATCCATTCGACGACGCTGTCGTATTCGAGACTGCCGCCAAAATTGAACAACCAGTCTTTGCTAAGGCGATGTTCGAGGTTGCCAAATACGCGGTATGAATGACGATCTTTCCAGTCGTTCGTCGAAAATTGTGCGTAAGACATGAGCGATGAATATTTGCCGGTCAGACCCCAGGCCACGCGTGTCTCTTTCGAGAAAGCCAAAACATGCTGGAACTCAAGTTCATTGGTAACCGACTCACCACCGGGCGGGTTGTAGGTATAAAACTTTTTGTCAGATCCCAGCAAGGTCAACGCACTTGAAGCCCAATCCAGAACATGCGAAAAGCGTAATTTGACTTCATCACCGTCACCCAATGCACGATGCCACTCAGCGCTAAGCGCCGTGCTGTTCTGGCTCAAGTCTCGTAATGGATCACTGGTTGACTTCGGACGGCCAAACTGTGAAACCTCTTCGGCGTGGCTGAGCGAGAAGCGCAGTTCATTACGGTCATTGATCGGCATATCAACACGTATATCAAACACGCTGTTGTGCCGGCTGTCGTGCGGGTCAAACCAGCCAAGGCTACCGTCAAACATTTTGCGGAAACCATCATCCGACATCTGGCGATAGGTCATCCGGACATCAGCGTTTGCCGCCTTGCCACCCCAGCGTATGGTTTCGTCGCGAACCGAGGCATTGCCATGATTGGCGGCGACCATCCAGCCTTGAGTCTGCGACGAGTCGAGCGTAATGATATTGACCACGCCAAGAAAGGCATTTGAACCATAGGAAACCGTATTCGAGCCGCGCATCACTTCAATGCGATCAATATTCTCCAAAACGATTGGTAGCAGGTTCCAATTAACGCCCGATTTGAATAGTGGCGAATACTGCGAACGCCCGTCGATCAGTACTTGTACGCGCGGGGTGTATTCTTCGTTGCTCAGACCGTGATAGGCGACAACTGCACCTTCCTGATTGGGTGGTGTCACTTGAAATCCTGGCACCAGGCGCAGCAAGTCGGCAAAATTACGTGCTCCCGAGGCGCGAATCATGTCTCGATCTATTACCGTAACGGCACCGGGGGCTTCGGAGAGTGGTTGCGGCAAGCGGCTTACCGAAGCGACAACCGGCAGTTCACTAAAGAAAATATCCTCGTCCGCCGCCTGGCTGCTTGTGCTGAGCAGCGCACCCGCAATGGCCATTGCCAGTGCCGAGGGCCGGAAAGAAAATGAACAGGGGTTTCGCTTCATGTTGCCGTTTCTCCTGAACCTGGCCTGGCCAGTGCTGTTTTCCAGGCGGCAGCAAAACATTCCGATTGTTCACCAATTTCCACACCATGCCGGCTGGTCGCCACCAGGCAGAGCGCAAGCCCCGGCTGGTCGAGTGCGGTCACGCCTGACATATCAATTTCATTTACCCCAACCCGGGTCAGTGCATGCATGAAATCATTGCGCAGCGCCCCGTTGAGCCCGCCGGATATGCGCATTACTTTGCGTCCACTCAGTTCATGGACGCTAAGAATTGAGGCTTCACCTTTGGCGAGAGCTGCATCAATTGCGTCTTCAATGACGATCTGGTTGATCGGGCCGGTCTGGAAGCGCCCGCCGTATAAGTCACCGACCTTGCTGACGATGGTAACCGGTACATCGATAAGCGGGGAACTGAAAATCGAGAACTCACAACCAGCCAGGCGGCCAATTTCCAGATTCATCGAAGAGCGAACCATCAGCCCGGAGAGCGACAGGTTTTCGATAAGACCTTCGCCGACAATGCCGCTGAAGCCTATTTTTACGCTGGGAGGAACGCCAAAACGTATGCGTTGATGTCGTCGTTGATCTTGCATCGTGATACGCCTTGACCCCTGTTTGATTTGAATTTTTTGTAATATTAACAAAAGTTAACATTAACAGTGTGTCGTGTATATCACTTTTGGCCAAGGTGGTGCAGCGCAAGCTAATGGATAGGCTGGATTGACTTTTCGTGCCCTGCTCGGTATCGTCCCGCAAACGCTGGTACGAAGTCAGCTGCGCCGATTTGAGCTCTGATTGCGGGCGCTATAAATACAGCTAAAACGGGAACCACCCAGTTCGCGTTTTTCAGCCAACTGGGTTTTTTGTTTTCAGGAATAGCATGCCAGGACAATCCATCGGCGTCGTCGAAGCACAGCGCGCCCATTTCGAACAGCCATTAGCTTTGCGCAGTGGTGGGATTCTGCCCGCCTACGATCTGGTTTATGAAACTTATGGCACGCTCAATACGGCCAAGTCGAACGCCATTCTCGTTTGCCACGCACTTTCGGGGCACCATCATGTTGCCGGCTACTACGCCGATCAGCCGGACAATACCGGTTGGTGGGACAACATCATCGGTCCCGGTCGACCGCTGGATACCGATAAATTTTTTATCGTTGGCCTCAATAACCTGGGTGGTTGCCACGGATCAACCGGGCCTTCCACCGTCAATCCGGCTACCGGTAAACCCTGGGGCGCCGATTTCCCGATGGTCGCTGTCATTGACTGGGTGCATGCCCAGGCGCGACTGGCAGACTTGCTAGGCATTGACAGTTGGGCTGCGGTCATGGGTGGCAGTCTGGGCGGCATGCAAGCCTTGCGCTGGAGCATCACCTATCCGGAGCGCGTGCGTAACGCCATTGTGATCGCCGCCGCACCCAAGCTTTCAGCACAAAACATTGCCTTTAATGATGTCGCGCGTCAGGCCATTCTGACTGACCCGGACTTCCACGGCGGCAATTACTACGAACACAACACGCGGCCTGTTCGTGGCCTGCGTCTCGCGCGCATGCTGGGCCACATTACCTATCTGTCTGATGACCAGATGGGCGAGAAATTCGGTCGCGAACTGCGCAATAGTGCTTTTTCCTTCGGTTTCGACGTGGAATTCGAGGTCGAATCCTATTTGCGCTATCAAGGCGACAAGTTTGCCGGCTATTTCGACGCCAACACCTACCTGCTGATGACCAAGGCGCTCGATTATTTCGATCCGTCACGCGAAGATAATGGCGACTTGGTCGCGACCATGGCGCGCAGCAAAGCGAATTTCCTGATTGCCTCATTCACTACCGACTGGCGCTTCACGCCGGCGCGCTCCAAGGAAATTGTTGCTGCCTTGCTGGCCAATGGCCGAAACGTGTCCTATGCCGAAATCAACCTCAATTTCGGCCATGATTCTTTCCTGATGGACGACGCCCATTATCACGGCGTGGTCGATGCCTATCTGCGGAACATCAAACTATGACGCACACCTTGGGTCGTCCTGATTTTGAACTGATCGCCGGCTGGATAGAGCCGGGCCACCGTGTTCTCGACCTTGGTTGTGGCGATGGCACCTTGTTGAAACACCTGATTGAAACCCGTGGCGTCAGTGGCGTTGGCGTCGAGATTGACGATACCAATATCCTCGCCGCGATCAAGAACGGCATCAATGTCATTCAGGGCAATCTGGAGCGCGGTCTTGACGAATTTGCCGATCAGGCTTTCGATCATGTTGTACTGTCGCGCACCTTGCAAACGGTCCGCCATACTGAAGGTATCCTGCGTGAAATGCTGCGCGTCGGGCGCGAAGCGGTCGTTTCCTTCCCCAATTTCGCCTACTGGAAGAATTTACGCGCCGTTCTCGATGGCCGCATGCCGGTCTCCGAGGATCTGCCCTACCAGTGGTACGACTCGCCCAATGTGCGTTTCTTTACGCTGCGCGATTTTGAAGATCTCTGCGAGAAGATGGGTTTGATCATCAAGGAGCGGCATGTCCTTGATGAGCAGGGCAATATTGTCGAAAATGAGGTTAATTTTCTCGGTAGTTTGGCGGTCTATCGCCTGACGCAAAACCGCTGATGCCGGTTTGGCTCGCGGCTTTGCTGACGCGGAAGATGCTGATCTGCATCTTCACCGGTTTCAGTTCCGGCTTGCCGCTGTATCTGCTGCTCAACCTGCTGCCAGCCTGGCTGCGTAGTGAAGGGGTCGATCTTAAAACCATCGGTTTCTTCGCGCTGATCCAGTTTCCTTACACCTGGAAATTTCTCTGGTCGCCGTTGCTCGACCGTTTCAGCGTGCCGGGATTCGGTCGCCGTCGGGGCTGGATGCTGATTACCCAGGTTGGTCTGTTGTTCGTGATTGGTTCCTTGGGTGGCTTAAGCCCGAAGGACAACATCTGGCCCATTCTCTGGCTGGCGACTTTGCTTTCCCTGTTGTCTGCGACTCAAGACATTGCGGTCGACGCCTTTCGGCGCGAAATTTTGTCTGATAGCGAACTGGGCATCGGCAATGCGGTGCACGTTAATGCCTACCGAATTGCCGGCCTGGTTCCCGGTTCGCTTTCCCTGATCCTGGCTGACCGCCTGCCATGGAATGAGGTTTTCTGGATCACTGGCGCCTTCATGATTCCGGGAATGCTCATGGCCTGGCTGGTCAAGGAGCCATTAATCAAAGGCGCGCCGAAGACCTTGCGCCAAGCAGTGACAGAGCCGTTCAAGGAGTTCATTGGGCGTCAGGGCTGGCGTGGTGCGCTGATGGTGCTTGGCTTCATCTTCCTGTACAAACTTGGCGACAGTTTGTGCACAGCATTGGCCACGCCGTTTTATCTGGACATGGGCTTTACCAAGACAGATATTGGCTTGATCGCCAAGCATGCCGGTTTGTGGCCGGCAGTAATTGGTGCGTTGCTCGGCGGTTTGTGGATGGTCAAAATCGGTATCAACCGGGCGCTATGGCTGTTTGGTGTGGTGCAACTGGTCTCGATTTTCGGTTTTGCCTGGCTCTCCATGCAGGGGCACTACGATAGTATTGGCGTTGGCGAACGTCTGGCGCTGGCATTTGTGATCAGTCTTGAGGCTTTTGGCGTCGGTTTGGGTACGGCTGCGTTCGTCTCATTTATTGCCCGAACCACTCATCCTGCTTACACGGCAACGCAGATGGCTTTATTCACCAGTCTGGCGGCGGTGCCACGCACCTTTATCAACGCCTCGGCGGGTTGGCTGGTCGAAGGCCTGGGGTGGACCAATTTCTTCTGGCTTTGTGCAGTACTGGCAATACCTGGCATGGTCTTGCTGCTGAAGGTTGCGCCATGGAACGTGCGCGCCGAAGAGACTAATCTCCGCGTTTAAGGCGTCGGCGATCCAGCCACCATGCGTAAGCTGGCAACAGCAAAATAGAACCCGGCAGGAGCAGAACGATCAAGTAGGGGGAAAGATGCGCCATACGACGCAGGTGGCCGAGAATTTCAACTTTCTCTTCCGCTGTCCACTGGCTACCGTTCCGCGCTTTCATCAGCAAGGGCATGATGCCGCGTGCCGATGCCAGCTCGCGCAAGATGCGGCAGACTTCCCTGCGCTGGGAAAAAACCAGTTGCTGCCACCAGCCCGGAAGCCGCCCGGCGCTTAACTGTGCATCTGTCACGGTCAACTGAGTTTTGCGAGTGAATTTTTGAGGCTTTGCCAGCCACGCCAGACAAAAATACCGCGCTTGGTCCAGCGCCAAGCACGTTTTGGCCCGGAAATCACAAGAACGGCCACCGCCACCCCGACTTCTGCCGGGTGATGTTTGACCCAGTCAATTCCATCCAACGCCTTGTCTCCTACTGACAAGGCACTCTCGAGTGGTGCGCTGTGTCGAGCAAGCTGTATCCGTTGGGCATCGATGCGCGCCTTTAACGCACCGTGCCGCGTCGCCAGCTCAAGCAAACGACCGTTCATGTCTAGTGGTGATCCCGCCGACGCAATTGCGTCATGTCGGTTTCAAGTTCGGCAAGACTGGAGCGGAACAACTTGGTTGGTTGCGCCGCCTGACGGCGTAAGGAACCCACCAGAATGAAACCGCCAAGAATAAACGCTACTGAAAACAGGCCAAAAACCAATACCCGTTGCTCCCAAAAAGCGAGAGCGATGCAAAAAACGAGCATGATCAAACCCAGCGCAAACAAAAATGAAGCGCCAATGGCCTTGGCCCACAGCGACATCAGCCGGTACTTCTCTTCCTCAATTTCAGTGACGAGAAGTTCTGCCCGCGTCTTCCCGATCGCCAGCAAGGTGGCGAGCAGGTTTTTCAGGGCGGCAAAGAGGCCTTCGCGGCCGCCTTCGCCGCCAGTTTCTACCGACATTCGCTTAGCGACGGCCGATCAGTACACCCAGGGCAAGGCCCAGTGCAGCAGCAACGCCAACCGCTTTCCATGGCTCTTCGTGCACGAAATCATCGGTGGCACGGGCAGCCGCCTTGGTCTTGTCGACAACGGCAACTTCCAGATCAATCAGGCGTTCCTTGGCATCACGCAGACGCAGGCCAATACGCTCGCGTAGTTCGCCGACTTTGTCGCCAGCCGAGCCGGCGGTGGCGCGCAGCAGTTCTTCGGTATCGGAGATGACGACCTTCAGGTCAGAAACCAGTTTTTGTTTGTTGGCAACAGCCATTTCGTCAGACATATTCAACCTCTCGTGTAGCGGTTATGCAGAGAGCACAGGTTAGCTCGTCCACGTTACGAAATCAATGCGCTTCAGGTGCAATCGGCCAATCGTAATCGATGATCAGTGGTGCGTGATCGGAGAAGCGTGCTTCCTTATAAACCGAAGCAGCCTGTGCGGTTGCGGCAATGCCGGGCGTTGCGATCTGATAATCTATACGCCAGCCAACATTCTTGGCCCAAGCCTGTCCGCGATTGCTCCACCATGTGTAGCATTCGGCAGAGGCTTCCGGGTGGAGCTTGCGATAGACATCGACCCAGCCGAGTTCATCAAATACCCGACTTAGCCAGGCGCGCTCCTCCGGTAAAAAGCCCGAATTTTTCTGGTTGGACTTCCAGTTTTTTAGATCGATTGGTTGATGGGCGATATTCCAGTCGCCGCACAAAATGATTTCGCGGCCTTCGGCGCGCAAGGCGAGCATTTTCGGGAAGAAAATTTCGAGAAAGCGAAACTTCGCGTCCTGGCGTTCTGGTGAAGAGGAGCCGGATGGTAGATAGAGTGAAATGATCGATACGTTGCCAAAATCGGCACGGATATAACGTCCCTCGGCGTCAAATTCGCCACCGTCGAAGCCTTCAATGACCTGATCCGGAACTTGCCGGCTCCATATTCCGACGCCGCTATAGCCCTTTTTCTCAGCGGCGTGGTAGGCAGCGTGCATACCATCAGGGGCCAACATTTCAGCGTTCAGGTCAGGTAACTGTGCTTTCAGTTCCTGCAAGGCAATGACGTCAGCTTGCTGCGAAATGGTCCAGGGCAAAACATTTTTACTCCATGCGGAGCGGATACCATTGAGGTTCAGAGAGATGATGCGTAACATTGTGTTGAGTTTCTGCCGCACTTGGCGGTCTTCATCATTGAGGAAACATGGACTTTCGTCAGGACTTTATTGAGTTTGCTCTCGGCTGCAAGGTGTTGCGTTTCGGCGAATTCACCACCAAGGCGGGGCGTTTGTCGCCTTATTTTTTCAATGCCGGCTTGTTTAATGACGGTGATTCATTGGGGCGACTCGCTGAATTTTACGCCAAAGCTGTTGATGCCGATGAGCTCGGGTTCGACATGCTGTTTGGCCCCGCATATAAAGGTATCCCGCTGGTCGCGGCAATTGCGATCGCGCTGGCCCAGCGCGGCAAGAATTTTCCGTTTGCCTATAACCGCAAGGAAGCGAAGGATCACGGCGAGGGCGGCAGCATCGTTGGCGCGCCATTGAGTGGCCGGGTGCTGATTGTCGATGACGTGATTTCTGCGGGTACGTCGGTGCGTGAGTCTGTAGAACTGATTCGCGCTGCGGGCGCCATTCCGGCGGGTGTTTTGATCGCGCTGGATCGTCAGGAGCGTGGTTTGGGGGCGTTGTCTGCAGTGCAGGAAGTTCAGCGCGACTATGGCATTCCTGTGATTGCTGTTGCCGGTCTGGGTGATTTGATGGCTTTCCTTGAGCACCATGTTGAGTTTGCCGAGTACCGTGATGCGGTGGCGCGTTATCGCTCAGAATACGGCGTCAGTGCTTAAGCAAGCGGCTGCCCTCTCTTTACTGCTCGTCACCTTGACCGCTCAGGGAGCGGGCGTGTTTTTCTGTTGTCCCGATCCCGGTAGTGGTCGGCGAACTTGTGGCGATACGCTGCCAGAGGTCTGTCGTGGCAAGGCGTACAAGATTATTAGTGGTGACGGGACGGTACTGAAGGAAGTAGGTCCTCCGCTGACTGCCGAACAAAAAGCGGAAGCTGCTGCTGTGGCCAAACACAAGCAGGAGCAGGAAGAGATTGCACGCGAACAGCGTCGCAAAGATCAGGCCCTGCTGGATACCTATAGCAGTATCAAGGATATCGATGTTGCCCAACAACAGGCAGAAGCAGACCTCCAGCAAGCGATTGCTTCAGCAAATGCGCAGATTGATGTGATTCGCCAGCAGCGAAAAAAATATGAGCGCGAAGCCGAGTTTTATAAAAAGAAAGCGGTACCGGCCGATGTCGCCAAAGAGTTACGTGAAGCCGATTACAGCATCAAACTGCTGGAAGAGACGCGCGAAGTGAAGCGCCGTGATTTCCAGACGATCAAGGCCAAGTACGATAGCGACCGCCGCCGCTATCTGGAAATCATCAGCCGGCCAGCGCCGCGTTAATTGGCCAGTTTCTGGCGCAGCAGGTCATTTACCTGCTGTGGGTTTGCCTTGCCCTTGGCAGCCTTCATTACTTGACCGACCAGCGCATTAAAGGCTTTTTCCTTGCCCGCGCGGAATTCGGCCACATTGCCCGGGTTGGCAGCCAATACCTCGTCAACCAGTGATTCAATGGCGCCACTGTCTGTAATCTGCTTCAGGCCTTGCTTTTCGATGATCTCGTCAGCATTGGCGCCTTCGCCATTCCACAATGCCTCAAATACTTTTTTGGCAATGTTGTTGGAAATGGTGTTGTCGGCAATCCGTTGAATCAATCCGGCTAGCTGTGCAGCAGAAACCGGGGAGTCGGCAAGTTCCTTGCCTTCTTTGTTGAGGCGGGCGGTCAGGTCAACCATGACCCAGTTGGCACAAGGCTTGGCACTGGCTTTGCCGGCAATGGTTACGGTCGACTCGAAAAAGTCAGACATTTCTTGATTGCTGGTCAGTGTCGTGGCGTCATAAGCGGATAAACCCATTTCGTTGATGAAGCGTTCGCGCTTTTGGGTTGGCAGTTCCGGCAATTCACTTTTAACGCGGGCAATCCAGTCGGCGGAAATGTGTAGCGGCAGCAGGTCGGGGTCGGGGAAATAGCGGTAATCGTGTGCATCTTCCTTGGTCCGCATAACGCGGGTTTCGCCGCTGTCTGGATCGAACAGCACGGTGGCTTGCTGAATCTTGCGACCTTCTTCAATTTCGTTGATTTGCCACTGGATTTCAAAATCGATGGCTTCCTTCAGGAAGCGGAAAGAATTGAGGTTCTTGATCTCACGCCGTGTGCCGAGTTCGGCCTGACCTTTGGGGCGCACCGAAACGTTGGCGTCGCAGCGGAAGGAGCCTTCCTGCATGTTGCCGTCGCATATGCCGATCCAGCGCACCAGCGCGTGCAGGGATTTGGCGTAGGCGACTGCTTCGTCGGAAGAGCGCATATCGGGTTCGGTGACGATTTCCAGCAAGGGCGTGCCGGCGCGATTGAGGTCGATGCCTGCTCTTGCCGTGGAAATCTTCGTGCAGCGACTTGCCGGCATCTTCTTCAAGATGCGCACGGGTCAGATGAACTACCTTTTCGTAAGCTTTGTCGCCTTGGCCGACGGCGACGGTAATCGCGCCGCCAACGACGACGGGTAGGTCCATCTGGCTGATCTGGTAGCCCTTGGGTAGATCCGGGTAAAAATAGTTTTTACGGGCGAAAACGGATTTGGCCGCCACTTCTGCATCAATGGCGAGGCCAAAGCGGATCGCACATTCCACCGCCTTTTTGTTCAGTACCGGTAAAACGCCGGGCAGGGCGAGGTCGACCGCGCAAGCCTGCGTATTTGGCTCGGCACCAAAGGCTGTCGATGCACCTGAAAAAATCTTCGAAACAGTCGCCAGTTGTGCGTGTGTTTCGATCCCGATTACGACCTCCCCTTGATTCATAATTTCATCCGTTCAGAAACAACGCCCCGATTTCGCCTCGACCATGATTGGCCAGAGATAGCTGAAAGCGTCCTTTTCACAGGATTTCGGGCAACTGTTGAAAGCAATTGTTATTTTTTGGCCTTGTTCCCACATGCGCACCGAGCAACCGGATTCATGTTTGTGCTTGAGCAATGCTTGTGGCAGTTTTTCGGATTGCTCAAAATCGTTCAGGTTGAAGCTGCAGGTGCCATAACCCTTCATTGTGACCTGCGCGGTAAAGGATTGGACTTCGGCATCCTTGACCAGCAAATCGAGGCGGGTGGTCGTGCCAATGGCATCCTTGTGCGTACAGCGCGAGCGGATATTGAGTGGCCGAGTAGGCTGGACTTCGATATGGCGCTTGGCGAGGTACTTAAGCGTATCTGACTTGAATTTGGGCGTACTTGTTGCGGTCGACGGCTTTTCCGGGCTGGATTTTTCTGCCGGCTCAGGTGCCGGTGTTTTTTCCACCTCGGCGCAAGCTGCCAAAAGCAGCGCAACCAGAAACGCCCATGTGCGACGCATTTTTACCCTAGGTCCGCCGGCCGCAGTTGATGCCAGTCAGTCGCTTGCTGATAGCGATGCGCCACGTTGAGCAACTGAGCTTCGGCGAAGTAATTACCGATCAACTGCAAGCCAACCGGCAAGCCGCCGGCAAAGCCGCAAGGGACCGACATGCCGGGCAAGCCGGCCAAATTGACGGCGATGGTGTAGATGTCGGACAAATACATCTGAACCGGATCGGCCGCTTTTTCGCCAAGCTTGAAGGCAGTCGACGGTGAGGTTGGCCCCATGATCACGTCGCAGACCTTGAAGGCTTCGACAAAGTCATTGGCGATCAGGCGGCGAATGCGCTGCGCCTGCAGGTAATAAGCATCGTAGTAGCCATGCGATAGCACGTAGGCGCCAATCATGATGCGCCGTTTGACTTCGGCACCGAAACCTTGGGCGCGGCTCTTCATGTACATGTCGTCGAGATTGCCGTATTCCTGGGCGCGGAAACCGTAACGCACGCCATCGAAGCGACTCAGATTGGAGCTGGCTTCAGCCGGCGCGATCACGTAATAGGCTGGCACGGATAGATGCGAATTGGGTAGCGAGACTTCAACCGTCTTTGCCCCGAGTTTTTCGTACTCGGCGATGGCGGCACGCACGGCGGCCATCACTTCGGCATCGCAACCTTCGCCAAAAAACTCCTTGGGTAGGCCGATGCGCAAACCGTGGAGCGGCTTTTCCAGGCCGTGCGTGTAATCCTCAATGGGGCGCTCGAGCGAGGTGGAGTCGCGCTCGTCGAAGCCAACCATGGTGTTGAGCAGCAGAGCGCAATCTTCGGCGCTAGCGGCCATCGGTCCTGCCTGGTCGAGGGAGGAAGCAAAAGCGATCATGCCGTAGCGGGAAACTACGCCATAGGTTGGCTTGAGGCCGGTCAGATTGCACAACGCGGCTGGCTGGCGGATTGAGCCGCCGGTGTCGGTGCCGGTGGCGGCGGGTGCCAGTCGTGCCGCTACGGCTGCAGCAGAGCCGCCGGATGAGCCACCCGGCACGCGGGCGGTATCCCACGGATTGCGCACCGGGCCGAAGAACGAGGTTTCGTTTGATGAACCCATCGCGAATTCATCCATGTTCGTCTTGCCCAGCGAAACCAGCCCCGCTTCGCTTTCCATCTTGCGAATCACGGTGGCGTCGTAGGGTGAAACGAAATTGGCGAGCATTTTCGAGCCGCAGGTTGTCAGCCAGCCTTCGGCACAGAAAATGTCTTTCTGGGCGATGGGTATGCCGGTCAGCAAACCAGCATTGCCGGCGGCTATACGCGCATCGGCAGCGCGTGCAGAATTCAGGCTTTTTTCGGCGTCGACCGTAACAAATGCATTCAGCGTCGGATTCAGGCGGTTAATCCGATCTAGAAACAGTTGGGTCAGTTCGACGCTGGAAATCTGTTTGGCGGCGAGCGCCTGCGATAATTGCTTGAGACTGGCGTTGATCATTCGATCACCTTCGGCACAAGATAAAGACCCGCTTCAGTTTCCGGGGCGATTGCCTGATATGCAGCGCGCCTATCTGCTTCACTGACGCGATCCTCACGCAGTCGTTGACTCAGATCCTGAGCATGAGCCATCGGCTCAATACCGCTCGTATCAACGGCTTGCATCTGTTCAATCAACTGGAAAATTCCGTTGAGGTGATCCTGGGTGGTCAGGGCTTCGGCTTCACTGACTTCAATACGAGCCAGATGGGCGATGCGTTGAACCTGTTCAAATGTGAGCGACATAGGTCTCAAAAGACTTTATTGCAGTGCACAAAGTCTTAAAATGGGAAGCGTTATAAGGTATCATAAAAGTTTTCTCTACCGCACCCCCCAGCGGAGCATACATGTTCGGTTTCCTAAGCAAATATTTCTCAAACGACCTCGCCATTGACCTCGGTACAGCGAATACACTCATTTATGTGCGTGGACGTGGCATCGTGCTCGATGAGCCTTCTGTTGTAGCGATCCGCCTTGAAGGCGGGCCCAATGCCAAAAAATCCATCCAGGCTGTCGGCAAAGAAGCCAAAGACATGCTGGGCAAGGCGCCGGGCAGCATTACTGTGATTCGTCCGATGAAGGACGGCGTGATTGCCGACTTCACCGTGACCGAGCAAATGCTCAAACAGTTCATTAAAAAAGTGCATGACTCCAAGCTGTTCAGCCCGAGCCCGCGCATCATTATCTGCGTGCCTTCAGGTTCGACACAGGTTGAACGCCGGGCGATCCGTGAATCAGCGCTTGGTGCTGGTGCCAGCCAGGTTTATCTGATCGAGGAGCCGATGGCTGCCGCGATTGGTGCCGATCTGCCGGTTTCTGAAGCGACTGGCTCTATGGTGGTCGACATTGGTGGCGGTACCACTGAAGTTGGCGTCATCTCGCTGGGGGGGCTGGTTTATGCCGGCTCGGTTCGCGTTGGTGGCGACAAGCTGGACGAAGCGATCATGAGCTACATCAGCCGCAACTACGGCATGATGATTGGCGAAAATACTGCCGAAAAGATCAAGAAGAATATCGGTTCTGCTTTCCCTGGTGCTGAAGTCAAGGAAATGGAAGTCTCCGGTATTAACAAGGCCGAAGGCATCCCGCGTAAATTTACGATTTCCTCCAATGAAATCCTCGAAGCGCTGACCGATCCACTCAACCAGATCGTTTCCGCCGTCAAATCCGCGCTGGAAAAGACGCCGCCTGAACTCGGCGCCGACATTGCCGAAAAAGGCATGGTGCTAACTGGTGGTGGTGCTTTGTTGCGTGATCTCGACCGTCTGCTGATGGAAGAAACCGGTCTGCCCGTGATCGTGGCCGATGAACCGTTGACCTGCGTTGCCCGTGGTTGTGGTCTGGCGCTGGAAAAAATGGACAAGCTGGCCAGCATTTTCGCCTCGGACTAAGCGTTGACCGTAGCAAGGCAGGATTGAGCGATGGCCGGCATCGACCACGCGCCTCCGCCATTTTTCAAGCGAGGGCCAGCACCGCTGGCCCTTCTGACTTTATATATCGCGATTTCGGTCGCGATATTTGTTGTCGACCTGCGCATGCACAGTCTCGATTTGGTGCGCCAGAGTATTTCGCTGGTGGTTGATCCAGTGCAGCGGGTTGCGCAGACGCCGGGTAGTTTGGTTGATTACGCGGCCAATTATCTGCAAGGGAGACAGGTGCTGGAGGCTGAGAACAAAGCCTTGAAGCACGCCCAGCTCAATACGGCGCCGGATTTGCAGCGGCTGGCCCAGATGGAGGCCGAAAATGAACGCTTGCGCAAATTGCTGACGGTTAAAGAGCGCGAAAAAGCTCAGGGCCAGGTGGCACAGATTCTCTACACGGCACGCGATCCCTTTTCGCGCCGAGTCATTGTCGATAAGGGTCAGCAATCGGGCATCGTTGCCGGACAGCCGGCGATTGATGAAGCAGGTGTTGTCGGCCAGGTAACCCGTGTTTTCCCGTTTTCTGCTGAAATTACCCTGATTACTGACAAGGATCAGGCGGTTCCAGTGCAGATTGTGCGTAGCGGGCAACGCTCGGTTGTCTTTGGCTTGGGTAACGGCCAGCTTGAGCTGCGTTACATGCCGGCCAATGCTGATGTTCAGGTTGGCGATGTGTTGGTTACTTCCGGCCTCGACAGTATCTATCTGCCGGGCTTTCCGGTCGCCAAGGTGATCAATATCGAACGCGACAGCGCCTATTCCTTTGCCCGGATTTTTTGTGCGCCGATTGCTGGTGTAGAAAATTTCGGTGAATTGATGGTTCTCTCACCACGTGCGGCTATGCCGCCAGCGCCACCAGAGGCCAAGTCGCGCGCTGGTGATGGTGGTAGTGACAAAGGTTCGCGTATCAAAAAGAGACGTGTCGCAAAGGCCAACTGATGCAACCCACTTACTCTTCTTCGCGCATACTGCTTCCAGTTAGGCCCTGGTTCATCTTTCTCAGCCTGATCATTGCACTACTGCTGAATTTCCTGCCAACCTCACACTGGCCAGGTGTGCCCGATTGGGTTGCGTTGGTGCTGTGCTTCTGGAGCGTGCGAGAATTTCGCCGGGTTGGCATGGGCTGGGCCTTTGTTCTCGGTTTGCTGATGGATGTCGCTGATGGTGCGGTTTTGGGTCAGCACTGTTTCGCCTATGTGCTGCTGGCCTATTTGACGGCTTCGCTGTCGCGCCGCTTGCTGTGGTTCCCTTTGGCGCAACAGGCGCTTCAGGTTTTACCCTTGCTGATGCTTTGTCAGGCAGTTCAACTGGCCATGCGACTGCTGGTCGGCGGTGATTTTCCCGGCTGGAGTTATTTTGTCGGGCCGATAATTGCTTCCCTGCTGTGGTTTCCGGCAACCTTTATCCTGCTTCTGCCGCAATACCAACCGGTTGAGCAGGATCCCAATCGTCCGATTTAGAACGTGAGCGAATTTCACAATCCGGACGGTGATCTTCCCCGCTTCCGATTCCGGCTTGGTTTTACAGCTGTCTCGGTTCTCATCGCGTTTGCCATACTATTTGGCCGTTTTTTCTGGTTGCAGGTTCTGCAACACGATTTTTACCGGACTCGTGCCGAAGACAACCGAATTGCATTGATTCCGATTGTGCCTAATCGCGGCGTCATTACTGATCGAAATGGTGTCGTACTCGCACGCAATTATTCTGCCTTCACCCTTGAAATTACCCCCTCGCAGACTGTTGATCTCGAGACAACGATCGATTCATTGGCTGAGGTGATCGATGTTCAGCCGAAAGATCGCAAACGCTTCAAACGGCTGCTCGACGAGGCCAAGAATTTCGAGTCGATTCCGATTCGTACTCGCCTGACCGATGCCGAAGTGGCCAAGTTTGCTGCGCAACGTTATCGTTTCCCCGGCGTTGAGGTCAAGGCACGACTATTTCGCCAATACCCGCTCAGTCATATTGCTTCGCATGCTATTGGCTACATCGGGCGGATTACGGATCGCGACCTGAAATGGATTGAGGAGTCGGAACGGCAGGCCAACTATAAAGGGACTGACCACGTTGGCAAAACCGGCCTCGAACAGCACTATGAATTTGAACTACATGGTGAAACGGGCTATGAGGAAGTTGAAATCGATGCCGGGGGCAGGGCGATTCGCAGTCTTAAACGCATTCCACCGGTTTCCGGCAACAATTTGCAGCTAACGCTGGATGCCAAGCTACAGGAAATTACAGAAAAGGCTTTTGGTGATCGCAAGGGGGCGCTCGTTGCCATTGAGCCAAGCACTGGCGGAATTCTTGCGCTGGTCTCGAATCCAACTTTCGATCCCAACATGTTCGTGGATGGCATCACGCCTGAGAATTGGCGTGAGTTGAATGAACATCCGAGCAAGCCGATGATCAATCGGGCGATAAACGGTGCTTACCCGCCGGGTTCAACCTTCAAACCCTTCATGGCCCTGGCCGCGCTTGAAATGGGTAAGCGTACGCCCAATCAGTCGATCAGCGATCCTGGCTATTTCAATTTCGGCAATCACCAGTTCCGCGATGATAAAAAAGGCGGGCATGGCAGCGTTGATATGTACAAATCGATTGTTCATTCCTGCGATACCTACTATTACATCCTCGCTAATGACATGGGGATCGACAATATTTCAAAATTCATGGGGTCGCTCGGGTTCGGTCAGCGCTCCGGTATCGATCTGGGCAAGGATGATTCGGGCGAGTCCAAGGGAGTACTCCCCTCTCAGGAGTGGAAGAAACAGCGTTTCAAAAAACCAGAACAACAAAAATGGTATGCCGGTGAAACCATTTCGATCGGCATTGGCCAAGGCTACAACGCTTACACGCCGATCCAGCTGGCGCAGGCGACGGCAGTGGTGGCCAATAATGGTGTGATGTTCCGTCCTCATCTAGTGCGCAATATTGTTGATGCTAAAACGGGTGAAAAGCGTCTGGTCGAACCTGAGCCAATCCGCGATCTGCATCTTAAGCAGCAAAACGTTGATGTGATCCGCCGCGCCATGGTGGGTGTGAATAAAGAGGGTACCGGAGCGCGTGCCTTTGCCGGGGCTGGTTACGAAGCGGCTGGCAAGACCGGTACGGCGCAGGTTTTCTCTCTTAAGGGGGCTGAATACAAGGCAAACAGCACGAAGAAAGAACTGCGCGATCACGCGCTGTTCATCGCTTATGCCCCGGCCGACAATCCCAAAATTGCGCTGGCCGTGCTGGTTGAGAATGGTGGTTTTGGCGCCCAGTCTGCTGCGCCTATCGCCCGTATGGTGCTGGACTATTATTTGCTCGGCAAATTGCCGGCTGGTGCAGCGGTTGAAGACAGCAGTGCAATTGAAGCGGATGTTGAAGAATGATTGACGTTGTCGGCACCGTCAAACGCTGGTGGCTTAACCTCATCAAGCACATTGATTTCCCTCTGCTGCTGATCACTCTGGCGATCATGGCTATCGGTTTGGCGACAGTTCATTCGGCGACCATCGATGGAAATCAGCGGATGATGTCACAGGCCGGCAATATGGGTGTGGCGATGGTCATCATGTGGTTTGTCTCGCGCCTGGCGCCACAGAAACTGATGAATTTTGCTATTCCACTCTATATTCTCGGTCTCATTTTGTTGATCGGCGTCTTTCTTTTCGGGGTCAAGATCAACGGCGCAAAACGCTGGTTGCCGCTGGGTTTTACCCGTATTCAGCCGTCTGAAATCATGAAGATTGCCATGCCATTGATGCTTGCCTGGTATTTCCATAAATTTGAGGCAACGCTCAAACTGCGCCATTATTTCGGTGCCGCCTTGCTTCTTTTCGTGCCATTTGCCTTGATTGCCAAACAACCCGATCTTGGTACAGCGCTCTTGGTTGGTGCTGCAGGTTGTTACGTTATTTTCCTTGCTGGTTTGCCGTGGAAAATTATTGTTGGTCTGGTTGCTGCAGCGGGTGCCGCAGCGCCATTGCTCTGGGGCATGATGCATGATTACCAGCGCAAACGGATCATGACATTGATCGACCCGACAACAGACCCGCTGGGTGCGGGTTATCACATTATTCAATCGACCATCGCCATTGGTTCGGGTGGGCCAGTCGGCAAGGGTTATCTCAATGGCACCCAGACGCACCTTGAGTTCATCCCGGAAAAGCATACTGACTTCATTTTTGCGGTTTATTCGGAAGAGTGGGGGCTGATGGGTAATGCCTTGCTGCTCTTCCTCTACACCCTGCTGATCGGTCGCGGGATGATGATCGCCTCAGCCGCATCAACCCCATTTTCTCGCTTGCTGGCTGGCGCCATTACGCTGGGTTTCTTCACTTATGCCTTCATCAACATGGGCATGGTCAGCGGCATTCTGCCGGTGGTTGGTGTGCCTTTGCCGTTCATGAGTTACGGTGGAACGGCGCTGGTTACCCTGTTTCTCGGGATTGGTATCCTGATGTCGATACACACCCATCGCATGCTGGTGAAGAAATGATCGGGCGCTTGGTCCCGTTCCTTGCTGTCATGCTTTTGGCCGCTTGTGGCAGCACATCGCCTCAGCAATCGGCAAGTGTTACGGTCGACGCGCAAAAAACGCCAATTTTTAAGACGCCAACACCGACCAAAAAGACGACCGCAGTTCTGAAAAAGGGCGGCGGTTTCTACAAGGATGACGGCCCGGCAGATGACATTCCGGATGGCCTGGATGATATTCCGGATGCCGAACCAAAGTGGGAACCGCTGCACAAGCCGGCGACCAAGCCCTATGTCGTGCTAGGCAAGGAATATGTACCGAATAACAGCGTGCGACCCTATAAAGCGCGCGGCATTGCCAGTTGGTACGGCAAGAAATTTCATGGTCAGAAAACCTCGATTGGTGAGCCTTACAACATGTTTGCGATGACCGCCGCACACCCGACGCTGGCGCTGCCTTCCTATGTCCGTGTGACCAACGTCCAGACCGGGAAGTCGGTGATCGTACGGGTTACGGATCGTGGGCCTTTCCACGCTGATCGCATCATCGACCTTTCTTACACGGCCTCCTACAAATTGGGGCTGGTCAATGGCGGGAGCGGGCAGGTTGAAGTCGAGGCGATTATTCCGGGCGAACCGATGAGCACATCCTATGCCCAGATCACTCCGTCACCGCGAACGGTTAGCGCTGCTGAAAAAGACGAAATTGAGCAGCTTTCACGGCGCATGGCGCAAGAGGAACAGCCGGTGCAAAGCGTAGTGCCGTCCACTGAAGCAGGGTCGGTGAAAGGGATTTTTCTGCAATTAGGCGCGTTTGCCAATGCGGATAATGCCGAGAATTTAAAGAATCACCTGTTCCGTGAACTTGACTGGCTGAGTGAACCGATGCGAGTGCAGGCTGGTGCCGGCATCCATCGCCTGCAACTTGGTCCTTATCCCAATCGGGCTGATGCCGATAAGGTCGCAGAGAAAATTCGGATCGCACTTGGCTTCAAGCCGACGGTGGTAATCCGCTGATTTTTCAGGGGTTGCGGCTGGCCTGCCGCAACCAAGGTTTGACCAGGATCAAGGGTGCCCCTGGTGAGCTGGCTATACTGCTCTGCTTTACTTGCCAGACACATCTCCATGATTTCATTGCCCGATCTAATTTGCCCGGCCGGTAGCCTGCCAGCCCTCAAGGCTGCGGTCGATAACGGTGCTGATGCCGTTTATCTCGGTTTCAAGAATGATACCAATGCACGCAATTTTGCCGGGCTGAATTTCGACCAGAAAACCATGGCGGACGGCATTTGTTATGCCCATGCCAAGGGTTGCGAGGTGTTGCTGGCGATCAATACCTTTGCCCAGGCCGGGCGGGTGGCTGACTGGCAAAAAGCGGTGGATGCAGCGGTCGACCAAGGAGTTGATGCAATTATTCTGGCCGATGTCGGCTTGCTCGATTACGCCAGCAAGCGTCACCCCCAACAACGCCTGCACCTCTCGGTGCAGGGTTCGGCAACCAGTTACGAAGCCGTCAATTTTTGCCAACGCGAATTTGGCGTGCGCCGCGCGGTTTTGCCGCGCGTATTGACCTTGGCGCAGGTTGAGCAAGTGATCAAAAACACTACGGTCGAGATTGAGGTATTTGGTTTTGGCAGCCTGTGCGTGATGAATGAGGGCCGTTGCTGGCTCTCTTCCTACGCTTGTGGCGAATCGCCCAACACGGTCGGCGCCTGCTCGCCGGCCAAATACGTCAAGTGGGACAAAAAGCCCGGGGCCATGGAAACTCGGCTCAATGGCGTACTGATTGACCGCTTTGCAGATAACGAACCGGCCGGTTATCCAACGCTGTGCAAGGGCCGTTTTGAGGTGGAAGGCGAAACCTATTACGCGCTGGAGGAGCCAACCAGCCTCAATGTGCTGTCTATTCTGCCGGAGATTATCAAAATCGGTGTGCGCGCGATCAAAGTCGAAGGCCGCCAACGTAGCCCGACCTATGTCACCCAAGTCACCAGAACTTTGCGAGCAGCGCTCGATTCGCTGGCCAACGGCAGCCAGTCCTTTCAGGTAAAGCCTAGCTGGCAGGCTGAGTTGAGCAAGGTTTCAGAAGGCAGTCAGGCAACCCTTGGCGCTTATAACCGGCCGTGGAGATAAACATGCGTCTTGCTTTGGGTCCCTTGCTATATTTTTGGCCAAAAGCCGAAGTCATGACGTTCTATGCCGAGATGGCGCAGAACCCTGCAATCGACATTATTTACGTTGGCGAGGTGGTTTGTTCCCGCCGTCAGCAATTGCGTACTGCGGATTGGGTTGGGCTGGCTCGCGACCTGACTGACGCCGGCAAGCAGGTGGTGGTTTCAGCCCAGGCCCTGCTTGAATCCGAGAGTGACCTGAAAGCCTTGCGGCGCTTGATCGACGATGCCGGATGTATGCTCGAAGCGAATGATCTTGGTGCGGTCAACCTGGTGAATGGGCAGAATTTTGTTGCCGGGCCACACTTGAATATCTACAACGAAGCTGCGCTGGAGACTTTCTCCCGCTATGGCATGAAGCGCTGGGTGCCGCCACTTGAAGCGACACGAACGCTGGTCGAGACCTTGCACAAAGCCAAGCCAGCCGGGGTTGAAACCGAGGTGTTCGTCTTCGGAAAAATCCCGCTTGCCTTTTCTGCACGTTGTTTTACCGCACGTCATTACGGGCTGAACAAGGATGACTGTCAGTTCAAATGCCTGGATCATGCCGAAGGGCTAACCCTGAAGACGCGAGAAGGGCAGGCATTCCTCAATATCAACGGGATTCAGACCATGTCAGCGCAAAGCTACAATCTACTGCACGAGATTCCCGAAATGCTGAAAATGGGTATCGATATCATCCGTATCAGTCCGCAAAAGCAGCATATCGGTGAAGTCGTGGCAGCCTTTGACAGTGCGCGACATGGTGCAACACCTCAAACCAACACGCAGCATTGGGATGACTGCGGTCTGGTTGATGGTTATTGGTTTGGTGATGCCGGAATCGTCCAGCGCCACACGCAAGCCCTCAGCGAATTGGGTGCATGAGCATGAACTCGAGTTTTGTGATTCCAAAATTTCGCTTGCCTTCTTTTGTGGCCAGCCTGGGTGAAAAGCTCCCTCAATGGCCGCATGCCATGGTTTTGGTGACGGCCCTCAATGCCGCGCTGAAGTTGAAATTGCTGCCCGAAAGTGAGTTGACCGCACTCGACGAAAAACTATTCCGTATCTGTATTCTGGATACGGGCGGCGAGGCTTCATTCACCTATCGAAATGGCATGTTCCGACCCGTATTTAGCCCTGGACGCGAGCCCGATCTTGCCTTCTCCGCGCACCTTTCGGCCTATCTCCAGCTGCTCTCCCGTCAGGAAGACCCTGACACCCTGTTTTTCAATCGGGAGCTGGAGATCACTGGCGATACCGAGTTGGGCTTGCTGGTCAAAAACTTGCTCGATGCGGTCGAGTGGCCCACTTTGCCAAGGCTGCCGTTGGGCAAGCACCGATAAGTCCATAGGCTCATCGGTCAGCATGATGCTGATCAACTCTTCAAGTATCAGTGGCGTCGCCAAGCCTTGTAATTCGGCGACACTGGTTGCCCCAAGATAAAGTGAAACCCCTGCCGCCAAATGTCCGTCAGCGCTCAATAACAGCGGGCCAATTGCCGGATGTTCGCGGCAGACGGCTTCGATTGCCTCAAGCACCGTATCGCCGCTGGCAGTGATTTCTTCGTAGCCACTGGTATAGCTTCTTAGTGGCAGGGGAATGTGAACCGTAACAACGGGAGATTCGGAAATCATGACAGTCCTCCTGAAAGGGGTAACAGTCAGACTGCAAATTTGCAATGAAGTTCACGAAAAAGGGAGGCCGGAGCCTCCCTTTCTTAATTCGATCCGAGGATCAAATTATTTTTCCTTTTTCTGGGTATCCAGACGGAACTTGACGTAGCTGCCCGGAGCCGGCTCGATCACTTTGAGCGTGCCATCTTCGGCCTTGCGTGCCTTGACCTTGGCTGAACCACCTGGCAGGCTGGTTACCCAGGTATTCCAGTGCGTCCACCATGAACCGGCGTTCTGCGTGGCGCCAGCCAGGAAGTCTTCCGGGCTTTCCGGCAGGTTGCCGTCGGTTGCGTCATTGGTCCAGAAACCGTACTTGTTGGCGGCTGGCGGATTGACGATGCCGGCGATGTGGCCGGAGCCACCCAGCACAAACTTGGTATTGCCGGAAGGCAGACGGGCACCCATGTAGGTGCTCTTCCACGGTGCGATGTGGTCTTCGATGGTCGATACGAAGTAGCAAGGGGTCTTGACCTTGCTGATGTCAATCTTGACGCCGCCCAAAGTCAGTGCACCCGGCTCCTTGAGCAGATTGCCAAGGTACATGTTGCGCAGGTAGTAGCTGTGCATTGCGGCTGGCATGCGGGTTGAATCGGAGTTCCAGTAAAGCAGATCGAACGGGAACGGATCCTTGCCCATCAGGTAGTTGTTCACCACAAACGACCAGATCAGGTCATTGGCGCGCAGCATGTTGAACGTGCCAGCCATCTCGGAACCTTCGAGGAAGCCCTTTTCGGCCATCTTCTTCTCAAGCCCTTCAACTGCACCTTCGTCCAGGAAAATACCCAGTTCGCCTGGCTCGGAGAAATCGAGCATGGTCGTGAAGAAGGTGGCAGAAGCAGCGCGCTTGTCCTTCTTGGCGGTCATGTAGGCCAGGGTGGTCATGGTCAGCGTGCCGCCCAGGCAGTAGCCGGCCAGATTGACGCTGTCTTCGCCGGTGTGGGCGCAGACCTGGTTGATGGCTTCAATAGAGCCTTCGAGCAGGTAGTTTTCAAATGACTTGCCGGCCATCTTGGCGTCCGGATTGATCCAGGACATGATGAAGGTGGTGTGACCTTGATCGGTTGCCCACTTGACCATGGAATTCTTGTCGCGCAGGTCAAGGATGTAGTATTTGTTGATCCATGGTGGCACGATCAGGAAAGGACGCTTGTTCTGGTCCGGGGTCTGCGGATCATATTGGATCAACTGGAACAGTTCGTTCTGGAAGATCACCTTGCCCGGTGTCGTGGCAACGTTCTTGCCCATTTCGAAAGCCGAGGTGTCGGTCATGCGGATGCGCAGTTGGCCATCGCCAGCTTCAACGTCATGCAACAGGTTGTTGAGGCCCTTGATCAGGTTCTGACCATTGCTCTTGACGGTTTCACGGAAGACTTCCGGATTGGTCATGGCGAAGTTGGACGGCGACAGCGCGTCAATGTACTGGCGGGTGAAGAAGTTGACCTTCTGCTGGGTGGCTTCGTCCAGGCCTTCGGTCTCGGCGACGGTGTCATGCAGGTGGCGGGCGGTAATCAGGTAAGACTGCTTGATGAAGTCGAACATGAAGTGCTCTTCCCACTCCTCGTTCTTGAAGCGGTTGTCACCCTTTTTCGGTGCCGCGATGGCTTGCGTCGGCAGGCCCATCATCTTCATCGAGGTGTTCTGCCACAATGAACAGTAATCCCACATCATGTTCATCTGGGTCTGGGCCATCTTGTACGGATTGGCCATCAAACGTGACGACATATCCATGAAAGCTTTGGCGACGCCAAGTTCATCGGTCGGTGCGCTAACGCCGTCCTTGACCTTTTTTTCCATGAACTGGTTGATCAGGCGCGAAGCGCGCTGGGCGACTTCAGCATAGGTTTTGGCCATATCGGCCGGGTTGGGCAGATTCATGCCCATATTTTCAGTTTGCTTCGTCATACGCTAATTTCCCTCTGTCAGTGCGCGGCTTTAATGAGGCAACCGCGAGTATCGAATTACACCGTCGGCGTCGATGTTGCGTGACAACCGGCCAGCTTGTTCAAGGTAGTTCAAATGGGCAATTGCCTCGCCCATCGCAAACATGGTCTGATGCGTGTCAAGTGCCCGCTGGAACAAGGTTTCGAGCAACTCGGCGGCGCACTTTGGCGTCTCTTCACAACTTGTCTCCAATGCCTGCAAACGCTCTTCATGATGCGCGTGCAGTGCTTTCACCCGAGGCTGCACCCCAGTAAAGGGCAACCCGTGTGAAGGCAACACCAACGCCTTTTCCGAAACTTCCGAGGCAAACACATCCAGCGAATCCAGATACCAACCCAAGGCATCAGCATTCGGTGTTGCCGCAAAGACACTCACATTTGTGGAAATTCTCGGCAAAAGCATATCCCCGGAAATTAACACGTCCAGTTCCGCGCAGTAAAGCGCCATATGCTCTGGGGCATGTCCATGTCCGATAAAAACCTGCCATATTCTGCCGTTGACCGTAACAGTATCGCCCGCCTTGATGCGTTCATAATAGTCCGGCAAGCTGGGTACCGCCTTGCGATAGCCCGATCCGCGTTGCTCAAATTTGGCCAGCAGGTTGGCGCCAAGGCCGTGCTGGCGGAATTGCTCGACCATGAAGCGCGCGCCATGTCCGCCAAACTCATGCCAGACTGCATGTGCGGTGAGGAACTCGCCAGTGGTCATGGACAAGGGTGCGCCGGTTTTTTCCATCAACCAGGTGGCGAGGCCGAGATGATCGGGATGAAAATGGGTAACGATCAAGCGTTTGACCGGGCCATCCAGACCATCAATGATTTTTGTCCAGGTTTCTCGCACGGCGTCATCGGGAAAACCGGTATCCACAATTACCCAGCCATCACCATCGCGAAGCAACCAAAGATTGATGTGATCCAGCTGAAAAGGCAGCGGCATGCGCAGCCAGAAAACGCCAGCGGCAACTTCTGTCAGTGCGCCATTTTCAGGAGCGTGGGCGTGAGGGTAATGCAAAGTCATGGGCGATCCAGAGCGCGAGGCCGTACAAGTTACCATACGGGTGCGGATTGAAAAATCCCCTTTCTTCTGATTTACTTGCCCGAACTCTTCAAGGACAGCCCAGTGGACCAGCCGGCCATCACTTTCGCCATTTCAGACCTCGCTCGCGAATTCAGTATTACGCCACGCACGATTCGCTTTTGGGAGGATCAGGGCATCTTGGCGCCGCTACGCGAAGGCAGCAAACGTATTTTTACCCGTCGTGACCGCGCTCGCCTGAAAATGGCCTTGCGCGGCAAGCGCCTTGGCTTGTCGCTGGCCGAAATCAAGGATCTGATCGGGATGTATAACTCGACCGAGGATGAAACGCCCCAGCTGGCTGAGTGTTTGCGCGTCATGTCCAAGCGGCGTCCGATCCGAATTTTCCCGAACGCGTGCGTGCCAGTTTTGCTCGCCAGAACGCCATGGCCTTGATTCAGGCTACGCTGGCGCTGGTCGAACATGGCCGGACGGAAATTCATCTCCCGCACTGGACGGGCGTTGAACAACAGCATGGCTTTGTGCATGGCGGCGTGGTTGGCATGATTGCCGATTCGGCGGCTGGCTATGCGGCGATGACTGTCGTGCCGGAAACCGCCTCGGTGCTGACTGTTGAATTCAAGATGAATCTGGTCGCCCCGGCTGATGGCGAAAAACTGATCGCCCGTGGCAAGGTGGTGCGTCCGGGCAAAACGCTGATCATTACCCAGGCTGAAGTCTTTGCGATCAAAAATGGCCGGGAAAACCTGTGTGCGCTGATGCAGCAGACCATTATGGTCATGCATGGCAAAACTGAAAAATAAATCGATAACGGAGACAAAACCATGAATATACCCAGCCTCGACTTCGGCCTCGGCGAAGACATCAACCTTGCTGCGTGACGCAGTGAAGGCATTTGCCGATGCAGAAATTGCCCCACGTGCCGCCGAAGTGGATCGCGTCAATGAATTCCCGGCCGATCTCTGGAAGAAATTCGGCGACATGGGCCTGCTTGGGATGACTGCCGGCGAGGAGTACGGCGGCACCAATATGGGCTATCTGGCTCACATCGTCGCACTCGAAGAAATCTCGCGTGCTTCGGCCTCCATCGGCCTGTCCTACGGCGCCCACTCGAATCTGTGCGTTAACCAGATCCGCCGCAATGGCACCGAGGCCCAACGCCAGAAATACCTGCCCAAGCTGATCTCCGGCGACCACGTCGGCGCGCTGGCCATGTCCGAACCGAGCGCCGGTTCCGATGTCGTCTCGATGAAGCTCAAGGCCGAGAAAAAGGGCGACCGTTACATCCTCAACGGTTCCAAGATGTGGATCACCAATGGCGGCGACGCCGACACGCTGGTGGTTTATGCCAAGACCGATCCGGATGCCGGCGCCAAGGGCATGACTGCCTTCATCGTCGAAAAGGGCATGAAAGGCTTCACCCACGGCACCCACCTCGACAAGCTGGGGATGCGCGGCTCGAATACCTTCCCGCTCTTTTTCGACGATTGCGAAGTGCCAGAAGAAAACGTGCTGGGTGGCGTCGGCCAAGGCACCAGGGTATTGATGTCCGGCCTCGATTACGAACGCGCCGTTCTCTGTGGCGGTCCGCTCGGCATCATGGCGGCGTGCATGGATGTCGTCGTGCCGTTTATCCACGAGCGCAAACAGTTTGGTCAGGCCATTGGCGAATTCCAGCTCATGCAGGGCAAGGTCGCCGACATGTATTCGACCTGGATGGCCAACCGCGCCTACGTCTATGCGTTGGGCAAGGCCTGCGACAATACCGACCACGCCCGCACACTACGCAAGGATGCGGCTGGCGCGATCCTCTATTCTGCCGAGAAGGCGACCTGGATGGCCGGTGAAGCGATCCAGACGCTGGGTGGCGTTGGCTACACCAACGAGTACCCGGTTGGGCGCTTGTGGCGTGATGCCAAGCTCTATGAGATCGGGGCAGGTACCTCGGAAATCCGTAGAATGCTGATTGGCCGCGAACTCTTCGCTGAAACTGCCTAAATACGCTCCTGCCGGCGCTCCGGACAGGAGCGCCGCAATCAGGAGCATGAACCAATGACCGTTACTTTACGCACCCTCTCCACCGACGATACCCAAGCCATCGACCAGGTTCGCCAGTATTTCCGCAACTATGCGGCCTGGCTTGGTGTTGATTTGTCTTATCAAAATTTCGATCAGGAAATGGCCTCCCTGCCTGGCGCTTATACCGCACCGGAAGGCCGCCTTTTCTTCGCCGAGATTGAGGGTCGGCCAGCCGGCTGTGTTGGTGTGCGCCCGCTTCCGGAAAGTGAAGGCGTCTGTGAAATGAAACGCCTCTATGTTGATCCGGAGGAGCGTGGCCATGGCGTCGGCAATGCGCTGGCCCTCGCCGCGATCAAGGCGGCCAAGGAGATCGGCTACCGCAAGCTGATCATCGACACCCTGCCCAGCATGCGCATGGCGGTCAAGCTGTACCGCGAACTGGGCTTCACTGAAGCGCCGGCGTACTACAAGACGCCGGTTGAGGGCACGATGTTCCTCGCGCTCGACCTTGAAAACTGGTCGGAAGAGGAAATCCGCAGCGAAAACCTGTCGCACTTGTTCGACTTCAACCGCGCCTGGGCGCGCAAGATGCAGGAAGTCGATCCCGATTACTTCAACAAGCTGTCCAAGATACAAACCCCGGAATTGCTGTGGATCGGCTGCTCCGACTCGCGCGTACCGGCCAATGAAATCGTCGGCCTGCTGCCGGGCGAAGTCTTCGTCCATCGCAACGTCGCCAATGTGGTCGTCCATACCGACCTCAACTGTCTGTCGGTGATCCAGTTCGCCGTCGAAGCACTCAAGGTCAAGCACGTCATGGTCGTCGGCCATTACGGCTGCGGCGGTGTCGGTGCCGCGCTGCGCAAGGAACGTATTGGCCTGGTTGATATCTGGTTGCGCCACGTCCAAGACGTTCATGCAAAACATCTGGAGAACGTAGATCGGTTACCAGTTGAACTCCGTCATGCTCGCCTGTGTGAGCTGAATGTCCTGGAACAGGTGTGGAATGTCTGCCAGACCTATGTTGTTCAGGATGCCTGGCGACGTGGCCAGTCGGTCACGGTGCATGGCTGGATCTACGGTCTCAAGGATGGCCTGATGCACGATTTGGGCATTACCGTGAATTGCCCGGAAGATTTGCAAACCCGTTACGACGCCGCTCTGAAAGCGTTGGACGCCTAATTAAACCGTTCAAGGAGAACACAGCATGAATGATCCTATCGTTATCGTTTCAGCCGCTCGTACCGCCATGGGCTCGTTTCAGGGTGGCTTTGCCGGCCTGACAGCCGCCAATCTGGGTGCCGTGGCAATCAAGGCCGCCGTTGAGCGCGCCGGCTGCGACGCCAATCTGATTGAAGAAGTCCTGATGGGTTGTGTTCTGCAGGCGGGCCAGGGCCAGGCGCCAGCGCGTCAGGCCGCCTTGCAGGCCGGTTTGCCGCTTTCTGCCGGTTGCGCAACCATTCACAAAGTTTGTGGCTCAGCCATGAAGGCAACCATGCTTGGCCACGATGGCATCCTCGCCGGCTCCTACGGTGCAGCGGTGGTGGGCGGCATGGAGTCAATGACCAATGCCCCCTACCTGCTGAGCAAGGCACGCGGCGGTTATCGCCTCGGCCACGGCCAGATGTTCGACCACATGTTCATGGATGGCCTCGAAGATGCCTATTCCAAGGAAACCCGTGGTCGTCTGATGGGGACTTTTGCCGAAGAATGCGCCACGACCTACGGTTTCACCCGCGAAGCGCAGGATGAATTTGCCATCCGTTCGACCACCCGCGCCAAGGCCGCTAGCGACGATGGTAGTTTTTCCTGGGAAATAGCGCCGACGACCGTTGCTGGCCGCAAGGGTGATGTCGTGATCGACAAGGATGAAGGCCCGTTTGCCGTCAATATCGACAAAATCCCGACTTTGAAGCCGGCTTTCAAGAAGGACGGCACCGTCACCCCGGCCAACTCCTCGTCTATCTCCGACGGCGCCGCCGCCATGGTGCTGATGCGCGCTTCGCAAGCCGCCAAACTGGGCCTGCAACCGATTGCCCGTATTGTTGGCCATACCACGCACGCCGGCGTGCCGGCCCTGTTCCCGTCGGCCCCAGTGGGCGCCATGCAGAAATTGCTGGCAAAAACCGGGTGGACCGTAACCGATGTCGATTTGTTTGAAATCAACGAAGCGTTTGCCGTGGTGACGATGGCGGCGATTCATGACATGAAGCTACCGGTGGAAAAGGTCAATATCCATGGCGGCGCCTGTGCGCTGGGTCATCCGATTGGTGCATCCGGCGCCCGTATCGTCGTTACGCTGCTGGGCGCGCTGAAAAAGTACGGCATGAAGCGTGGTGTGGCCAGCCTCTGTATTGGTGGCGGCGAAGCAACGGCCCTCGCGGTGGAAATGCTGTAATTGCCGCAAAAGGCCCTTTCTCTTACATACGCCAAACTGGTTGCTGCGATGTTTTTTTGGGGAGGTACCTGGATCGCCGGGCGCGTTATCGCGCAGGAGGTGTCGGCACCGCTGGGTATCGCAGCTTTGCGTTTCGTGGTCACGGCGCTGGTCCTGGCCGGGGCTGTGCTGTTTTCCGGTCAGGCCTTGCCACGGCTGCAAACCAGCCGTGAGTGGGGAGTTGTTTGCGGTTTGGGCTTTTTCGGCATTTTTCTTTATGGCCTGTGCTTTTTCTACGGCCTGCAGCACATTTCGGCCGGGCGCGGGGCGCTGGTTGTTGCCCTGAACCCGGTTGTAATTGTCATTGCTGCCTGGCTTTTTGGTCAGGAACGGATGAACCGGCGCAAAGGCACTTGGTAGCGCGATTGCGCTGGCCGGTTGCCTGACGGTGATCGGCAAGGCAATGCGCTGGCGCTGATTCAGGGTACGGTGGGCCTTGGCGAATGGTTGATTATCGGCTGTGTGCTGAGTTGGGCGGCGTATACCTTCATTGGTCGGCAGGCGACAAAAACGCTCTCCCCTCTGGCAACAACGCTCTATGGCAGTCTCGTCGGGGCGCTGTTTCTTGGCATAGCCGCATTGATTCAGGGGGATGTAGCCCCGGTTTCATGGTCGTGGCGCGTCTGGGCCGGCATGTTCTTTCTCGCCATTTTCGGCACTGCCATTGCTTACACGTGGTTCACCGAAGCGGTGCACCAGTTAGGCGCGGGCCACGCTTCTGTCTTCATCAATCTGGTCCCGGTATTTGCCGTTTTGCAGGCGGCTTTGTTGCTTGATGAGCGACTGGGCCTCTCGGTACTGTTTGGCGGCTTGCTGGTGATTGCCGGCGTCTGGCTGACGACACAACAAAAAAATCTTTGGAGATAAGCAAATGATTCTCACCCAAGAACAGGAAATGATCCGCGACTCGATGCGCGCCTTCGCGCAGGAGCGCCTCGCCCCCTTCGCCGCAGAATGGGACAAGCACCACACCTTCCCGGCCGAAGCCCTCAAGGAACTCGGCGAACTCGGCGCCATGGGCATGGTCGTGCCCGAGGAATGGGACGGCGCCGGCATGGACTACATGTCGTTGGTGCTGACGCTGGAAGAAATTGCCGCCGGCGATGGTGCCACCTCAACCATTGTCTCGGTACAAAACTCGCTGGCCTGCGGCATCACCATGAAATACGGTACCGACGCCCAGAAAGAAGAATGGCTGAAGCCTCTGGCGCGTGGCGAAAAGCTCGGCTGCTTCTGCCTGACCGAACCCCACACCGGCTCCGACGCCTCCGCCATCACCACCCGTGCAGATCGTGACGGCGACCATTTCGTACTCAACGGCGTCAAACAATTCATCACCACCGGCAAATACGCCCACATGGCCATTGTCTTTGCCGTCACCGACAAGGCCGCCGGCAAGAAGGGCATCTCCTGCTTCCTGATTCCCACCGCCACACCCGGCTTCATCGTTGGCCGCACCGAAGACAAGATGGGTCAGCACGCCTCCGACACCGTGCAAATCATTCTCGAAAACTGCCGCGTCCCGGCCTCTGCATTGCTGGGCAAAGAAGGCGAAGGCTACAAGATCGCCCTCTCCAACCTCGAAGCCGGTCGCATCGGTATTGCCGCACAAAGCATCGGCATGGCGCGCGCCGCATTTGAAGCTGCCGTGCGCTACGCCAAGGAGCGCGTTACTTTCGGCGTGCCAATTATTGAACATCAAGCCGTCAATTTCCGCTTGGCCGACATGAACACGCTACTCGATGCCGCCCGTCTGATGGTCTGGCGCGCCGCCATGCTTAAGGATGCCGGCAAGCCCTGTTTGAAGGAAGCCTCGATGGCCAAGATGTTCGCCTCCGAGGCCGCCGAGAAGATTGCCTCGGATGCCATCCAGATCCACGGCGGGGTGGGTTACACCAGCGACTTCCCGGTCGAACGCATCTACCGCGATGTGCGCATCTGCCAGATTTACGAAGGCGCCAACGACATCCAGCGGTTGGTGATCGGACGCAGCATCGCTAACGAGTAATTCAACCTGTTGCGGTCGACCGGAAAAAACAGCCAAAAAATCAGGTCGACCGTAACAAATAGAGGAGACAAACATGAACGACAAAGCAGCAATCGATTTCTGGTTCGATTTTTCCAGCCCTTACGGCTATCTGATGGCCGAGAAAATCGACGCCATTGCGGCGAAACATGGCCGCCAGGTGAAATGGCACCCGGTTCTGCTCGGGGTGATTTTTCAGGCCACCGGCTCGCGGCCACCGGCGGATGCGGTCAGCAGCAAGGGTAAGTACATGCTTCACGACTTCGCCCGCTCGGCTCGCCACATGGGCATTCCCTACAACCCGCCCAGCCGTTTCCCGCTGCCGACACAAAACGCCGCCCGCGCCTACTACTGGCTGCACGGCCAGGATTGCGCGCTGGCTCGACGTTTCGCGCTGGCGGTTTATCTTGGCTTCTTTGTTGATGATCTCGATATTTCGTCGCCGGAAATCGTTTTGGAAATTGCGGCCAAAATCGGCGTTGACCGTAACAGCCTCGCAACCGCGCTGCAAAGCCCGGAAATTAAGGCCAGGCTCAAGGACGAATGCGATGCTGCCCTGAAAGCCGGCGTCTTCGGCTCGCCACACGTCATCATCGACGGCGAACCTTTCTTCGGTGCTGACCGCCTGCCGCAGATCGAGCGCTGGCTCGAAACTGGCGGTTTTTGAGCGAATTTTGAAAGACACCATGAAACGAATCTGTGTTTTTTGTGGCTCGAATGCCGGCCATGATCCGCGCTACCGCGCCGAGGCTGTAAAACTTGGCCAATTGCTAGCGGCGCGCGGTATCGAGCTGGTCTATGGCGGTGGCAATATCGGTCTGATGGGGGCGGTAGCCGATGCCTGCCTGGAAGCCGGCGGCACAGTCGTCGGTGTGATCCCCGAAGCCTTGATGGGCAAGGAAGTGGCAGGGCGGGCAGTTGATCACCGGGCACTGACGCGGATGGAGGTGGTCGATTCGATGCACACGCGCAAGGCGCGCATGGCTGAGTTGTCCGATGGCTTCATCGCACTGCCCGGCGGCTTTGGCACCTTTGAAGAGTTTTGTGAAATCCTCACCTGGGGACAGCTTGGGTTCCACGTCAAACCGATGGGGCTGCTCAATGTGGCAGGCTTTTACGACCCGCTGCTGGCCTTGTTCGATCATGCGGTGAAGGAAGGTTTCCTGCGCCAGCAAAATCGGGCGATGGCGTTGGCCGAGACTGATATTGAGCGCCTGCTGGATGCGATGGCGGCCTACCAGCCGGAGCCGGTCAGCAAATGGCTGAAAGAGGAAAAGCAGTTGTAGGGCAAGACGAACACCGAATCACTCAGGACATATAAGCAAAAAATAGCGAGGCGACATGACTACCCTGAAAACCCAACTCAATCCACGCAGTGCCGACTTTCAGGCCAATGTGGAGGCCATGCAGACGGTGGTGGCCGATCTGCACGAAAAGGTCGAGAAAATTGCCCTTGGCGGCCCGGAAGCAGCGCGTCAGAAACATCTGGCGCGCGGCAAGCTGCTCCCGCGCGAGCGGGTCAATGGTCTGCTTGATCCCGGCACGCCCTTCCTCGAGATCGGCCAGTTCGCCGCCTACGGCATGTATGGCGGTGATGTGCCAGCCGCTTCGGTGATCGCCGGCATCGGCCGCGTCGAAGGCGTCGAATGCATGATCGTCGCCAATGACGCGACGGTCAAAGGCGGCACCTATTACCCGCTGACGGTAAAGAAGCACCTGCGGGCGCAGGAGATCGCCATGGAAAATCGACTGCCTTGCGTTTATCTGGTCGATTCCGGTGGTGCGTTTCTGCCCATGCAGGATGAAGTCTTTCCGGACAAGGAGCACTTTGGGCGCATCTTCTTCAACCAGGCCAACCTGTCGGCGCAAGGCATTCCGCAAATCGCTGCCGTACTTGGCTCGTGTACCGCCGGTGGCGCCTACGTGCCGGCGATGTGCGACGAGTCGATCATCGTCAAGAATCAGGGCACGATTTTTTTAGGTGGTCCACCGCTGGTCAAGGCGGCGACCGGTGAAGTCGTCACCGCTGAAGATCTGGGCGGCGCTGACGTCCACACGCGCATTTCCGGTGTCGTCGATCACCTGGCCGAGAACGATGCTCACGCGCTGGCGATCGCCCGGCGCATCGTCAAGGATTTGAACTGGAAAAAAGTGCCGCCGGTGACTTTGGCAGCGCCGGTCGAGCCGCGTTACCCGACGCAGGAGTTGTACGGCGTCATCCCAACGGATAGCAAGAAGCCCTTCGATGTGCGCGAAATTATCGCCCGCGTGGTCGATGATTCTGATTTCGATGAATTCAAGGCGCGCTACGGCACGACACTGGTCTGCGGCTTTGCCCGCATCTACGGCTATCCGGTCGGCATCGTCGCCAACAACGGCATCCTGTTCAGCGAATCGGCGCTCAAGGGCGCGCATTTCATCGAACTCTGCGCCCAGCGCGGCATTCCGCTCGTTTTCCTGCAGAACATCACCGGCTTCATGGTCGGTCGCAAGTACGAAAACGGCGGTATTGCCCGCGACGGCGCCAAGATGGTTACCGCCGTCGCCACGGCCAAGGTGCCGAAATTTACCGTCGTCATCGGCGGCTCGTTCGGCGCCGGCAACTATGGCATGTGCGGTCGCGCTTATTCGCCCACGCTTCCTGTGGATGTGGCCGAACGCCCGCATCTCGGTGATGGGCGGCGATCAGGCGGCGGGCGTGCTGGCTACGGTCAAGCGCGATGGGTTGGAAGCTACCGGCAAAACCTGGAGCGCCGAGGAAGAGGCAGCCTTCAAGGCGCCGATTCGCGAGCAGTACGAAACGCAGGGGCATCCCTATTACGCCTCGGCGCGTTTGTGGGACGACGGCATCATCGATCCGGCCGACACGCGGCGCGTCCTCGGTCTCGGGCTTTCGGCCTCGATGAACGCACCTGCCGAAGAAACCAGGTTCGGCATTTTCCGGATGTAAGTCGATGTATCTGCCCAAACACTTTGCAGAAACCGATATCAGCGTAATGCACGCCTTGATGCGCAAACATCCGTTGGCAACGCTGATTTGTCATGGACCGGCGGGGCTGGATGCCAACCACATTCCTTTCTTGCTGGCCAATGAGCCCACGCCAAACGGCAAGTTGCAAGGCCATATCGCGCGTGCCAATCCGCTGTGTAAAGCGGGTGATACTTGGCAGGAAGTGTTGGTGATTTTCCAGGGGGCTGAAAGCTATATCAGCCCATCCAATTACGCGACCAAGGCTGAACACGGCAAGGTGGTGCCAACCTGGAATTACACAGCCGTTCATGCCTATGGCCGCTTGCGCCTGATTGATGATCCTGCATGGATTTTTGCCCAGATTTCAGCGTTGACCGCAACACATGAATCCAGCCTGCCCCAGCCGTGGGCGGTTAGCGATGCGCCGACTGATTACATTGAAAAAATGCTGGGTGCCATCGTCGGCATTGAAATCAACATCGACCGCCTGATCGGCAAATGGAAAGTCAGTCAGAACCAACCGCCGGCCAATCAGGCCAGCCTGATCGACGCATTGGACGGCCAGCCCATGGCGGACCTGATCCGCCAGCGACAACAATAACGAGGAGCGAGACATGTTTTCCCACCCTGGAAATTGAACGAAACGGCCCGGTCGCGACGATCTGGATGAACCGGCCCGACCTGCACAACGCCTTCGATGAAACCTTGATTGCCGAATTGACTGCCGCATGCGTTGCGCTTGACGACAATCCAGAAGTCCGTGTCGTCATCCTTGCTGGTCGCGGCAAGAGTTTCTCAGCCGGCGCCGACCTGAACTGGATGAAGCGTGCCGCGAACAACGGTGTCGACGATAACCTCAACGATGCCCGTGCACTGGCTGGCATGTTGCGCGTCCTTGCTGAAATGAAAAAGCCGACTATCGCCCGTGTGCAAGGTGCGGCGCTGGGTGGCGGCATGGGCCTGGCCTCGGCTTGTGACATTGCTATTGCTTCGAGCAAGGCTGTCTTCGCTACTTCCGAGGTTAAATTTGGCATTATCCCGTCGGCGATTTCACCTTACGTATTGCGAGCCATTGGCGCTCGTCAGGCATACCGTTATTTTCAGTCGGCTGAACGTATCAGTGCCGAGCGCGCCCGCGAAATTGGTCTGGTGCATGAGGCGGTTGAGCCCGAAGAACTCGATGCAAAGGTTCAGGAAATTGTCAGCGCATTGCTGCAAGGTGGCCCATTGGCCCAGTCTGCTGCCAAGGATCTGATTCGCGCCGTCAATAATCAGCCGATCAACGATAACCTTGTTGAAGACACCGCTCACCGCATCGCTCACCTGCGCGCCACACCGGAAGCCCGTGAAGGTATTTCAGCATTTCTCGACAAACGTTTGCCCACATGGATTGGGGAATAAATCATGTTTAACAAAATCCTCATCGCCAACCGCGGAGAAATAGCCTGTCGGGTGATCAAGACAGCGCGCCGTATGGGCATGCGTACCGTCGCCGTCTATTCCGAAGCCGACGCCAACGCCCGCCATGTCCGCCTCGCTGACGAAGCTGTGCTGCTCGGCCCGGCAGCTGCACGCGAGTCCTATCTGGTTGCGGACAAGATTCTTGATGCTGCCAAGCGGACGGGGGCGCAGGCGGTGCACCCGGGCTATGGTTTCCTCTCCGAGAACGCCGATTTTTCCGAAGCCTGTGCCGCCAACGGCATCACTTTCATTGGCCCGCCGGCCTCCGCCATTCGTGCCATGGGCTCGAAGTCGGAAGCCAAGAAGCTGATGGGCGCGGCCAATGTGCCACTGACGCCGGGTTATCACGGTGATGATCAAGCCCCAGCCCTGCTGCACCGCGAAGCTGACCAGATCGGCTACCCGGTGTTGATCAAGGCAGCGGCGGGTGGCGGCGGCAAGGGTATGCGCCTGGTTGAAAAGAGCGAGGATTTCCTCGATCTGCTCGCCTCGTGCAAGCGCGAGGCGGCCTCCAGTTTCGGCAACGAGCATGTGCTGATCGAGAAATACATCACCAAGCCGCGCCACATCGAAATCCAGGTTTTTGCCGACACGCTGGGCAACTGTGTTTACCTGTTTGAGCGCGATTGTTCGGTCCAGCGCCGCCACCAAAAGGTGCTGGAAGAAGCGCCCGCCCCGGCATGACGCTGGAACGCCGCCGCCAGATGGGCGAAGCCGCCGTCGCCGCCGCCAGGGCAGTCGGTTACGTCGGCGCCGGCACGGTCGAGTTCATCGCCAATCAGGACGGCTCGTTCTATTTCATGGAAATGAACACCCGCCTGCAGGTCGAGCATCCGGTCACCGAAATGATTACCGGGCAAGACCTCGTCGAATGGCAACTGCGCGTCGCTGCCGGTCAGCCATTACCGCTGGCGCAGGAGCAATTGCAGATTCGCGGTCACGCCCTCGAAGCACGGATTTACGCCGAGGATGCCAACAAAGGCTTCCTGCCCTCGACCGGCAAACTGATCCGCCTCTCGCCGCCGGCTGAAAGCATCAACGTTCGCGTCGATACCGGCGTCGAGGAAGGCGACGAGATCACGCCCTACTACGACCCGATGATCGCCAAACTGATCGTCTGGGACGAGCATCGCGACGCTGCGCTGGCCCGTATGCGCAAAGCGCTGGCCGACTATCAGGTGGCCGGCGTGACGACCAACATCGACTTCCTCTCGCGCCTCGTCGCCTGTCCGGCCTTTGCCGGTGCGGATCTTGATACCGGCCTGATCGAACGCCAGAAAGACTTTCTTTTCCCTGCAGCGCAAGCTGTGCCACGTGACGCTTTGCTCGTCGCAACCGTTGGTGAACTGCTCTGGGAGCAGCACGAAGCGAAGCAGAAGGCCAAAACCAGCGGTGATCCGTGGTCCCCCTGGCATGCCCGGGACGGTTGGCGAATGAATCTTTCGGCTGCCCGCATGATCGGATTCAGGGATGGTGACAGCCTGATCGAAGTGCAAGTCAGCTACCAGCGCGACCAATGGAACATCAACTTGAACAGTGAAACGACGCTGGCGCGCGGCAAAAAGCTGGACGGCGATCAGTTCGCCGTTGAACTCGATGATCGCCGCCTGATCGCTTCGGTTGTTGCGGTCGACGACAAAAGACACGTCTTTTTACATGGCGCAACCTACATCCTGCTCCGTGACGACCCGCTCCACTTGGTCGAAGCCGGCGGCGCGCAAGGCGGCGGCCTCACTGCCCCAATGCCAGGCAAAGTCGTTGCGCTGCTTGCCCAAGCCGGCCAGAAAGTTGACAAAGGCGCGCCGTTACTAATCCTCGAAGCCATGAAAATGGAACACACCATTACCGCGCCCACCGCCGGTACCGTCAAGGCTTTCTGCTATGCCGCCGGCGAGCAGGTTTCCGATGGTGCGGCACTGGTTGAATTCGACAGCGAAAAATAGGCTCAGGCAGCAGATTGCTTCCAAACCAGTCACAGGAGGTGTTCCGATGTCAGATCAAAACCTTGCCGGCAAACGCGTTCTGATCACCCATGCCGATCAGTTCATGGGGCCGGTTCTGTGCGATGTTTTTGCTCGTCATGGCGCAACCGTGATTGCCGATACTTCGCCACTGCTTGAGGTCGATGCGCCTGCTGAACTTGTCGCCGCTACTGGCAAGATTGATGTGCTGGTCGCCAATCTTGCCATGCCGGCACCGACGACCGTGGCTACTGAGGTCTCCGAGGAGGAATGGCATGATGCGTTCGCCGTACTCGTCCATCCGCTGGCACGCCTTTGCCGGGCGGTACTGCCAGAAATGATCGCGCGCCGCGCCGGCAAGATTCTGGTGATGGGCAGCGCCTCGGCACTGCGCGGGATGAAGCGTGCTTCCACCTACAGCGCGGCACGTGGCGCGCAGTTGGCTTACGTACAGGCGCTCGGCGTCGAGGTTGCGCCGCATAATGTTCAGGTAAATGCCATCGCGCAGAACTTTGTCGACAACCCGACTTATTTTCCAGCGGATGTTCAGGCCAATCCACGTTTTCAGGAACGCCTGAAGCGAGAGGTTCCGCTTGGTCGTCTGGTTGGCGCTGAAGAAGATGCAGAGTTTGCTGCCTATTTGTGCAGTGATTCGGCCAACTGCTTTGTCGGACAGGTTTTCCCTGTTTGCGGTGGTTGGGTGACCAAATAGATATCGGCTGCGCAGCCATACAGAAAATTGAATGAGGCATCCATGATTCTTCCGTCCAGCGTAAAAATCGTTGAAGTCGGCCCACGCGATGGTTTGCAGAATGAAAAGCAGATCGTTCCGACCGAGATCAAGATCGAACTGATCAACCGTCTGGCTGATGCCGGCGTGCGGGTCATTGAAGCGACTTCCTTCGTCTCGCCCAAGTGGGTGCCGCAGATGGGCGACAACGCGGCGGTGTTGCAAGGCATCAAAAAACAATCTGCTACGGTCTACCCGGTTTTGACACCAAATTTGCAGGGTTTTGATACCGCAGTTCAGGCCGGAGCGACTGAGGTTGCCATTTTTGGCGCTGCTTCTGAAAGCTTTTCGCGCAAGAACATCAATTGTTCGATTGCCGAGAGCCTGAAACGTTTCGAACCCGTCGTTTCCGCCGCCAGCGCGCTTGAAATCAAGGTGCGCGGTTATGTTTCCTGCGTTGTCGGCTGTCCCTACGAAGGTGCGATTGATCCGCAAAAGACTGCCGAAGTGGCCAAAACACTTTACGACATGGGCTGTTACGAAGTCTCGCTCGGTGACACCATCGGCGTTGGTAATCCGGCCAGCATCAGCCGGATGATTGAGGCTTGCGCCAAGCAGGTGCCTATTGAAAAACTCGCCGGCCATTACCACGACACGTATGGCATGGCGATTGCCAATATCTACGCTTCTCTGCAACTCGGCATGGCAGTTTTTGACAGTTCAATTGCCGGGCTGGGTGGTTGTCCTTATGCAAAGGGGCTTCCGGCAATGTGGCGACTGAGGATGTTGTTTTACCTCCTGCATGGTTTAGGCATTGAAACCGGCATCAATCTGACTACACTGGCAGGCATCGGTGACTGGATTTCCAGCACCATTAACCGCCCGAATGGTGCCAAAGCCGGCCGGGCGCTTTGTGCGGGAAGCGAAGTGTGAGTTTATTTTCTGCCGTCAGTGATTTTCTCAAACCGACACCACCACTGAGTCCGGCGGTTGAAAAAGCCTTGTTGCGGGTTGGCGAACTGGTTAGCCCACAACTGAAATCGGCCAGCGGCTTTGAACAAAAACTGGCCGGGCCGATTGAATACGCGCTCGGTTATTGCGATGGCCTGATCAGTGCGCTGCCTGGTCCCATTGATGTCAATCGACGATCATTTTCCAACGATCCGCTGGTTCACGCCTTGTTTGCGACGGCCCATGACATTGACCAGATGCTTGGCCGCAGCCAGGCGGTTCGCGATTATCTGGCGGAACCCGCTTGTTGGGAAAGTGAGTACTTTTATGCCCTGTTTGCTGCTCGGCGCATGCAAAAGAAGCAACTTGGCATGTCGGTGCAGGGCAGTGTCGTACAAAGTGACGTGCCGCAAATCGTTATCTATTTTTCTGATCAAACCCTGATTCAACCAAACTGTTCGCTTGAAACAACACTGCAACACCTGCGTGCCAATGCGCTCGATAGCCTGCTTAAGACATTCCATGATCACGTTGAGGCCTTGCGCGCCGAACGTGAAGGTTTGCGTGCCGATCTTTCGGTTGAACGCGCCCACCTGACCGTCCTGCGTGGCAAAACGCCGGGTAACGAACACGCGGTGCATACCCGCCACCTTGAGGAACTCGATCAACGGTTGCGTCAATCGGCCGAATCGTTGATGCCGGATCAGCTTGTCGAGGCGCTGGCCGAATTTCTACACGCGCCCGAAAGCTCGCTGGCGCTGACGCCGGTGACGATCACCGTCGACCGCCTCGGCATCGTCAGTGACAACGGCAGTGACGATGCCAATGTGCACACGCTTGATTTCCCGGAACTAAGTGCCCGTGACAAGCGTCATTATCTCGTCATCCTCGCCCGCATCAGTCGCGACGAAGCCCTTGAGGCGGTCGAAATGGTGCGTGACCAACAACATCGCTTCATGCTCATCTGAATGATCACCTCTCCCTGCATCAATATCTGCAAGATGGACGACAGCAATGGCCTGTGCCTTGGCTGTTTTCGTACCATGGATGAAATCACTGTTTGGTCGCGTACCGACGATGTCACGCGTGCCAATATTCTCGCCGCCGTTACCCTGCGGCGGATGGAAAATGCCTCCATGGAAGGCCCCGCGCACCATGAGTGACGAAGAACAATACCTCTGCGTCGGGATCTGCATGGCTGATCCGGATTCCGGTTACTGCCTGGGTTGTGGTCGCCCACCATTCGAGAGTCCGGGTATCGTCGCCGAAGTGGTGAACATTCAAACCCCAAACAACTCGACCAGCCAAGATCCGGATCACCCGGAATGACGATGGCGCTCCCCAAAACACTGCTCGTCCTCGAGCGCGGCTGGCTATCGGCCAACAATATCCTGTGTTTTGACGGTGACAATGCCACCTTGATCGACAGCGGATATGTCACCCATGCCGAACAGACGGTCGCCCTGGTGGATAGTGCCTTGCACGGTCGACGGCTAAAAAGCCTGATCAATACGCACTCGCACTCCGATCACATCGGCGGCAATGCCGCGCTACAAGCTGCGTTCAACTGCGAAATCACAGTGCCCGCCGGGCTGCATGCGGCGATTGCCGATTGGGATCAGGACGCACTGTTGCTTTCGCCGCTGGGTCAGCAAGGCGCTCGTTTTCAGCACGACCATCTGATCGGTGCCGGTTGTGAAATCGAAATGGGTGAGCTTAACTGGCAAGCCTTGGCGGTTCCCGGTCACGACATGGAAGCGCTGGCCTACTACAACCCGGAAAAGCGCATCCTGATTTCCGGTGATGCGCTTTGGGAAAATGGTTTTGGCGTTATTTTTCCCGAACTGCTCGGCGAGGCCAATGGTTTGGCCAGCACACGGGAAACGCTGGAAATGCTTGCCAAATTGGCCATCGATACCGTCATTCCCGGTCATGGCAGCCCATTTGTTACGGTCGACGCCGCTTTTGAGCGTGCTTTTCGCCGGTTATCCAACTTTCAGGCCAACATCGAACAACTCGCCTGGCATGCGATCAAGGTCATCGTTTCCTTCGCCATGATGGAAAAGAGACGCTTGCCGCTGGCCGATTTTCCGGCCTTCGTGCTCAGCCTGCCCTTCGCGGTCGACGTCAATGCCCGTTACCTTGATTTCTCTGAGGACAAAATGACCGAACGGGTCGAGCGCGAATTGCTTCTGGTCAACGCACTACGCCGCGAGGATGGCTGGCTGGTCGCCGGTTAAGCCTTGGGTAAAGCCTGCTGAACCAGTTGCACCCAGTAACTGACACCCAAGGTCAGTAATTCGTCATTGAAATCGTAATGCGGGTTGTGCAGTGTGCAGCCGCCTGTCCCTGGCCCGTTGCCGAGCCAGACGTAGCAGCCTGGCTTTTCACGCAGCATGTAGGCGAAGTCTTCCGCACCCATTGACGGCAGGATGTCGGTGAGCACACGCTCACTGCCAAAGACAGAGCCGGCAACCTCACGACAGAAATTTGTCTCGTGAACACTGTTGACCGTCGGTGGGTAACGATGATCAAAAGTGACACTGATCTGTGCCCCGTTGGCTGCTGCAATACCGCTGCACAGGCGCTCGATGGCCCGTTCAACCGTTTGCTGAACCTCGGGTTTGAAGCTGCGGATGGTGCCGCGCAAGACGACTTCTTCCGGGATGATGTTCCATGCCTCACCGGCATGGAATTGGGTGACGCTGACCACGGCGGCATCGCACGGGTGCAGGGTGCGGCTGACGACAGTCTGCATGGCCTGCACCAATTGCGCACCGGCAACGATGGAGTCGACGCCCTGATGCGGCATGGCGGCATGGCAACCGTGGCCGCGTACGAAAATCTCGAAAGCACAGGTGCCGGCCATGACCGGCCCCGGCATGACGGCGATTTCACCAACCGGGATGCCCGGCCAGTTGTGCAGGCCATAAACCGATTCAACCGGGAAGCGCTCGAACAAACCTTCCTCAATCATCACGGCAGCGCCGCCTTCCGATTCCTCGGCGGGCTGGAAAATGAAGACGGCAATGCCGTCGAAATCGGGTTTGTTCGCCAGATAACGCGCGGCACCCAACAGCATGGCGGTATGGCCGTCGTGGCCACAGGCGTGCATTTTGCCGTGATGGCGCGAGTGGTGCGGAAATTCGTTCATTTCGGCCAACGGCAACGCATCCATGTCGGCGCGCAGGCCGACCATGCGTTGCGATGTGCCGGCGCGTAGCACACCAACAACGCCGGTTTTGGCGATGCCGCGATGGACTTCCAGCCCATAGCGCTCAAGTTCCGCGGCGACCAGATCGGCGGTGCGGTTCTCGTTGAAGGCGAGTTCCGGGTGCGCGTGAATGTCGCGGCGCTGGGTGGTCAACTCAGCCAGAAATGGCAGATCGAGGAGGGGAATAGTCGAGCGGCATGGCAGTCTCCTAATTTCCTCCTATTATGCCCAAGCTTGCTTGACTGCGCCGCCTTGTTTATCCTGCGGCTCATGGATCTCATTCTTATCAGCGGGCTTTCCGGCTCCGGCAAATCGGTTGCCCTGCATCTTCTCGAAGATGCAGGCTATTACTGCGTAGATAATCTGCCGGTCGTCATGCTCACGGTGCTGGTGCGGATGCTCAAAGAGGAGGGTATTGCCAAGGTTGCGGTGGCGATTGATGCGCGTTCCGGCCACGGTATTGAATTACTAAACGACAAACTCGATTTGCTTGAACAAGAGCAGACCAGTGTCACCTTCATTTTTCTGCATGCCAACCCGGAAACTTTGCTTAAACGCTATTCCGAATCACGCCGTCGTCATCCGCTGGCCGCCCAAGGGCAAACGCTGGATGAGGCAATCCGGGCTGAAAGCAAGTTGCTCGAACCGATTTCAGGCCTCGGCCATCGCATCGATACGAGCAATCTCAAGGCCAACGCACTGCGCGAATGGATACGTCAATTTATCGAGTCGGCGCCAGGCAGTGGGCTGACCCTGATGTTCGAATCCTTTGGTTTCAAGCATGGGATTCCGCTTGATGCCGATTTTGTCTTCGATGTCCGCTGCCTGCCCAACCCGCATTACGACAATGATTTGCGCGTCCTGACCGGGAAGAACAAGCCTGTCGTTGATTTTCTTGAAGCAGAAGAAGAAGTTCGACGGATGCGCGACGATATCGCCCGTTTTGTTGCCAGTTGGCTACCCTGTTTTATCCGCGATAACCGCAATTATCTGACCGTGGCGATTGGCTGCACTGGCGGCCAGCACCGTTCGGTCTATATCGCTGAATGGCTGGCCCGCGAATTTGCGGACAGGCGCGGGTGCTGGTCAGGCATCGGACGCTGGCTGGCGGTTAGACCGATGAAACACCCTCTCCCCGACCCCTCTCCCACAGGTGGGCTAGGGGAGAAAAACGGGTCAGCTAATGTTCTGGTTGGGGCTGATCAAGCTTGGCGATTGGCTGGTCATTTGCGCTGGCGGCTGTTCTGGTCGGGCTGAGTTTTCCGCTTTTCTGGCAAGGTGGTTTTGCGGATCGTGCCATCATCCGGCAAAACGGCCAGGTGTTTGCCGATGTTGATCTGCGTGCCCGGCGCCAGTTGGAAGTTCCCGGCCCGCTGGGGCAAACGTTGATTGCGATTGAGCCGGGCAGGGCACGTGTACTTTCCGACCCCGGGCCACGGCAATATTGTGCGCCAGGGCTGGTTGATGCGCCCGGGAGAAATCGCCATCTGCGCACCCAATCGCGTCAGCCTGCAAATCACAGGACGGACCAAGGTTTATGACTCAATCAGTTATTGAACTGACCGTCACCGACGAAGACCGTCGTATCGCCTGGTTGGCGACGGCCGCGGTTGCACTGTCGCTGGTTGATGCGGCAATTCCCAGCCCCTTGCCGGGTGTCAAGCCAGGTCTGGCCAATATTGTTACGCTGGTTGTGTTGGCCCGTTATGGCTGGGCGACAGCAGTCTGGGTCAGCGGCTTGCGTGTACTGGCCGGCAGTTTGTTGCTTGGTTATTTTTTGGCGCCCGGATTTTTCCTTTCCCTGAGTGGCACAGTGCTTAGTCTGGCGACCTTGGGCCTTGCCCACTACTTGCCGTCACGCTGGTTCGGCCCGGTCAGCCTGAGCATACTCGCCGCCTTCGCTCATATTGGCGGGCAACTCCTGCTCGCCCGGCTGTGGCTGATTCCGCATGATGGTGTCTTTCTGCTGACGCCGGTATTTGCCGCTGCCGCGCTGGTATTTGGCACCATCAACGGCCTGATCGCCGCTAAACTGCTGAGAGACCCACCACCGCCTCCGGAGCCAACTCATGCCTAAGACCATTTGCCTCGCCTTCACCGGCGCCTCCGGCATGCCTTATGGCCTGCGCCTGCTCGAATGCCTGCTGGAAGCTGGATGCAAGGTGCAATTGCTCTATTCGCAGGCGGCGCAGATTGTTGCGAAGCAGGAAATGGATTTCGAACTGCCATCGCGGCCGGCAGATGCGCGAAATGCCTTGTTAAAGCAATTGGTTGCGGTCAACCCGGAAAATCTCTCCGTTTTTGGGCGCGAAGAATGGTTCGCCCCGGTTGCCTCCGGTTCCAACCCGCCTGACGCGATGGTCATCTGCCCCTGTTCGATGGGCACGCTGGCCGCGATTGCGCAGGGCTTGGCCGATAACCTGATTGAACGAGCGGCCGATGTTGTCCTCAAGGAAAGTCGCAAGCTGGTGCTGGTGCCACGCGAAACACCGTTCTCGGCCATCCACCTGGAAAACATGCTGCGCCTGTCGCGCGCCGGTGCGGTGATCCTGCCACCCAGCCCGGGTTTCTACCAACACCCGAAAACAGTTGAAGATATTGTCGATTTCGTCGTTGCGCGCATCCTCGACCAGCTCGCTGTGCCGCATCAACTGATGAAACGCTGGGGTGAGTAATGGGCTGGTTTGATTTCTCGCGTTCGGCCAATGAATCGACGGTTGAAGTCATCAACATTCCGCTGTTTCCGCTCAATACCGTGCTTTTCCCCGGTGGGGTCTTGCCGTTGCGCCTCTTCGAGCAGCGCTATCTTGACATGGCTGCTGTCTGCATGAAGGAGGGCAAGCCCTTCGGCATTTGCCTGATCGAAGAGGGGGCGAAACAGGCAAGGCAGCCCGTCCGCATGCAGTGGGAACGCTGGCGGAAATCACGGATTGGGAGATGGCGCAGCTGGGTATTTTGCAGATCACAACACGCGGTCAAAAGCGTTTCCGGATACTGGAACAGGAAGTTGGCTCCAACCAGTCGCTCAGCGCCCGCGTGGAAGTGATCCAGAATAACGGCCCCTTGCCTTTGCCTGACGAGCGAAAACGCCTGTTGCCGCTGCTCTATCGCGTAATCAAGGATCTTGGTAGCGAACGTATTCCCGAACCGCATTTGCTTGATGAGGCGGAGTGCGTGAGTTATCGGATTACGGAGGTCTTGCCGATTCAGAATCTTGCCAAACAAAAACTGTTGGAGCTGGAAGACCCGATAGCCCGGCTCGAAATTCTTGAAAAAGTACCTTATCCAGCGCAAATTGCTGGATTAAAAAAAAGGGGCCCGAAGGCCCCAAAAGCAAGGAATAGGGATGAACCCATGCCTTGACCACAGAGAACGTTGTTTTGCGCTTACAGCCGCTCGAAAATACCGGCGGCACCCATGCCGGTGCCGATGCACATGCTGATCATGCCGTACTTGCCGCCGGTGCGCTGCAGGCCATGCACCAGCGTGGCGGTGCGGATGGCGCCGGTCGCCCCGAGCGGATGGCCCAGCGCAATGGCACCGCCGAGCGGGTTGATCTTGCTCGGATCGAGCGGCACATCCTTCAACACGGCCAGCGCCTGCGCGGCGAAGGCTTCGTTGAGTTCGATCCAGTCCAGTTGGTGTTCGGCGATGCCGGCCAGCTTCAGCGCCTTGGGAATCGCCGCGACCGGGCCGATACCCATGATCTCCGGTGGGACACCAGCCACGGCAAAGCTGCAGAAGCGAGCCAGCGGCACCAGGTTGAACTGCTTGAGGATCTTTTCCGACACCAGCAGCACCGCCGCCGCACCGTCCGACATCTGTGAGGCGTTGCCGGGCGTTACCGAACCTTTGGCGTGGAAAACCGGCTTCAGCTTGGCCAGGCTCTGCACCGTCACATCGGCGCGCGCGCCCTCATCGTTCTCGGCCAGGCGCTGCCGATGCTTGACCTGACCGGTTTTCAGGTCGGGCAGATACTCGTCGATCAGATACGGCGTGATCTCGGCCTTGAAATGGCCGGCATCGATGGCAGCGCAGGCCTTCTGGTGCGAGGCGTAGGCGAAGGCATCCTGTTCCTCGCGGCTGACATGCCATTGCTGCGCCACCTTCTCGGCGGTCAGGCCCATGCCGAAGGCGATGGCGCGCTGCTCGTCGTGGGCGAACACGGCCGGATTGACCACCACCTTGTTGCCCATCATGTTGGTCATCACCGTCATCGACTCGGTGCCAGCGGCAATCATCACGTCGGCCTGGCCGAGGCGGATCTGGTTGGCGGCATCGGCCACTGCCTGTGAACCGGATGAACAGAAGCGGTTGATGGTGATGCCCGGCACATTGTTCGGCAGCCCGGCCAGCAAGACGCCGATACGGGCGACGTTCATGCCCTGCTCGGCTTCCGGCATCGCGCAGCCGACGATCACGTCGCCGATCAGGGCCGGGTCCAGCTCCGGCGCCTGGGCCATCACGCTCTTCAGGACGTGGGCCAGCAGGTCATCCGGCCGCACGTTGCGATACATGCCCTTGCGCTTGGCGACCGGGGTGCGGGTCACGGCGACGATATAGGCGTCCTGAATCTGTTTGTTCATTGTCTGTCTCCGCCGTCTCAGTTACGCAGGGGTTTGCCGGTGTCCAGCATGTGCTTGATGCGTGCCTGGGTTTCCGGGGTTTTGAGGAGTTCGAGGAATTGCCGGCGTTCGACGGCCAGCAGCCAGGCTTCATCGACCAGGCTGCCGTATGCCACTTCGCCGCCGCACAGGGCAACGGCCACGGCACGGGAAACGCGGTAATCGTGGGCCGAAATCATGCCGCCTTCGCGCATGTTGACCAGCGTCATCTCCATGCTGGCAATGCCGGCCCGACCGGCGACCGGCACACCGCGCGCAGGGACCGGCGGGACATAGCCGGCATCGGCCAGCAGGCGGGCTTCCTTGAGCGCGACGAAGAGCAGCTCGCGGGCATTGAACAGGATGGTGTCGCCCGCCTTGCCGAAACCGAGATCGATCGCTTCATGAGCGCTCTTGCTCATCTTGCCCATGGCCACGGTCATGAAGGTTGGCGACAGGTTGCCGAGCACTTCGCCCGAAGCGCCCGACTGCGCCGCCCAGCGGGCCGCGCGCAGCGCCAGCTCCTTGCAGCCGCCACCGGCCGGGATCAGGCCAACGCCGACTTCGACCAGCCCAAGGTAGCTTTCCAGCGCCAGCACGCGCTTGGCAGCGTGCATGGCGAACTCGCAGCCACCACCCAGCGCCATGCCCTGCACGGCAGCCACCACAGGAATTGGGGCGTACTTGACCGCCATCGTCGCTTGCTGGAATTTGGCTACCGTCTGTTCGAGCCGGTCGAAATCACCGGCAACACAGGCATCGCTGATCTGCTTGAGATTGGCGCCGACGGCAAACGGCGCGTCGTGCCAGATGACCAGGCCATCGAGACTGCCGGCCGCCTGCTTGAGCGCCGCCAGCACGCCGTCGACCACCTCGTCGCCGATGGCATGCATTTTGGACCTGAAGGAAATGATGCCAATCCCGGCGTCGACCGTAGGCAGACACCACAGCCGGACCCCGTCGTTTTCGAACAGGGTTTTGCCGCTCTTTTCCGGTTGGGCCAGGGTTTCACCCAGCAACAGTTCCGGGAAGAGCTGGCGGCCATAGACCGGCAGGGTCGAGCGCGGCACATTGCCTTGACGGCTGGCCGACCACGAACCGGCCGGGCCATGCACACCACTACGCTCCTTGGTCATCACCCAAGCCGGCAGCGGCACGCTGCTCATGGCCTTGCCGGCGGCGATGTCGGCGGCAATCGCCTGCGCCGTTTCGGCCCAGCCGGCGGCCTGCCACAACTCGAACGGACCTTGCGCCCAGCCGAAGCCCCAGCGCAGCGCGAAATCGACATCGCGGGCGTTGTCGGCAACATTTTCGAGTTGCACGGCGCAGTAGTGGAACAGGTCGCGGAAGATGGACCACAGGAATTGCGCCTGTGGATGGTGCGAGGTGCGCAGAGCGCTCAGGCGGGCCGCCGGGTCGCTCATCTTGAGCATGGCGTCGACTTCCGGCGCCAGGCTGTCGTCGCTGTCGCGGTAATCGCCGCTAGCCGGATCGAAGACCTGAATGGCCTTGCCCTGTTTGCGGAAAATGCCACCCTTGGTTTTCTGGCCAAGCGCCCCCTTGGCGATCAGGCCGTCAAGCCAGGCCGGGACGTTGAAATAGGCGTGCCAGGGATCGCTGGGCAGGGTATCGCGCATGGTCTTGACGACATGGGCCAACGTGTCGAGGCCGACGACATCGCCGGTGCGATAGGTGGCGCTCTTCGGGCGGCCGATCTTCGGGCCGGTCAGGCCGTCGACCGTATCCGCACCCAGGGCGAAGGCGCTCGCGTGGTGCATCACAGCCAACAACGAGAAGATGCCGAGACGATTGGCGATGAAATTTGGCGTATCGAAAGCCCGCACAACACCCTTGCCGAGGCGCGAGGTCAGCCAGGTTTCGAGGCCGTCTAGCGTCGCCGGATCGGTGCTGCGGGTGGCGATGATTTCGACCAGCGGCATGTAGCGCGGCGGGTTGAAGAAGTGGATGCCGCAAAAATTCGGGCGCAAGGCGGCCGGCAGCGCCTCGGCCAAGGCGTTGATCGACAGGCCGGAGGTGTTGGAAGCAATGGTTGCGGTCGACGCCAAAAATGGGGCAATTTTTTCGTAAAGATCGTTCTTCCAGTCCATGCGTTCGGCGATGGCTTCGATGATCAAGTCGCAACCGGAGAGCAGTTCCAGATGTTCCTCGTAATTGGCGGCATCGATGTATTGCAGCTTGTCGCGCGTCACCAGCGGCGACGGTTGCATCCGCTTGAGGCCGTCGAGCGCCTTCTTGACGATGCCGTTCTTGTCGCCTTCCTTCGCCGGCAGGTCGAACAGCACCACCGGGACGTTGGCGTTGGCGAGGTGGGCGGCAATCTGCGCCCCCATGACGCCAGCACCGAGAACGGCCGCTTTATTGACCACTAGTTTCATTGCTGATTCTCCTGAATCGCGTTATCAGACCAGTTGCTCGCGCATGGCCTTCTTGTTGAGCTTGCCGACGCTGGTCCGGGCCAGGCTGTCGACAAAACGAACCTGCTCGGGCACGGCAAATTTGGAAATATGGCCTTCCTCGGCAAAGCGCAGGACGTGCTGCTTGATGTCGTCGACCGTCGCCGTGTGCTCCGCACGCAGGACGATCATGGCCAGCGGCCGCTCACCCCACTTGTCGTCCTTGACGCCGATGACGGCGACTTCGTTGACCGCCGGGTGCTGCGAAATGACGCTTTCCAGTTCGAGCGAGGACACCCATTCGCCACCGGTCTTGATGACGTCCTTCAGGCGGTCGGTCACCGTCAGCATGCCGCGCGGATCGATTGTGCCGATGTCGCCGGTGTGCAGGTAGCTGCCGGCCCACAGCTCTTCGGAGGCATCCGGATTGTGCAGGTAGCCCTGGGTCAGCCACGGAGCGCGGACGACGATCTCGCCGGTTGCCTTGCCATCGCGCTCGACATCGAGCATTTCGGCGTCGACCGTATGCAGATCGACCAGCGGCAACGTATAACCGGTCTTGATCCGCTCGGCGGCCTGCGCATCGGCATCCGGCAGATCCTCGCGAACATGGGCGATGGTTAGCAGTGGGCAGGTTTCCGACATGCCGTAGCCGGTGAAGACATCCATCCCCCGCGCCAGCGCGGCTGCGGCCAGCCCTTTCGGAAAGGCGGCGCCGCCAATGATCATTTTGCAGCGCGACAGATCAACGCTCTCGCCCGCCTTGCTGCTCAACAGCATGTGCAGGATGGTCGGCACGCAATGCGAGAAGGTGACGCCTTCATTGGCGATGAACTGGAGCAGGGTGTCGGGCGCGTAACGACCGGGATAAACCTGCTTGAGGCCGAGCATGGTCGCGACATAGGGAGGCCCCAGGCGTGGACGTGGAACATCGGCGTGATCGGCATATACACATCGTCGCGGTGCAGCCGGCCCTGGCTGGGCGCCGAACCGAGCATGCCGGTCGTTGCCAGCGTGTGCAGCACCAGCTGGCGATGGCTGAAATAGACGCCCTTGGGCAGACCGGTCGTGCCGGTGGTGTAGAAGGTCGTGGCGCGGGTGTTTTCGTCGAAATCGGGGAAGTCGTAACTGGCCGGCGCGGCGGCCAGTAGCGCCTCGTACTCGCCGGCGTAGGGCACCTTGAAACTGCTCATCGTCGCGCCATCGTCGCTGATAAGGATGAACTTTTCACCGTTTCAAGCTGATCCTTGATGATCGCCAAAAGCGGGATGAATTCGACGTTGACCGCAACAATGTCAGCCTTGGCGTGATTCAGCGTATAGAGAATCTGTTCCGGCGACAGGCGCACGTTAACGGTCTGCAGCACGGCACCCATCATCGGCACGGCAAAGAAGGCTTCGAGATAACGATGGCTATCCCAGTCCATCACCGCCACCGTGTCGCCCGGCGCTATACCCAGCCCGGACAAGGCATTGGCCAGACGTCCAATGCGCTCAAGGAATTGGCGGTAGGTGTAACGACTGTGGTCGCGGTAAACGATTTCCTGATTGCCAGCTGTCGCCTTGGCCGAATGCAGCAACTGCTTGATCAGCAGCGGATAGGCGTAGGCCGAGGGGGTCGTTGCGATAGGCTCGAACGGCATGCTTGTCTCCTTCGTTATTGATTTAGAGGAAGGAGGTTAGCTGCTTTAAGTCTTCCGGAAAGCCGGATATTTCTGCAAACGCTGTAGGAATATTCCTATATTGGCCGACTGCCGCTTGCGCAACCATATTCGCCTGGTCGCGCGCCGGTCCACTTTTTGAACGCCCGGTGAAAGGCGCTGGGTTCGGCGAAACCCAGCGCATCGGCGATTTCCGTAATACCCAAATGCGTATCGCTGAGCAGCGTGATCGCCAGATCGCGGCGCAGATCGTCCAGGATTGAACGGTAGGACTGTCCTTCATCGTCCAGCCGGCGGCGCAAGGTCGCCGCCGAGGCATGAAACTGCTGGGCCAGCGTTGCAAAATCGGGCCAGGCGGAAGGCGGCATTTCACGCAAGCGGCGGCGAATCTTGGCCGACAGGCTGGTGCTGTTCTTGTACTTGACCAGGAAATTGGCCGGCGCGCTGCGCAGGAATTCCTTCATCGTCCGCTCGTTCTGGATATTTGGCATGGCCAGATATTCGGTGGGAAATGAAATACCCGAATACGGCTGAGCGAAGTCGAGCTCCTGCGCAAACAGAATCCGCCACTCTCCGCTGAAGGTCGGTTCCGGGCAACGAAAATCCGCCTTCAGTAAGGGAATCCGGCGCCCGACCAGCCAGCACGCCAGTCCATGCAATATCAGCAGATAAGTGGCATAGGCAAAGGCGCGCTTGGGTTCAGCCGCAGCATTTCTGTCCTTGAGGACGATGTGCGCAACACCAGCCGTGCATTGTAATTCGCCAACCATATCGTCGAGCACCAGGCCGAGAAAGCGCAAGGCACGCCGCAGCGCTCGCTCAAGTGTGTCGCTGTGAATCAATGCGTGGCAGAGCAGAGTAAAGCTGCCGGCCTTCATCCGGTGGCTGTCCATGCCAAAAAACTCGTCGTCAAGCGTCTGGGCAATGCCATGCCAGAGCTGGCCGTAGTGTGTCGACGATACTCGCGCTTGCGGCGAACTCAACAACTCCGGCGAGATACCCGCCTGGCGCATCAGGCCGTCGGCGTCAAGACCGCGTTCGCGGATGCAGAGCAGCGCTTCATCGACGAAGCTGATCGATATGGTGCCTTTTTCGGTGTTTTTTGCGTCCATATCCAGATGCTGGCCAAGACAGTTGCAAATTCTAGCATTCAAGTTGAGCGATTCCGGCATCGGAACGGTGCGTCAGGCTCAGCATAATTGGTGGCTGAAATAAATCCGCCAATACCGGGCAAATCGCCCGATTGACCATACAAGGAGAGACAAAATGCAGATCAAGGATAATGTAACCGATGTGACCAGCGACGAAAGCGCCCGCAATGCCTTCGCCGTTGCTCAATCGATGGGTACGCTACGTGGCCTGGTCAATTGTGCCGGTGTCGCACCAGCCGAGAAAGTGGTCGGCAAGGAAGGCGCACACAAGCTGGAAAGCTTCGCCCGCACCATCACCATCAACCTGATCGGCAGCTTCAACATGATCCGCCTCGCTGCCGAAATCATGAGCGCCAGCGCCCCGGACGAAACCGGCGAGCGCGGTGTCATCGTCAGCACCGCTTCCGTCGCCGCCTTTGACGGCCAGCTTGGCCAGGCCGGTTATGCCGCTTCCAAGGGGGGCGTTGTTGCCATGACCCTGCCGATTGCCCGCGAACTGGCCCGTGCCGGCATCCGTGTCATGACCATTGCGCCGGGCATCATGGAAACGCCGATGTTGATGGGCATGCCGCCCGAAGTCCAGGATGCCCTCGGCAAGATGGTTCCCTTCCCGTCGCGCATGGGCAAGCCGTCCGAATACGCCGCTCTCGTTGAACACATTTTCAGCAACCAGTACCTGAATGGCGAGGTCATCCGCATGGATGGCGCGATCCGCATGGCCGCCAAGTAATCCACAAGGAAAATCGACATGTCTCTAGATCCTGTTGTTATTGTCTCCGCCACCCGTACGCCGATTGGCGGCCTGCTTGGTGATTTTTCCGGCTTGGCAGCCTGGGAGCTGGGCGCTGTAGCCATTCGCGCCGCCGTCGAACGTGCTGGCGTACCCAGTGATGCCATTGACGAAGTGCTGCTCGGCTGTTGCCTGATGGCTGGCCAGGGCCAGGCACCGGCGCGACAGGCGGTATTGAAGGCTGGACTGCCACAATCGGCAGGTGCCGTCACGATGAGCAAAATGTGCGGCTCCGGCATGCGGGCGGCCATGTTTGGCCACGACATGCTGCTTGCCGGCAGTGCCGATGTCGTCGTCGCCGGCGGCATGGAAAGCATGACCAATGCGCCGCACCTGATGTTTGCCCGCAAAGGCGTGAAGTACGGTGCCGCCCAAATGTTTGACCACATGGCGATGGATGGCCTCGAAGATGCCTACGAACGCGGCAAGGCGATGGGTGTTTTTGCCGAATCATGCGTCGAAAAATTTGGCTTTACGCGTGAAGCACAGGACGATTTCGCCATCGCCTCGACCAACCGGGCCAAGACGGCCAACGAAGATGGCAGTTTTGACTGGGAAATCGCCCCGGTTACCTTGCCCGGCAGGAATGGAGAGACGGTCATCAAGTTCGATGAACAACCGTTCAAGGCCAAGCTCGACAAGATTCGTGGCCTGAAGCCCGCTTTCAAGAAAGACGGCACGATCACCGCCGCCAACGCCAGCAGCATCTCTGATGGCGCGGCAGCCCTGGTGCTGATGCGCGAATCGACGGCCCGTACGCATGGCCTGACGCCGATTGCCCGCATTGCCAGCCACGCTGTCTTCGCGCAGGCGCCGGACTGGTTCAGTACTGCCCCGGCCGGCTCGATCCGCAAGGCCCTGGCCCGTGCCGGTTGGCAGGTGTCCGATGTCGATCTGTGGGAAGTCAATGAAGCCTTTGCTGCGGTCACCATGGCTGCGATGAGCGAGTTCGACCTGCCGCACGAGATTGTCAATATTCACGGCGGCGCCTGCGCCCTTGGTCACCCGATTGGTGCTTCCGGCGCCCGCATCATCGTCACTTTGCTGGGCGCTCTGAAAAAGCGTGGTCTCAAGCGCGGTGTTGCATCGCTGTGTATCGGCGGCGGTGAAGCGACTGCAGTCGCCGTTGAAATGCTCTGAACGGAACCATCATGATACTTACCCAAGAACAGGAAATGATCCGCGACACCATGCGCGCCTTCGCACAGGAACGCCTGGCCCCCTTTGCCGCCGAATGGGACAGGAACCACACCTTCCCGGCCGAAGCGCTCAAGGAGTTGGGCGCTCTTGGTGCCCTTGGCATGGTCGTGCCCGAGGAGTGGGATGGCGCCGGCATGGATTACATGTCGCTGGTCCTGATGCTGGAAGAAATCGCCGCTGGCGATGCTTCCACCTCGACCATCATTTCGGTCCAGAACTCGCTGGCCTGTGGCATCACCATGAAATACGGCACCGATGCGCAGAAGGAGGAATGGCTGAAGCCTTTGGCCCGCGGCGACAAACTCGGTTGCTTCTGCCTGACCGAGCCGCATACCGGCTCCGATGCCTCCGCCATCACCACGCGTGCTGACCGCGATGGCGATTCCTTCGTGCTCAATGGCGTCAAACAATTCATCACCACCGGCAAGCACGCCGACATGGCCATCGTCTTCGCTGTCACCGACAAGACGGCCGGCAAGAAGGGCATCTCCTGTTTTCTGGTGCCGACGGCCACACCCGGCTTCATTGTCGGCCGCACCGAAGAGAAGATGGGCCAGCATGCCTTCGATACCGTGCAGATCATTTTCGAGAACTGCAAGGTGCCGGCTTCGGCTCTGCTCGGCAAGGAAGGCGAAGGCTACAAGATCGCCCTGTCCAACCTGGAGGCCGGTCGTATCGGCATTGCCGCACAGTCGGTTGGCATGGCGCGCGCTGCCTTTGAGGCTGCCATCCGCTACGCCAAGGAACGTGTCACTTTTGGCGTGCCGATCATCGAGCACCAGGCGGTTTCGTTTCGCCTGGCTGACATGAATACGCTGCTCGATGCCGCTCGCCTGATGGTCTGGCGCGCCGCCATGCTCAAGGATGCCGGCAAGCCGTGTTTGAAGGAAGCCTCGATGGCCAAGATGTTCGCCTCCGAGGCCGCCGAGAAGATTGCCTCGGATGCCATCCAGATTCACGGCGGGGTGGGTTACACCAGCGACTTCCCGGTCGAACGCATCTACCGCGATGTGCGCATCTGCCAGATCTACGAAGGGGCCAACGATATTCAGCGGTTGGTCATCGGACGCAGCATCGCCAACGAGTAATTCAATCTGTTGCGGTCGACCGGAAAAAACAGCCAAAAAATCAGGTCGACCGTAACAAATAGAGGAGACAAACCATGGGTCCTTTGCAAGGGATCAAGGTGGTGGAATTTGCCGCGCTCGGGCCAGCCCCGATGGGGGCGATGCTGCTCGCCGATCTCGGTGCGGAAGTCTTGCGCATCGAAAGAAAATCCAGCGTTAGCGGCCGCCCGATTGCCGATCTTTTCGACCCGAAGATCGACATCCTCAACCGCAGCCGGCGCGTCGTGGCGCTCAACATGAAGCAGCCGGAAGCCATCGAGACGGCCCTGCGCCTGATCGAACAGGCCGACGTGCTGATCGAGGGCTTTCGCCCCGGGGTGATGGAACGCCTTGGTGTTGGCCCGGACGTCTGCCTCGCCCGCAACCCGAAACTGGTTTATGGCCGCATGGCCGGCTGGGGCCAGAGCGGCGCGCTCGCGCATGCTGCCGGGCATGACATCAATTACCTTTCGTTGTCCGGCGCATTGCACGCCATCGGCGAAAAAGGCGGCAAGCCGGTTGCTCCGCTAAACCTCGTCGCCGATTGTGGTGGCGGCGCCATGCTGTTGGCCATGGGCGTGATGGCCGGCGTCGTCTCGGCCCGCAGTACCGGTCAGGGCCAGGTTGTCGATGCCGCCATGACCGACGGCGCGGCGGTGCTGATGTCGATGATGTACACGCTGAAAGCCATGGGCCAATGGACGCAGGAACGCGGGGATAACCTGCTCGATGGCGGCGCCCATTTCTACGACACCTACCAGTGCAGCGACGGCAAGTGGCTGTCGGTAGGCGCCATCGAACCGCAGTTTTATGCCCTGCTGCTGGAAAAGACCGGCATTGACGATCCGGCCTTCAAGGCCCAATGGGATCGCAGCCAGTGGCCGGCACTCAAGGAAAAGCTGGCGGCCGTCCTCGCCACCCGGACGCGCGATGCGTGGTGTGCCGTTTTCGAGGGCAGCGATGCCTGCGTTGCACCGGTGCTTGATATGGACGAAGCCCCCTTGCATGCACACAACCTGTCGCGGAATACCTTCATCGAAGTGAATGGCATCATCCAGCCGGCACCAGCGCCGCGCTTTAGTGGCACGCCAGCCGGCCAGCCGACACCACCGCAACCCGATGGCGATGCGCAGGTTCTGAGCGACTGGGGCTTTTCTGCCGACGAATTGGCCTGCCTGCGAATGCAAGGTGCCCTCTAACGCTTGACCCAACCCCCCGGAGACAACATGAATAATTTCGAATTGATCCTCGCCGAAACCATCGGCAAAGTCGGCCTGATCAGCCTCAACCGCCCGAAGCAGCTGAATGCCCTGAACGACCAGCTGATGAGCGAACTGGGCGCTGCGCTCGATGCCTTTGAAGCCGACGACAACATCGGCTGCATCGTCATCACTGGTTCAGAAAAAGCGTTCGCCGCCGGCGCCGACATCGGTGCGATGGCCACCTTCAGTTATATGGACGCCTATCGCGGCGACTACATCACGCGCAACTGGGAGCGCGTCAAGACTTGCCGCAAGCCGGTGATTGCGGCAGTTGCCGGCTTCGCGCTAGGTGGCGGCTGCGAACTGGCGATGATGTGCGACATGATTTTCGCGGCCGATACCGCCCAGTTCGGCCAGCCGGAAATCAAGCTCGGCATCCTGCCCGGCGCCGGCGGCACCCAACGCCTGCCGCGCGCCATCAGCAAGGCCAAGGCCATGGATATGTGCCTGACCGCCCGCATGATGGATGCCAGCGAAGCTGAACGATCCGGTCTGGTTGCCCGCGTCATTCCAGCTGCCGACCTGCTCGGCGAAACGCTCGCCGCTGTGGAGAAGATCGCCAGTTACTTTTTGCCGGTCGCCATGATGATCAAGGAATGCGTCAACCGCGCCTACGAATCGGGCCTCAACGAAGGCTTGCTCTTCGAGCGCCGGGTATTTCACGCGGCCTTCGCCCTGGAAGACCAGAAGGAGGGTATGGCCGCCTTTGTCGAGAAGCGCAAGCCGGCTTTCAAGAATCGTTAATCGAAACAGGAGGGAGACACCATGCAGTTCGATCAACTTTATCGGGAAAAACGTCTGTCTGCCGATGACGCCGTTCGACTGGTGCGAGATGGCGACACCATCGTTGTACCCACGGGACCAGCGGAAACGCCCTTGCTACTGGCGGCCCTTTCGGAGCAGCGACGTGACTTCAACGACGTCAAGGTCGCCCAGATTCTGCCGATCAAGAAGCACGCTTATTTCGATCCGGAAACTACCCAGCATGTCCGTCATGTCGCCTATTTCTTCGGGCCGGCCTCACGAGCCGGTGGCCAGGCCGGCTGGAACGACTACCTTCCGGCCTACTTCTCCGAGCTGCCTGGTTTGATCAAGCAAGGGCTCAGTCCGGCCGATATCGTTTTCAGCGTCGCCTCACCGATGGACGAATACGGCTACTTTTCGCTCGGACTGGCCGCCGACTACACCATGGCTGCGGTCAGCAAGGCACGCGCCGTCATTCTTGAGGTCAATCCGGGAGTTCCCTTTACGCACGGCGACTGTCACGTGCATATTTCGCAGGTGGCAGCCATTGTTGAAAGCGATCTACCGATTCCTGAAGTCGGCCTGCCGCAGATTGGCCCGGTGCACGAAGCCATCGGTAAATATGTCGCCGAGATGATTCCCGATGGCGCCACGCTGCAAATTGGCTACGGTGGGATTCCCGACGCTGTCGTCATGCAGTTGACCCACAAGCACGATCTCGGCATCCATACCGAAATGCTCGGCGATGGCATCCTGACTCTGGTCGAATCCGGTACGGTCACCAATCGTCGAAAAAACCATCATCCGGGCAAAATCCTGGCGACCTTCGCCATGGGTTCGAAAAAGTTATACCAGTTCATGCACCGCAATCCCGGGCTCGAGCTTCATCCCTCCAGTTACACCAACGATCCTTATCTGGCCGGCCAGAACGATAATCTGATCGCCATCAACGCCACCATGCAGGTCGACCTGATTGGCCAGTGCGGCTCCGAAACCCTCGGTTTCACCCCGGTCTCCGGCACCGGCGGGCAGTCCGACTTTGTGCGGGCGGCGAATCGTTCGAATGGTGGCAAGGCGTTCATCGTCGTTCCGTCGACTGCCAAGGAAAATGCCATCTCGCGCATCGTCCCGACGCTGTCGCCGGGTACTCATGTGTCGACCAGCAAGAACGATATCAATTACGTAGTCACTGAGTTCGGCGTTGCACAGCTACGGGGTAAAACTGCCAAACAGCGTGCCGAGGCATTGATCGGCATCGCTCATCCGGACTTTCGCGGTGAACTCCGCGAGGCGGCGAAAAAAATGCAACTGCTGTAGCTCTTGCCTCAGATTGTGGCAGACGCTGCGGCGCTGCCTCAGTCGCTGATGCCCTGCTCCAGGCAATAGCGTACCAGTTCGGCATTGCTCGCCAGATTCAGCTTGGTCAACAGGCGTGTCCGGTAGGTGCTGATGGTTTTGACGCTCAGGCAAAGGCGCGTGCCGATTTCAGTCAGCGAAATGCCTTGGATGATCAGGCGCAATATCTCCCACTCACGCTCAGTCAGGTGTCGATGTAAAGGGGTGTTGCCATCCATGCTAAAAGCACTGCGCCGCATGCCGGGCGGTAGGTAACAGCCGCCGCTGGCAGCGCCGCGGATCGTCGCAACCAGTTGCTCGGCATCGCGATCCTGGACAGATAACCATTGGCGCCCAGTTCGAAAGCCAGCGGGCGTACTGTTCTTCCGGGTACATCGAGAGCATGATCACCGGCAAGCGCGGCCACTCGGCACGGATGCGGCGCATGGTCTCCAAGGCCGCTGCGCCCACCCATGGTGACGTCAAGCAGGACCAGGTCGAAAGTACGGCAGCTCAGGTGTTCGATTGCCGCATGGCCGTTTCCGGCCTCGGCGACGATACGCATGTCGATCTCGTCGGCCAGCAGGCGGCGCAAGCCACTGCGAAAGATGGCGTGATCGTCGACCATCAGGATTTCTATCATCAATGTTCCTCCATTGGCAGACGCAGGATCAGACAGGTGCCGCCTGCCGCGCCCGGTCGCGAGGCCAGGCTGCCGCCAAACTCGCGGGCGCGCTCGGCCATGCTGACCAGCCCGATGCTCTTGCCGGTGGGTGTCAGGCTGGCGAGGCCGCGTCCGTTGTCCTCGATTTCGACATTCAGCCAGCCCCGCTGCATTCCAGCCGCAAGATCACCTGCGTGGCCCCGGCATGGCGGGCGATGTTGGTCAGCGCCTCCTGGCAGATCCGGTATGTCGCGGTCGCACGGGCCTGCGAGAGCTGTGCTTCAAATCCATCAGCTTGCAGCTGGCTCGCCACCTCGGTTCGTTCCGAAAACTGGCGCAACATGGCCTGTAATGCCGAGCTAAGGCCCAGGTGATCGAGCGCGCCGGGGCGCAAATCTTCGGAAATGGTACGTACGGTGTCTATGCTTTCCTGCGCGAGATGCAACAGATCGCCGATGATGGCCTTCAATTCGGGATCGTCCGCGCGCCGGTTGATCCGCTGAATATCCAGTTTCATTGAGGTCAGCATGCCGCCAACGACATCGTGCAACTCGCGGGCGATGCGTGAGCGCTGTTCTTCGCGCATGGTGTTGATGTAGGCCGCCAGCTCGCGCAGTCGCTCGCGTGACGCCTGCAGCGCGTGCTGCTGTTTGAGCTGTTCAGTGATATTGACGCCGACCCCGACCACCGCTGGCCGGCCTCGGTAAAGCACGCTGGAGCCATGGACCTCGAGATGTACCGGCTCACCATTCCGGTGTCTGCCGATGGTCGTGTAACGGATGCTGGGCATCTCGCCGCTGATCCTTCGATGGAAATTGGCACGGTTTTCCGCCTGCATTTCCGGGCACCACGGCCTGGCGCAAATGCATGCCGGTCATTTCGTCGGGCGTATAGCCCAGCATGCCGGCGAAGGTCACATTCACATACTGGAACACTTCATCCTGGATCACGTACATGCCAGCCAGGGACTGCTCGACGATGCCGCGAAAGGAACATCCAGACCTTCACTCATTCCATCGTTCATTCGAAGTCCAAAAGGGAGCCAAGGCTCCCGAAAGGGAACGAGACGACGGGATTGCTGTTCTCCGATGTCTCACCCGCAGAGTTGCTTAGTGGGCATGCGCGCCGGAAGCGCCAAGCCCGGTTTGGGCACGAATGTATTGCTCTTCAAAAGCTTCCTTTCCTTCACGGCACGGGCACTCTTGTCGGTGACCGAGAGCAGCCAGGTGACGAAGAAAGCTAGCGTCATCGAGACGATGGCCGGATGGTCGTACGGAAAGATGGCGGCCGTGTTGCCGAGGATCTTGACCCAGACGGTCGGCGAAAGAATCACCAGGCCAACCGACGAAACCAGACCGGCAATGCCGCCCCACAGCGCGCCGCGCGTGGTCAGGCCTTTCCAGTACATGGACAGGATCAGGATCGGGAAGTTGACCGAGGAAGCGACGCCAAAAGCCAGCGCAACAAGGAACAACACGTTCTTGTCCTTGAAGGCAATGCCGAGCAGGATGGCGGTGATACCGAGGCCGACGGAAGCAATACGGGTAACCTTCATCTCTTGGGCGCTGGTCGCAGTGCCTTTCTTGATGACGCGAGCGTACAAGTCATGCGAGATGGCCGATGCGCCAGCCAGTGCGAGGTCCGGAAACCACGGCGAGGATGGTCGCGAAGGCAACCGCCGACAAGGAAGCCGAGGAAGATGTCGCCGCCAACGGCCTTGGTCAGGTGCATGACCGGCATGTTGCCACCACCGATCGGCTTGCCGCCAACCCACCGCCTTCGAAGAAGTCCGGTTAGTTGCCGACGATGGGATTGCAGCAGCGCCGAGCACCATAGTGACGAGGAAGAACAGGCCGATGAACCGGTGGCGTAGAACACCGATTTGCGGGCTTCCTTGGCGTTCGGCACGGTGAAGAAGCGCATCATGATGTGCGGCAGGCCGGCCGTCCCGAAGAGCAGGCCGAGCGACAGCGAGAAGGCGGAGATCGGGTCAGCCATCAGCGAACCCGGGGCCATCATCTTTTCACCCATCTTGTGCGATTCGATCGCCTTGGTGAACAGGTTATCCAGCGACCAGCCGAATTTTTGACAGAGTCAGCAGCATCAACGTGATACCACCACCGAGCAGCAAGCAGGCTTTGATAATCTGTACCCAGGTTGTCGCGGTCATGCCACCGAAGGTGACGTAAACCATCATCAGGATGCCAACGGCGGATCACAGCCGTGTTGTATTCGAGGCCGAAGAGCGCTGGATCAATTGGCCGGCACCGACCATCTGGACGATCAGGTAGACGACTATCAAAGAACCGATCGCCGCGAAGGTGCGGGATGCGGTTCTGGTCGAGGCGGTAGGAGGCGATGTCGGCAAGGTAGGTTACCGAGATTGCGCAGACGTTCTGCCATCAGGAACAGGATGATCGGCCAGCCGATGAAGAAGCAGACGGCGTAAATGAAGCCGTCATAACCCTTGAAATAACCATTGAGGTCGTACCAAGCAGAGTGGCTGCCATGGTAGTCGCCAGCAATCGCCGTGCCCGTTCTGGCAGGGGGACGCCGCTGCCAGCCGTGTAGTAGTCAGGGCCAGAGACTTGAGCTCCCGCTAGTTGCCCACTTGGCGATGCCGAGGGTTGGCCAGCATCGAAGACTGTGAACATGGCAATGGCGCTGACAGCTGACTGGTTGCTTCTGGCACGCCTTCGATGGCGCCTGGTCCGGCAAAGACAGTGAAGCGAGACGGCCAGCAAGCAGCCGGTAATCATGAAGAGTGGGGCGCTTCTTTATTTGGCTCCTTGAGGATTCCTCGGTGAGGCGGGTTGAACTCGCCATTGGCACGATTACGTAAACACTTGTCAGCAACCAAACGCCGATGACGATCAGTGGCAGCACCGGCCAACCAATGTTATATTACGCTGCCTCGTTGATCTTGGCTGCAAAAATCGGCGGCTGCAGCGAAACCAGCAGCATGGAAGCTGTAGTGGGGCACGAGAGAAACGACGAGTGAAAGAATGATCGGGAAGCGCGTACGCTTGCCAACTTGTCCGGCAAAATTCCCCGGTTACCCCGAATTTTCCCTGTAGTGTTTTTTGTGACATGACCCCCTCCTGGGAAATATTGATGATTGGAAACGAACAGATGTGCTGGGCTGTTGATTTATTGACTACATGTTTGGAGTTAGGTTGGCCCGCTCCCCGCCTTCCGGGAACCGTCCAGTTGATGTTCTGCGTCGGACCTTGATGTCGTAGGTTTTGCAGCGTATGCAGTTCTGGCCGTTGATCTGTAGGCCGGTTTTGCCTTCCTCGCCGACAATTTTCACGACTCAGCCGGGCACAACGCGTTTCCGGCGAACCGCGGTTGGTGGGTTCTGATGTTGACCGCAACGCTTTCAGTCCTTGAGTTGCAGATGACAGCGCTGGTTTTCCTCGTGGTTGGTACCGGAGAGGAAGATCGAGAGAGACGGTCGAAGGTGAGCTCGACCATCTGGTTTCGGATAGGCGATCTGCGGGGTCGTTCTTGTCGCCAAGCTGGCTGTGATCATCG
>JADJMS010000010.1 GCA_016709495.1 Candidatus Dechloromonas phosphorivorans | reverse complement strand
ATCAAGAACAAGGAATGGCTGTCCCATAGGGAAACCGGGCATTTGCGTCGAATGAGTCGAAGGAATCGCATGCGGCGCTTCGTGCAGCAGATGAATAATGGGAAGATTACTATCTTCACGTTGTCAGGGATAAGGCCAGTTGTCGTTTGGTTGGATGGAGAGAGCTTCTTGACTTCTGGCACCTGGCTTTTGAAGTAAGCAGATCGATCCGGGTAAGTTTCATAGCTGAGCAATTTTACTGGTGGATGTGAACGTGGGTATAACGGGCACCTGTCCCATTTTGTGGGCTTCATACCGCGCAGAAAACATCAGTCGTGATCCCCGTGAACAAGTTGCCATCCACACCTTCAATCAAATACAAGTACCAGAACTTGGGTTCTTTTCATTTTTTGCCCGTGGGTGACTTTAGAGCAAAAACTCCGGAGATTGTTGATACCGTTTTAACCTGAACTTGCCTTGGGTTTAGGAATAACGATAGTGTATTTGTCAAATACCGAGACGCACCGATTCGGATGACTGTTTTGAGCGGGCGGTAGTTGTATCTCCAGGCTTGTACACGAAATGCGATTCTTTCATTTGAACGTGCATTATCGCTACTTCGTCGGCAACAATATTTGCCGCTTCAATCAGCAATACATCCCTAGTGTTTTCCGCGCGATTTTTCTGCCGCCAGGTCAGTTGTCAGATTGCGTTCATTTGCCTGTAATCCATCATCCCTTGAAAAATGCTTTTTCTATTTGATGTAGGCTTGCTTGCCAAGCGTTGGATCATTGTTACTTGCGCTTGTGATTTTTACCTTCCCTCGGGCGGTCAGCTTTGCTTCCTGCTCATCCCGCTCCTTGCGTCTTTCTGCTTCGGTTGAGGGAAACTACGTTTCCTTCGCAGGCGTGTCACTTCGGCGACATCCTCTCGCAAGGCTTGAAACTCTTTGTCGGTTTTGATATCGTGCCTGCCGGACGATTCAGCAAAATCCCCCAACAACGAATTCAAATCATCGACCGGAGAGCACTCCCTAGCGTCACTTTTAACCCAAGGCAAGGGTTGTCGTAACTGGATTCGCCGAAGCTTATCCAGTTCCGGGCGCATCGGGAAAAGGATTTCAGGCTTTGCATCTCACGTAGTTATGGACCCCCGTTGATGCGAAAGAATTCCAGCGACCGTTAATTAATTCACTGAATGTCGCTGGCTCGTTTTTCACCATCTGTCGAGATTGATCATGGCTTGGACAGTACCTTTACCAAAAACTTCTCCTCGCCAATCAAAACGCCCCTGCCGTAGTCCTGCATTGTTGCTGCAAAAATTTCCAGTAAAGCAGATGCCGAACCTCGATTGATTACTAAAACGCCAAGTGGCCCTCCCAGCAACTTGTATTGGCATCCTTGGCAATGGCAGTTATTCCTGGCACGCGCTGTTCGGAATCAACAGGGCCATTGTCGATAAACAGGCCGGTCGGGGCTCGACTGCTCGGTCAATGAACCGCCGCCGTTATTCCGCAAATCGACCAGAACCCCATCAATCTTTTCTTTTTGAATTCGTACCAACAGACGCGATACATCGCGTGTCGCACTCTTGAAATTTCGTTCGCCCTTGGCTTTGCCTCGAAATCCTGATAGAAGGCAGCGTTATGACCCCGATGCGTTGCTCACCATGCTCGCCCGACGGTAAGAATCGTATCTTAGCTGCCTTTTCTTTTGGCACCGGATTCTCTTTCGAATCAGCGAAGCCTGTTTGTGTTTTGTCGTCCGGGCCGGCATCTGCCGGCAGGACTTCAAGCTGTACCAAGGGAGTCCGTTGTTTTTGCCACGAATCAGCGCAAACGCCATCGTCAAGTCGCCAGCCCTGGAATGTCGGTTATGGCTCTGCTTTCACTTTTGGGCAAACACCGATAATCCGATCTCCATGTTTTAGTTGACCAGAGAGTTCCACGAAAGGGCCACCAGGTGTCAGTTAAGGAACGGTGGTAATCTCTTTTTCCAGTAAGCACTGCTCCAATGCCAACCAGGGAGACCGCATGGTGATGTTGAAGTCTTCTCACACCACGGAACCAGGTGTTTGTATGTGGCTCAATGGCCATGGCGTAAGCATTCATGAAGGCCTGGAAGGCATCGTCACTTTGTCCGGCTGACCGTCGCCGCGAATTTTCTGTAACGCTTATCCAGTGTCCGACCAATGCTTATCGTCCTTGCCGGCAAGCTTGAGTCTTAACCAGTCATTCGTGACCCGTTTGCGCCGACTTCACGCATTTTCCTGTTCGGTGGCCGGCCAGGATTCCTTCTCACGCTCATAACGATAATTTTCTTTTTCCTGAAAATTGAACTTTTTCGCCCAGTAAGGATCGGGCGTAAGCAAACATCAACCACTACGCTTTGTGTAGAGATTGAACATGGCAAATGGAAGCGATAGATCTTTATCGATAATCGCGTTATCCAGCCTGGTGCGTGTGCTGGCTAGTTGTCCAATATCATCTTGTACGGAAAAAAGTTTTTCAGAATCGAGGGACTTCAGGTAACGGTCAAAATTTTCTCCGACATCGCATCATCAAGCGGCATTGCCTTTGTAGTGATACTTGGTCAGCACCGCAGACAAATGCGCGGCTTGTGACTGTTCAGGCTGTGGTTTCAAAACGGGAGCGGATGCGGGTAGCTCCAAGCTGCGCTTGCGCCGCCAGCGCGATTGATAATACAAACCACAGCAACTTGTTTTTCATTACCTGTCCTTATCTTGGCATGGATAAATATCGACTTAAAAACACTTGAAGCTTCGAGATTCTATTGGGAACAGGAAATCTCGCGCCAAGGCCAACAAAATGGCTGGATTGGCGAATCTCGAATTGATGCTTGAGACTATGCCCCGGTAGGCGATGGCTGGAGCGAAACCAGTTGGCGTTCCGAAACAATCAGTCTTTTCCTGATGCTCATTCAGCCAAATCTCCTGTTTGGTGGTTAAGTGAATAATCATGCTTAACGTGCGAGTGATATCTTCACACTAAATGCAAACCCTGACTTTATTAGTATTGCAACGTTTTGTATCCGCTTGTTTCTGAGATGACAATGGCCGGCATGGTGACCATTGAGGGCTTGCTCACGAATGGGATAGTGTCTTAATTTCCGCATGTCGCGGACAGGAAAGCAAGTGGTCGTTCACCATGCCTGAAGCCTGCATGAAGGCATAGCAGATTGTTGAACCGACAAATTTAAAACCTGCGCGAGACAACGCTTGCTCATTGCATCTGACTGAACTGTCTTTTGACGGCATATCGGCCATGAATTGCCAGTGGTTTTGAATCGGCTTGCCATCGACAAAATGCCAAAGAAAGTCACTGAATGTTGGCCATCCGCTTTGATGGCTTGAAATGCTTTGGCATTCTGAATGGTGGCAGCTACCTTGGCTCGATTCCGGATGATGCCTGGGTCAGCCAGCAATTCGGCTGACTTCAGATCGTTGTAGCGAGCGATGAGTTCCGATTGAAACCGTCGAACACGCGTCGGTAGTGTTCCCGTTTTGAGGACGGTTGACCATGACAAACCAGCCTGAGCACCTTCGAGTATGAGCAGTTCAAATAATTCACGGTCGTCGTAGTGTGGCACTCCCCCACTCGGTATCGTGGTACTGACGGTAAAGGTCGAAACCTTCACACCAGGGGCAGCGTTCCATGCGTTAGAACTTTCTGTGGTTTATCTGGTTGTTCTAGCTGGCTTCACGACTCATTCGACAACCACGGCAGTGCCGCTGGCCGATACCATGAGCATGCCGTTCTTTTCGCCCAGCACTTCTAGTCAAGGTCGATACCTACGACGGCATTGGCGCCAATCTCCGAGCCTGTTCGGATAATTCGTCCAGGGCAATCTGGCGCGCCTTGCGCAGTTCTTTTTCGTAGGTGCCCGGAAACGTCCACCGACAATGTCGCGAACGCTGGCAAACATGTCCTTGAATACGTTGGCGCCAAGTACCGCTTCACCGGCAACAATGCCGCAATAACGGGTAATCTTGCGGCCCTCCATTGAGGTGGTCGGAGTTCCATTGGCTAATCCTTGGGGAAAATGAGTCTCTGAAATTCCGGCATTTCTGACTGACTCGAAAACCAGTCAAACGTTCTTAATCGGCATCTGTATATCAATAGCTGATGCATTTTGACCCGCTTCATAGGCTTCCAGAAGTGCCGCCTTGATACACCATACTGCAACTTCGTAGAAATCCTCGCTATCGCTGTTCCTAGTCTCAAGTGTATCTATCAACAAATGACGCTTGGCGATATCGGCAATCACGGTATCTCTATGGGGCATGATCATCTCCGGGGACTTTCGTATCTCTTTGATTGGTCGGGCGCATGTGTCGAATCAAATTTAACGGACTTGAAGCAAATCATATTGAAAATGCAATTAAATTTCGACCACCAATTGCGGGTTGAAGTTGGCGTTTTCTCTGCGAAGCTCATGGGGCGAGGGTAACAGTTTTGGCACCCTTGCTATAACCCATCGGGTTCGCGATGATCCGGGTGCCACGAATATCGTAGTCGAAAGAATGATGAGTATGACCATGGATATGTAGTGCGGCTGACCCAAGCAAATCAGTCAGGTCGGAGATAAATGCTGTGCTGACGAGGTCTTTTTCAAACATCGGATGAAGACTGGCCGGGGCGGCGCATGGTGGGTGACGACAACGGTTTTGCCATCAAAAGGTTCGTCGAGTTGTCTGCGTAGCCATTCTCTCTGTTGTAAATGAAGCGCTCGTGCAACGGTCGGGCTAAACGGTGTATTCCCTTCAACTGTAATGACTTTATGGTCAGGGAGGCTTGCAGCACAGGCGACTATCGCCAGCTCGAGGTACTGTTCTCCGAAAAGGCAATAGTCAGTCCAAAGCGTGCAGCCGATAAAACGGACGTTGCCAACATGGGTGACCCCTGGCGCAAGAACGGAGATGCCGGGAAAATATTCAGCCATTTCTGCAAATTCGGCTTGTACCTTGGCAAGGGATGAACCGTAATATTCGTGATTGCCCGGTACATAGATGACCGGACAGGGCCAATTACCGAACAATTGGAGCGCACGAATACCGTTGGCAATATCGCCCGCCAGAAACCAGTATGTCGGCATCAGTCGGCTCGACCCCCGGAAACTGGGGAATCGACATTCAAGGTGCTCAAGATGCAGGTCGGAAGCAATCTGGATTCGCATGGTGCAAGTTTTATTTGGCCGGCGTCATGGTTTGGCCTTTGGGATCTTGTCTGGTTCAGTGATGACGGCTTTTTTTTCGCGGAACGAATGAAAAAGCCCCGAGATTACTCATCCAGGACCTTAGTGATGCGCTGGTAATTTGTTTAAATCAATTGTGAGTGACAGCGGTACTCAATCGTGCCAGGCTGGAAGCGCAGAGTTACTAGTGCTACGCCGTGGTCAAAAAGGAGTTGAAGCGCCTGCTCTCCGATGTGCGTTATCGTCAGGAACCACCGGCAACGTGAGGAGAGCGCTGGTTTAAAAATTGATCTCCTGTCATTGGTGCGATGGCACACAGACCTTACGGTCAACGCCGAATACGCTCCAATTTCATCCGTAATTTACGGATACCCGGCGAGAACAAACATGGACCAATATCGCCATCACGTATCGGGCTTTTTTGCCCACCGCGCCGAAGCCGAAGGCGCGCTTTCAACTCTTGTCGGGCGTGGCCTGGGGCGCGACCAATTACAGCTTTTCGACGCTGACTCCGGCCCGGCAATCAGCGAGCCGAAAGGCGAAAGTAATGAAGTACTGACCAACGTTTCTTGTCGATGGCGCCATCGGTACCGTAGTAGGTACGGGTATCGGCGCCTTGGCACAACTTGCAATTGTTGCGGGGGTGTCAGTCTGTTTGTTGCCAGCCCGTTGGTCGCTCCACTAGTCATGCTGGGTTGGGGTGCCAGCCTTGGTGCTTTTGTTGGTGCGGCAGCAGGTGCTAATGCCGGCATCGAGCACAAGGACGGCTGGCTTTCAGATCTGGTCCATGATGCGATTGCCAGTGGTCAGGTTGTTTTGGTGGTGCAAACCCGAACGGCAGAAGAAACCGGAAATTGCGCGCGAGGTGATCGGCGCGGCGGTTGGTGAATTCAAAGATGTGGTTAGCGCTGTTTAAGCGTGATTGAAATTCGCAAGGGCCAGGCGCCGGCCCCACTTGAGCGTGAGGTTTTCAGCATCCGTTTCCGTGACGCTTATTTCGATCCGCTATTTCGCGTCGAGGATCAATCGATTGCGCGGCTGGAGGAAATTGCCTGGCAGATTTATCAGGTTGGGCGTAAGGCACCAATCACGCAGAAGGCAGGGCCGGCTATGCCGACCCGGATTACGAATTGTCAGTTGAATGGGTTGCCACGAAACTGCGCATTGATGAAGCGCAGCGGCGTTGGGCTGATGCAAAAAGCCCGTCACGGGTGTTGCTGATATGTGGTTCGGCAAGGAACGACGGGACCTGTCCGGGCGAAATATCCAAGTCGTTTCGCCTCTTGGCGATGGCTCGCGAAATTTTGCAACAGGCCGATATTGAGGTCGATGTCCTTGATCTCAGTCTGCTGACCTCCGAATACGGGCGAAACATTCATCCGTGCAAGGGCTGCGTGTCGACGGCAATGCCGCTGTGCCATTGGCCGTGCAGTTGTTACCCGAATCACACGCTCAATCAAACCAATGACTGGATGGCGGAGATTTACGAACGGTGGACGGCCGCGCACGCGGTGATTATCGTCACGCCGGTGTATTGGTATCAGAGTCCCAGCCCGCTGAAACTGATGATAGACCGGCTGGTTTGCGCAGACGGTGGCAATCCCGACCCGACTACAACCTCGGGCAAAACGGCGAGCAAGGCCAAAGCGCTGGAAATGGCCGGCTGGGATTACCCGAAGCACCTGGCCGGGCGCGCCTATGGGCTGATTGTGCATGGCGATGTGGCCGGGATTGAGGGGGGCTCGCCGTTCCCTGTCGGACTGGCTGGACTGGATGGGTTTCATCGATGCCGGGTCTCAAGCGCGACTGGATCGCTTTATCGGCTATTACGAGCCCTACGCGAACAGCCACGAAGCGCTGGATAAGGATGATGCGATGCAGGAAGAAACGCGCAATGTGGCCCGCGCCGTGGCCAAGGCGGTTGTTGAACTGCGGGCCGGAAGACTTCAGGCAGTACAGCCGACATTGTCGCGGCCGCGACCGAAATAGGTGAATTGATGCGACATCACACTTTTGCACTATTGATCGGCCTGCTGGCCCTTGCCGCTTGCGGTGAAATCGCCACATTGCCGATCTCTGCCGGCACCGGCGCACAGCCCGTGCTGCCGGCGCCACAAATGACATTGATTCCAACTGTCAATATCGCACCTGCCAAGGGGTGGCCAGTCGGAGTAACACCGCTTGCGGCAACCGGTACCCGGGTCGCCGCATTCGCCAGCGATCTGGACCATCCGCGCTGGCTGTATGTGCTGCCGAATGGCGATCTGCTGGTGGCTGAAACCAATGCCCCGCCCAAACCAGAGGACGGCAAAGGGATCAAGGGCTGGCTGATGGGCCTGGTCATGAAGCGGGCTGGGGCTGGTGTGCCAAGTGCCAACCGCATCACGCTGTTGCGTGACAGCGATGGTGACGGGGTTGCTGACGTACGCACCGTGTTTTTGGACGGTCTGCATTCACCATTCGGCATGGCACTGGTCGGCAATGAATTCTATGTGGCCAACTCGGATGCAGTGCTGCGCTTTCCGTATCAGACTGGCGACACCCATATTGCGGCCAAAGGTGACAAGTTGGTCGATCTGCCGGCCGGGCCGATTAATCACCACTGGACCAAAAACCTCATTGCCAGTCTGGATGGCAGCAAGCTCTATGTGACAGTCGGCTCGAACAGCAATGTGGGTGAGCGCGGTATGGCGGTAGAGGAGGGAAGAGCGGCGATTTGGGAAATAAATATCAAAACGGGCACGCATCGAGTTTTTGCTTCGGGCTTGCGTAACCCGAATGGCCTGGCCTGGGAAATCAAGCAAAAAATGCTGTGGACCGTAGCCAATGAGCGCGATGAACTAGGTAGCGATCTGGTGCCGGATTATCTGACTTCAGTGCAGGATGGTGGTTTTTACGGCTGGCCCTATAGTTACTACGGCCAGCATGTTGATGTACGCGTGGTACCGCAGCGAGCCGATCTGGTCGCCAAGGCAATTGCACCGGATTACGCTCTTGGTTCACACACGGCCTCGTTGGGCCTGGCCTCTTCGCTGGGTACGAGTTTGCCCGCCGCCTTTAACAACGGTATGTTCATAGGCCAGCATGGCTCATGGAACCGCCGGCCGCACAGCGGTTATAAAGTCATCTTTGTGCCTTTCGCTGACGGCAAACCTTCAGGCGAGGCGCCGCTTGATGTATTGACCGGATTCCTCAGTGAGGATGGCGATGCCTTCGGTCGGCCGGTCGGTGTCGTGCTGGACAAGCAGGGCGCATTGCTGGTGGCTGATGACGTGGGCAATGTGGTTTGGCGCGTTACCGGTCAGTAAGTTTGTGCTTTGAGGTGAATGGATGGCAGTCAGTCCGACAAACAGCAATAGCCCGACGTTTATCGATCCACGTTCCCGCAAGGGCTTAGGTGCAGTCTTGACTTGATCATCACTGGCCATTAAATCAATATTTTTCTGGGACAAAAGCGATGTTTTGAGCCGGCGGGCCAGTCTCTCGCCGCCTTGTGTCATGATCAGGCTGTGGTTGCGAATAAATAGTGCGCGGGCAACGGGGGCGACCAGATTCATCCACCATTTGGTGCTGTGAACGTGCCAATCGAAATGGACGGTAGTGATCAATCCTTTGCGTGAAAAATGCCAGCGTCCGATTCCTTCTAGATCGCCTGTGGCCTCGCCTTCAATCGCTACCAGCTTTTGGATGCCGGTTGCACGCACATCCAAAATCAGGGAATAGGGCAATTCACCGCGCCAGGAGTAGCGCCTTATCGAGTTGATGCCATCCGCGTCACCGCATGCAGTCTGCTCGACTTTTTCCACACTCGGCCACCATTCCGGCCAGGCGAGGGAGTTGAGTATTGCGTCATAGACTTTCTCGAGCGGTGCCTTGATCCTCCAGATTGTCTGTAAGTGATATTCGGCCATAGGGCCCCCAATAGTCAGTCTTGATGAGACTGACAGCCTTTGTACGGCAGCACAGTGTGTTTGCGTACATGGGGAAAACCGCTCGCCTGTGTGCGTTGCCAAACGGTGTATTGAGCCTGTTCGGCATAAGGTATTGACCATGACCCATGTAAAACAACTCACTGGAAATCGTTGGCAGCGCGGCACTAGAAAAGTAACTCGAATGTTGGCCCTGTTTTGATCGAACAGGCGTCGGCTGCATTCTCTTTTCCTGTCTGGGCGCTGGTCATTGGTGTCTTGTTGATCACCATGGTTTTGGCCGGCTCGCTTTTGAAGCGGCTGCCGGTCAGCGCCTCGATGTTGTATCTGGCAGTTGGCTATGGACTGAGCAATGCCGGCTTGGGGTTGATGGTGCCTGACCCACTGCAATTCGCCGTCAGCATCGAGCGTATTGCCGAAGTGGCACTGCTTATTTCCCTTTTTTCGGTTGGTCTCAAACTGGGTTTGCCTTTTTCCAGCCCGCACTGGCGTTTACCGCTGCGATTGGCCTTTGTTTCAATGACCCTGACCGTTGGCTTGATTGCCGCCATTGGCTTTTTTGTCCTGAACTTGCCGCTGGGGGTGGCCATCCTGCTCGGTGGCATTCTGGCGCCAACCGACCCGGTGCTGGCCTCGGATGTTCAGGTGGATGAGCCTTGTGACCGTGACCGTCTGCGCTTTAGCCTGACGGGTGAGGGCGGGCTCAACGATGGCGCTGCCTTTCCCTTCGTGTTTCTCGGTCTGGGTTTGCTTGGCTTGCATGAGCTGGGCACCGATGGCTGGCGCTGGCTAGCGCTCGATGTGGTCTGGGCGCTGGCTGGTGGTCTGCTGATTGGCAGTTTGCTCGGTACGATGATCGGCTGGCTGGTGGTTTATCTGCGCACACATCACCAAGAAGCTGTCGGGCTGGATGAGTTCCTGTCCCTTGGGCTGGTGGCTTTGGCCTACGGTGTCGCGCAACTCGCCTACGCTTCCGGTTTTCTCGCCGTGTTGGCTGCGGGTCTTGCGCTTCAGCGCACCCGAGAGCATTCCCGCAAGCAGAAGGCACCGGTAAAGGGACCGGCCGGTCTGCAGGACAAAGAGGCTCATCTGGCGGTCGCCACCCATCCCAACCACGCTGGCGCCTACATGATGCAGGCGGTGCGGGGCTTCAATGAGCAACTGGAACGCATTGCCGAATTGGTCGTCGTTCTGATCGTCGGCGCCATGTTGCCGTATGCCCATTTTGACTGGCTAACGACTGGTTTTCTGGTGCTTCTGTTTTTTGTCCTGCGCCCAGTGTCGGTGTGGTTCGGGCTGCTTGGTGCTTCAGTTTCGGGCGATCAACGCCTGCTGATTTCCTGGTTCGGCATCCGGGGTATAGGCTCGGTCTATTACCTGATGTTCGCACTGAATCACGGTCTGTCCGGCGAGCTGGCCGGGCAGGCGATTTCCATCACTTTGTCCGCAATAGCTGCTTCGATCATCATTCACGGGATTTCCGTGACGCCTCTGATGGCGATCTACAGCCGGCGTCAGTTACGCAAGAGCCAGCGGGCGCCAGACCAGAACCGGCGAAATGAGACCCGCTGAAACCCTTACCACAGCATGGGTTGGCCATTTACTTCGATCACGTTAGTCACTGCGACCGGTGTGCCGCTGTCGGTCGAAAAAGCTTCATGGCAATGATAAGGAAGGAGCAAACCATTCGCCTGATCCTCAACGGCAATGGCACGAATCACCGCAGCATGTGTCCTGACGCCGCCAAAAATGGTGGCAAAGGCCACGTCCGCTGCATCGCGTCCGGTACCAAAGCGTACAAAACCCATCGGGATGCCGGTGCCTGATGGATCGAAGATGTACCAGCGGTAGCCAAGGTAGACCTCGACGTAAGCCTGGAAGTCAGAGGGGCCGAGGGTAGGGTCGGCGCCATAGTCGGTGCCGGTGGCAAAGCGCGCCGGAATATTGAGGGCTCGGCACAGTGCAATCATCAAATGCGCGAAATCACGACAGACGCCAACCTGCTCAATGATGGTATCGACCGCTGAAGTATTCGAGTTGGTGCTGTGCAGCGTGAATTTGACATGCCGTTTAACCCAGTCCTGAATTGTCTGCACCCTGCTGTAGCCTTGTGGCATCTTGCCAAACTCGTTGTTGGCCAGCTTGATTAGGCGATCAGACTGGCAATAGCGGCTGGGGTAGATATAGCCCATCACTTCGGGTGGCATGTCCTTGATGGGCACTTCGTGGATCAGCGCCGGATCGGCAAAGTGATGCAGCAAGTCCACTGTGGCGGTGTAGGAAAGTTTCAGGTCGCCCGGGCCGGCATGCATACATATAGCGATTGCCGCTTTCCGGTACGGTATACATGCGTTGCTGCACGGATTGGCTCAGGTTCAGCTGTTCGCCGGTAATGGTCTGGCTGGCCGTGTGTGCTGCGTGCACGTTAAAGACGAAATCGGCACCGCCGCCGTCAATATCGTACGTCAAATCTATCTGCAGTTCGATGCGGATCATGGGTTTTCCTTTTCGTTTGATGGTTTTGTACGTTGCCGCCGCGTGGCGCCATGTCACTTGTCTTAATCCCGGTGTCGGTTTTGGCCTCACCAAGCAAGGTTTTGCAGTTGCTCTCCTGGTCCGAGCCAAAATCGAGTAACGGGATAAGGGCACCAACGCCAGAAGACACGGCGCCCAGCGCAATAGCCAGTCCGCCGCGAACAATCACCTCGCCAAGTTCTGGCCGCAGGACTGGATTTTTAAAGCTACCTCTCACTGCTATCGGGCCACGCAATGAGGCGAGACTAAAGCCCTTCGATTCCGGCACCAGCCGGAGATGAATGGATTCGTCGCTGAAGTTGATATTGCCGCTGCCAACAATGTTGACCTTGGCGGTATCGAGAACCAAGTCCTTGACGATGAAATCGCCTTCGACGGCCTTGAAATTGCCAACCATGCAACGAATGGGTACTTGATTGTCGCCGCTGAGCAGAACGCGGAGGGAGTTGGCGATATCGAGATTCGACAAGCGCAGCATCAACTCGCCCACCGAGCCACCGTCCATGATCAGCGCAGATTCGCCGTTGGCCGTTGCCAGCATGCGCGCCACCGAATTGCCGTGACCAATCAGCTTGGCCCACCCACCCATAGTGCCGGTGTCCTCTGCGGCGAGGGCCGAGTCGGGAAACAACTGATTGAGGTGCAAGCCCTTGGCGATGAACTCGGCCGCAGTGACGATGGGCGATTGCCGACTATTCATTTGAATGTAGGAAACCAGATTTCCGCCAGCTACCCCAAAATTGAGCGGCGCCAGTGTGATGACGCCTTCAGTAATGAACAAATGGGCGGTCATGTTGGTGAGCGGCGTATTGTTGCTGATGATCTTTTCGCCCCTGAACTGAACATCGGCATTGGCCGCCAATTTTTCAAAAAACTGAACGGTTCGGCAGGCAGCACGCGATCATTGGCTGGCGGTGACGTGCTTGGCCGTACCTCAGTATCAGCGCCAATGAATCCGCCAAGGTCTTTCATCAGCAATTGTTTCGAGACCAGATTGGCGCTGATCATCTGGGGCTGTTGGTTACGGTCGACGGCAAAATTGCCCGAAATATCGCTCTGCCCGACCGTGCCTTTGAAGTTGCTGAAGGGTCCACCTATTGCCAATGTGATCAAGAAACCCAGCGAGCCGATAAGGAGGGGTCGGGGGAAGCGGCACGCCAATGACCGGGAAGAGTGACGCCAGATCATTCCCCGCCAGTGTGAAGTTGAGTTGCTGGCCCTTGAAATTCAGTGGGTCGAGCAAATTGCCTTCGATGCTCACTCTGGTGCTTCCCAACATCCCGCTTGCCTTGATCGGGTAGGGGTTTTCGGCACTGCGCAGGCTGAGCAGCGCACCACCTTGGGCGTTCAGCGTGATCGGCAGGCCATTGAAGCGGCCTTTCCCAACGACTTCCAAGCCGGGCGATGGGTTATTTTGGTCGCCCGCCCGGGTCTTGAGTTCAAACAGCAACTCGGTCTTCGACCTCGGGTCGCGATAGGTCGCGCTACCTTGGTCGATGATGAGATTGTCGATGTCCGGAATGGCGATTGCCTGATTTGCATTTTGATCATTGAAGACCCAGTTCGGCCTGCCATCCCGATTCACTTCCAGATTGACCTGTGGCGCAGAGAGGGCGATTTCCGAAAAAGCCAGGCCTTTGGTCAGCAGTCGGAAAATGTTCACGCTGAAATCAAGTTGCTTGATTTCCAGCATGTTTGGTTTGTCGCTCCACGCCGCATTGCCGAGCACCAGATCATTGATGACCAAGCGCGGTCGCAGCCCGAGATGGACTTCGAGGTCGCCGTTGATGGCGAAGCTTCTGCCGGTTGAGTCACTGACCCAGCGGCTAATCGGCGCGCGCAGCATATTCCAGTCGATGAAGGCGAGTAGCACAAGCGCCAGAAGTACGAGTGACATAACAATGCCGGCCAGCCATTTCAGGATACGAAAAAATTCATGGCATTGGGCATTTGCAAGGCGTAAATCCTTTTGGTCGGTCGGGAAAAAGTTGCGCTATTCACTCAGGCAGATTATCGGCGGGCATTGGTAAGGGTTCTGTGCGCTGGCACACAGTGCGCTGACCGGCAATTTCTAAGCTTGTCCTGAAACGAAGTGGCGTACTCAGCGTGCTTTACCACCGATCAACCGTCTTTAAGGCCATTTATGAATGCCAGACCCGTTGGTGCCATTGCAACCATGACGAAATCCCTGCTTGAGTTGATAGACCGCTCTGTCTCTCTGCTTGCCCTGGAGTGCAAGGTGATTGGTTTGGACTTGGCATGGATGTTCGGGCTGGTAATCAGCGTCGCCTGGCTGGCCATGACCGGGTGGCTGGCTTTATTGGCCTGTCTGGCGCTGATTCTGGTTGAGAACGGCATCATCGGCTGGGTCGGTGTTCTTGCGCTCGCTGCATTAGGCAGCTTTGTGGCCGTTGCGATATTGATCGGTGTCATTGTGCAGAGGAGTCGCGATCTTGATTTCCCGGCAATACGGCGGCAGCTGCACAGTTTGGATGCCGGTACTGACGAGGTGATCAAACCTGCCAGAACCTTGGGGCTTGCCGAGCAACAGGTCGCTGAGGCGCGAACGGCAGTGGTTGGCGAATATCACCTTGCACAAGCCAGGCTACAACATCAAATCGAGTCTCCCGTCTTGCTTGGTGGTGTTTTCCTGGGGGCTGTTGGTGTGGGTTATCTGAGCAGGAAGCATGACAAGTCACGTGGGCTTTTGTGGCGCGGCGGACTGAAAACATTGCAAATCCTGCTGCCACTCTGGCTGGCCACGAAATTGGCGGCTAAACCGCCTGAGAAATGAGTCTGCCTGTTGTGCGTGATGGCGCACAGAACTCAAGGCTCGCAAAGGGTAACTTGAGTATTGGCGAGCAACAGAGCGCCCTGAATAGTCGAGTCGGTTTTCAAACCTACGTAAAGGAAACTCAAATGAACAGCATCATTTACATGGTTGGTCTGGTGGTTGTCATCATCGCCGTTTTGTCTTTTTTCGGATTGCGCTAAGGCGTTCAATAGCCTAGTCCGGGCAAGTTCTGAACCAATAAAATTTAAGGAGTTGTTATGAAAGGCTATGTGCAGGATATTGAAAATCTGGCCGTCAGAAATGACAAATTTCGCCAGGTGCTATACACGGCAAAAAATTGCCAGCTGGTCATCATGTCATTACGGCCCCAGGAAGATATCGGGGCGGAGATTCACAAGGTTGATCAGTTTTTCCGCGTTGAAGAAGGCTCAGGCGAAGCCGTTTTAAATGGCGTGCGCACGGCAATACATGCCGGCTTTGCGATCATTGTTCCGGCCGGAACAAATCACAATATCATCAACACCGGTAGTGCACCGCTCAAGCTGTACACGATCTACGCGCCGCCCAATCATCGGGATGGCGTGATTCATGAAACACGTGCTGATGCCGAGGGTGACAAGGAGCATTTCAACGGCCAGACAACCGAATGAAATGCGTGGCACGGGTTGTGTTCTATGCCTTTGCCCGTGCAAATTGTTTGGCCACAAAGGCCCAGATCATGCGCGAAGCGTCCGGGCCTTTTGGGTCGCTGTAGGCATGACCGGCCGCGCCACCGCTCCAGGCGTGGGCAAGCCGGCTGACTTCACAAAGCGTCGCAATGATGCGGCCTTTGCTGCGATAGTCGGTAATGGTTGACGCATAACGGGCACCGCGTTGCACCGTGCGCGGTTTGCTGGCTTTGGCGCTGACTCGTTCGCCCCAGCGCATGGCCGCTTCAGCACCGTTGCTGGGTGCAACCACATGATCCGATGTACCGTGGATAACCAATAAGGCGGGCAGCCGAACATCCGGCGCAATTGGCGGAAGCGGTGAAGGCGTTGCGCTTTGTCCGAACATCGCCTTGATGGCGCTGGCTGATGAGTGGGCAACGCCGGGGGCGATACCGGAATGCATGGCGATGGCTTTAAAGCGTTCCGGGTGGTGCGTTGCCAGTAGTACCGCCATGCCGGCACCGGCTGAAATGCCGGCCAAAGCGATTCTGTTACGGTCAACGGCCTGTGAGAGGCAAATTTTTTCAATCGCCGCATTGATCGAATTTTCTTCCGCTTGCGCCCGACCTGTCCGCGTGTCGTACCAGTTCCAGCAGCCTTGCATATTCGACAAACGATCCTGTTCCGGGTAAAGCACAAAGAAGCGTTCGCGGGCTGCTATCTGATTCATGCGGCTGCTGGCGGCCAGGGTTTCGGCATCCTGCCCACAGCCGTGCAACATGACCAGCAGGGGCAGTTTTTCGTTGCGCCGTACACCAGGCGGTTTGTAGAGCCGATAACGCCGCGGCCCCGCTGTACCGACAGCAATGCCAGTACTCCAATTGGCTGATACCGGCGCCGGTTTTTTTGCTGGCGTGCGCTTGGGTCTGATTGGCCCGGCACGTAGCGAGTCTTTAATCGCTTTTGTGCCGGCCCGCACTGCTGTTCGTGTCATTGCCTTCAGCGTGCTTTGGAGTGCCTTGCTCCAAACTGTAGATCGACTTCGTCTTACCATACATCGCCTTTCACTTTTTTCTTTAGTCCTTCATGCCGACCAATAGCGATGACAGGTCATCGGCATGCTCTTCCTCGCTGGCAAGTATTCCTTCCAGCATGCGGCGCGTTGTCGAATCTTCATCGCCAAGGTAGGCAACCATCTCACGATAGCTTTCGATAGCAATACGTTCGGCAATCAGGTTTTCCTCAATCATACCTTTCAGCGTATCGCCCTCGGTGTATTCGGCATGGCTGCGATCTGACAAACCATCGGGTGAGAAATTCGGCTCGCCGCGCAGTTCGACAATACGCTTGGCAATCAGATCAGCATGTGACATTTCTTCCGCCGCATGGGCCAGAAATTCTGCTGCCACCGGCGCAGCGTGGATGCCTGAAGCCATGAAGTAATGGCGTTTGTAACGCAGAACGCAGACCAGTTCAGTTGCCAGCGCTTCATTGAGTATTTTGATGACGTGCTTGCGGTCGGCGCTGTAGCCCGCTGTGACGGCACCTTTTTCAATGTCCTGACGCGCCCGCTTGCGCAGTGTCTTGATATCGGAAAGGGCTGGCCGTTTCGTTTCTTCGTCTTTGAGAATGCTGGATTTCATTTTCTTGCTCCTTGATGTCGGGGGAATTTACAGCCTGTCCATCATTACCATTCGGCTGGCTTCGTTCTGTACGGGGCAGCACATAACGGCAAATAAATGCAGTGGCTGATCAACTTTTCAAGATTCACGGCTATGCGTGCCAGCGTACAGATTGACGACAGTTTTCTGCCTATTCTCCAAATCGTGAGCGGTGGATATCAAATTCGGCGCTCCCGTCCAACATCACTTAAAGGAACAAATCATGAACAAGGATCAAGTCAAAGGCCGTATCGAAGAAGCCAAGGGCGCAGTCAAGAAGTGGCCGGCAAGGCTGTCGGCAACAAGGATCTGGAGCTGAAGGGAAAGATTCAAAACTCGGCTGGAAAAGTCCAGGCTTCATTTGGCGATCTCAAGAAAGACCTCAAAGACGCCAGCGAAGGCAAGTAAGCAAATGCTCATTACGCCGAATGTTTGAGAAGTGCATTTGGCGTCTGAGCAACTAATTCCTGAAGGTTTGACTGGAGAATCAAATGAGCAACGAAATTATCAGTACCAGTGTCGTCACTATTGGCCGTCTTGGTTCAAGGGTACTCAGTGCCAGCACCCTCGACGATGACGATATTTACAACTTGAAAGGCCAGAAGCTGGGCAGCATCAAGGAAATCATGCTGGACATCAATACTGGCCGGGTTTGCTATGTCGTCCTGTCCTTCGGCGGCTTTCTCAGCATGGGTGAAAAACTGTTTGCGGTGCCATGGAGCGCACTTACGGTCGACACCGAAAACAAGCGTTTTTTAATGGACACCGACGAAGAACGTCTCAAGGAAGCGCCGGGTTTTGATACCGATAATTGGCCAAACATGGCTGACGCAAGCTGGGAAAAGAAAGTCCATTCCTATTACGGCACGCAACCGATTACGACTTTCTGATTGTCGGTTGCCGCAATGAAAACTTCATTCGTGCCCAGTATTGGCTGCGAATGAAGTTTTCTTCATTTGATATGAAAGGAAAAGCACCATGTTGATCATTTTCAAATCCTCGGCAAGCGCCGATGTGGTGACCTTCGAAGAAAATGCAAAGCAGATTTTTTCCGTGATCGGCAATGATTTGTCGACCGCACAAGGAATCATCACAGTTGAGCAGTTGCCTGCTGCGATCAGCAAAATCAAGGCAGCGATTGCCAGCGACAAACTAATCCCTCAGCAATTGAAAAGTTCTGAAGAAGAGGCAGAGTCAGGACAAGACGTCAGCTTTTCGCAGCGGGCATTGCCGTTTCTCGAATTGCTGGAAAGCTCGCTTGAAGAAAAAATGCCCATTGTTTGGGGCGTTTACCCGTAAAGACTAAATCCTGACTGAAAGTATGCAACGCGATCAAGCGTCTTTGGCTCTTCGCGCATACCCCCCATTCAAGGGGGCGAGTATTGAATAATTAGCGGAGCATTGTCATGACTGAAATTCTTGAGAGCAAGCTGGCGGCATTGATCATCGCGAACAAAGAACTCGCCATTCAGAACCAGGATATGGCGCAGAAGGTTGCCGAGCATGTCACTGCCAACAAAGAGCTGGCTATTCAGAACCAGGATATGGCACGCCAGGCCGCAGATCTCGTCACTGCCAACAAAGAACTGGCCATACAAAACCATGCGATGACACTTCAAGCGGCAAAACTTGTCATTGCCAACAAAGAGCTTGCCATTCAGGCAGAGCAGAAGGCTCTCCGGGCTGCCGAACTGGTCATTGCCAACAAGGAGCTGGCCATTCAAGCCGAGTTGAAGGCACTCCGTGCCGCAGAACTTGTTATTGCGAACAGAGAGTTGGCGATTCAAGCGGAACAGAAAACCCGGCGGGCGGCAGAGCTGGTTCTGGCGAATGCCGAACTTGCTATTCAAGCTTAAGAAAAAGAACTGAGGGCGGCTGAGTTGCTTATTGAAAAGTCCAAGGCGGAGGCCGCCAACATCGCCAAGAGTACTTTCCTGGCCAATATGAGCCACGAAATCCGCACCCCAATGAACGGTATCGTTGGCATGGCGAACATCCTGCGACTAGAGGGCGTAACGCACAAACAGGCCGATCACCTCGACAAGATTGATATTGCGGCGCAGCACCTGCTGGTCATCATCAATAACATTCTCGACATCTCAAAAATTGAAGCCGGCAAGTTCGTTCTGGAGGAAATTCCGGTCACCGTCGCCAACTTGCTGACCAATGTCGGTGCGATTCTTGCCGAACGGATCAAGGCCAAGAACATCCATCTGCTGATTCAGTCCGAACCTTTGCCACCCAACCTGATTGGTGACCCCACACGTATCCAGCAGGCATTGCTCAACTACACCATGAACGCAGTGAAATTCAGCGAAAGTGGTGATGTGACGCTGCGTATCCGCAAGCTGGAAGAAAATAAGGACAGTGTGCTGGTGCGCTTTGAGGTTGTGGATACCGGGATTGGTATTTCGCCGGATACAGTGCACAGACTTTTCGCTGCCTTTGAGCAGGCTGACAATTCGATGACGCGCAAATTTGGCGGTACCGGCCTTGGACTGGTGATTACGCGGCGGCTGGCTGAATTGATGGGCGGCGAGGCAGGCGTCACGAGTGTGCTGGGCGTCGGTAGCACGTTCTGGTTTACCGCGCGTCTAAGAAAAGGCTGTGCTGCGCCTGTTGTAGAACCGATGGCGATTGCTGATGTTGAAACGGAAATCCGCCAACATTATTGCGGTTATCGCGTTCTGGTCGTCGATGACGATGAAATCAACCGGGAAGTGGCACAGATTCAACTGGAAGCTGTCGATTTGGTTGTAGACACAGCCAAGGATGGTGCTGAGGCTATTGCCATGGCGCAGCAGCGAGTTTGCGGCCATCTTTATGGATATGCAGATGCCGAACGTCAATGGCCTTGAGGCAACGAAAGGAATTCGTGAAATTCCCCAATATCGGGATGTGCCTATCATTGCCATGACAGCCAATGCCTTTGCCGAAGATAAAACGAAATGTTTTGAGGCTGGAATGAATGATTTTCTGACCAAACCGTTTAATCCGGCAAGCTTGTTTACGACCTTGCTGCGCTCATTATCGAGGCACGATGTTTAGCTGATGCCTGAGGATGATGAGCTGTCTATCAGCTTAACTTGTTGATGTAGTGGATATCCGTGACTTTTGGTCTAGCCGGTCAGTTTCCCGTTAATGATCTGGATGGTTTTGTCGCATCGCTCAGCCAGCAGCAGGCTGGTATTCACCGCCAGGGCTCGCGCTATGGCGACACGTTGTTGTTGGCCGTCGCTCGTGTTGCCGGCCAGAGCCAGTACCGGGCGTTTCTCTAGCATGTTCATGTGATTTCCCTTTTGGTCAGAAAACATAGGCCAATGTCGATGCGACGGCTGTCGGCAGCATCAAACGGCGGGTCAGGGTGGCGATGCCTTGAGAGGCATCGCTTCCGAACAAAAGCGGGTTGACCAGCTGATTGTTGTTGGTCTTACAGCCGTTCCTGCGGCGTTGGATGCCGATGGCTCGGCATCCAGGTGTGATGTGGCTCCGCTGTGGCCAAAGTTCGCTAGGGGTCGGATAACGCCGGCTAAAGGACGCCGGCCGCGCACCTACCGTTCAAATCGCCGGGCAACTAGGGGTCTGAAGAGACTGGACCGTCATCTGCGCAGCCTCGTCCACATAGTCCCAGGAGGTTTGAACACCGACAACCGGATTCTTGTATTCCGATGGCATCCGGCTGGTATCCATGTAGGCTCCGTAGTGGTAAGTGCCGGACATCACGTTGGTGCAATAGACCTGGTACTCAACCTGCGGCACCTCGTACTTGATCAAGGACGTTGCACCGCCCGACAAGGTGTATTTATTCAGGTACTTCTCGTAATAGGTGTTGGTGAGTGTCGTGGTGTCCGAGTTGGCTTTGCAAACCTCGGATCCGGTACTGCTCGAAGTGGATTTCTCTGCAGTGACTGAACCTTCCACGGAAACCGACGCCGGACCATAAGAGGCGGTTCCTGTCATGGTAACGCCAGTGGTCTGCGTGTAGCTCGCCGTATTGGAAGTTGTCTTGCAATCGGAATTGGACATACTGATGTTGGCGGTGGCATTGCACGCGCTCACAGTGGAAGCACAACCGGCGCATGTGGTTAGTTTTTCAACTACGGTACCTTTGTTGGTGAACCAACTGGAAACCGAATTGGCGTCGGTGGCGTCGGCGGTGACGTTCTTGATCGTGTCGCCCCCGTGGTGCTTGACATCTTGGTGATGATTATGGAATTCGTGCGAAGAGTTGACGGTGTTGTCATTGTCCTTCAGCCATTGCAGTGCCTTATTTTTGTAATCGTCCCAACTGCTGAATGCGCTGGCGTTTGGCTGGCTGCGGCAACGTTGATCTGCTCCTGATACAGGTTGGAGGCATGAACTGCCGAAGCGGAGCAAAGGATCAGACGGCAGAGGCGAGGGCGGCGAGTGTCGTGCGGCCACCGTGCGGACGATGGCGAGTGAGCGATTGCCACGCATTTTGATAGTCTTGGTGTTCATGTTTGATTCCTGGTTTACGAAATATTCGCGGTTGTGTTCGCCGCAGCCCCCGCCCAAGTCTATGGAACGAGCGATGACGGCGTAGAGGCAATTCCCGGCAGACGCTTGCGGCGCCTTTTCCTGTCGCTATTTCTTGTGTTGTTGGGCACGTCGTCATCAGCCCCCTTCCGCCTGTATGCCCCCAAAATTGGGGACATACATCACGGGGTCAGGGTCTCGCGCAATGCAAAGCGCCGGGACTGCATCAGCCTCGCGCTGAATCGCGCCGCCGCAACGCGCCCATTCCGGCCAACCCCAGACTCAGCAACAGCAAGGTTGCGGGTTCCGGCACCGAGCTATCGCTCAGTCGCACGTTGTCGAAGTTGGCTTGCTCAAAACGCGGGCCTGTATTGGTGGCTGACAAAGCGATGCCGATAGCCATGCCGTTCTGCGCATCGGTGGCGGTAAAGGAGTAGGTCAAGTCGAAAAAGTTATCGGCAATACCCGCCGCTGCAGCGCTCACCCCAACCGCTAGCCCGTTTGCCAGCAGGGTGATGCCATAGTGATCAGGAGGTGCGCCGCCATCTCTGCGGCCACCCAAGGCTACGGTCAGGGAATAGGTCACGCCGGAGATGAAGTTGCCGAGGCTGGACCCGGCGTAAGTCAAGGTATTGCCAAATCCCGAGGGCAAGTTCAGGAAGGCGTATTGAGCGCCATCTGCGGTGCCGGGCAATATCGGGCCGTTAGCACCGCTATAGTTTCTGTCGGACGGGTCGGCGACGCCAAAACCAGTGCCAGCGGAGCCGGAAGAAGACCATCCGGGAACGCTGCTGGAGACGAAGCGCTCTGTCGTGGACGTGTCGTGACCGAGGTCAGGCTGTTCAAACGAGAAGTTTTGTACAGTGATCGGCGTGGCCTGTGCGGAGACGCTGAAGGCGCAGCAACGCAAAGAAATATAGCTGAGCAAGTATTCATGGTGCGTGGATTTCCTTGGGATTTACAGTAGGTTTAAAAACGTGGTTGATTGGGAAGGCAATCAACCCGGCAGGCGCTTGCGAAAATCATTTGTTGTTGGAGACATCGTACTCAGCCTTTTTCAGACTGTATGTCCCCAAAATTGGGGACATACATCACAGGGCCAGGGCCTTGCGTAAGCCAAAGCGCCAGGACTGCGTCTGCCTCGCGCTGAGTCACCCGCGCCGCCGCATCCAGCCCAGTCCGGCCATACCCAGGGACAGCAGCATCAATGTCGCTGGCTCCGGCACGTTGCCGGCGACATCGCCGGGGCGAACAGCCCACGCGTAGTGGCTGGCGTCCTTGCGGTCGTCGTTCTGGCCGCCGAAGGGGGGACTGAAGTACCACGCGTTGCGTGTATCCGGCGCGTACTCCAGACCGGACCAGTACTCATAGGATTGAAGGTTGGTGAACAGACTCTCGTCATTCAGCGCGGGACCATCGACCAGGCCATAACCTTTCGGCACAATGCAGGACATGGGACTGCCGCCGCCATTCGGCGTGCAGAAGCCCAGGTTGGCCATTGGTTGACGTAATACATGTACGCCATCTCGGAATGGGGGCTGGTGATGTTATAGCCCTCATCCGTGCTGCCGTTGTTGCTGAAGTTGTAATTGAAGTTGGCGCCAATGGGCGTGAGGGTGGGCAGGCGCCAGTCGTCGTAACCGCCGTAGCTAAGACTGGCGGCCCAGGCGTTGGCGTTGGCCCAGTTCATCCGGCCGTCAGCATCGTAGCCACTGGTCTTGGCGTAGTTGGCGTCTTGCAGCCAGGTAATGTTCAGGACATCGTCGTAGATCAAGCCGCTGCCGCGGTCGATCAGCGTAGCCTGCGCACCACCGGAAATGGCCAACCCTGAAATCATGGCAAGGATGAGGTGTTTGTGCTTCATGATGAACTCCTGGTTGTCGCGTAGGTCATTTCTGCGCGCTTGAATCGATGCAATGGGTGGCACTTTGAAAATGGTATTTTTCAGGGACTCAATTTCCTGAACATCACGCCGATTTAGCCCAGTGCGATCAGGGTAAAAATCGGGCTCTTCCGTTGTTTCTTTGCTATGGCCGGTAATAGAACGAACCTACAGGCGCTTTCAAAAATCATTTCTTGTTGGGGAGCATCGTAATCGGCCTCCTTCAACCTGTATGTCCCCAAAATTAGGGACAAGCTTCGCGGGCACAGGTCTTGCCAAAGATGCGATGATGAGCGTCGATTCAAGAACCAAGATCGGTAATCATGCTGACCATGCCGCTAGCCAACTCGCCAACGCCCATTCACGTCGCACTGGTCGAGGACGATGTGAATTTCCAGAATGCCTTTATCGAGGCACTGAACGGCAGCACGGATTTGAGGTTGGTTGCTGTCGCCACCTGCCGCGCCGAGGGGCTTGCGCTGTTACAGGCTGCGCCTGCCGACGTGCTGGTTGTCGATCTTGGCCTGCCAGACGGTTCCGGCATCGATGTGATCCGCGCCGCGGCGAAACTTTGGCCCGGCTGCGCCGTGATGGTCAGCACGACCTTCGGCGATGAGATGCACGTCATGCAGTCGCTCGAAGCGGGGGCCGCCGGCTATTTGTTGAAAGACAGCTCCTCTGCCAGCATGGTCAACGAAATCCGCGACCTGAATTCAGGTGGCAGCCCGATCAGTCCGCTGATCGCGCGGCAGGTACTGACGCGTTTTCGTACCGGGCTGCGTCCACCGCGCGAAGCTGACGAGGCGGTGACCCTGTCGGAGCGCGAAAGAGAGACGCTGGATTTGATCACGCGCGGCTTTTCCGCCAAGGAGATCGCCGCGTTGATGCAAGTCTCCCAACATACCGTGCAGACCTATGTGCGCCGCATCTACAGCAAGCTCAAAGTCACCTCCAAAAGCGAGGCGATTTTTGCAGCGAGCAAGCTCGGCGTGAAGCATGGTTGAACGAAGATCGCGATGGGCAGCGTTAATTATCCTGCTGTCGGTGTTTCTGATCGTACTTTCCTCATCGGCCTTTGCCGTAGACAAGGTGCTGGATGTTAGCCGACTTGATCAGCGGGAGGTTTGGCTCGGCGAATATTTTGCCGTCCTCGAAGATCCCGGTCTGGCACTGACCCTGACCGATGTACTAAGCCCCGATATCGCACGCCTTTTTACCATTCCTCAGGCAACAACCCGTAGCTATGGCTATACCCGCTCGGCCTACTGGCTGCGCCTGACGTTACGCAACGCTTCCGGCAAGCCTGTTGAGCGTATGCTGGAATTCAGCGTCCCACTCATTTCAAGCATCCAGTTTCATCAGCCGATGGCGGACGGAAGCTACCAATCCCTGATTACCGGTAATGCCACGCCCTTTGCGACGCGCCCCTACCCTAACCGGCTTTTTGTTTTTCCCTTGACCCTGCCGGCTCATTCCGATCAGGTGGTTTACCTGCGGCTTCAGTCCGTGGGGGCCATGCTGGTTGGGGGCAATCTATGGGAACCGCAGGCTTTTCACGATCACGAACAAATCGACTACATCGCCCAGGCCTGGTTCTTCGGCATTGCCACGGCGATGATCCTGTTCAATCTGCTGCTTTTTTTCGCTTTGCGGGATGTCGTTTATCTGCTGTACACCGTATTCGCCGTCTGCACGGTAGTCGCCATTTCTGCAATGAGCGGTTTGGCCAAGGAATTTTTCTGGCCGAACACCACGCTGTGGTCCAGTATTGCCGTCGGCATCAGCTTTGTGGCCATGCTTGCAGCCTGGCTGCTGTTCATGCGGCGCATGTTGAATACCTGTGTGAATGTCCCGCGTACGGATTGGGTCATCAAAGGGTTTATCGGGCTCCTTCTGCTTTTTCCGTTCGGGCTGGCTTATTCCTACCAAACCTTCATCTTGCCTGCCACACTAGTCTTTTTCGCCACGGGAATCATGATGCTGTCGGTCAGCTTCTACTGTGCGGTATTCCAGCGGCAGCGTATGGCCCTGTTCTTTTTGATCGCCTGTGGCGTGTTCATGACCAACATCCTCATCGCCATGCTGTTCGCGAATAATCAGTTACCCTCTATATTTACATCCATGTACCAGTCGCAACGCGCACTGATAACTTACGCATTGCAAATTGGTTCGGCCATGGAAATGCTGCTTTTGGCGTTTGCGCTGGCCTATCGTTTCAACCTGATTCGCAGTCAGGCGATTCAGGATGTGAATCAGGTCAATGCCAGCCTCTCGGCGCGCCTGGCGGCACGCGAGGCCGAATTGATCGAAAGCCATGAAAAGCTGCGCGGGATCGAACACCATCAGACGCTGAGCGACGAGCGTCAACGCCTGATGCAGGATATGCACGATGGGCTGGGCTCATCACTCATCAGTGCGTTAAGGGTGGTTGAAAACGGCAAGATCGGCGAGGGGGAGGTTGCGCAGGTACTCAAGGGTTGCATCGACGATCTCAAGTTGGCAATCGATTCGATGGAGCCGGTGGAAAGAGACCTGCTGCTGTTGCTCGCGACGCTGCGCTATCGACTGGCGCCGCGTCTTGAAAGCACGGGTATTTCGTTGCACTGGGCGGTTCAGGATGTTCCCGCGCTGGACTGGCTGGACCCGAAAAATTCGCTGCATATCCTGCGCATCCTGCAGGAAGCATTCGCCAACATCATCAAGCACACCCAGGCAAGCGAGATTCACGTTGCTACGCGCCTTGAAAAAAATGGCGTGGTGGTCAGCATTACCGACAACGGTAAGGGCTTCGATATGGCGAGCGCACAGCAAAGCGGCGGCAAGGGCTTGTCGAATCAGTTAAGGCGTGCAAAGTCTATCGGTGCCGACATCCAGTGGCGTTCAACCCATGAGGGCACCTGTTTGAGTCTGTGGCTGCCGCAATTTGCCGGATGAGCATGTATGCGCCTGCTGAACGGCTGCTGTACTCAGCAAACTGCCAGAGTCCAAAAGGGATGACCGGCAGCAACGGGCAACTGTGGCCGTTGACTCTCGAGCGCATCTGACCATCCGTGTCAGATCATGTCCCGATTTCTACAATTTAACTGCCTTGCTCAGTTCCAAATGCTCCATGAGAACACCTCCGATAGTTATCCCTGGCGTCTGCAATCATACGAACAGCGCGAGTGTCTGATCAAATTCAGATATCTGCTGCTTATCCGGTCAGTTTTCCATCAATGACCTGTATGGTTTTGTCGCAGCGCTCCGCCAGCAACGGGTTATGGGTGACGAACAGGACGGTTGTTCCATGTTCCTGATTGAAGCGGCGGAGCAGGGCGAAGACTTCATCGGCGCTTTTGGTATCGAGGTTGCCGGTCGGTTCGTCAGCCAGCAGCAGGCTGGGGTTCATCGCCAGGGCTCGCGCTACGGCAACGCGTTGTTGTTGACCGCCGCTCATGTTGCCGGCCAGGTTGTTTGCCCAGGCAGTCAGGCCGACATTGTCAATCAACAGCGCTGCGCGCTGACGCATGGCTTCGTTGGGGAACTCTTCAGCGCCGAGCATCGGCATCATGACATTTTCGAGCGCAGTGAAGGCGGTAATCAAATGGTGATGCTGAAAGACGAAACCAATGCTGTGGCCGCGCAAACGGGTCAGGGCTCGGTCATTGAGCGTGGCGGTGGCCTCGCCATTGATCGCCAGGGTGCCGGCGCTGGGCCGGTCGAGCAGGCCGACAATGTTGAGCAGCGTGCTCTTGCCGGAACCAGAAGGCCCGACCACGGCACAGAACTCGCCCTTTTGCAGTGTCAGGTCGATGCCATGCAGCACCTCGGTTTCGATCGGTGTGCCGGCGTTGTAGGCCTTGCGCACGCCGCGTAATTCAACCACCGCAGCAAGTTCAGCCACCGATGGCCACCACGGGGTCAAGTCGCGCTGCCCGCATGGCCGGTGCCACAGCCGCCACCAAGCCGGTGATAGTAGCCAGTGCCAGCGCGATACCGAGCAGTTCCGCATCGAAGATCAAGGGGAACATCGGTGTGCCTTCGGCATTGAGTGCGAAATGTTGCCAGAGCATCAGCCCGCCGCCACCTATCGCCGAACCAACCAAGGCGCCACCGAGGCCAAGCAAGCCGCCTTGCAAGAGGAAGACGCGCAAGATTTGCCCTTGCGAAATCCCCATCGCCCGCAGAATGCCGATTTCACGCGATTTTTGCACGACGACCACAACCAATACGCTGGCTATGCCCAAGGCGACCGAGAGCCCGACAAAAAAGCGGATTGCCGTATTGGCGGTGGTTTGCGCGCTGATTGCCGTAAAGAACTGGGGGCTGTTTTTGATCCAGCTATCAGCGTCGACACCGGTCGCGGCGGTAATGCGCTGGGCAACTGACTTCTGCGGCATAGACGTCGCGCACCGTCACTTCCAGACTGCTGACGCCGCCGGGGAAACCGAGCAGGCTTTGGGCGGTGCGCAGCGCGACATAGGTGTAGCGCTGGTTGGCGCCCTTGTTGCCCAGATCGAAAATGCCAATGATGGCGAGTACGCTGGCTGCGCCGCCGGTCGTGGTGATGCGCAGTTTGTCGCCGACCTGCACGCCGAGATCAGTGGCCAGATCGGTGCCAATCAGAATATCGGTGCCGGTCAGGCGTGCGTTGCCACGGACGATCTTTTCGCTGAGGTTGACGATGCGGTAGTACATCTCCGGCTCGACGCCGCTGACGGTGATCGCCCGGTTAACGCTGCCGCGCACGAGTAAAGCCGAGCCGCCGGCTACCGGTGCAACTACCAGGACGCTGGGCATGGCGCGAATTTGAGTCACCACGGATTGCCATTGGTCGATTGATTTCAAGCGCTGCAATGGCGGCTGAATGATGGCGCCGTTGATCTGGTCAGCACCGGATCGTTGCGGTTGGGAAATTTCCTTTGGCGGCAGCAATTGGATATGCGACTGGGCCGACAGCACGCGCTTGATGAAGTTGGACTGCAAGCCGGTCATCAGCGCCGACATGAAAACAATCACGCCGACACCAATTGCTACGCCAGCGATAAGGAACAGCGTTTGCAGCCGGCCTTCGCGCAGGACACGAATGGCGACAATCCATTCGAAGGGTAGCCAACTGGTCAGCATCGATGATTGGCCGTCAGGGCGCCGCAGTGGGTTTGGCTGCCCGCACTCTGGCGCCAGCCGTCAGTGTTTCGGTTGCCGGAAGGAGTAAATCGCCTTCGCTCAACCCATCGATCACTTCAGCGAAACCACCGCTGCGCAGGCCAAGCTGTAGCGGTCGACGCTCCAAATGGCCATTTTTTTCAAGTAGCACCCAGGGCGCTGCACCATCGGCATCATGGACGGCGCTGACTGGAACCAGCAGGGCATTTGGCCGCCGTGCCACTTCGGTATCCACCGATACGGTCATATCCTGCTTGAGCATGGCCGGTGGTTTCGGCACGTCAAATTTGACGCTGACTGCACCGGTCTGGGCATTGACGCCAGGGTTGATGTACGCCAGTCGGGCGGTGAAGCGCTGTTGTGGATAGGCATCGGCAGCGACCAGTGCATTTTGGCCAAGAGCCAGCAGTCGCAGGTTTTTCTCATCGATTTCGACAATCAATTGCGTATTGCCGAAGGGTGAAAGGGTCATCAACACCTTGCCGGCCTGAACTACATCGCCGACTTCCACATTGCGACCGATCAGCGTGCCATCCATTGCCGCTTTGACCACCGTGTAGCGCGCCCGGGCGCTGGCCGCCTTGGCGTTGGCGCCAGCCTCGCTGACGGCACCTTCGGCGAGCGCATAGTCGCTACCGTTGGGTTGGGTTGTGGCTAGCTGCTTCCCGGTTGACTGGACCTGTGCATCGGCCAGTTCAACTGCCTTGCGAAAGTCATCCAGCGCCGCCGCTGAAATGAAGCCTTTTTGAAACAGATTTTCGTTGCGGCGCAATATTGTTTGCGCATTGTTCAGATTCGCCTGGGCCTGACGCAGCGCTTGTTCCGCTACCGGCTTCTGCACTTCGCGTAATTGCCGGACGCGACGCTGTGCCTGGCTCACGGCAATCCCGGCCTGTTGTTCGCTGGCGCGCAGTTCGGCTGGGTCAAGCTCGATCAGGATATCGCCGCGCTTGACGTTCTGGCCTTCAATGACCGGGATTTGGATAACCGTGCCGGTAATCTGCACGCCAACGTCCACACGATGCGGGGTTTCGACATGACCGGTTGCAACCACCGATTGCACGAAATCACGGCGGACAACTTTGTCGAAAAGCACCTCGGCCCACGCCACCAGCGCACGGCTAAAAAAATCAGCAGCACCGCCAAAAGCAGTGCTGCCAGAATTTTCCATTGGTACTTGCGGATCAGTGCTGTGTCGATCATTGACTTCCTGATGAGACAAGTTACCTGATTTTGAAGGTCTTATTTCTCGGCAACGACTTTGATCTGATTGTCGACTGAAGCAACACCCTTGACCGCGCGGGTGATTGAAACAGCCTTGTCGGCAGGCGCTTTGGTCTTGACGGTACCGGTCAGGACGGCTTCACGCCTTTCTGGGTGGTATCTCCGCCAATGTGGAATCAAGGCTATCCATCTTTTCAGCGGCCAGTTCAACATAGCCTTGGTGGTATTGACCAGATCCTTGACATAGGTTGTTGGTGCGGAATCGGCGGTGTAACCGGCAACCGACGCCAACATCAGGCCAATCGATCAGGCGGGTAGCAGCAAGTTTTGTGTTCATGGTTTCTATCCTTTTCGGTGTTGATGCGGCATGGTTTGCGATAGGTACAGTCTCTGCATCAACAAGCATTTTCTCTGTGCGCTATCAAAGACAGAGTGTCTTTCGCTACAGCGTACTTTCCACTTACGGCCCTGAAGCGACGAAATTCCATGCATCTCGGGGATTCTTATCAAATGACAAAGGAACTGCCATGCAGATATTCAATCGTTTTGCCCGCATTGCTTAGCGGCTTCGCCTTGACGGCCTGTGATTCAAAAACAGTAGTGACGCCGGCACCGGTTGTTGCTGTGCCGGTTCAAGTACCGGTACAGGGCCAGCCGGCCCGGCGGTTCCCGCCGAGTTCCAACTAACAGGTTCGACAGGTTCGGCTGGTTTCGACTGGCTCGACAGGTTCAGCAGGAACTACCGGTGCCACGAGAGATGCCGGTGCGGCTGGTGGCGCTGGCGCTACCGGTGAGCGTGGCAAAACGAGCCAGCGACATTCGGTGGTGATTCTTCAGCGCCGGCACCACAAAATGATTGCTATGTAAGATTGGG
>JADJMS010000009.1 GCA_016709495.1 Candidatus Dechloromonas phosphorivorans | reverse complement strand
AATAATTCAACTGTTGGATGCTGCCAATTTTGGAATCACTGAATTGGTATCGTGACTGTATTTAATAAAGTGAATAAATCTGAACTTTTCGAGGCAATACGATTCGTATATGTCAACGACACTCTCCCCTTTATTTGGGATGCGACTGGCTGGTACCGTCCGTGGATGTGACCCTGAGGTCACGTTGAATCGAATTAAACCGGCAATGATTGAAGCAGGAATTACCAGGGTAGCAAACGTTACTGGCCTCGATTGTGTTGGCGTTCCAACATGGATGGTAGTTCGTCCGTTGTCACGCTCACTTACCGTATCCCAAGGAAAAGGGTTAAGTCATCAGTTAGCTAAGTGCTCGGGAATTATGGAGAGCTTGGAGATATATCACGCTGAAACACACGTCTGAAGACCCAAATTTAAAACTTGCCGAATGTGTCAATGACTCTCGTTTTCCGACTCTGACCTCGCTGCCGCTTAAGCCGACCGGGGTCATCGGCGAAGACTTCCAAATTGAATGGACTCCCGCAAAAAATCTTGGATGTGGTTCTGCATCCTTCTTGCCATGGGAACTTTTTGATCTGGATTTTACAAAGCCAAAGCGAAAAGACAGTCTATTTTTTTCTTCATCAAATGGATTAGCGTCTGGTAATTCCATTGATGAAGCACTTTTGCACGCGCTTTGCGAGGTAGCAGAGCGTGACCAAGTGACATTATGGTTATTGCGACGGTCTTGCCTTGTGCGACAAATTCCATCGAAGATAGATTTAAATACCGTGGATGACCCTGAGGTTATTTCTTTATTGGACGCATGCGAGCGCGCTGGTTTGGCTGTTTATCTATGGAGTTGTATCGGTGATTTGAAGATACCAACGTTTAAATGTGCAGTTGCGGATCGAACTGGAAGCACTCCATTCCAGCAGCGCGCAGGAGGATCTGGGGCACATCCGATTAAATCGATCGCAGCCACGCGCGCAATAACAGAGGCGCTACAGAGCAGGCTTACTCACATTGCTGGCTCAAGGGATGATGCCTATTGGCACGATTACGAAGGCAACATTCCATCAAACACATCTAATGCTTCGACAAGTCATGATTACTACGACTCTGAAGAAAGCATTGACTTCGGATCAATTAAGTCGCTGTCGGATTCGCACGAAATTACAACAATGTTGACCAGCCTTATCAACTCATTAGCGAGTCGAGGGCTCAATAACATTTTGTGGATTGATTTGACTCGAGAAAAGTTAAATGTTCCGATTGTTTTCCTATGCGTCCCAGGGCTGGAGTACAGCCCTCCTGATGAGTGGTTTGTCCCTAACGAAAGAGCAATTGAATTGTTGAGGACAGATTCGTGAAGAAAGTAGCACTTTTCATTGGCCCGAGTGGTGTAGGTATTCAGTTTCCGCCAGCATTTTCTGTATATCCACCTGCAGCAATGGGATCAGTATTTCGAGCTGTCGAAGAAGGATATTCGACAATTGCGATAGTGGACGGGTATTTTGGTAACGTTCCCTCTGTTTGGCACAAAGAAATTATCTACGCTATGTCGGAGGGAGTAGGCGTCGTCGGTTCGAGCAGTATGGGAGCGCTTCGTGCGGCTGAATTACACCAGCATGGAATGCTCGGTGTAGGAGTTGTATTCAAACTCTTCGCCCGATCCATACTTAATGATGATGATGAAGTATGCGTGTCGCACTGTCCAAGAGAATTGGACTATCGACCGCTGACATACGCAATGGTAAATTTCAGGTTTGCGTTCCGCCGCATGCGTGTGCTTAAGATAATAACTAAGGACGACAATTTCAGGTTTGTCGCTCACATGAATGGATTGCATTTTAGCTTGCGTGACGGCGAGGGGCTACGGCCAGTCTTGGAAGCTGAGGCCAGTGGTGGCAACAGAGACTTGTGGAAGCAATTTCAGCATTGCTACCGAGACGTAAAGGCGGCAGATGCAGAGCGGCTAGTGAATATGCTTAATTGTTCCAATTTTTCAAAGAAAATCACGGTAGGCAATCGATGCCATTTTCCGAGGACGGCACATTGGCGCGTCCAATTTGAGAATAAACGGGATGACCTGCCAGCCCTTGGGTTTGATGCTGGCGCGTTTCGGGGCGTTACTTTGGTGAATAGATAACGCGATGCGGTGTATCGAGTAAGATGCAAGATGCAATTTAATTGTAATTTTGCACTCGGATCTATCTGGTGCAGGGAACCGTCAAAGCATCTCTCTTGGATAGCCGACATAAGAATTCACTTATCAACTTACGGAAATTCCATGCAGTTGCACTAGCTACAATCCACAAACATTGGAGTAACAGTCCCGTACACATACCCCATCCCGTGACCTACACCGGGCCACTGATACAGACGGATTCTCCAGCATCCCCATAATCCAGCAACAGATGGAAATCGACAACGCGGGACTTATGCCAAGTTTCGGACTCTTGGTACCCAGAAAGATCAACAATTGCCGGTAGCGTCAGCTTGAGAAGCACATGAAACTCCAGAGGGAACAATCAGCGCTCCCGAGACGCGTGGAACCAATTTGAAGATGCCAATCGGCATCCTTTTCTTATTCAGCGTGAAGAATCTACATCCCAACCTACAACGGTTTATGACGTACCTCAACTTCCCCACGGAAATCACAGGGTTAGCAGTGCGATTCTGAAACTGGGGTAGTTTTCATGCCAGTTCGCCTGAAATTTACGGTTGCTTTGGGGCCAATGCCCTCCTCTACCCCCCCAGGCAAATCTGAGATGTGCTCGTTTGGGTTCCGGATACTTGAGGTAGGCTGAGAAAAGTGGACGCCATCTGTAAGATGATTTTTACAGGAGGCATCGAATGGAACGGATACCGAGAGCGGTATATACAAAGGAATTCAGGGCGGAAGCGGCGGCGCTGGTGTTACGTGACGGGCTGAGCGCATCGGCAGCAGCAAAGCGGCTGTCAATTTCGAAGAAGACACTGGATAACTGGTTGGCGCTTGCCAAGGCGGGGAAGCTGGCAGCAATTGGCTCAAATCGTTCGCCAGTGACGGAACAGGAGGCCGAGCTTTCCCGGCTACGTAAGGAGTTGGCCGAAACGAAGATGGAGCGTGACCTGTTGAAAAAGCGGCCGCGTACTTTGCGAGGAGTCACTGCCCGGTACGCGGTCATGAAACAGAATCGACTCCATTACCCCATCAGCCTGATGGCCAATGCGTTTGATGTCTCGGTCAGCGGCTATCACGCCTGGGATGAACGCCCAACATCGAAGCGGGCGCAGGCAGATGCCCGACTCTGCGTTGCCATACGTGCAGCACATCAACGAACCCGGCAGACCTACGGTGCCGAAACGACTACAGCCCGAACTCAAGGCGGATGGCTTTCCAGCAAGTGTTGGTCGCATCAAACGACTCCGTCAGGAAATGAACCTTCGCTGCAAGCAGAAGCGGAGATTCAAGGCAACGACCAACTCGAATCACAAGCTACCGGTGGCCGACAATCTGCTTAACCAAACCTTCACGGCTCAACGCCCAAACGAAGCCTGGGTCACTGATATCACCTATATTCCGACCAGTGAAGGCTGGCTCTATCTGGCTGGGATCAAGGATATCTTCACCTGCGAAATCGTCGGGTACGCACTGAGTGGAACGGATGACAAAGGAACTGGTCGGCAAGGCGCTATTCTGGCGGTCACCACCAAACGTCCACCTTCTGGACTGATTCACCATTCAGATCGTGGCAGTCAGTATTGCAGTCACGACTATCAGCGACTCGTCAGCCAGTTTGGCATGAAGGCATCCATGTCTCGCCGAGGAAACTGTTACGACAATGCACCCATGGAAAGTTTCTGGGGAACGCTGAAAAACGAACTCGTGCATCACCGGCGATACGAAACACGAGCTTAAGCTATTCGAGAGATCAGTGAATACATTGACATCTTCTACAACCGCTAGGCGGCATTCTCGATTGGCCATCTCTCGCCCGCAGTTTTACCCAGCAGTTCTATGCAAAACGGCTGGCAGCATAGCGTTGATGGCGTCTACGATTGACGACCTACCTCAACTGAACCCCCATCGCCTGAATGGGTGCCACCAACTGAACGTCGCATCAATAGCCGGTTGCCGAGCAACCTAGCGGCTATGCCCATCCCCATAATAAAACTATCCATCTAAACAAAACTCAGGACAACGGGTTTGGGGATCAGGCAACTGTTGACCTTTATGGGTATCCAGGTACCAAAATTCAAAGCATGTGTCGTGTTGTCTGTTAGGTTTAAAAGCAGGACCATGACCACAATGGGAAAGCCATCTCCAATCAAGATGCCCGGAAACGTTTAACCGATAAGGCATAACTCGATCTCGTTGTCGGTGATCAATCCATCCGTGAAAGTTGCGTTTCAATTTAACTTTCCGGAGATACAAGTGCCCCATCTGTTTTCGTTAGGCCAAGTTGTCGTAACAAGAAATTGCCTCAACTATGCCCAAGAACATGGCATCAATCTAACTGAATTGGTCGAAAGACATGTCAGCGGCGATGATGGTGATCTGTAAGGCAGACCAACAACTGAATGACCTTGCGATTAAAAACGGATGGCCGGATATTTTCATCATATACGATCAATAAAACGAAGTTCTACGTCATCACTGAATGGGATCGAAGCTATACAACTGTGATGCTGGCCGAAGATTACTAGCGTTTCGTCACTCATAAATATCTCTGGAAACCATGGAGATAGACAATGAGCGATACCTACCGATACTTACCCAAGGCACAGAAGCAAGCGATTGATCAGTTTGACGTTGAAACCTTTGATTTCCTGCTCAATCACAAGGCGTATGGTGAGATCGCAGTGATCTATGATCTGATTGCCCAGATACACTCAGAAGGCACACCACTCAACGAAGACCACCGTGATGTACTGGTCTATCCGTTCAAGTTGTGGGGTCGTCGTGCGGTCAGGTAATGTTCGAGTTCAAGAAGGAATTCTGGAACTCAGAATGAAAAAGCCCCGAACTAAGCCGGGGCATTTTTTTGTCGATCATTCTACTTCTGCTATTTTTCTGAAACAACTTCAGGGTTGTGTTGATGAACTCCCATTCGGATTGCTTCTTGCTCATTTGTGGGTATAATCTTTCGTAGAAGTTTCGCTCCATGTTTCGAAGCGGTTGGTTACGATGATCCCAACGGCTGTTTTCCGAAGATGTGGGTCGGTAATTTTGTTACAAGCTTCGAACATCTTCACAATCGTATCTCTACCGAAGTCATCAAATCGTTTCATTGATGGCGATAATTGGTTGTAAACAGCTTGGAAATTTGCTTGGTTCATTTGTTCATCTCCTTAATTCGTTCCTGAATAATTTTCTGAATCTCATCAAATCCAAGTTCACTTACATCACTCTCCATATAGACTTGGTTTAGGGCGAGAACGTATTGTTTTCCCAGCTCACTCTGCTCCCACACTCGACGGTCACGTTTCGATTGTTCCATCATCATGTTCTCGTAACCAAAGCTCTCTACTTCTTCTTTGGTCATTGGGGCGTTCATATATTCATTCTCAAGCATTTTGGATTTCCTCTATTTTGAAATAATGATTAATTACTACTTTTATTTTGTTGATACGTTTTTTGAACATAGTACTTACTATCCAGGAAGGTGATAATTTGTTGATCGAAGCCATTTGATACGACTTTCCATTGCTGAAACGACGGCGGCGGCAATCTCGACCACGTGCAGTTTCTTCTCCATCTTTATCGGATATGCCAAAACATAGAAGTCATACGGAACATAGCGCTCGATCTCAAACGCTGCGTAATCTAGTTTCACAATCGCATTATCAACATCGTCAAAAAAACTCTCGTATGTTTGACCATTTCCATCAATTTCAAACTTCAGACAGAATACATCTGGGCTACATTCGTCTCGTAGATGTTTAACTTCTTCGAGGCTTCTGTATTCTTTAAATATTTCTAAAATTGTTTGACGTTCTTTCTCATTGGCTGTTTCAATCTCATATACACAATACGATTTCATTTCAGTTCTCCATTAATCACAAAATCAATAACACGATTCAAGCTCCCAAGGTTCTTACGTAAGACAGTTACCTTGCCATCGTGACGAACAATAAAGTCACTATCTACAAACTGAATGCAGTAACCGGGAATGTTTGTACTCGATGGTTTGTGAAACTTCTTCTTCATCTCACAGCACATTTCTATCCGTGCCATTGGGAATTCATATGTCTCACGGTCTTTGACGTTCTGTTCTTTCATAATCTTTAATGAACCGTGCATCGCTGTAAGAATATCGGCAGGCCAACGTTTTATGATCTTTCCCATTGCCCCGATACCACCGTTAATAGGTTGGACGGTTAGTTGTTATGGAGTGATATCAATGGTGTATGGAACTGCTGATGCCTTGTTCGATCCACCACCAAATTTGGTAGTAATAACACCGTATATTTTGTTACTTTTAAAGAGCATCAAGTTGTCGAAGTGCTTTGTTGAATCGTTTTCATCTACCCACGTTTCGGTCATCGCTTTAATCATTTCGTTGTTCATTTGTATTACCTCTTTATGTTGTTTCTGGTTAGCGTTATTGCTGAACCAGTGAGGCTATGATATCGCTTCGACCATTTTGATAACATCAACAATTTAATATAACTATTCCGGTGTTATGATTGCGTGGACAATAAAAAACCTCCGTTGCGCGCGTCCTCGCTGGAGGTTTATTTGATGATGCTCTTACTTCTATTTGTAAGACGGTTGATTGTTCGTTATCTGTTTTTGTTCACCTATACCTTTCATTCACTGAAGCGTTTATCTTGACTACTGTTATTCGCGAAAACTAAACAAGTTGCTGCTCAGTTCTTGCAACCATTGTGCGCTTTGTGCGTTAGTAATAACATTCGACATCTAATAAAATTATTGCGGTGTTATGATGAAGAACGAAACGGGCAATGTTGACTATCCATACACCCCTCCGACCGTTGATGAATTAGGACTTAACCCTATCTTTACTTCTTTAGGTTGGGACGAGGTGGGGGAGACTGATTGGAAAGAGTCGGTCTATTACTGGTGGTGGGAGTACATGAAACGGAATAAGGAATACGGTCCCGGTCATCCTCTATGGGAAGACTTCGGAGACATCAACACCGACTTCAGAGAGTGGTGGATAGCGAAAGGTGAATATCTCTTTGCTGAACCAAGACGGATGTACACATTCAAGAGAGTCAGCGAACCGATATCGGAGGAGGTCTATACCGATCCCAATGTCATGATCGTTCAGGTGCCTCTCGATCAACCGGTTACGGAACTCCGACAATTGTTTGCTTCGTACCTTGACGCTTTCCATACTGGCGACGAACCACAACAAGGGATCAGAGCAGCCAGATCAAGTCAGGCGAGGTATCCAGTCGTCGGCCAGCCGAACGTCCCAGCATTGGAAAAGACACTGGCCGTATATGACTATCGGCTAAAAAATAACAAGATGTCATTATGGGAAATATGGCTGGCACTAAACCCAAACATGGGCCGGATGATCGATCCGAAATGTCTGACGCCTGAAGAGGTACTGGATATCCCACTCACCAAGGCGAGTTGGACAGCCGCAGTCAGCAGGTATTGTAAGAAGGCGAAGGCGATGATCGACAACACTGGCCATGGTCGCTTTCCAGATTTATCTAACTGAGGGTAGCCGCTTGAGCCGGAGTGCTTAAATTGCTCCCGCTGCTTTCGTCAAGCCTAACTCGTTCGAGAGATAATCAACAATTTCCAGTTTGTCGACTTCGAAGCTGCTCGCATTTTTCTTTTTGTTGAAGAGATCTAAATCGCGACTAGCCATGGCAAGATCTAGTGCATTCATACCATCTGAATTGACGGCATGAATGTCAGCACCACGTGTAACCAATGCTTTGACGAACTCAATTTCTCGCTTCCATGAGGCAATCATCAAGGGCGTCCATCCGAGGTGATCTCGGGCGTTTGGATTTGCACCAACCTCGAGTAACCATTTAATTTCTGCGATGCTTGTCTTGTAGCCCGCACATAATTTCATTAACGCAGTCCACTCGCCGGGTAAATTCGAGAAACGATTTGGGCCAAGTCCATCAATGCTAGCTCCGGTAGATAGCAATGCTTGCATCGCTTCAATCGAGGTGCTGGCAGCATACATTGACGATCCATATCTAGGATGAGATACATCTACCTTTGCGCCGGCTGAAATCAAACGAATTGCAGCCTCTTCCTTGCCATATGAACTCAATGCACAAATTAGGAGTGGCTGGCCTTGATATCCAATGGCATTAACGTCAGCACCGGCATCAATCAGAAGGTTGATGACACTAATTATTGAGCTATCAGTCTTGTAGTCCATTGAGCGGATAGCAGTAAAAAGCGGCGTTTCACCGTTTGGATCAATCGAGTTTGGATTGGATCCAGCTTTAATCAAGGTCGAAACTGATCGAACTTTGAAATTCCTGACTTCATTAAAGAGAGACTTATCCGTATAAGACAAATTAGGATCAATGTATGGAACATCATCACTAAAAATCCTAAATACATTCAGACTGTCCGCGCACTTTAAACGATCGATCGAGTAAGGATCTGGCGCAGTATCTGATCGGCTCATATGCTCTTCAATCAGTGCAATTAAATCGCGATTTGGCGATCTGCTTTCATTTGCAATAGTCAGCGATTTTTGTCCCATTGCTTGATATGAACGTTGGCTCCATGCTCAAGTAGTAATTTGCTGGTAGATACATGACCATTTTCGATAGCCAAAATTAATGGGAAATATTCTCCGATATTGCTGGATTGACATCTGCACCTACCGAAATCAGTAGCTCACCAGCATCATCGTGACCATTTTCAGCGGCACATCCAAGTGCGCTAATAGCACTCATGCCAGTTGCTTTAGAGATCATTCGTGCGCCATGTGAAATCAGCAGAGTGCAAATGTTGGCGTGCCCGTTTTGTGCAGCGTAAGCGAGGGCATTCAAACCCCAATCAGAATGCGAGTTGATTCCAGCCCTCCCTCTTCGACTAAAAACTTACAGGTAGCCTCATCTCCTCGCTCAGCCGCTTCAATTAACGGTGTTTTCCGCCAATAGCATAGTTGGCATGAAATTCAACAACGCTCATCTCTGAACCAATACAGTTGGAATGTAGTGGCCCACACTTCAACATCTTTGCCAGAAACTCTGTTTCTCAAGACGGGCCATGTAGTTAAACATGTACGTGCAATCACGCAGCAGCGGACCTTTGCTGAAAATGAATTTACAGACTTCCACATGGCCCTTCTCGGCTGCCCATAAAATGGCCGGCTTATATTGAGACCTATCGCAGGAATTGATATCGGCCCCCTGTTCAAATAACTTCTGACCGTTTTCAAATCGCCCTTCCTTGCGGCAGAAACAAATTTCGAACTTAGCTCTTGGTCTTCTGCCGGGTTATATGGCTTCTCGACTTCACTGTTCTCAGCGTTGTAACCGTCGCCAAATAATCCGCAATCTCACTGGGTTTTGTCCGTCACCCCGAGCGATGTCGTAAACGGTTTCCCCCGCTAGAAGAAAGTGCATTAGCGTCTGCACCATTCTCGATCAGCAACTTGCACTTCTCAACTGTTCCCTTAAAGCCTGCGGCTCATTAATGGTGTCCAGTCTTTTTCATCATCAAGAGCGTTTAACTTCTGCGCCGTATTGGATAAGAAGGCGGCACGCTTCAATATCATTGATTAATTTTATAGGTGTATCACAATCATTTGAGGCCTGCGGATCAGCACCTGCTTCTAGTAAAAGTTTGACGATCTCGTAACTTCGGGCCATTAACAGCGGAGTCTTCCCAGGTCCGTTTGGATATTCTCTATACCGCGCATTCACATCTGCACCAGCTTCGATGAGATCCGAGAGAAGCGCAGGGTTTGATAATGAATTCGAATGTCGGAAAACTAATACGGTTTCTCCGTCGCGGCCTACTTGACGTCGGCTCCCTTGCTCAAGAGCAATTTCACAACTTCTTGATGCCCACTCCATGCCGCATACATTAATACGGAATGGTTTGAAGATTCATCTTACCATTCACATCCGAGCCGGCATCAATTAGTGATTGGCAAACCTCATATTTGCCAATTCTTGCAGCGTAAGCGAGCGGAGTTAGTCCAAATGCCTCGTAATTATTACAGTCGTAGCAGAACTCATTAATTGCAGAATTATTACTAGCGAGGAAGTTCTGAATATTTTTTACTTTGCAGTTCTTTGACTTAATTTCTTCCAAATAATTCGTAAGTTTCTTGATCGCCATGATGATTACACCTTGCAGGTAGAGATTTTGAGTTAACTACGAATCCTGTTGCTTTGTCAGGCTGTGCAATTTAGCAAGCAACATATCTGTGCTGACTATAAAGCCCCCCGTCACAAATTGCATGGACAATCTCCGAACAACCTTTGAAGACAACGGTATTGCTGGTGATGAAGGTGGGGCACTCGTATCACTCACCCGATTTGCCCCTTATCACTTTTCTATCACTATCACCCTCTGTCGTTAGACGCCGCAGTATGACATAGGAGTAATCGCCAGCGCCTGCCCTGTCTTATATAAGACATATGATGAATTGACACTATCGCGACTAACTTCTAAGATTGAAAACCTCTCGCGCCAGCACCCGCAAGAAAAATTTTTCAGCAGGCGTTCGAGCAGATTCGAATAATTTCAATCACGCTGTTTAAAACAGGAGCGATACATGTCAAAAGCACCCATGCGCGTAGCTATTACCGGCGCCGCCGGCCAGATCGGTTATAGCCTGCTGTTCCGCATTGCCTCCGGCGAAATGCTCGGCAAAGACCAGCCGGTCATTCTTCAGTTGCTCGACCTGCCGCAGGCTCAGCAAGCCGTCAAGGGCGTCATGATGGAACTCGACGACTGCGCCTTCCCGCTGCTCGCTGGCATGGTTGCCACCGATGACCCGAATGTTGCCTTCAAGGATGCAGACGTCTGCTTGCTGGTTGGCGCTCGTCCGCGTACCAAAGGTATGGAGCGTGCCGACCTGCTGACCGCCAATGGTGCCATCTTTACGGTTCAGGGCAAAGCTATCGCCGAAAACGCCAGCGAAGGCGTCAAGGTTCTGGTAGTTGGCAATCCTTGCAACACCAACGCCTACATCGCTGCCGCTGCAGCCAAAAAGGTTGGCCGCACCAACCCGAACAACTACCACGGCATGCTGCGCCTTGACCACAACCGTGCGCTGTCACAATTGGCTGAAAAGGCTGGCCGTCCGGTTTCTTCATTCAAGAAGCTGGTCGTTTGGGGTAACCACTCACCGACGATGTACGCCGACTACCGCAACTGCGAATCCAATGGCGATAACGTCAAGGCGTTGATCAACGATCACGCCTGGAACAACGACACCTTCCTGCCGACCGTTGGCAAGCGTGGCGCCGCCATTATTGAAGCCCGTGGCCTGTCTTCAGCTGCTTCCGCAGCCAATGCAGCTATCGATCACATCCGTGACTGGGTTCTTGGTTCCAGCGACTGGGTCACCATGGGCGTTCCTTCTGATGGCTCCTACGGCATTCCGGCCGGTATCGTTTATGGCTTCCCGTGCGAGTGCAAGGGTGGTTCCTTCAAGATCATTCAGGGTCTGGAAATCGACGAATACAGCCGTGAGAAGATGAACTTCACGCTCAAAGAACTGACCGACGAAGCCGAAGCCGTCAAGGACATGCTGTAATCCAGCATTAGTTCTCAGCTTCAAGCAAAGGCCGCGATAAAATATCGCGGCCTTTTTCATTCATGCTCAGGAACATCATGCGCCATCCCAAAGCGGTTCTTTTTGCCGGCGAAAAGCCCTTTCCCATCCTGCCCGCGGTCGACCATTACGCGGGCTCGGAAAAGCTGATGCGCAAGGCGCTGCAACTGCAAAAGGAACTCGGGCCGATTTTCGACATTACCTGCGACTGCGAAGACGGCGCTCACGCTGGCGCCGAGCGAGAACATGCCGAAATGGCGGCACACCTGATCATGAGCGATGACAACCTGTTCAACCGGGTTGGCGCCCGCGTTCATGATGTGACCCATCCGCACTGGCGGCAGGATATGGAAATCCTGGTTGGCATCGCTGGCCGTCGTCTCCCATTCATCACCCTGCCAAAACCATGTAGCGCCGGAGATGTTCAGGTGCAAGTCGAAGCTTTACGTGAAATTGAGCAAAGTTTTGGTGTTGACCGCAGGATACCGGTGCATGTGTTGATCGAAACCCACGGCGCCCTTCGCGAAGTATGGGAAATCGCTGCACTGCCCGGGGTCGAGAGCCTGGATTTCGGCCTGATGGATTTTGTCTCCGGCCATCACGGTGCGATTCCCGGCAGCGCAATGCGGAGCCCGGGACAATTCAGCCACCCGCTGGTTGCCCGCGCCAAGTGCGAAATCAGCGCTGCTGCCCTGGCTTGCGGCGTTGTTCCGTCCCATAATGTGACGACTGAACTGAAAGATATCGACTACATCCGCAATGATGCCCTGCGCGCCCGAACCGAATTCGGATACCTTCGGATGTGGAGCATCCATCCCAAGCAGATCGTACCGATCGTCGAAGCCATGCGCCCGGACTTTTCCGAAGTCCAGGCTGCTGCGGAAATCCTGATCGCCGCACAGGATACGGACTGGGGTCCGACTCAGCACGAAGGCAAACTGCACGACCGCGCTTCCTATCGCTACTACTGGGAGCTTCTCGACCGCGCCCAGATCACCGGCATGGAAATTCCTGCCGAGGCCAAGAGCCGATTTTTTGCCTGAAACTCTGGACATTCTCTATCGCGACGAGCACATCATTGCGATAAACAAACCCTCTGGACTGCTCGTTCATCGGTCAGAAATTGACCGTCACGAAACCCGCTTTGCGATTCAGATCTTGCGCGACCAGATTGGACAATGGGTCTGGGCTACGCACCGCCTTGATCGTGGCACATCTGGCGTTCTGCTTTTCGCGCTCAACGCAGAGATGGCAAGCGCGCTTGGTAAACAGTTTGAAGCTGGCACCGTGGACAAAAAATATCTGGCCGTTGTTCGTGGCCACCCACCAGAGTCTGGGGAAATCGATCATTCGTTGTCGCGCCAGCGCGATGACCGTGAATGGAAAGGTGAGCGTTCAAGCGATGTAGCACAGACTGCGCTCACCCACTTTCGGCGCTTGGCCAGTGTTGAACTACCTGTTGCGGTCGACCGCTATCCGAGCAGCAGATATGCACTGGTTGAAGCGGAACCAATAACCGGGCGGCGCCATCAGATTCGGCGCCATTTCAAGCACATTGCTCACCCCATCATCGGTGATGCAACCCACGGCAAGGGGATTCACAATCGCTTCTTTGCCGAGCAATTCAGTTGCCCACGCATGCTGCTCGCCTGCACCAGCCTGACTTTTAATCACCCGGCGAGCGGCGAACGACTGCAAATAAAAGCGCCAATGTCCGGCAGTTTTGCCGCAACACTGGCGCAGTTGGGTTGGAGCAAATTTGTTCAGTAACCGATAGAACCTTCCAGCTCTTCGCGGCGCTTCATTTCCTTCTCAAGTTCGAGCATATCCTGGCCCAGCGCATCACGAGCCGAAACCATACCCAACGGAGCACCGTTGTCATCGACAACAGGCACATGGCGGAAACCACCATCGGCCATCATGGCGAGCGCGAAACCCAGCGGTTTGTCACCACGAATAGTCATCGGGTCGTTAACCATCACCTGGGCCAGTTTGGTGGTATCAGGATCCATACTAGTTGCCAGCACTTTGTTAAGCGCATCACGCTCGGTAAAGATACCAACGATTTTGTTGCTCTCAACGACAAGCATGGCGCCGATTCGCTTTTCTGCCATCAAACGGCAGGCAGTACGAACCGTCATTTCGCGGGTTGCAGTAACCAGACTCTGGCCAGCAATGACATTACTGATTCTTCTATTTGGCATGTTTGTCTCCTATCTATTATAGGGTTTGATTATGTTCGCTGGTTAAGCCCGCAGATGCAAGCATTACGCCGGATTATTGCGACTTGATGACAACAATGGCAATGATCACAAAAATAATGAGTATGCCGATGAGTTCAATATTTACCAAGCTGTTGGTCACTCAATCAAGGTTTTAGTTCAAATACAACATGTACTCTAGCGTCAGCATAGGAAAGTTCAACAAAACCGATTCCTCCAGGATTATTAACCACCCATTTAACGACCTCCTCGGAAGTACGCAACTTGGGAGGTGCGTTCATGCGGCCAGAAAATAACTGTCGCGACCAATAGGCATTGATCTCCGCCAAATCCTTTCCTACCAAACCAGTGTAGAACCTTGCGCGATCGGGATGGCTATCCAGTAGATCAACTGGCTTTGCCTCCAGCCCGTTAAAAAACTGGCGATATCGTCCAAAGAAAATATTGACCACTTCATTGCGCGACATCACGGCAACACCCGAACGAGCATTGACAATGACCACCATCTGAGCGAACGCCGGCATGCTTTCTATTAAAAGAAAAAATAGCAACAGCAGGGCATGGATAAATCGCCGGGCGCTCATTATCAAAAAACGAAATCCATTGTCAGCGTGAAAACGTCCATTTTTCCAGTCCACGCCTTGGTTTCCCGACGGTAGGGGAAAATTGACTCAGGCTCACCGTGAATGTGATCCCACTGCGCCTTGAGCGCCACATTGCGCACAACATCCCAACGCGCACCGGCGGTTGTAGTGCTCTGATCAGCGTGCCCATCGGCCATGATGCTTGCTACTACCGGATTTAGGGTATTACCTCTTTGGTCTGAGCGTATCCATGAGTAGCCAGCATAAGGCGTCACAGGCCCAATTCGGTAACCCAACTGGAAATATCCACCATCCGCACTTTGAAAAGCATTGCTCCCTTGCACAATATGATTAAGCATGAGGTGTAACTGCCACGGCCCACTGTCGTACACTGCCCCAAATGCGTAATAGTGACTACGTGTATTAGCAGTTGTCAGATAGTCGACTGATTGTTGCGCCACGGTTGGAGGCAAATAAGTGTTGAGTACCGAACCAAGTGGCAAATCATTTCTAAACACAATATTCGCGTAACTCAGCCGAAACACCCAGGGACCGGTCTGCAAATCAAGATAGCCACCGGTCATTGGCGAACCATCGAGTTTCCATTCACGCTTTTCGAGCGCAATTCGCTCGTCAGAAATGCCGTAAAAAGCCTTGGCGCGCAGGATTGACTCCCAGAAAGGCAGGGAAAGCACCGCATCAGCGCCATCAATACTATAAAAAGGTAGTGACCAAAAATAATCACCCGGTGGCCGCACCGAAAGGTAGGAGTAACCAACCATCCGCGAATCGGCGAGCATGAAAAACTCTGTTCCAAGGCGTCCGGCACGCAAGCTCAATTTAGGGTCCGGCTCATATTTGAGATAAACCCAGGAGACTTCCGGCGTAAAACTTCGATCATAGCGATAGCGGCTAACCACCTGGACCACACCCTCAAGCTGGCTACTCAATTTGAGGTTGCCTTGCACACCAAGCATACTATCGACACGACCATCCCAGCGCTTGCCTGCACCCTCGGGTTGGGCCAGGTCGCGGACAAAACGCACTTCATCAGAAGTGGTACGCGTGGCACCCAAGGTACCAAAGCCACTAAGCGCAAATGCCGGCAATGCGTCATCGGCCCGCGCCAAAATCACTGTTGCCAGCCCCAAGGCTAGCAACAGGCAACGAATCAGCTTGCAACCGGCAATCAGCATGCCTTCTTAGGTTGGCAACCCTTAAGTATCCATAGTGAAATCACACCGGCTGCCTCATTACCCATTACCTTGCGTGCCATCGACGTGGGATCATGCCCTACATTTGTCTTGGCATAGGGATCAGAACCCGCCTCAAGCAGCAACTGGGAATGTTTGGCATTTTGACTATAGGCAGCCATATGCAAAGGGGTCGCACCATCAGCATCACGCGCATTAGGGTCTGCGCCGGCGGCAATCAAGGCTTTCAGGGCTGAAATATCGGGATTTGTTGCGGCAAGATGCAAAGGCGTCGAACCTTGCGCCGTACGGACATCACGCGTATTCGGATTGACTTTGAGTAAGACATCAATCTCTTTGCCGCTTCCGATACGTGCCGCATCATGAATTGGCTGATCATTTGCGCCAAGTACGTCAGCAGTCGCGGACGCAGTGAGGAATAAACTGGACCAGTAGACAAAATATCCAACGCTTCATTTTTTATCCTAAGAAAAAGCCCGGTTCATGACCGGGCTTGTGAGCAGTGAGATAAATCAGACTTCCTGACGCTCAGGCAGTGCGATTTTTTGATCCGTGCTGAACTGATAGTCCTTGAACACATGTTCGGCTGTCAAGACCTGGTAGCTACCATCTGCCAGACGATGCGTGGTATCACGCAAACGATAAGTCAATTGACCACAGGTCCACAAATCAAAATTACGCATATGGGTGCATAAACATGTCTTGTCCATTACCTTGACCTTGCGCGCCCCGGGGTGTGCGGCAACCTCGCGGTTATATGCCGTTACGTAGGCACACTTTCCATTCGCGTCGAGCAAATAACCATAAGCCTCACAATTGGGACGAATACCATCACCAATCGCCGGACTGCTTTTGATCATGCGCATCGGATAGCCGGTCGGTGAAATTTCATTGACGACAATGTCGTCTTCATCGGCGGTGAAATAATGCTGCTGCACATCGGCCGGCAAACCGCATTCGCGTGCGACCGTAAAGCGCGTTGCCACCTGAACCGCTGCAGCACCACTTTCAAGGAAACCTGTTGCATCGCTACCGGTGAAAATACCTCCGGCAGGAATGACGGGAATATCGAGATTTTCGTTCTTGAGATATTGCATGACCTCGGCAACGATGGTTGCCAGGTCGTATTGTGCCCAATCCATGCCGAAACCAAGGTGACCACCAGCCAGCGGGCCTTCGACGACGACGTAATCAGGCAAACGATTGGTACGTGCATTTTTCTTGATGAAAATCTGTAGCGCACGTACAGAGGAAACAATGATGCCCAGTTTGGCATCACGGAACCGCGGATGATCTTCGATCAAACCAAATGAACCGAGGTGCAAGCCGGCCGCCAGGGTAATGCCATCAATGCCGGCATCGAGCGCAGCGCGCATACGAACTCGCAAGGTTTCCTTTGGGTGCGTTCATCGTCAACTTTTCCATGCAGTTGACGAAAATCATGCCAGAGCCTTTCTTGCGCTCCATGGTACCGGCAACGTGCAAACGTGTAGCCTCTTCGACGGTGGCCAGATCAAACTTGACGAGGGACTTGTCTTCGCTGGCAACGCTCGATTTGTAGAACGCGAGCTTTTCTTTTACATATTTTGTCTTGTAGCGGCGGTCTGTCACCGTATTGATCATGGCATCGGAAATATGACCGACACCGCCCAAACGGGAAGCCTCCAATGCCAGGTCGGCAGTGGAAATGTCGACCCCCATGCCACCAATCATGATCGGCACAAGTTCATGCTTGCCCAATTGCAAGCGGAAATCATCCACACGCTTCATTTCTATCCTTCAGGAAAGCGCGGCATCGCCCACGCTAAAACGATGTTTTAATTTTACGCGAATGTGACTGCGATTGCGTGCCCGAACCGGGATAAATCATTGGCAACCGACTCGCGACGGTAACATTCAATTCGTGGGATACTCCGCCCCCTCGCCCAAGATCGGAAATCAGATGTCGTCCCCAGCCCCAAAACCCGGACTTCACCCACGCAACAAAAGCCTGACCGGATACGATTTTCCTGCCTTGACGGCCATTGCACCGGGGCTTGTCAAATACGTTGTCAAACACTGCCAGCGGCACGCCCAGCATTGATTTTTCCAACCCCGGTGCGATCAAGGCATTGAATCGTGCTCTGCTCGCCCTGCATTACGGCGTGCGTGGCTGGGAGATTCCGGCTGGTTATCTATGCCCACCGATTCCAGGCCGGGCCGACTACATTCATCATGCAGCCGACCTGCTGGCGACTAGCAATAAAAAAGTCATCCCGACCGGTGCGGGTGTGCGCGTGCTGGATATTGGCGTTGGCGCCAACTGCGTTTATCCGCTGATCGGCCATGCCGAATATGGCTGGCACTTTCTCGGGGTCGACATTGACGAAGCAGCGCTCGCTAATGCTCAAATGATTTTGAGCAAAAATCCGGCGTTGACCGCAACCATTGAGTTACGCCACCAAACAGTCTGGGACAACATCTTCACCGGCCTGCTGCGCTCGGGTGAAAATTTTGAACTCAGTATCTGCAATCCGCCATTCCATAATTCTACAGATGATGTGTTCGGCGTCAGCCAGCGTAAATGGAAAAACCTGGGCAAACCTGGCGCCCAAAAGGGAGCCGTTCAGCCTCGCCTGAATTTTGGCGGCGGCGGAACAGAATTGTGGTGTAACGGCGGCGAACGCGCCTTTGTCAAAAACATGATTGAGCAAAGCACAGCCATCCCGAAACGGGTCATGTGGTTCACCAGCCTCGTATCGAGCGCTGAAAACCTTGAGCATATTGAAGTGGCGTTGAAGAAAGCTAAAGTCGTTGAATCGCGGATCATCCCGATGGCACAAGGCCAAAAACAAAGCCGATTTGTCGCCTGGACCTTCTGCGGCAACGGCGAGCAAGAAAAATGGCGCAAGGCGCGCTGGTCAGTCGAACAACCGGTAATGGCCGACAATTCGCCAGCTGCTGTCGAGCCCGTATAATTACCAGCCCGCCACTTGTTCATTTCTTCATGTCTGATCGAATCGCTGTCCTGCCCCAATACCTGATTCCGAAACAGGCGCTGACCGTCCTCGCCGGCAAGCTGGCCTCCAAGGAAGCCGGTGGCCTGACGACCAGTGTCATCCGCTGGTTTGTTGGCCGCTACAACGTGAACATGGCGGAAGCGGCCAATCCGGACATCGCCAGCTACAAGAGCTTCAACGAATTCTTCACCCGGCCGCTGAAGGATGGCGCCCGCCCGCAGGCCGACGCGGCTTTCATCAGCCCGGTGGATGGTGCGATCAGCCAGTTCGGCCCTATCGAACGCGACCAGATTTTCCAGGCCAAGGGCCACAGTTACTCGACGACAGCGCTGGTTGGCGGCGACCGCGAACTGGCAGCGCAATTCGAGAACGGCAGCTTCGCCACGCTTTACTTGAGCCCGCGTGACTACCACCGCATCCACATGCCCTGTGACGGCCGTCTGACGCGCATGATCTACGTGCCCGGCGCCCTGTTTTCGGTCAATCCGACGACGGCGCGCGGCGTGCCCGGCCTCTTCGCGCGCAACGAGCGGGTTGTTTGCGTCTTCGAATCGGCGTTCGGTCCCTTCGTGCTGACCCTGGTCGGCGCCACCATCGTCGGCAGCATGGCCACCGTCTGGCATGGCATGGTCAATCCGCCGCGCCCGGGCGTGGTTCGCGAATGGCGCTATGAAGAGCAGAACATCAAGCTGAAAAAGGGCGAGGAAATGGGCCGCTTCTTGCTCGGCTCGACAGTCGTCATGCTTTTCCCGAAAAAAAACCTCGTCTTCAATCCTGACTGGTCGCCCACCCGCGCCATCCGCATGGGCGAGAAGATGGGTAGCCAACCCTGAGCGGTAAGTAGTCCGCCAATAGCCCGTCGTTCACCTCGGGCTATTCATCGCCACTTCCGGCGTAAAAATCCGTAGTACTTTGTCGAATCTCTACCAGCTCGTCCGTCGTCAGCTGAGGGGCCACGCAATTCCGCATGGCAGTCCAGCCTACGGAGGAAATGATGCGGTTTCTCATCATCGTCAAAGCGAGCGCCGAATCGGAAGCGGGTGCCATGCCAGCTGACGCCCTGATCGCCAGAATGGCCGAATTCCACGAAGAACTGGCCCGGGCCGGAGCGTTGCTCGATGCATCCGGATTGACACCCAGTTCAGCCGGCTGGCGCATCCGCTACGAAGGCGAGCAACGCACCCTCATCGACGGACCATTTGCCGAAACCCATGAACTGATTGCTGGATACACACTGATTCAGTCACGAAGCCGCGAAGAGGCGCAGGCATGGACGAAGCGCTTTCCCAATCCGCGCGGCGAGGGAATGGCAGCTGAAATCGAGGTCAGACCAGTGCTCAACCCTGAGGATTTGCAAGTTACAAACTTCATCGAGTACCAGCATAATTTGTGAATTGGCGGCTGATATTCGAACAATATCGCGAGGCGCTGGTCAATTTCACATCGACGGTTACTTCAGGCACACTCGCTGCCCAAAGCAGAAAATCATTCAAAAAGTACTCAGATGATCAAGTCAATACTCGTAGAGCAGATCAGGCTTGGAGACCATTCACGATTTTCCTAACACCACGAAATCACGCTGTTGTTTTGATCGAAAGTTCGCAACACCCCTACCGACCTTGTCAGAGCAGGAGCAAAGCGTATCACTACATGCCCCCTCTGAGAACTGCCATTGAAGCGTTTGAATGATATAGAAAGTTCGTGAACAAAAATTCCATGAACCTGTCGATTTCCAAAATACAGGCACGTCGTACACAACAAGGCACTTCTTTTCAGCCCCCAACATTGGAAGGAAAAATAATGAGCTCCGTACAACCCATCCCCCCAGGCTTCAGCTCTATCACGCCGCACCTCGTTTGTCGTGGTGCCACCGAGGCTATTGCCTTCTACACCCAGGCCTTCGGCGCCATTGAACTGGGCCGCCTGCCAGGGCCGGACGGACGCCTGGCCCACGCCATGATCCGCATTGGCGAAGCGCCGCTGATGCTGGTCGACGAATATGTGGAGCAAGGCATGCTCAGCCCGCAGTCGTTCAAGGGCTCACCCGTCACCCTCCACCTTTACGTCGCCGATGTCGATGCCGCGGTAAGCCAGGCCGTTGCCGCCGGAGCGCGCGTGACCATGCCGGTCGCCGACATGTTCTGGGGCGATCGCTACGGCCGCCTCGAAGACCCATTCGGCCACCAGTGGTCGGTCGCAACCCACACGCGCGATCTTTCCCCGGACGAAATCGCCGCTGGCATGAAGACTTGCTGCGGTGGCGCCTGAGGAACAAACCCATGTCTTATCTTTTGTTGATTGTCGAAAAACGCGGCCACCGGGCCACCTACGCGCCCGATGCAGCACGTGACCTTTATGACCAGATGGTCGCTTTCGGGCAAGGACTGGCCGAACAGGGAAAACTGCTGGCCAGCGAATCCCTGCGTACCGACGACCACGCCGTGCGCATCACGGCCAGTGATGGCAAGCCGCAATTACGTGATGGCCCGTTTGCCGAAGCCAAGGAGATGGTCGGCGGATTTTTCATGATCGACGTCGCCAGCCGCGACGAAGCTGTGGCCATCGCCAGCCGTTGCCCGGCGGTCAACTGGGCAACCGTCGAAGTGCGCGAATGCGCCCCCTGCCACGTTTTGTGAGCAAAACATGATGACCGATGAATCCCTTATCCGGACAGCCCTCGACGAATGGAGCGAAGCCTTCTGCACCAAGAATATCGACCGCATGATGGCGCTCTATTCATCCAACGCCGTAATCTACGACGCCATTCCTCCGTTTAGCAGCGGCGTTGAAGCGCTGCGCACCAAGGTGGTGGATTGCTTCCAGTATTTCCCGGATGGCTTCGCCGTAGAAAAACATGATTTGACGGTCAGTATTGGCAGCGACATGGCGAGCGCCCATTTCATCTGGCGCTTCACGGGCGTGCCCGCCGGCCACCCGGCTGGCCGCCACTGGCTGCGCAGTTCTGTCGTCTGGCAGCGGCAGACAGATGGTCGCTGGCTGATCACGCATGACCATTGCTCGGCGCCCTTCGACCCTTACACGGACAAAGTCGTGTTCAATCCCGATTCGTCAGCATCGGCGAGTGAAGCATCCGGCGCCTGTGGCGAACGCAACCCGGTCGGCTGGTTCGAGATTTACGTGCAGGACATGGAACGCGCCAAGGCCTTTTACCGCGCCGTATTCGGCTATGCCTTCACCCGCCTGGAAAGCCCGATCGAACTGTGGGCCTTCCCGATACAACACAGTGGTGGCGGCGCCTCGGGTGCACTGGCCAAAATCGATGGCTGCGGCCCATCCGGCAACAACGTGATCATCTATTTCAGTTGTGAAGACTGCGCCGTCGAAGCCGACAAGGCGGCCGCCGCCGGCGGGAAAATCCACAAGCGCCGCTTTTCGATCGGGTCATACGGCTATATAGCTTTGGTCACCGACACCGAAGGCAACATGATCGGCCTGCATTCGTTGAAATGAGCACTGCTTATCCTGAAAAATATTGGAGAACACATGAAAATCACCGTCGAAACAAAGGTCCGCGCACCGATCGAGCGCGTATGGCAGGCCTATACCACACCCGAAGACATTGTTCAGTGGAACGCTGCATCCGATGATTGGCACACCACGCGAGCCAGCGTCGATCTTCGGGTCGGTGGCGAGTTTGCATCCAGGATGGAGGCCAAGGATGGGAGCTTTGGATTTGACTTCGCCGGCACCTATACCAAAATCATCCCCGAGCGCCTGCTTGAGTATTCCTTTGGCGACCGGACGGCCTCGATTGAGTTCACCGAAATACCGGACGGCATCAACGTAAAAGTTATCTTTGATGCGGAAACAACCCATTCCATTGAACAACAGCAAGGCGGCTGGCAGGCCATTCTCAATAACTTCGCGCGCCATGTTGAAGGCAGGAAATAGCACGCAGGAGGTCAACCGCGCTTGCCACGGAACGCAAAAGCTGGCCAGAATCGGAGTTCTTCCCCAACGCTGAAAGGAAACAAAATGATCTACAAAGGTAGTTGTCATTGCGGCAAGGTGGCCTTCGAAGTAGAGGGAGAATTGACCAGCCTGGTCGATTGCAATTGCTCCATCTGCCAACGCAAGGGCGCCCTGCTCTGGTTCGTGCCCCGCAGCAGCCTGCACCTGCTGACACCGGACGAAAACCTCAAGACCTACACCTTCGGCAAAGGCCGCATCAAACACCGCTTCTGCCCGGAATGCGGCATTCATCCGCTTGGTGAAGGAGCGATGCCGGACGGTACGGCGATGGCCGCCATCAACGTTCGCTGTCTGGAAGACATCGATTTTTCGGTACTGCCAGTCCATCACTACGATGGCCGCTCGTTGTGAGCGATCAGCCTCGAATGATGCCACCAGACGCAGCATCGAGGCCATTTGGCATATTGAAGCGGCCAAGGTCATCGGCCGCGTCGCGCGCATCGTGCACGACATCGGTCTGGCCGAGGAATTCGCCCAGGATGCGCTGGTCGCCGCCCTTGAGCACTGGCCGAAGGCAGGCGTGCCGGACAACCCCGGCGCCTGGCTGATGACCACGGCCAAACGTCGGGCGCTGGACCATCTGCGCCACACGCGTCTCGCCGCCAGCCGGGCGCTCGAACTCGGTTACGAACTGGATTTCCGCCACGAGGTACTTAGCGAAGAAATCAGCGAACAAGTGGATGCTGCCCTCGACGACGATATCGGTGACGATCTGCTGCGCCTGATATTCACCGCCTGCCACCCGGCGCTCTCGCCGGAAGCCCGCTGTGCGCTTACCTTGCGTGTCATGGGTGGCCTGACCACCGAAGAAATTGCCCGCGCCTACCTCAAGCCCGAGCCGACCATTGCGCAGCGCATTGTCCGCGCCAAACGCACCTTGGCCGCCGCGCGTGTACCCTTCGAAGTACCGCGCGGACCGGAACTGTTGCAGCGCCTGGCTTCGGTGCTCGAAGTCATTTACCTGATTTTCAACGAAGGTTACGCCGCCACCGGCGGCACAGACTGGATGCGCCCAGCGCTGAGTGACGAGGCACTCCGCCTCGGTCGCGTGCTGGCCGGCTTGCTGCCGGATGAAAGCGAAGTCTTGGGGCTGGTTGCCCTGATGGAAATTCAGGCCTCCCGCTTTCCCGCCCGCGTTTCTGCCAGCGGCGAGCCCATCCTGCTGCTCGACCAGGACCGCACGCGCTGGGACCGGTTGCTCATCCGGCGCGGCTTGGATGCCTTGGCTAAAGCCGAGGCGCTGCCCGGGCCGCTTGGACCATATGCCTTGCAGGCAGCCATCGCCGCCTGCCATGCCCGGGCCTTGAGCGTCGAACAGACTGACTGGGCGCGGATCGCCGCCATTTACGATGCCCTGGCTCAGATTGCGCCATCGCCTGTGATCAGCCTCAATCGTGCAGTCGCCATCAGCATGGCATTCGGGCCAGCCGCAGGTCTGGAACTCGTTGACGGCCTGCTGAATGAGCCCGATCTGAACAACTATCACCTGCTACCCAGCGTGCGCGGCGACCTGCTGGTCCGCCTTGAGCGGCACACCGAAACCTGCGCCGAGTTCGAGCGTGCCGCCAGCCTGACGCAAAACGCCCGCGAACGTGCCTTCCTGCTCGGCCGAGCCAGCCGCTGCAATGATCTTGAATCCCCACAGCCAGCCCCGACGCGGCACTGACCCCTACACAGCATGTCCAAGTCATGGGACACTTCTGCTTCCCCAACCCGGAGCGAATCTATGACTAACCTTTCCCTCACACCCGCCCGCCTGTTACGGCTGATGGTCGCCAGCCTTTTCCTGTTGAGCAGCGGCTTTGTCGCAGCCTAAGCTCCCCAGCAGAAGAGCCAGGTACCCGGCTATTACCGCACCTTTCTCGGCAAATTCGAAGTAACCGCGCTTTACGATGGCGCCATTGATCTAAATACCAAGCTACTCAAAAACACGCCGGAAAAAGACATCCAGAAACTGCTCGCCCGCATGTTCCTGAAAGGCCCGGCCGTGCAAACCGCCGTCAATGCCTTCCTGATCAATACCGGCAGCAAACTGGTGCTGATTGATGCCGGCGCAGCCAAACTCTTCGGCCCCGGCCTCGGCAATATCGTCAGCAATCTCAAGGCTGCCGGCTACAACCCGGAACAGGTTGATCTGGTGCTGATCACGCACCTGCATGGCGACCACGTCAATGGCCTCGTCACAGCAGATGGCCAGATGGTTTTCCCCAAGGCGCAGATCTGGTCAGCCAAGGCCGACAATGAATTCTGGCTGAGCGAGGAAATTGCCGCCAAGGCGCCAGGACTTCCAGCCTTTCTTCAAGATGTCGCGCGACGCCGCCGCCCCTTACCTGGCCAGCGGCCAGTGGAAAACGTTTACTGGCAATCAGGAATTGCTAGCCGGTATCAGCAGCCTCGACACCCATGGCCACACACCCGGTCACAGCAGCTTTGTATTGACTGATAGCGGCGAGAAAATGGTGATTCTCGGCGACCTCGTGCATAACCACGCTGTGCAGTTCGCCCGCCCGGACACCGCATTTGAGTACGACAACGACCGCAAGCAGGCGATCATCGCCCGCAAGCAGACTTTTAACCTGGCTGCCAGGGAAAAGATGCTGGTCGGTGGCATGCACCTGCCCTTCCCCGGCATCGGCCACATCCGCAAGGAAGGCAAGGCTTTCGCCTGGGTGCCACTGGAGTTCGCGCCGATCAAGGACTAACAGTTACGGTCAACGGCCAAAACAAGCCAAAAAATCAGCGCCCTGATCGAGCAATCGACCGGGGCGCAGTCACTTCATGACGGTAAATACGCTCATTGGAATGCGCCGGGAGAAAGGGAACTGCTGGCGCGCAGTGGCCGAGAGCCAACCGGAGCAGCGAATTCGGCCTAGGGAAAAGACTGAGGCCATGCGTACTGCCCGGCACCCGAACCAGGCCACGCAACGGCGAGCGGTTGGTCAATTGCAAGGGCAAACCTGCGTATGTGATCAACTCAGCCCGTGAGGCTGAATGATTCCCTTCAAACCGTCCCTGCGCCGGCGGAAAGAAATTACCTTTGCCAACCGTCAGGTTGTTGATTGCCCAAACTTCGACACCGCCGGCGAATTTCTCGGTCCAGACCTTGAGAAAATCGCCGGCGTGGCGGTCATTTACCAAGGTATTGTGCGACAGATAAAGCGCATTTTCCGGCCAGTACGGCCCACCAGCGCCATAGGCCACAATGATCGGATTATCAGTATCGGCGCTTTGGGCGATGACATTGCCGATCACGTAGGCCAGACCACCACTGGAAACTCCAGTTCGTAGGAAGCTCTGCCGCCCATGCCATCAGCCAGCATATTGTAAAGTACATGATTTTCGCGCGCGCGCGACTTGACCAGATGGCCTAGATAGCCGTTTTGAAATCGACTGCCGCGCAGGATGAATTTGTCGATCGAGCCAACGTAAAGCAGATGATGCAGCTTACCCGAGCTTCTGGGGGCATCGCTGAATTCACTATTGGCAACCTCCAGCGATAATTCAGGAAAATTGGTGGTCAGTATCCCCATTTCATTATCGGTAAACCGACAGGACTCGATTGTCAAAGAGCCCCTCTCGAAACGGATCCCGGCACCGATTCCGTTGGACACCCGGGCACCACGGAATTCGATATTTTCAATGTGCACCGCACCTCCGCGAATCACCCAGATAGCCTTGTCTTCGGCACTCTTGCCGTTGGCCTCCATCACCGGACGCTCACCCGAGCCGCGAATCACCAGATTATTTTGCAACCAGACTGCGGGTTGACCGCGATAAATGCCGGGACGTATCTCAATAACTTCCCCATCCCTCGCCAAGCGTGCCGCCTCGGTAATCGTCGTAATTTTCTCGCCACTGCCGACGACCATCGTTACCTTGGCCAGCTGGGGATTGATTACCGGCAACTCAGCCTTCGGCACAACAATCAGTTTCCCCTCCGGAGACCGGCGTATCTCGCCAAGGTAACCTTGCTGCGGCGGCAAATTAACCGCCGGCTGAGCCACTGCAGAAAGGCTCAACAGAGCAAGAAACAACGTGCAAACAAATGTTTTCAAGGTCATCATTTTCTTCCTGCGGAACGGAACCATCTGCGCATCACATAGCGCCCGTCCATTCTAACGGCATTCCATTCGGGCAAAAGTTGTCCCGCCTTTGGTACAAACGCACCTATATATGGACTCACGATCGTTACGACGCGATTCGTTATGCAATCAAAGAACAGGAAATACCCTGTTGCGTCCGGCAGCCTTGGCTTGATACAGCAGCAAATCCGCGTCGTGAATTAGCTGCTCGGCAATTTCACCAGGCCGATGCTGGGCCACGCCGAAACTTGCAGTCACTTGCAAGCTTTCTTCAGCAGCAATCTGCAGATCATTTTCAATTGCCTTGCGTAAGCGCTCGCCCGTAGTCAGTGCTTCAGCCAGTGCCGTTTCCGGCAAGACAATGACAAATTCTTCACCACCATAGCGTGCGACCCAATCGACTTCATGCCGCAAATACCGTTCAAACACGCCAGCCACCGCTTGCAAGACTTGATCACCAAGCAAATGCCCGTAGGTGTCATTGACTTGCTTGAAATGGTCGATATCACAAAAAACCAGGGATACCGGACGCCCATAACGCTCGGCACGCTCCAGCTCCTGAACGATCCGCTCATTGAATAATCGCCGGTTGAAGCACCCGGTCAGGGAATCAATCGTCGATAAGCGCTGGATGGATGCCATAGCCGTTTCCAGTTCAGCTGTACGTTGCGCTACCAGTTCGTCCAGATTGGAAATATAGCCGGTCACTCCCGCCTGAAGCACAGCAAAGCCATCAACCACAAGATCAATTTCGTCACGCAGATGTCCGGCTTGGCGCGGCAACTGCAATGGCGCGGTTAGCCGATCCGGTGTCAGTGCACTGACAAACTGCGCAATATGGCGCAGGGGGTATTCCAGTTCGCGCTTAAGCACATAGATAACAAGGGCACAGATCAAGAAAGTCAGCACACCATATCCGACCAAAGCGATGGCTACGCTGTAAAGCAACTCGCGATAAAAAGCGCGGGGATTCTCGTAAATTTCCAGCTTGCCTATCGACTCGTTGACCCGGCTGGGTGACGGCACATCAAAGGATTTCTCACTCGTACTGACCGCCAACGATTGATCTCCTGCGCTAAAAACCTGACCGGTCGATACGGTCAAGCGGGCAAAACCGATCTGCGGCTTTTCGGCAATGCCATCAAGCTGGCGTTGTACGGCATCCGGCTCAATATCCCAGATGCTGACCGATAGCAGAGGGAATATTTGAGCGACCGATATCTCTGACTTGCATCTCGAAATCGTCATGAACGCGCAGATATGAAAAGGTCGCCTGAGCCAGCCCGATCAGGCAGGCAAAAAGTGTCGCCCAACGCCAAATAGTGCGCGTCAGCGTCGTCGCAATCGGGCGAAAGCTTTTGTCAGACAAGTTCACTGATTTCGTTCAGCGTAATAATTGCTCAAAACTGAAGTCATATCGCTTCAGTGCGGGGTTCAGTGTTTTACTGAAACGACGAAAATCGACTTGATCAAAACGCATATCGCCATATTTCACAAGAAAACGATCCGCCAGTTTAGGCGTAAACAGCGCGAACATGGGCTGTTCAAGCTCCAGCCCTTCATCCACAAAGTCACGCCCATGATGATAGTCGTGAATCAAAACCAGCGACCATGCGCCGGCAATAAAATGACCGCCAGCGAGTGCCGAGAGGCGTCCGGACTTGACCGACTCCAGGGCCTCGCGTGACGTATTGACACCACTGAACCAGGCATCGACACCAGCCTTGCCGCCACGCTTCTCCCAGCTATCCATTGCCCCAAAAGCCATCAGATCGTTACCTGCCCAGATCAGACGCGTCCCGGGATAACGCTGGTAGAGCCAGACACTCTGTTCGGCTGCCTTTTCGCGCGTCCATCCGGCAAATACCTCCTGATCAAGCACGACATCCGGCGCCTCACTGATTGCCCTGTGCATTCCTGCGTTTCTTCTGATCGAGGTCGGCGTCGAACGATCACCACCAATGACCATCAGGTGTAATTTGCCATCCGCACCGACAGCACCGGATTTGCGCCCGGTTTCAATCAGCTTTTTGGCGGTCAGATAGCCGGCATCTTCGGCATGTGGCTCCAGAGAGCCGAGCCAGTTCTTGAATCGTTCACGCGGCAAACCCAGGGCAACCCGGTCAGCCGCTTCAGAAATACCGCTGTATGCCATGAAAACCTTGATCCCGGTCGCATCAAACAAGCGCAGCAAAGCCGGCCCGGTAGCGTAATCGTTGGTAATGATGACATATTCCGGGCGCTCATTTACCGGTCGTGCAATGATTCCCCGAGCCAATTCGAGGGTGCGCAGGGGCTGGCGTTCCGCAAAAAGCACCTCCAGCTGTACATCCAGACTCTTCGCCGCCTGCTGCATGGCACGCGCTGAAATCAGCCAGAATGCCTCGTCAGATTTGCCGGGATTGAGAAAAACCACAGACATGGCCATCACCGGCAAAGCCAGCAAAAGACCAATGACCGCTACGACAAGCCGCTTCATTCACCACTCCAATTACTCATTGAGAAACGAGTTTAACTTATCGATATAACAAATACAGAACACTCGCCGTTTCCAACGAGTGCATTGTTACGGTTATCGCTGGAAAACGTTGATTTTTTTATTTGATCACTACGTTTCGCTCCTCAATTAGGGCGATTCGTCGCATTCCGCTTCTCGGGCCGATGTTGGTTGGCTACAGTCAGCTTCGTCATGATCCAGACCAAAAATAGCTGACCGTGGCGACGCCCTATCCTTCAATCACCATCGGGATCGACTATGAATAAGATCATCACCGCGCCAGCGCTGCTCAAACTGCGCAATGTCCGCCGCCGCTTCCGTCTTGGCGAAACCAGTATCGACGCGCTGAACAGCATTTCGCTGGACATCCATGCCGGCGAGTTTCTGGCGGTTTGGGGGCCATCCGGCAGCGGCAAGTCGACCTTGATGAACATCGTCGGGCTGATCGATGCGCCGACAGCCGGCGAAGTCTGTTTTGGTGAGCAGGCAACGGGGGGCATGGATGACGATGCGCTGACTGACTTTCGCGCCCGCCATATTGGCTTCGTTTTCCAGAACTTTAACCTCGTCCCCGTTCTTTCAGCGCTGGAGAATGTCATGCTGCCCTTGCAGATTCGCGGCGGCGCTGAACATAAGGCACGCGAGCTGGCCGCTGCAGCGCTGCGTGATGTCGGCCTAGAACGCTTCAAGGACTCATTGCCGGACAAGCTCTCCGGCGGTCAGCGCCAGCGCGTCGCCATCGCCCGTGCCCTGGTCGTCGAACCCAAGCTGGTGATTGCCGATGAGCCAACGGCCAATCTGGATTCGGAAAACAGCCGCATGGTCGTCGACCTGATGCGCGAGATGAACCGCGCACGCCAGGTGACTTTCGTCTTTACCACCCACGACCCGCGCCTGCTTGATCACGTGGACCGCAAGATTCTGCTGCGCGACGGCAGCATCGAAAGCGACGAGGTGATGGCATGAAAAACATCTTCAAGCTGGCTTTGCGCGGCCTGCTGCGCAACCGTCGCCGTTCGCTGGTAACGCTGCTCGCCATTGCCTTGGGCTTCTCGGCGATTGCCCTCTTCGCCGGCTACACGCACAACGTGTACGGTGGTCTGGCCCGCCAGTCGATCCACGACGAAATGATCGGCCACCTGACGGTCAGCAAGCGCGGCATGCGCACGGAAGGCAAGCTCGACCCGGAACGCTATCTGCTCACCCAGGCTGAAGTCGATGCCATCAGCCAGTTGCTGCGCGACGAGCCGCACGTCAAGCTGGTCGCCCCGCGCCTGGCCTTGAGTGGCCTGCTCAGCAATGGCCGCGCCAGCACCATCTTCATCGCCGAGGGGGTTGAGCCACGGGCCATGGCACTTTTGCAGCAGAGTGAGGCTGATAACGCGGTTGTCCCAAAGATAAAGAAACAACTCGACCCGGCGCGACCCGAGGTGGTGGAACTGAGCGAAGGCCTGGCCGACATGTTGCATCTCGCCAGCGGTGGCCAAGGCGCCATGCTGGTCAATTCACTGAGCGGCCAAGCCAATGCGCTGGATGTGACGGTCGGCCACACCTTCAACACCGGCAATGCCCGCAGCAACGACAAGTTTGCCTTCCTGACGCTGGACCTGACGCGCACCCTGCTTGATGCCGAAGGGCGCGCCGACCGCCTGACCGTTCTGCTCGACGATGTATCCCAGACCAAGATGCTGCGCGACCACCTGCTGACCAATCTGAACGGCGCCGGCTACGCTGTCGAGATCCAAACTTGGCAAGAGTTGTCCGATTTCTACAATCAGGTACACGGCATGTTTGACATGATTTTCGGCTTCATCGCTTCGATAGTGTTGACCGTCGTCGTCATGAGCGTCGCCAACTCAATGGGCATGACCGTGGTTGAACGCACCCGCGAAATTGGTACGCTGCGTGCCATCGGCCTCAAACGCAGCGGCGTTGTCCGGCTATTCACCACCGAATCGATGCTGCTCACCCTGATCGGTTGCCTGCTCGGCCTGCTCATCACACTGACCGTACGCTGGGGCATCAACCTGGCCAACATTTCCTACATCCCGCCCAACAGCGTCGCCCCGGTACCGCTGCTGGTCGATATGGATATTGGCCGGGTCAGCTTCACCTTCATCCTGATGAGCGTCGTCGGCACCCTGGCCGCCTACATGCCGGCGCGGCGCGCCGCGCGCAAGGACATCATCGATGCGCTTGGCCATGTTTAAGGGAAACACCATGACCAAATTGCTGAACCTGTTGCTGTTCTGCCTGATCAACGTGAGCCACTCAGCCTGGGCCGCCCCCGATGCGACCAACATCCTGCAAGCCTCAGATCGTGCGCGTGGCGGCGGTCTGCCCGGCATTGAATGGGAGATTCTGTTGACCTCACGCGATGGTGAGCGTATCGGCGAAACGCAGCGCCTGATCGTCAAGGCCACCGACGAATCGAGTGTCGCCGAGACACAGGAACCGGCTCGCTTCAAAGGCTCCAAGCTGCTGCAAGTGGCGCGCAGCATGTGGCTGACCCGGCCGGGTTTATCCAAACCGATCCCGATTTCACCGCGCCAGCGGATGAGCGGGCAGGCTTCGAACGGAGACATCGCGGCAACCAATTATGCCGGCGATTACGATGCCCAACTCGACGGTAACGAAATGCTGGATGGCGAAGCGTGCCATATCCTTGCCTTGACGGCCAAACACAAGCGCACGACTTACGACCGTATTCGCTACTGGGTATCGGTCAAACGCAGTGTCGGCCTCAAGGCGGAGTTCTACTCGGTGAGTGGCAAACTGCTCAAGACAGCCCACTTCGAGTACGCCAACACCATCGCCCATGATGGCCGGCGCACGCCTTTCGTCAGCCGTATGGTGATCCGCGATGCGCCGATCGATGCCGAAACGACCATGGAGTTCAGCTCGGTCAAGGTCAAAAAAATCGCCGCCGCCGAGTTCGACCTGGGCCAGATGCAGTGAAGCTTGCCCTGCTCACCTTCGGCGCCTGTCTGGCGACCACTGCAACCGCCCAGAGCGACTGGCTTACCACCTGGGATGGCATGCTGTACGGCTACGGCAAACACAGCGTTCTACGCGAAGACAGCATTCTCAACCCCGGCAATCGCCTTGCCCACTTGCCGGAACGCAGCGCCGTCGGCGAACTGCGCCTCAACCTGAAAGCGGAGAGCGAGACCGTACGGCTGACGGCGCGCACCATCGCGACTTGGCAGAACAGAGCTGACAGCGCCGCCACGCAGCAAAGTGACGATGCCTATCTCAACGATGCGCGAACTGGTTGGCATGGATTCGGCAAAGATCTCATGGACGCCGGACATGCAAAGCAGCGCCAGCCTGGTTCATATCTTCAACACCGGCCATAGCACCAGCCAACCGGATGCCTGGCGCGATAGCTGGCTGGCCAAATTCGACCGCCGTGGCGACGAGTGGGCGCTCGGCCTGGTTGCCCTCAAGGCGCCTGACACCCCCGCCTTCTACGGCGCCTATGGCCAAAACACACTGAGTGATGCCCTCCTTCTTTATGGCGAACTCGGTTCCTCGACGCAGCCTGTCGCATTGCAATCGCCAGCCGACATCAGCCAGCCATTCACGGTACAGGCCAACTCGCCCCGCCGCACAACTGCGCTGCTCGGCGCCGCTTACACCTTCGAAAACAGCCAGTCGCTGAGCGTCGAATATTTGCACGATGGTCATGGCTATACGGCGGCGCAGGAAAACTCCTATTTCCAGCGAGCCATCACACAACCCGGCATCGCCCTCGGCCAGGCGCCGCGCCTGCTTGGCCGCGACTACCTGCATCTCGTCTGGCAAAGCAACCTGATGGCTGAAACGGGCTACTGGCGCCTGATGTTCAGCCGCAACCTGAATGACCACGGCAATGAATTGGCCAGCTATGGCGAAACCGTCCTCAGTCCGCAAATCAGCGCCTACGCACTGGCCGTTTTGCCGCAGGGCAACGCCCGCCAGGAGTTTTCCGCCCTCGTCCGGCGCAGCCTGACGCTCGGCCTGAAAATTGCCCTGCCGTGAAAGCACACGGATAATCCGCTCATGAGAAAAAGGCTGATCTACCTTCTTGCCACGCTGGTTTTCAATACGGCCATCGGCGGGCTATTGACCCTGCTGAAGCCGGAGTTCTCACTCCGGCACAACCTCGTTTTTGCCCACTGCATCGGCCTGACTTTTGCCCTGGTTAGCCTTTTCATTCTCGGCAGGTATCCCAGCGGCCGTAAGCGACTCGCCGCACTGGTCGTATGCGTAACCATCGGCGTCAGTCTGGCCATGTTCATCACTGACCTGGGCGGCTGGCACCAGCCGTGGACTGGCAAGGCCCTGGCCATCGGCCTCTTCTTCTGCCTGATCGGCACGATCGCGCTGCTGCTGGCCGAACGAATCGATGCCGAAATAAAGCAGCGCCAACTCCTGGCCAGCGAAAGCGAAAAACGCGAGACCGAGGCGCATCTCAAACTCTTGCAGGCGCAGATCGAGCCGCATTTCCTGTTCAACACGCTGGCCAATCTCAGCAGCCTGATAGACAGCGATCCAGCCCTCGCGAAAAGCCTGCTCGAACGCCTCAACGACTGGCTACGCGTCGCCCTGGCGCGGGCACGCAGTGAGCGTTCAACCCTCGCTGATGAACTCGAGATGCTGGAGAATTACCTGCAGATCATGAAAATCCGTTTCGGCGACCGTCTGCATTGGCACCTTGAGGCGCCTGCCGAAACCCGTCACCAGCCCTTCCCGCCCATGCTGCTCCAACCGCTGGTTGAAAACGCCGTGCGCCACGGCATCGAACCAAAACTCGGCGGCGGAGAAATCGGCATCAAAATCCGCGTCGACCGTAACAGATTGGATATTGAAGTCAGCGATAACGGCATGGGGCTGACCGAGAGCAGCCAAGGCACCGGCCTGAGCAACGTGAGTGCGCGACTGGCCAGCCTGTTCGGTGACGCCGGACGTTTGACGCTAAACGGCAATGCCGCCGGCGGTGCCACCGCAAAACTCACGCTCCCCATCACGGAGCAAAGCGCTTGAAAGCCCTCATCGCCGACGACGAAATGCATCTGGCCGACAACCTCAAACGCCGCCTCCTGCGTCTGTGGCCTGAATTGCAGATCGTCGCCGTTGTCCATGACGGCATGGCAGCGGCAGCCGGCACTGGCCGAGTCCCAAGCCGACATCGCCTTCCTCGATATCCGCATGCCGGGCCAAAGCGGACTGGAAGCCGCGCGCAACGCGCCAGCCAATTGCCGCATCGTCTTCGTCACCGCCTACGACGACCACGCGCTACAGGCTTTCGAGCAAGCGGCGGTCGACTACCTGCTCAAGCCCGTCTCTGACGAACGCCTGGCGCGCTGTGTCGAACGCCTCAAACAGCAAAGCGGCACAGCACCCGACCAACTGCTCGTCCGCCTGCAACGCTTGCTCGCCACCCCGACCAGCCCGGAACCCCTGCGCTGGCTGCGCGCCCAGGTTGGGCAAACTGTCCGCCTGGTCGCCGTCGAAGACGTCTGCTACCTGCAATCTGCCGACAAATACACACTGGCGCTGACCCGCGACGCCGAATTGCTGCTGCGCACGCCGCTCAAGGAACTGGTCGAACAGCTCGATCCCAAGGAATTCTGGCAGGTACACCGCAGCACGGTAGTCAATGTTCGGCAAATACACGCCGCACACCACGAACTACTCGGTAAGCTCTCGCTCTCCCTGCGCGACCGGCCCGAGCGGATCGCGGTCAGCCGCAGCTACGCACATTTGTTCAGGCAGATGTAAAAAGCCCCGGCCTGATCCACGTAGGCCAGGATCTGGTCGAAATTCATGGCGAGGTGCACTTCGGCAGACCAGGCATTGACCAGTTTGATCTGCACGCTACCGTTCTGGACTGATGCCCGTCCAGAGGGGTGGATATACCGCTATTCGGTGTCGACAAATCTTACACATCGGAGCAGCCGAACACCGCTACTTCCCGCCATCCCGAGGTTTTATCGACCTTTTCCGCACAGGCACGCTATGTGCTTTTACTGTTCAGAGTCGAAAATCAAAAATCGAAAACAAGTCAAACAATCGCCACCCTTTCCCCAAGGAAAAAACCATGTCCTCCATCCGCTCCCTTTTAAAAAAATCCCGCCTCCTTGCTGCCGGCGTGCTCGCCATGTCCTTGCTGACAGCGACAGTCGAGGTGTCGGCTGCCCCGCTACTCGGTGGTCAGCTTTTCTGGTCCGGTGGCGACGTCAAAATCACCGTGTTACCGGCAACAGCCGGTTATACCAGCCAGCTCAAGCTTTTTTCCGCAGATCCAGATATGTTCATTGCACGTAACGTGGACGTCGGCGCCAGCCTGACGATCGGGGCAAGCCTTATCGACGTCAATCACAACATTGGCGATGAACTGGTGTTCGGTATTTATGTCGAGAACACCGGCGACACATTCCGGATGGGTGCTGCTTCGCGGAACAGCGATAGCATGATGCATGCGGGTGTCGACAACCTTGGCGGCGGGGTGTTCCTGGTCGGCTTTGAGGATCTCCTGGGAGGTGGTGACCGCGACTACGACGACAACGTCTTTCGTTTCGAAGGCGGCCTGACCTCCAGCGTTCCTGAGCCGGGATCACTCGCCTTGCTGGGTCTTGGACTTGCCGCTTCTTTCCTGGCACGCCGGCGCGTCAAAGTCTGACCGACAAGCAGTCCGCAAACAAGATGCGGGGGCAACCCCTAATGCCGTTCAGTGAAGTCTGAACGGCATTTTTATTTTGCATCGCGAACTCAGGCAGTCCATGCTCGGCACAGCCTGAGCTTGTGTAGCCAGCAACCACGCAGGATTGTGCAGGTTTGTCGTTAAAGCCTTGCCCAAACGCCATGCCGTCAAATATCTGAAAAAGATCGACATTACATCTAGCCGGGCCATTTCTATTTTTGTGCATATATTCCGGTTGACCGTGGATGCCGACCGCTAGGCAGACGGGCGCCAAAATACGTCTTGCATAATCCCCGCGCGCGGCGAGGCTGGGTGTAGAAGAAGAACAGGTGTAGCAATCAGGCTGCGCCTTCCCTGACAGGGTATGGACATTCGCTCGCGTCCCGGATTGACGCAGTGGACTATTGTTTTGCAACCGTCAGGGAGATGATGATGCCGAATCCAACCGAACTCGAATTGCTTGAAAGCTATCTGGCACATGTTGGCCTTGGTCAGTACAAGGAGGTATTCCAGAAGCAGGGAGTAACTTCGATCAAGCTCCTGAAAAACCTTTCTGCCCCGGTTGGGCAGGCGGTGAAAACACAGATCAAGGAGGCCATCGAAAAGGGCGATGGCGATGCCAAGCGGTCGCCTTCGCCTCTGGGCGCGCATCAGGTGGAGTCGATTACGGCAGAGAGTGTTCAGGCGTGGATCGACGCTCAGGAAAAGTCGGCGCCCAAGGCCGCAGCCGAAGACCCGGAGGTCAAGGTCAAGCAGGAAAAGATCAACAAGGCGATCGACGAAGTCAAAAAGCTGCGCGAGGCGGCCGAGAAAGAGGCTGGCGCAGAGAAGGAGAAAATACAAAAGGATATAGCCGAGTTGCTGGGTTCGGCGGTTTCCCGCTTCCGCGAGGAGGGGCTCGGCGCCTTCCCGTCGGTCAAGCCGGAGGCGGACAATCTGGCGCTTTTGCTCAAGGATACGGAAGCAGCACTGCAGCGGACCAGCCAGATGACGGCTGCTGCGGTGAAGAAGAACGAGATGTCGGCGGTCGACCTGATTTATGCCAATCAGTTGCTGCGCGGTCGTTTCGTCGATGCAGAGGGTTTACACGAGGCGCCCGGCGGGGCGGCGCTGGCAATGCCCAAGCGCTGCACGGATGCCGATCTGTTCGGCCCGGCGCTGGAGGCGCTTGATTTCGGTAGTTCCTATCGCAGCGAAAGCGCGATGATGCGGGCCGAGCGCACGATCGAAATCAATGGATCGTCATTTGCCACGGCCAATCAGGCGAGCGGTGCGGCGTTCGTGGGAACCGGTATCGGCGCCATGAGCTGTTCCGTCCGCTACGCCCAGACCAAGGAGGAGCGTAGCGACGCCTTCGAGAGCAGCAGCGGCACCTCGGTGATGGAGGTGCAGACGCGTTATCACTGGTCGCCAATGCGCCAGATTGTCTTTGCAACGCGCCAGTTCGAATTGAGCGGCGAGGCGCTCAGCGAGCTACGGATCATCGCGCTGCTCAAGGATGCGCCGGCCAAACGGTTGCGCGCCAAAGAGTTCATGCGCTTGTTCGGCAGCCATGTTTTCGGGCGCATCACGCTGGGTGGCTGGTACAAATACACGGCCAAGGCCACGGCGAGCAGCCGCAAGGACCGCAGCACGCTGGAAAAGGCGGTGGCCACCGGCATGGACTGGGCGGTCTCGGTATCCGCTTCCTACGTCGGCCTGGGCGGTGCCGGCTCGGTATCGTCCGGCAACACAGGTAGCGTCAAGAACACGCAGGTCAGCGGCCATGAACTGCGCTGCGAGGTGGATAACCACGAGGTGAGCATTACGACGACCATTCTCGGCGGCACCGATGGCCTGCCCCGCGAAGAGTGGCTGGGCAGCCTGCAATATGCGCCGCAATGGCGCGAAATCCAGCGCAGCGCGCCTTACCCGATTTGGAAAGTCATTGCCCAAACTGCGCTGTCCCGGCTCGGCCTGCCCAACGATGGCACCCCGGACATCAAGTCCGCTGACGGCGACGCACCGGACAATCCGACCTTGCTGGCACTGGCCGCCTTGTTCGAGGATGTGTGGCTGGAAGACATCCTGAAAGCCTCCCTTGCCCCCGAACTGGCCAAGCTGGCAACAACGAAAAATATTGAGGAACTCGAACGCATCCTCAGTGATGCAACGGCGCGCGATCAACACCCGTTGTCGTGGTCCATCGAGCAGGAGCGTATGCGCCCGTGCATAATTTGCTCCAACGTCGTGGCGCCAGTGGTCTACGACAATCACCTGCATTGTTTCGGCATCAACCCGGATGGCTCGGTGTATCGACGGGCATGGAATGGCAGCGTGTGGACCAGCAACAAGCCGGTCGCCCTGACCGGCGTCCCCGCCAATTACAAGATACATTTGGTGCAGGCGGTGCCGACCCCCGACAACCTGCCGCAAATCGTGCTGCAAGGTTCCGACGGTTGCTTGTTTACCGGGTTTGGGCTGGACAAGATCGACCTGCTCCCGCTGACCACACTGGCCGACCGCGACAGTCCCTACATCACGCTGACCCGGTTTGGCGAAGGCAATACGCTGTATATTTTCTACGTCACCCATAGTTGCCAGGTTGCCTGCCTGCCCTTCCTTCCGCCGAACAAGCTAGGCACGCCATCAGTGATCAAGGACGCGGTGGCCACGGTCGGCGAACGGATCGCCACTGCCACATTCCGCGGCCGCCTCTATCTTGTCTACCCCACTGTGGGCGACAACGCCCCGCGCCTCAACCTGACCTCAACCGAGGATGGCAAGACCTGGGCTGCACCTGTGCGACTGCCGGGCGAATGGGCATTCGGCGGGGCCGCGCTGACTGCCTTTGGCCCGCAGGGGAGGACATGCTCTACTGCACCTATGGCCGGAAAATGCCGGCGCGCCGCTCCATTTGATTACCTCACCCGATGGCAACACCTGGAGCAAACCGTTACCGCTGGGCGGGGCGATAGCCGAAAGTGATTATCGCTGGGCCAGTTTCGGTCATCTGCCAGTCTTCTCTGTCTTCGCCGACCAAACCGGACCCAAGCTGCATTGCTTCTATTGGGGCCTGGATGAAAAGCCGCATTGGCGGACAGCCGCGATATGCTGAACGAATCGCGAAAATCGCAAATCATATTTCGACGGTTGTAGTCTGCATATCGAACACCGGAATCTGTTCGAAAGTCATGATCGGTTAAGAGCTGTCCATGCCTGGCACCGAACAAGCTGGTGGGTTTACACACCTGATCGCGATCTAACTGAAAATTTTCTCAATGCTGCGCACCATTGAACAGCAAGCCATTTCTTATGTTCGTCAGAGGAACCATGAGCACAACCTCCAATCGCCAAACGCATTCTAAGGAAAGACTTACGCCAAGCCTTCTGCCAGGAAGTCGAATACCACACGAATTTTTCCGGGAGTATGCAGTTCAGTGTGCGTGACCAGCCAAATGGGAAATTGCACCGGTGGAATATCATCGAGCACGCGAATGACGCCCGGGGTTTCTTGGGCAATTTCATCCATCATGGCACCAATACCCAGCCCCTGACACACCAGCCCCCAATGGGCAACCGAGTGGTCCGCATAGCAGCTGAAGTTGGCCTCGCTCAGTGGCAGGCCGTGCTGGTGTAAATATGCCAGGTAGCGGCCTGCACGGTCAGAGCCGACGAACGGCAATCTGGCAGCGTCATGCGCGTTGCGCGGGTGACCATGCGTTTCCACCCAGTCTTGCGAGGCATAGAAGCAGGCGGAGGCTTGGCGTATCAGGCGGGCAATCAGCTCAGGCCGATCCGGATTGATGTGACGAATCGCGATGTCCGCTTCGCGTCGCTGCAAGTCGCTGATCGCATTGGTCGCAATCACTTCGATCGCAATGCCGGGTGCCACTTGCCGAATTCGCCGTACCAAGCGCGGCAGCAAGTGAGCGGCGACCATATCGCTGGCCGAGACCGAGACGATACCTTCTACCGTCTGCGACCGGCCTGTCGCCGCCAAACCCAAGGCATTGGCGGCCGTGCCCATCGTGCGGGCGTGCTCAAGCAGATCCAGCCCGGTTGCGGTGAGCACCATGGTCTTTCCCGCCCGCTCAAACAAGGTCACGCCCAAGCGCTTTTCGATGGCAGCCACTTGGCGGCTCAGTGTCGGCTGCGTCAAGCCCAGCTTGCGTGCCGCCGCCGACAGTGAGCCGGTTTCCGCTGTCTCGAGAAACGCCCTGAGTTGGTTCCAGTCAACTTTATCCATGCATAAATGTATAGGTGAATTGCAAATTTTGGGGATTTTCATGCGAATTTATACAGGTAACATCCAAACGTCACCACTGAAGTGGTTCAAGCCTATCTAATCCATGTTATTTCCAAGCAACAAACAGCAAACTGACAAAGCGCATTCGACTGGGTCAGACGCTACCACCATGCGCAAAGCACGTTTCTGGAACCGGGTTGCCCGCAAATATGCGGCTGATCCGATTGCTGACATGGCGGGCTACGAGGCCTCTTTGCAACGCACGCGCGGCCTGCTGTCCACTGAGCACGATGTGCTGGAGATTGGTTGCGGTACCGGGACCACGGCATTGCGCCTGGCTACCAGTACCGGGCGTTTGCTGGCAACCGATATTTCGGCAGAGATGATTACCATTGCGAAAGAAAAGCTGGCGTCACAACCTATCCCGCAACTGTCGTTTGCGCTGGCCGACGCCGATGTGCCGATGTTCGGAACGACGACTTACGACAGGGTGTTGGCCTTCAATCTGCTGCATTTGGTGATCGATCTCGACCAAACAATGGCCATGGCTGCGCAGGCCTTGCGTCCCGGCGGTTTGTTCATTTCCAAGACGGCCTGCATTGCCGAGATGAACCCGCTCATTCCACATTTGGCCCTGCCACTGATGCGAGCCATCGGCAAGGCACCCCATGTGCAGTGTCTCAACGAAGCCCAATTGCGGGCGGCGCTGACCCGGCAGGGTTTCCAGATGGTGTCCGTCGAACGACACGGTACCAAGAAAAAGGATTTCCGGGTTTTCATCATCGCGAGCAAACCTCTGGCTACCGACCCGCCTCGGGTATCCACATGCTAACCACAATGCGCCGCGCCCATTGCCGACTGGCGGCGGCTTTTTGTTTGGTTTTGGTTCTGACTGGCTGCGCTTCGATCAGCGGCGTCACCACGTCATCTCTCGACGGCAGGAACGTTGAGCATATCGTGGCAGGACACGGTACACCGGCTGTCGTGTTTGAGAACGGGCTGGGCGGCCGACTCCAATGGTGGGCGGAAGTCCTTCCTGCAATCGCCCAGGAAACGACGGTATTTGCCTATAACAGAGCAGGTACCGGCACCAGCGCTGAAACATCGGCACCGCGCGACGGCGACGCCATCACCGAGGAATTACGGCGCAATTTGCGAGACAAAGGCATAGCCCCACCCTATGTACTGGTGGGTCACTCCCTCGGCGGACTCTACATGCAGTTTTACGCGCGGCGTTACCCTGAGGATGTCGCGGGTCTGGTGCTGGTGGACTCGACCCACCCTGAGCAATTGAAAGGTGCTGGCGCGAAGGATAACTGGCCGACCTGGTTGAAGCTGATGTTCGATGTTTCGTTGTCCAGTGCTGCAAGCAAAGAACTGGCGGCACTTCCGGCGACCGGCGCCGCCATGCTTGCCTTGCCACCGCTTACTGGTAAACCTGTGGTCGTGCTCAGTGCGCAAAAGCCAATGAGCGAAACATCAGAACTTGCCCGCGATGCCAATGCCAAACGTAGTGAAATTGTGCACCTGCATCCTGGGGCCAAACAAGTGTGGGTTGATAGTGGCCATGCCATTCCCCTTGAGCAGCCGGAAGCGGTGATTTTTGCGATTCATGAGGTGTTGCACAGCGTCCAGGCAGCGAAGTCGAACTCTCTATCCACAGTCGGCAATGAGATTAGACAGATTCAAAAATAATGCACCACTTTCTTCACATCCCCATCCGGCAAGCAGCTTGTGCGTAACGCCACCGCATCTTCGGAGCTCACCATCAATCCCTATTTTTTCTACGATGCCTTGCAACAGTTTTCGACCGCCAGCAGCGTCGAGGAAATCACTGCGCTTTGCCGCTCGCATTGCAAACAAATGGGATTCGATTCTTTTGTCTACGCCCTGAGAATCCCCACCCAGTTCACCGAAGCGCGCGTCATCATGCTAAAAGGCTACCCCGACGCTTGGCTCGATCACTATTGGGAAAACGGCTACGCCGCGAGCGACCCCGCCGTGATCTATTGCGGCAAGCATATTGTTCCCATCGAATGGCATGGGTTGCTGTACGAGAAACAATCACTCAACGCGCAAGTGATGAACGAAGCCGCCGACTTCGGTCTCAAGTCAGGTCTCAGCATGCCTATCCATAGCCCGCACGGTGAATTGGGCATCCTCAGCTTGGCGCTTGACCGCAACGACGCAGGCGCACGAAAAATCACCCGGCACGCCCTGCCCTATGCTCAGATGCTGGCAGGGCATATCCATGAGGCGGTTCGCCGAATCCTGGTTTCCCCCGACATCGAAACGCCACAGGATTTGACGGCGCGCGAAGCTGAATGCCTGCGCTGGGCAGCGGATGGAAAAACCTCGTGGGAAATCGCCCAACTGCTCAGCATGTCCGAACGTACGGCCAACTTCCATCTCAACAACGCCATGATCAAACTGGATGTCTGCAATCGCCAGCACGCTGTCGCCAAGGCAGTACTTCGTGGATTGATCAACCCGCATCCCTTTTGACGCAAGCTGTCAGATCTGACAGCTACCCAGAATTTGCTGGCTGGCATGTAATCGTGTGATTGCTCAACCGCACGTATCAGTCATGGACATCACTCGCTGCAAACCTCCCTTCACTATCGCGCTGGTAGCGCTTACCGCCCTTGCCACAGGCTGCGCGGTTGATCCTGGCGCACGCGGTGGAGGCTTGTTCAGCAACGCTGCCAAAGCCTATATCTATACACCAGAAGAGCAGGCAAACATGACCGCCAAAGGCACCATCCCAACGATGGTCGCGCCGTCCGAGATACGGGCATATTTTGAGAACGCAAAAAAAGAGACCAAACCGACGGGTGAAGTTAACTACTGTGACGCAGGTTTGTCTTCGCTTGTTCAATCAAGAAGGAATGAAGCCCTCGCAGCAATAGATGACGCCTGCGGCGGCAAAGATCAATATGCGATTCGACATGAAGGCCCTGGTCACATCAAGGCGCACTACGCGGGCAACATCCAGCTGACCCCTGGTTGCAACCGGAGCAAAGTGATTATCTTCAGGTGTTCTGGTGTGCAACCCAAGCCGGACATGCGCAAATGAAGGGTGAAATCAGTTTGAAAATCTTTATTCCCTTGCTGATGAGCCTGCTACTGGCGGCCTGTGCAAGCACAAACGATTTACAACTCAGTAACGGCAAAGGCAAAAGCTTTATCGTCAGTGGCAGGAACTACCAGCAGATTTGGCATGCAGCAAACGTGGCCATGAGCACCGATATGCAGATCGTTGACAGCCACAAACCTTCCGGTGTCATCAAATCCCGCGTCGTCAATGGCACGCAGGGGAAAGTGGTGGGCTTCTTCATTCAGCCCACGGATGAACAGGCGCCAAATTACACCATCACCATCGTGAGCAAGAAGCCGCTTCAAACCGAGTTCGTGGACCGCGATTGGGAGCCGTCAGTTTGGGAAGACTTCAAAACCGGAATTGACCCGAAGAAGTAGACCGGCTGCACAGCTTTTTGAATGATTTTTGAGGAAGATTTGACCATGAAGCTAGAGAAACTGATTACATTGCTCCTGCTTTTGCCGCTAACCAGCTCTTTTTATGGCTGTGCGACAACCGAAAGCAAAACATCCTCGCCCAGTGAAGGTAGCAGCACCAACAGCAAACAGCAACGTCAGCAGCAAAACCGAGAAAAAAGCCGCCGGCGAGGACAATAGCAAGGCTGCGAGAAAAATATCCCAGGCAATTGGTGAAGAGACGAGTGATTTCACCATCGCGAGCCAGCAGCAAGTCGAAGCACCCGCCGGGTACGATGGCACCCAATACACAGTGAAAACCAAAGCGGGGAAAACATATAAATGCGAAATTCTTGAGCCATCAGGTTTTGGCAAGGCAATAAGCTGGGGCATGGCAAGTGGTGCAGGCGCCATGTGTACAGACTTCACCAAGGGTTCGAAAGACAAAGGCAAAACGAACAAGGCAAGCTGTAATGCGTTGTTACAAGCGGCGGGCAAATGCTGAGTTAATTTAGCTCCGGCTAGCATCGTAGTCGCTCAACATCTACCGCTTGCTGATCCCATGAAAAAGCCCCCGCCAGTTTCCCGGCGGGGGCTTTTTTATTTGTTACGGTCGACGCCCAAAAAGCGTCGATTTTTTTTGGCTTACATCTCGACCGTAGCAGCTTGTTCAACAAATGCCGGGATCTGGTCGAAGTTCATGTAGCGATAAACCTCAGCCGACTTGGCATTGACCAGCTTGATCTGCTCCATGTATTCCTCAACCGTCACGATGCGGCCGGCCAGCGCGCACATGGCGGCCAGTTCGGCCGAACTCAGGTAAACCTGAGTATCGATACCGAGGCGGTTCGGGAAGTTACGGGTCGAGGTGGAGATCGCGGTGGAACCCTTGCGGATTTGAGCCTGATTACCCATACACAGCGAGCAGCCAGGCATTTCCATACGGGCGCCGGATTTGCCAAGGGTGGCGTAGTAGCCTTCTTCGGTAAGAATCAGCGCATCCATCTTGGTCGGCGGAGCGATCCACAGACGGGTCGGGATGTCGGACTTGCCTTCGAGAACCTTGGCGGCAGCACGGAAGTGGCCGATGTTGGTCATGCAGGAGCCGATGAAGACTTCGTCGATCTTGGCGCCGGCGACTTCGGACAGAATCTTGACATCATCCGGATCGTTCGGGCAGGCCAGGATCGGCTCGGTGACTTCGGCCAGATCAATTTCGATCACAGCGGCGTACTGAGCGTTGGCGTCAGCCTTCAACAGCGTACCGTTGGCGATCCAGTCTTCCATCGCGTTGATGCGGCGCTTCAGGGTGCGGGCATCGGCATAGCCTTCGGCAATCATCCACTTCATCAGGGTGATGTTCGAACGCATGTACTCGACCATCGGTTCCTTGTTCAGAGCGACGGCACAGGCAGCAGCAGAACGCTCGGCGGCAGCATCGGACAGCTCGAAAGCCTGTTCGACCTTGAGGTTCGGCAGACCTTCGATTTCGAGGATGCGGCCGGAGAAGACGTTCTTCTTGCCCTTCTTCTCGACAGTCAGCAGACCGGCCTTGATGGCGTACAGAGGAATGGCGTTAACCAGATCACGCAGGGTGATGCCCGGTTGCATTTCGCCCTTGAAGCGGACCAGTACGGATTCCGGCATGTCGAGCGGCATGACGCCGGTGGCAGCAGCAAAGGCAACCAGACCGGAACCGGCCGGAAGGAGATGCCGATCGGGAAACGGGTGTGCGAGTCACCGCCGGTGCCGACGGTATCCGGCAGCAGCAGGCGGTTCAGCCAGGAGTGGATGACGCCGTCGCCCGGACGCAGCGCAACGCCGCCACGGGTCGAGATGAAGGACGGCAGTTCGCGGTGCATCTTGACGTCGACCAGCTTCGGATAGGCGGCGGTGTGGCAGAAGGACTGCATGACGAGGTCGGCGGAGAAGCCGAGGCAGGCCAGGTCTTTCAGTTCGTCGCGGGTCATCGGGCCGGTGGTGTCTTGCGAACCGACGGTGGTCATCTTCGGCTCGCAGTAGGTGCCCGGCAGGATGCCGGTCACGCCGCAGGCCTTGCCAACCATCTTCTGGGCCAGCGAGTAGGCTTTGCCGTCGTCAGCCGGGTTTTGCGGCAGACGGAACAGGGTGCTTTGCGGCAGGCCGAGGAATTCGCGCGCCTTGGTGGTCAGGCCACGGCCGATGATCAGCGGAATGCGGCCGCCGGCACGGACTTCGTCCATGATCACGGTGGTCTTCAGTTGCGATTCGGCGATCACGGTACCGTTCTTCAGCGCGGTGACCTTGGCGGAGGCCGCATCAACCTTCAGTTCGATCTCGTCGCCCATGTCCATCGCGCTGCAATCGAGTTCGATTGGCAGTGCACCGGCATCTTCCATTGTGTTGAAGAAGATCGGAGCAATCTTGGAACCGAGGCAGACGCCACCGAAACGCTTGTTCGGGACGAAGGGGATATCTTCGCCGGTGAACCACAGCACGGAGTTGGTGGCGGACTTGCGGGAAGAACCGGTACCGACCACGTCACCGACGTAGGCGATCAGGTTGCCCTTGGCAGCCAGCTTTTCCAGTTGCTTCAACGGACCGCGCGAACCCGGCTCGTCAGCTTCGATACCCGGACGCGGGTTCTTCAGCATGGCCAGCGCGTGCAGCGGGATGTCCGGACGCGACCAGGCATCCGGGGCCGGCGACAGGTCGTCGGTATTGGTTTCGCCGGTGACCTTGAAGACAGTCAGCTTCTGCGAAGCCGGGACTTCCGGACGCGAGGTGAACCACTCGGCGTCAGCCCAGGACTGCATGACAGCCTTGGCGTTGGCGGCAGCCGTGGCATTGCTGGACTTGGCCAGTTCGGCGACATCGTGGAAAAAGTCAAACACCAGCAGGGTCTTCTTCAGGCCTTCAGCGGCGACGGTGCCGCAGGTGGCATCGCCGAGCAGGTCGATCAGCGGCTTGACGTTGTAACCGCCAAGCATGGTGCCGAGCAGTTCGGTGGCCTTTTCCTTGGTGATCAGGGCGCAAGCTTCTTCACCCTTGGCAACCTTGGCCAGGAATTCGGCCTTGACCTTGGCGGCATCATCAACACCAGCCGGCACGCGGTAGGTAATCAGCTCAACCAGAGCAGCTTCTTCGCCCTTCGGCGGATTCTTCAGCAGGGCGACCAGTTCAGTGGTCTGTTGCTTGGATAACGGCAGCGGGGGAATACCAAGGGCTGCACGTTCGGCAACGTGGGCGCGATAGGCTTCAAGCACGGCGACTTCCTTTCATAAAAGGTTGCTCTGGGAAAACGAATATTTTACGACAATGGCGACGGCCAAATGGTTCGGATTTTCGCTTCCCGAGGCCGGCTCGCAAGTCTTATATATTATATATTATCTCGCCAACTTTGCCAGAGCCTGACCACAAAGAGGCTGACTTGAACAGGCACCGCCCAATAAACAGGCAACCCGCGAAAACCCTTGTGCCTCAATCGGTTGCCATGACTACTCAGAGCTTATCCACAGACTTACCCGACCTAAACGGGGATAAGCTGCTCAGCACTTACTCCGCTAGACTAGCGGTCTGCTCACCCCTGTAGCTGAACATAGCAATGAAAACGACCACCACTTTGCTTTTCGCCGCCCTGATCGGATTCGCATCATATTGCTGCGCGGCCTTGTTCGACCGTGAAGTCAGCTTCACCGAGGCTGAAATTCAGGCAGCACTTACTAAATCCGGCCCACAGACAAAGAATTACGGCTGGATGAGCGTTTCATTACTTGAAATACCAAAAATCATGCTGGGCACACCGGAAGGCAAAGTTGGTATCGTCGCCCGCATCCATATTTCGCTGCTCGGCAATCCGGCCGTCCCCGTCGACATCACGGGCAACGCCGGTATCCGCTACGACGACACGAGCAAGGCTTTCTTTCTGGAAAAACCGGTTGTCCAAACCGTTGAATCTCTATCCATCCCAAAAGAAGCCGAACCGAGCGCCCGCCAGGCAGCCAACAACCTCATTTCAGCCTACTTCAAGAGCAAACCGCTTTACGTACTACGCGATGACGGCAGTCCGCAGGAAGCCACAGCACGCTGGTTACTGAAATCGGTTCGAATTGAACCGGGCAAGGCCGTTGCAACACTGTCGGCATTTTGAAAATACAGGCATTGTCTAACTGCCGCGCTGCCGCCTCACGGTGACCGTCTCACCACCAATACCCCAGTTGTCCGTCTCGACTTCATCAATCACGACCACGGTTGTCTGCGGACTCTTGCCAAGCACGCGCTGCAGTAGTGCTGTCACCTCACTGATCAACTCGGCTTTTTGCTCGCTTTTCGCACCTTCACGAGTGATTTTGATATTCACATAGGGCATGTTGGTGCTTTCTATCAGGCAGGTTGATGAACAGTTAAGAGAAGCTTGGCCGCATCGCGCTTTTCGACAACTTTGAGCACCGCCAGGAGCAAGGTACCGACAACCATGACCGCGGCCGCAAAATATAAGCCGGCGTTATAGCTGCCAAGATAAATACCAAGCAAACCAGTGATGGCTGGCCCAAGGATCTGCGCTGCGCCGTAGGAAAGCGTCATTTTCCCCATCATTTTGGCCGGGCGGGTCGGGTAATAGCGGCCCGCCATAGTCAGTACCAGACTGACCATACCAATGAAAGTGCCACCAAAAAGCAAGGCTCCGAACAAAGTGGCAAACAAGCCACCGATCACAACCGGCAGCAGGATTCCGATAATTTGCAGGATGGCCGCCAGAATCAGCGCATTGAGATCACCGGTACGACGGGCAATAAAGTCCCAATTGATGCAGGCCGGTGCGGCACCGATACCAATCGCCAGAAAGACCAGATTGCCCTGCCCGGCCAGCCCCGGCAGCTTGTTCACAATGGCAACGATGAAGGTTGCGCTGACCACGTAACCGATACCGGCACAGAAATAGGCGGCCATCAGTAGGCGCAGGAAAAGCTGGCTGGGCGGGTTATCCACCATTTTTTCGCCGCTCTTGGTCAAACCGGTTTGGTCAGGCGGCGGCAGCCAGGCCAGCGCCGGTATCAGCAACAGGCAACCCAGCGCTGTGAAAGCAAACCATTGTTCACGCCAATCCAGCCAGTGACTGAAGATAGTCACGGCCGCCGCACAACCGGCAATTCCCAAGCCAATCCCGGCAAAGTGGATACCAAGTTCCATCCGGTGGTTGTGGCGAATCAGCCAGTTGAGAATCAGGCCGGTACCCAGCAACATGCCAGCGGCACTGCTCAGGCCGGCAACATAGCGCGACAAGGCCCAGATCGTCACATCCGTCGTCATCCCCATGACGGCAGTGCTGAGAATGGCCAGCACCAAGCCGATACGGTAAAGACGATCCTTGAGCACCAGATCACTGATCAACGAGGCAATCAGCGCCCCGCTCAGGTAGCCGGCGTAATTGATGGCGGCCAGCCAACCCGCTTCAGCAATTCCCAACCCAGCTTGCTGCTGCATCAAGGGCAGCAGAGGTGTATACGAAAAACGGGCGACGCCAAGCACCAGAATCAGGCTGAAGATGCCTGCACTCAGTACCTTGATTCGCTCTCTCTGCTCGTTCATGGGAATACTTTCTGATTTGATTTCCAGACAATAAACAAGTTAATCTATCTGTTCAAATGAATTATTCAGAACTTAACATTCTTTTTTTGAGATATAGATGGAACTTGTCGCCCTTCGTACCTTCCAGGCCGTTGTTGAAGAGGGCGGTATTCTGGCTGCCTCACGCAAGTTGAATACCGTACAGTCCAACGTCACCAATCGCATCCGTCGGCTGGAAGAAGAGTTGGGGACTGAGCTGTTCTTTCGCAAAGGCCGGGGGCTGGAACTCGCGCCGTCCGGCCGCGTACTGCTCGACTACGCGCGCCGCATGTTGCTGCTGGAGCGCCAGACCAGTTCAGCGGTTCGGCAGGTTGGCGAAGGCACGGGCGAACTTCGCATTGGCGCCATGGAAACCTTCGCCGCCCTGCACTTGCCGAAAGCCCTGAAGGCGGTCAAAACAAGGCATCCGCAACTGGAACTGCGCGTATCAACGGATACCAGCTCGTCTTTGACTGAAAAGGTGCTATCCCACAAACTGGATTGTGCTTTTGTTGCCGGTCCGGTCGTGCATCCCGATTTACAGTTTGAGGAACTGGTTATCGAAGAGCTGGTACAAATTTGCGCCAAGGGTACCGATCCGGTTTTGCAACCCCTGATTCTGTTTCGCGACGGGTGCGCCTATCGCACTCGCGCCATCGCCTGGCAGCGGGCGACAGGGCATGCCGTGGCTGATGCGATGGAGTTCGGAACACTGGAAGGCATTCTGGGTTGCATTTCAGTCGGCCTTGGCTGGACGCTGATGCCCAGGCGCGTGGTTGAACAATCACCCCATGCAGCCGATCTGGCGATTGTGACGGTGCCGGACAACATCGGTATTGTACCAACTGGCATGATCTCCCTGCGCGAAACCGCCCCCTCTGCCGTTTTAAAGACCTTGAGTGCTGCGATAGTGGCCGTCACGACTGACTGAGTTGAGCCAATCCACAGCGTTGCCGCGCTCGATTGCAGGCGGCATGTTCGATATCAAACTCCCGGCACGGTGACGGCCGTTCATCGTAGATAGAACAACTGACTTGTTTGCCAATTTCACCGGCAAGCGCCACACAACGGGGTTCGGTGAGATCGGTGCCTAACATGCGGACGATGCTGGCGGTGACCGGCACCGTCATCACCAGCGGCACACCCTGCCCCCAGGCAAAAGTCCCACCGGCGAGTTCGACCGGATGAAAATCAACACGGAAGCTGGCGCAGCAGGCACCGCAGGTCTGGCAGACGTTCATGGCAGACTGACCCGGCAACGCCACAGGTCGTGGCCGGATTCCTGATATTTTTTCTCGAAGGGCGTCATTGGAATATCGGTCTGCCACGGCTCGCAACTCACCTGTTGAGCGGTCAACAAAGTCAGTGCCTGCGCCATTTCTTCAATGTAGATGCGCCAGTTGCTGCGGCACTCCAATTCGCCACCCAGCGCCAGCCAAACCGGGAAAACGGCGTGACCTTGCCAACGCCGGGCGAGATGACCAATCTTCGGCCATGGGTTGGGATACAGATTGTAATGACGTGCCAGACGGATGCCGTTTTCGGCCAGCAGACGCCAGAAATCGACCAGATCGGCGCGAATCAGCGTGGCATTGGCCGGCAGCGGTAACGGTTTGCCGCGATTGATGCGGTCGACCGACTGATCGACACCAAAAACAAAGTGATCGGGGTAAGTCTCGGCAATGCGCTGCGTGCTCCAGCCGACGCCGCAACCAGCGTCAAGGATCAAGGGCGCAGCGGGCTGCCACTGCGCGCGGGCTGCCAGGGCTAAAGCAAATGCTTCGCGGTTGTAATCGGCAATCGGTTTTTGGAAAGAATGCGCCATGTGACGACGCACCAGCTTTTCCAGATCAGGATGCACGCCTGTCTGGGCACTGCTGATAAAACGTGAATTGCCGCTCATGCCGCCAACGGCAATTCAGTCAGGATGCCGGCATCAAGCAGCACAGCATCAATTTCATTTGCCGCCTTGAGCGTTCGCACACGCTGATAAAGCACTTCTGCTTCAGGATAAGTACGGCGCAACAAAGCCAGCCATTGCTTGATGCGGCCTCCGGCATGCCCAGCCACCACCTTGCGCCGCACGCCCAGCCAGTAGGCAGCGACGCCCGGCGCCACTTCCGCCCAACCGTCAACCGCCTCGCCACGCACCCGGCGCGCCAGTAGCGGATCGGCAATCGCACCGCGACCGAGCATGATGTCCGGGCAACCGGTTTCCTGCTGGCAGCGCACGAAGTCTTCGACCGTCCACACCTCGCCATTGGCGATCAGCGGAATATTGATCGCGGCGCGCACCTTGTCGATCCACTCCCAGCGCGCTGGCGGGCGGTAGCCGTCAAGTTTGGTGCGGCCATGCACAATCAACTCATCAATACCTGCGGCCTGTAAGGCCTGCGCACAGTCAACCGCACGGCTGGTGTCGTTGATGCCGAGTCGCATTTTGGCGGTAAAAGGCATGTCGACCGGACCCACTGCGCGCACCGCCCTGGCAATCTGGTTGAGCAGCTCCGGCTCGCCGAGTAGGGCCGCGCCACCGCGATGGCGATTGACCGTCGGTGCCGGGCAGCCGAAATTGAGATCAACACCAGCCGGCTTCAAGCTCACCAATCGGCGCGCGTTCTCCGCCATAAAGTACGGATCGGAACCGAGCAGTTGCACGCGCATCGGCGTGCCGGCTTCGGTCAGGCTGTTGTTGAGCAATTCCGGGCACATGCGTTGGTAGGTCTTGACCGGCAAAATATTGGCCGAGACGCGGATGAATTCGCAAATGCCCCAGTCGTAACCGCCGATGCGGGTCAGCACGCCGCGCAACAGATCGTCGGCGAGCCCTTCCATCGGGGCGAGAATAATGCGGGACATGAGGATGAATTCCGGGCAAGGCGCTGAACAGCCCGGCATTATAATCCGCGCCATGCTGCGACTCGTCCTTGATACCAACGTTGTTCTCGACCTCTACCATTGGGCCAATACCGATGCCGTACCGATCATGGCCGCACTGGAGGCCGGGCAAATCGAATGCTATGCCGACGAACGCACGCTGGATGAATTACAACGTGTCCTGACCTACCCGCAACTCAAGATGACACCGGAAATGATGGTTGAGCGTTACCAGCGCTACAGCAGCCTTGTACAGCTCATACCTGCCGGCGAAGCGCCCCCTCTGCCACGTTGCAAGGACAAGGATGACCAGAAATTCCTTGAACTCGCGGCGCGTTGCGGGGCCAATATTCTGGTCAGCAAAGACAAAGCGCTGCTCAAACTGCGCGGAAGGACGACGCTGGGCTTTCAGATCTTGAAGCCCGCCGCTGCCTCGGCCCTGCTGCCAACATTACCCACTGCAACAATCCCGAATAACCCGGCACCGGACTTCCACGCATGAAAACAATTCTTTCCCTGTTGCTGTTCCTGCTGCTCGGCACCATGCCAACCGCCTTCGCCAAAACGCCGGGGAAGTCGAAATCGGCAGCGTGGTGCGTGACTCACCGATGCAGGGACTCACCGGTAGCGCCAAAAAACTCTCGGACTACCGCGGCAAACCGCTGATCATCAATGTCTGGGCCAGCTGGTGTGGCCCCTGCCGCATGGAGATGGGTTCGCTGGACCGCCTGTACCGACGCTACGGCGGCAAGCAGTTTCAGGTCATCGGCATTTCCACCGACGATTATCCGGATCGCGCCCAAGCCTTCCTGCAACAGGCAAAAACCGGATTTTCACACTTCATCGACAGCAAATTGGTCCTGGAAAACATGCTTGGCGCTGACCGCCTGCCACTCACCGTGCTGGTCGATGCCGAGGGACGCGTCCTGGCCAAATTCTACGGCGCCAAGGAATGGGATAGCCCGCAAGCCCTGGAAGTGATCGGCAAGGTTTTCGGCATCAAGCTCTAGGTCAAGCCGCCAAACGCCGGCGGAAGACCCAGCTTTTCTCATCGGACGCCGACGACTCGAAAGCGTAGCCGTCATAGTCAAAATCCTTCAAGCCTTCCGGCTCAGTGAGGCGATTCAGCACGGCATAGCGCGTCATCAGCCCGCGCGCGCGTTTGGCGTAGAAGCTGATGATCTTGTATTTGCCATTTTTCCAGTCTTCAAAAACCGGCTGAATCACCACCCCGTTGATCTTGCGCCCGACGGCCGCCTTAAAATATTCCTCGGAAGCGAGGTTGACCGCAACCGGTCGCGGCATCTCGGCCAGCTCCTTGTTGATGGCATCAAGCAGGCGTTCGCCCCAGAAGGCATAGAGATCCTTACCAGCCTTGTTGGCAAATTTGGTGCCCATTTCAAGTCGATAGGGCTGCATCATGTCGAGCGGTTTGAGGATGCCGTAGAGGCCGGAAAGGATGCGCACCTGCTTTTGCGCGAAGTCGAGGTCGTCGGCGCTTAAATCCTTGGCTGCCAGGCCGTCGTAAACGTCACCATCAAATGCCAGCACCGCCTGCTTGGCATTTTCCGGCGTAAACGGCAGGTGCCATTCGGCGTAACGACCAAAATTGAGTTGCGCCAGCGGGTCTGAAAGATGCATCAGATTAGCGATAGCGGCTGGTGACAGCTTGCGTAGCTGCTTGATCAACGTTTCCGACTGTTTCAGATAAGCCGGCTGCGTATACGTTGTTACCTGCGGCGGGGTCTTGAAATCCAGCGACTTGGCCGGCGAGAGAAAGATCAGCATTGAGGCAACCTCGGTTGTATTTTGTGCATTGCGATACGCCGAATTTTACCGGCTGGTAAAATCCTGTCTTTGTATTTTCTGGAACACCCATGAAACGAACCCGCTTCGGCTCGCGCGACCGCCTTTCACGCGATGCTGCTGAACTCCAGCGCCTGGCCACCGGTCTTTCCGAATCCGGCGGCAAACTGGAAGACAGCTACTGGGAAGCCCAGCTTGCCGAAACCGTCGATAGTCTGCTCAAGAACGGCGCTGAAGACGACATCAATACCGCACTCGACCGCCTCTTTGAAGCCAATCCGCGTGCCCACGACGAACTCGCCGACATGGTTGAATCGCGTGCCGAAACCGGTCGCCTTGACGTTAATAGTCAGGAATTCGACATCCAGTTGTTTGCCGCGCCAGTCCTCGCCTGGTCACGCTTCTCGATCCCGTCCTGCGCTTTGCCTAAAAGCAACTTAGAAGCTTTAAATACCCACCTTAGCGCCCATGTTTTTGGTGGCGACACGCGTGTTGCCCTCGCTGACTATCTCTTCAGCCCCGACCAGTTGCCGCGCAGCTTCTGCGATACTTGGCAAATCACCCAAGCACTGGGCCAGGTTGCGCTGGCCGGCCAGCATCTTGTGGTCGACACCGCCGGCATGGCCGAAACCAATCGTTTCCTGTCCGACGTCCGCTATCTCGTCGGCTGCATTGCCGTGCCGCGTGGCAAGCCACTGTTCCGCTGGAACGAGAAGGATGGAAACAAGGAAAGTGCGCTCAAGGAATGGATCAAGCAAGGCAGCCCGAATCTGGAGCCGCTGCTCACCGGTTGCGCCTGGCAACCGCTGCTGCCGGACTCTTACCACGCCTCCTGCCGCAACGCCGACCGCCTCTCACGCCCCTATTCGCTCAAGGCCTCGGTGGCCTTCCTGCAAACCATGTTGGGCCTGATGCCGGCCGACATTCGGGCCGTCGTCGGCCCCTGCTACGACCGCCGCATGGAAGAATATCGCGTCGGCCTGGGGCCCAAGGACAAGGAAGACACCTTCCACGGCATCGTCTGGCCGCTGCTCGGCGCCGAAGACGAAGCGACCGATGCCGCCAGTGAAATCGAAGCCGTCTTGCGTGAGGCCGGCGTCAAGGATGTCATTTTCCTCGACCATCATTTTCCGATGGAATTCTGCGACGACTGCGGCGCCCCGCTCTTCCCCAACCCGGATGCCGAACTGGTGCACGCCGAAATGCCGGAACAGGCGGCCGCCAATTCGCAAGCACTGCATTGATGAAAAAGTCGTTGAACCAGGACTGGCTGGCCCGCAGTCAAGCCGCCGTCTGGCACCCGTGCACGCAGATGCAGCACCATGCGCAGACCGGTTCAGCCAGCCACTTGCCGTTGGTCCCGATCGCCCGCGGCAGCGGTGCCTGGCTCTACGACTTTGACGGCAAGCGTTACCTCGACGGCATCAGCTCGTGGTGGACCAACCTCTTCGGCCACGCCAACCCGCGCATCAACGCCGCCTTGAAGGATCAGCTCGAAACGCTGGAACACGTCATGCTGGCCGGCTTCACCCATCAGCCGGTGATCGAACTTTCCGAGCGTTTATCTGCCCTGACCGGTGGCACACTCGGTCACGCCTTCTACGCCTCGGATGGCGCTTCAGCCACCGAAATTGCGCTGAAGATGAGTTTCCACTACTGGCGCAATGTCGGCCGCCCGGAAAAGGCAGATTTTCTCTGCCTCGCCGGCAGCTACCACGGCGAAACGGTGGGTGCGCTGGCCGTCACCGATGTTGCCATCTTCAAGGATGCCTACGCGCCGCTGGTGCGCGCCGCTCATGTAGTGCCTTCGCCTGATTTCCGGCTGGCTGAATCCGGCGAAACACCGGCCGACGTAGCCCGCCGCGCCGCAGCTGCGCTGGAAAATCATCTGGAACAACACGGCGCCAACATCGCCGCGCTGATCGTCGAACCGCTCGTGCAAGGTGCCGCCGGCATGGCGATGTATGACCCGGAATACCTGCGTCTTGCCCGCCAGCTTTGCGACCAGTACGAAGTCCATCTGATCTGCGACGAAATCGCCGTCGGCTGCGGCCGCACCGGCACCTTCTTTGCTCATGAACAAGCCGGCATCCGGCCCGACCTGATGTGCCTGTCAAAAGGCATCTCCGGCGGCTACCTGCCGCTATCGATAGTCCTGAGCAGCGACATCATCTACGCCGCCTTCCTCGACGACTCCGTAAGCCGCGCCTTCCTGCACTCACATTCCTACACCGGCAACCCCCTCGCCTGCCGCGCCGCGCTGGCGACACTCGACATTTTCGAGCAGGACCAAACTGTTACGGTCAACCGCCAAAAAGCCGCAAAAATTTCCGCCGCCCTCGCCCCGCTCGCCGCTCACCCGCGAGTCAAACATCTGCGCCAGCGCGGCATGATTGCCGCCTTCGATGTCGAAACCAACGATCCGTACTTCTCGCGCAAGTTCTACCGCGCTGCGCTGGAACATGAAGCGCTGATCCGGCCGATTGGGAATACGGTCTATTTGATGCCGCCGTATATCGTCAGTGATGAGGAAATTGAGCAACTGGCAAGCGCAATCTCCGGTGCTCTGAGAGCGGCCACCTAAAGTTCTATAATCGCAGGCTAACAATACGTTCCGCAGAAATGGGTTAAGCAATGTTCTGGCCTGGTCGCCGTTGAAAATGACTTATCTGCCGCAAAATCGCGGGAACAGGCTCTGTCTGCTGAAATTGATTCGCTCAAGGGAATGCTGCAAATGCAGCAACAAGCAGCGATAGCGAAAGAAAATGAGTGCGACACGCTGAAAGCCGTTTTGCGCAACCTGGCTAGCTTCAATGACACGCTGGCCGGATCACAAAGCAGTCTCGGTGAAATGGCCAATCTGCTCAAGGATGAAAAAAGCCGGGCGCTGGAAGCGGCTGAGGTGTCAATTGCCAGCGGACAGACCACCACCGAAATTGCTGCCGACCTGCATCGACTGGCAGAAGACTCTGCGCATTCCGCCCGTGAAGTGGACGGTCTGGCGCAACAGGCAGGTGAAATCAGCGCCATTGTGCAACTCATCCACGAAATTGCCGACCAGACCAATCTGCTCGCATTGAATGCCGCCATTGAAGCAGCGCGTGCCGGTGAGGCAGGGCACGGCTTTGCCGTGGTTGCGGACGAGGTGAGAAAACTCGCAGAGCGCACCGCCAAGGCAACCAAGGAAATCGAAGGCCTGGTAGTTGGTATTCGCGATAACTCGACATCGGCAAAAAATGCCATGGAAACCCTTTCCAAAACAGCAGACCAGTTCAGCAAACGAGGCAACAAGGCCACTGAAGATATGCAGCGTTTGATGGGGCTATCGCACAAGATGGAAGAAGTGATTGCCGGCAGCGCGCTGAAAAGCTTTGTTGAAGTGGCAAAAGTTGACCACCTCGTCTTCAAATTCCGCATCTACCTTGCGCTATTTGACCTGGAAAATGTCGCGCCGGAAAAAGTCGCCACACATACCGCCTGTCGTTTGGGCAAATGGTATTACGAAGGCGAAGGCAAGGATTGCTTCTCGCGCCTGCCGGGTTATCGCGAAATCGAACCACCGCATATCGAGGTTCACCGCATGGGCATTCAAGCCCTGGAAGCCAAAGGACGGGGCGACCCCGACACCATGCTCAGGCATGTTGAAGCTATGGAGAAGGCAAGTAGCGCCGTCATCGACAACCTTCAGCTGATGTCAGACAGCGCCACACGGGACCCATCCCTGCTCTGCCATTCCTGAGCCCATTTTCACGATACGCAACACCCTCTGGCGCAGGAGAATATTAAATGACAACCGAGCAATCAACCGTTGGGCTTGAACAGCGCCTGCGAACAGAACTTACCGAAACCGCAGCACGCGGCCTCACCCGCCGCCGCATGCTGGAATCGCCCTGTGGGCGAACTGTTACGGTCGACGGCAAAAACCTGCTTAATTTTGCCAGCAACGATTACCTCGGTCCGGCCGGCAACTCGAATAAAAGGGGTCCGCTTCGCTTTAGTTCAAAGAAAAAACGGTATACCCCAAACCAGAACATCAGCATATCACGCCCCGAACCCTGCTTTCACCCAAAAACGCCACAGAATCGACCGTTACGGTCAACCGCTATAAGGCCACAAAAATTTGCTGGATTTATCCACGATCATGCTACGCCACTCCACCAATGATGCTTTCCGGCAAAGCTGCATCAACAATGTGAACGCCGCTTCAACATGGCTTGAGGCTGTTACGGTCAACGGCGCGCCGAGCTCGAATTTTTCTCCACTCACACAAAGCACGAATGAAGGTGGTGGTTCGCAGCCTTCAGTTTGCAGATAGACCTGCAACACCGCTTCCGGTGGAAGTTCGTGCGTGGTGTGGGCGATGCCGGTGGCGGGGGCGATTTGTTTGAAGGTGTAGGGGGCGGGGGTGTTTTCGCCGGCGTCGATGAACAAGGCGAGTTGGCGGCCTTGCAAGTCCAGCACGTGTTCGATCTGGAGCTGGAAATCTTCGATCAGTTCGACCTGATCTTCCAGTCCTTCATTTTTGAGCCATTTTTCGAGTCGACTGCACAATTCCGGCCCGATGGCGTCATCGCCGCGACTGGGGTTGCCGACGGCGAAGACAACGACGGGGGCGGTCATGAGCGGCTTAGTGCGTGGACTTGTTGCCCTTCGACATCGACCAGCTCAACCGCCAGCGGCATTTTGCCGAGCGCGTGGGTTGCGCAGGACAAACACGGGTCAAATGCACGGATCGCTACTTCAATATGGTTGAGCAGGCCTTCGGTCACTTCGCGGCCATGCAGGTAGCGCTTGGCGACATGGCGCACGGCTTCGTTCATCGCCTGGTTGTTGTTGGTGGTGGAAACGATGAGGTTGGCCATCGTCACCACGTCGTTTTCGTCGACGCGGTAATGGTGGAAAAGCGTGCCGCGGGGCGCTTCGATTACGCCGACGCCTTCCAACTGGCGCTCGCCCTTGACCATCAGATCGCTGCCAAGCAGGTCGTCATCGTGCAGCAGGTTCTTGATTTCCTCCGCCGCGTGCAGCATTTCGATCATCCGCGTCCAGTGGTAGGCGAGCGGTGCGTGCATCGGTGAGCCGCCGGCGTAATCGACGAACTCCTTGCGCTCGTGCTCGGCAAAGGGGGGAGATCTGCGTGCAGTTTTGGATGCGTGCCAAGGGGCCGACCTTGTACCAGCCGTGTTCCTTACCCAGCGAGCGGAAGAAGGGGAACTTCATGTAGGTCCACGGTTTGACTTCTTCTTCAATGTATTTGTCGTACTGCTGGTAATCGACGCCGTCGAAGATGATCTTGCCGTTGTCGTCACGGGCACGCAGGCTGCCGTGGTAGAAGTCGAGGTCGCCGTTATGCCCGACGATGGACATGAAATTGGAGCGGAAGATGCCAAAGCTGTTGTAAAGACCGGGGTCTTGAATATGAACCTTCTGGATCAAATGCACCGCATCGCGCGACCAGGCAACGATCTGATAAATATCCTTGAGCAGTTCATCGCGTTCGGCGATGGTCAGTGATTTGTTCATGCCGCCCGGTACGGCACCGGTGCCGTGGATGCGTTTGCCGGAGGTGATGCGGATGACTTCCTGCCCGAACTTGCGCAACAGCACGCCGCGCTTGGCGATTTCCGGGTGCTCGGCGGCGACACCGACGATATTGCGCCGCGTTACATCGCTGTCAAAGCCGAAGAGCAGATCCGGCGAGCAGAGGTGGAAGAAATGCAGTGCGTGCGATTGCAGCATCTGGCCGTAGTGCATCAGGCGGCGCAGTTTCTCGGCAGTTGGCGTCAGCTTTTTGGCGCCGACGATGATGTCCATCGCCTTCGACGCGGCGAGATGGTGCGATACCGGGCAGATGCCGCACAGGCGCTGGACCATGACCGGCACTTCCCAGTACGGGCGGCCCTGAATGAATTTTTCAAAGCCCCGAAATTCGACGATGTGCAGGCGCACCTGATGCACCTTGTTGTGCTCGTCGAGCAGGATGGTGACCTTGCCGTGGCCTTCAACCCGCGATACGGGATCAATGGCAACGCGCCGCAGGCGCTCGGGATGTTCAGCGGTTTCGAGGGAATAAGTCATTGCGCTACCTCAATCGTAATGCATTAAGCCGTGGCCGAGTTCGGGCTCGCGGCCGGCCAGCAGATCGGTCAACACTTTCCAGATCGCATCGCCGGAGGGTGGACAACCGGGAATGAAGTAGTCAATTTTGACCACTTCATGCAGCGGGTGCACCTGGTTGAGCGGCAGGGGCAACTCAGGGTCATTCGGAATCAAGCCATTACTCAGACCGGGGCTGGTGTGATAAACCTCTTCCAGAATGGCGCTGAGCGGCAAGTGATTGCGTTGCGCCGGCAAACCACCATTGATGGCGCAGGCGCCGATGGCGATCAGGATTTTGCAGTTTTTGCGGAAATCGCGCAGCACATGCACGTTTTCAGCGTTGCACAGACCGCCTTCGATGATGCCAATGTCGCACTCCGGGTGGACCTCTTTAATGTCGGTCAGCGGCGAACGGTCAAATTCAATGTGTTCAAGCAGCGTGAACAGCCGCTCGTCAATATCGAGAAAAGACATATGGCAACCGAAGCAGCCGGCCAGCGAGGTGGTCGCTACCTTGAGTTTTTTCTTGACGGGCGCGTTCATCTCAGCGGCCCTCCGTGGCTGTTTCAAGACTGTCGCCGATGGGTACATTGTCATAGCGACGTTCGCCAATCGGCACCGCAAATCCATTACGCTTTACGAGGATGACACCCACTGGGCAAACCTGCGCCGCCTTGTCCTTGAGCGTGAAATTGGTGTCCGCCAGATTGCCGGAGCGGGCATTGACGATCAGATGGGTCTTGATGCCGCGCCCGGAGAGGGCAAATACGTTCTTGCCGTCGACATCGCGGCTGGCCCGCACGCACAACGAGCAAAGGATGCAGCGGTTGAAATCGAGCAAAACCTCAGGGTGCGAGGCATCAACCGGGCGACTTGGGAAGAAGTGATCGTAGTGTGGCGACATCATGCCGAGGTGGTAGGCCGTGGCCTGCAACTGGCAATTGCCGCTCGTTTCGCACGACGGGCAGAAATGATTGCCCTCGACGAACAGCATCTGGGTCAGCGCCCGGCGTTCAGCATTGAGTTCTTCGGTGTTGTTTTCGACGACCATGCCGGCCGAAGCGCGCATGGTGCAGGAAGCCGTCTGCCGGCCATTGACCTTGACCGTGCACAGTTTGCATGAACCGTGCGGCTTGAATTCCGGGTGATAGCACAGGTGCGGAATGAATACCCCGGCCTTGCTTGCCGCCTGAATGATGGTCTGGCCGTCCTCGAAGGGAATGGTCTTGCCGTCCAGCGTAAAGGTATGGCTCATGCTTCCTCCCCTAAGGCGACATTGTGACCGGTGATATGCGCACCCGGATCATCGCGCCGCGTCATCTGCCGTGCTTCTGACAAGGCCCGATCGAGATCGAAGGCGGGTTTGAATTCGTCGTGCTCCATCCGCTGGTCGTAAGCCGGGCGGAACTTGGCGATGGTGTCGAGCACCGGGTTGCAGGCGGTGTGGCCAAGACCGCAGTGACTCATGGCTTGCAGCAACTGGTTGAGCTTCTCGATTTCGGCAAAGTCGTACGGTGAACCGTGGCCGTTGTGCAATTTATCCATCAGGTTCTTGAGCAGCGAGGTGCCCACCCGGCACGGTGTGCAGAAGCCGCAGCTTTCGTGCTGGAAGAAATGAACAAAGTTGCGCGCCACCTCAAACATGTCACGGGTCTGGTCGAACATCATGAAGGCGCCAGCCGTTGGGATATCCTCAAAACCAATGGTGCGGTCGAATTCATCGACACCCACACAAATACCGGATGGCCCACTGACTTGCACTGCCTGCGTATCCTTGGCTCCGCAATCCTCCAGCACCTGGCGTATGCTGACCCCGAACGGGTATTCATAGACGCCTGGTCGCTCACAATCGCCGGACACTGAGAGAATCTTGGTGCCAGCCGAGTGTTTGGTGCCGATGGCGGCATACCAATCGCCACCATTGAGCGCGATCAGTGCCGCTGCAGCAAAAGTTTCAACGTTATTGACGATGGTTGGCTGATCGAGATAACCATTGGTCACCGGGAACGGTGGCCGATTACGTGGTGTGCCGCGCTTGCCTTCGAGCGATTCGATCAGTGCCGATTCTTCGCCGCAAACATAGGCACCGGCGCCGAGGTGAATCTCGATCTCGAAATCCGCCCCCGGAATACCCAGGATGTCATTACCCAGCATGTTTTCCTTGCGCCGCCGTTCCAGAATGGCATTGAGGGGCTCGAGCAGATAGTGATACTCGCCACGCAGGTAGAGAAAGCCGCGCCGCGCGCCAATGGTGTAAGCCGCAACAGTCATTCCCTCAAAGACCAGATCGGCATGAGCCGTAAGCAGCACACGGTCCTTGAAGGTTCCCGGTTCGCCTTCGTCAGCATTACACACGACAAAACGCTGCTGGCCCGGCTTCATCTGGGCATTGCGGCAGGCCTCCCACTTCAGGCCGGTAGCAAAGCCGGCACCGCCACGGCCACGCAGATTAGCGCGCTTGATTTCATCAAGCATGGCCGATGGTCCGCTGATCCCGGACGGTAATCCTTCGCGCCATGAGCGCATATTGGAGGCCATATAGCCATCGCTCGGCGTCCGCTCGCGGGCGGCGCGCAGGCCGTCGCCAGGCTGCATGGTTGAGCCGAGCATGATGTCGGCCATGCGCACATGGTCCTCAACTTTGAAGAAATCGGCCGGCCATTCACTCAGCGGCGTCTTATTGCGCACCAGTTCGGCGATTTCATCGATACGTGTTGCGGTCAACCGCGTAATTGCCCGATTATTTACCAGCAGCGCCGGCCCTTGATCGCACATGCCGGTGCATGAAGTGACATCAACGCTGACCAAACCATCTTCCGAGGTCTTGCCCGGCTCGATCCAGAGATTTTCACAAAGCCGCTCAATCAACGGCTGGCTACCTGCCATGCGATCAATGATGTTGTCGGAAAAAAGAATGCGATATTTGCCGCGTGGCTCGGTGTACAGGAAAGAGTAAAAGCCGGCCACTCCTTCAATTTTCGTCCGCGGTACCCCGAGTACCGTCTGCAGGCGATCAATCGCTTCCGGCGGGAGCCAGTCACAGGCCTCCTGCACTTCACGCAGTATCTGCAACATATTGACCGGGTCGCGCTTGTAGCGCGTAGCCACTCGATCAACGATCCCCGCCACCGCTTCGGCGTGCATTTCGCTCAGAGCCACGACAACCTCCCGAAACCAGCATATGACACCAGAAAGCCTAGCACCAAGTTGTTACAAGAGTTTGTCGCAGGTCAACCAATATGCAAGCAGTTACCGAACTTCACAAAATTAGTAGAAAACGACCAATTTTTCTGAAAAATTTGTCGTCCAAAAGCAATAGTAATGTGCAACAATAAGCCCATGGTGCACTGCACCAACTGCAACCACGCTTCAAGATGGCTGTGGAAAAGGTGAGGTACCGCAAAAAACCTGATCCCTTCTGAAAGGAAGAACAGCATGAACACAAATAACGACCAATCTACGCTGGCACAGACCAGCACTTACTTGCCCCTGGCTGGTAAAAAAGGCCTGATCACCGGCATCGCCAACGACAAATCCATCGCCTTCGCCGTCGCCAAAGCAGTTCGCGACCTCGGCGCCGACATTGCCGTCACCTACCAGAACGACAAAACCGCCAAATACACCCAGCCGCTGGCTGATTCTTTGGGCGCCAAGATCTTTGAAAAGCTCGACGTTACCCAACCGGGCAGCCTCGAAGCCGTTATCGAAAAATGCGGTGCCGAATTCGGCCATATCGACTTCGCCATCCACTCAATGGCTTTCTGCGAAGCCGAAGACCTGCACGGTCGCGTCATTGACACCTCGGAAGCCGGTTTTGATTCCGCCATGAACATCTCCTGCCACAGCTTTCTGCGCATGGCCAAGGCTCTGGAGCCGTTGATGGCCGAAGGTGGCTCACTGATCACCATGTCTTACCTCGGCGCCGAGCGCGTTGTGCGTAACTACGGCGTGATGGGCATCATCAAGGCGGCGCTTGAGTCTGCTGTACGCTACATGGCTTACGACCTCGGCCCCAAAGGCATTCGCGTTTTTGCCGTGTCACCCGGCCCGATCATGACCCGTGCCGCTTCCGGCATCACCAACTTCAACAAGTTGCTCGAATCCGATGCCGTCAAGGCACCGCTCGGCCGCACCGTGACCATTGAAGAAGTTGGCGCACTGGTTGGCTTCCTGTGTTCATCCGGTTCTTCTGGCATGACCGGGCAAACCATCTACGTCGATGCGGGCGCTCATATCGTCGCCTGATTCCGCACAGCAAGAATGGCCGCAGGGCGCAGATTGCAAGCGCCTTTGCGGTATTCTTGAGGTTTTAGGCAGCGCCTGCGGAGAACCTTATGGCCAATGATTGCGGCGAACTCATTCCCGACCCGATACCCGATCATCCCCTTCTGAATGGAAGACAGGAGATCGGTCGCGGCGAAAGCACCATCGTGGTTGATGGCGACATCGTTGATGGACAGGAACGCGTCTTCAAAATTCTGTCATCACCCACCGACTATGCCTATTACACGGCAGATGATCGACCGACCGGACGGCATTTCCCGATAGTATTTGCTGATCACGGCATAGCAGGCCGTTCCAGCCGGGGATTCCCCTTCCATATTGTTGAAGTGGAAAAACTCTACCCCTTGCCCGGCGACGGTGATGCAACCGAGTTGGCGAGCAAAATTTCCACGTCCTACTTCGATGCCTGCATGCTCTGGCGCAACCTTGCCCAGGATATGGGTCGCATTGCATTGCACCATTTAGTCGTTACACCAATGGGCTGGAACGATACTGTCCAGGAGTCGCTGAAGGCATTGGAGGTATTTTCTGGCGAATACGACGCACTACCCGATTTGATGAAAGCAGACAACCTGATGATGCGCAAAGACGGAACACTGGTTTTCTCCGACCCTGTTTTTATGGAATAAGCGGCTACTGACAAAAAGCTGCATTCCAACTTATAGCAAGCCCCCCAAGATGACCATCAAGCACGTTTTATACGCCTCACGGGAACTGGCCGAGTCACTGGCTGGCAACCCCTACATGGCGGTAATTTCGATCACCGACCCAGGCACCCCGGAAGCAAATCTCGACCCCTTGTTCCGTCATGTCCTGCGCCTTTCTTTCTTTGATGCCATTCCTGCCGATGAATTTCTGCCCGCCCCCATGGTGGGCATGTTTGATCACCTGATGGCGATTCAGATCAGCCAGTTTGTCAAAGAGTTACATGCCGCACCTTTCGATATTTCAGTCATGGTGCATTGCGAATACGGCGTCAGCCGCTCGGCAGCTGTCGCGTTATTTGTTGAAGCCTTTACCGGCGCACCACTGGCTGCGCGTGAATTTACCTACGAAGCCAACCAGTGGGTAATCGACCGAATGTTGCAGCAAAACCCGACTTTATCTATCGACATTCCATCGAAAAATGCAGCCCATGAGCGCCGTCGCGAACAGGAACGTCAAGAACTGTTGCAACTCGCTCAAAAGTCAGCCTAAACAATACAAAGCAGCCCTTGTGCGTTTCAGCTATTTCCAGGAAGCCAAAAAATGAATGAGCACAGTGATCAACACCATCTGGTCAACAAGACTTACGAGGAAATTCGCGTCGGCGACACCTCCAGTCTGACCCGAACGCTGATGCCAGAGGACGTCAAGCTTTTCGCCGTCCTTACCGGAGACATGAATCCGGGCATGGCCGATCAGCACTATTCCGAAAGCGGCATGTTCCGCGAAGTGATCGCCCACGGCATGTGGAGCGGCTCGCTGATCTCAACGGTGCTCGGCACCCAGTTCCCTGGCCCCGGCACCATCCTGATTGATCAGTCGCTGCACTTCGCGCGCCCGGTGACCATTGGGGACACGATCACCATTACGGTGACTGCCAAGCAGAAATTCGACCACAACAAGCACGTCATCCTCGATTGCGTCTGTACCAACCAGGAAGGCCTGCAAGTCGTGCGCGGCACCGCCGAGGTACTGGCACCATCCGAGAAAATCTCCCACATTCGGCAAGAACACATGCCGTCGATTCGCATCGACGACAAGCACGAGCGTTACCTGAACCTGCTGGCCAGCGTCAAAGGTCTGGAGCCGATTCCGACGGCCGTCGCCCATCCTTGCGATGTTGAATCGCTGAAAGGCCCGGTCATCGCCTTTCAGGAAGGCATCATCGAACCCTTCCTGATCGGGCCGGAATCAAAAATCCGTTCGGTTGCCGAAGAATTCGGCATCGACCTGCACGGCATCCGTATTGTCAATGCCAAGCACAGCCACGACTCGGCAGCGATGGCCGTCTCAATGGTGCGCACCGGCGATGCTGAAGCCTTGATGAAAGGCAGTCTGCATACCGATGAGTTGATGAGCGAAGTGGTTTCGCGCGCCAATGGCCTGCGTACCTCGCGCCGGATCAGCCACGTTTTTGTTATGAATGTGCCAACCTACCATCGCCCCTTGCTGATTACCGATGCGGCCATCAATATCAAGCCGACGCTGGAAGACAAGGTCGATATCATCCAGAACGCCATCGATCTGGCACACATTCTTGGCATTCCCGAACCCAAAGTGGCGATTCTCTCGGCGATTGAAACCGTCAATCCCAAGATTCAGTCCACCCTTGATGCGGCTGCGCTGTGCAAAATGGCAGATCGCGGCCAGATCAAGGGCGGCCTGCTTGATGGCCCGCTGGCTTTTGACAATGCTGTATCCATCGTTGCCGCCAAGACCAAGGGCATCAAGTCGGCGGTTGCTGGTCATGCCGAAATCCTCGTCGTGCCCGATCTAGAGTCAGGCAACATGGTCGCCAAGCAGCTTGAATACCTGGCTAACGCCCTGACCGCCGGCATCGTGCTCGGCACCAAAGTACCCATCATTTTGACCAGCCGTGCTGACAGTGCAGAAACACGCACGGCTTCGTGCGTTATCGCCGCCATGGTCGCTCACGCTGCACGTAAAAAAGGAACAGCATAAATGTCTCGTGGCATTCTCACTATCAACGCGGGTTCATCATCAATCAAATTCGCGCTTTTCCCGCTTGACCACCCAATTTCGCCGGTTGCCGAAGTGTCCGGCCAAATCGACGGCATCGGTGCTGAAGAAACCAAAATGGTCGCCAAAAATCGTGATGGCGAACGCATTGCCGACCAGATATTGAGCGGCGAACGCGTCAGCCACGCACAAGCATTTGACGCGTTGCTCAAATGGTTCACGGCCACCTATACCGGCTGGGAAATTGCCGCAGTCGGCCATCGCGTAGTACATGGCGGCGACCGCTATTCGCAACCGACGGTCATCGACGCCCAGGTTCTCGCCCATCTCACAGGCTTCACCCCACTCGCCCCACTCCACCAGCCGCATAACGTGGCCGGCATTGTCGCACTGCAAGCGCTATTGCCAAACGTACCGCAAGTGGCCTGCTTTGATACCGCCTTCCACCGCAGCCAGCCGGAAGTTGCCCAGATGTTTGGTCTGCCGCGCGCGATCACCGCCGAAGGTGTCAAGCGCTATGGCTTCCACGGCCTCTCCTACGAATTCATTGCCCGCGCCCTGCCGCAGCACTCACATCGCGCCCACGGCCGCGTTGTTGTTGCTCACCTTGGCAACGGCGCCAGTATGGCCGCCATGGTCAATCGCAAATGCGTCGCCACCACCCTCGGCTTCTCGACCATTGATGGTCTGGTCATGGGTACGCGTTGCGGCAACCTCGACCCGGGCGTCATCCTGCACTTGATGGAAACCAAAAACCTCAGCGTCAAGGACATGACCAAGATGCTTTACAAGGAATCCGGCCTGCTCGGCGTTTCCGGCATCTCCCAAGACATGCGCACCCTGCTCTCCAGCGACAAGCCTGAAGCTCAGGAAGCGGTCGATCTGTTCTGCTACCGCATCGCCCGCGAACTGGGTTCGCTGGCTGCGGCGGCGGGCGGTCTCGATGCCGTGGTGTTCACTGGCGGCATTGGCGAGCATGCGGCTGAGGTACGTCGCCGGGTCTGTATTCAGTCCGAATGGCTAGGCATACGCCTCAATCCGGAAGCCAACGCCCGTCATGATCTGCATATTTCTGCAGGTAACAGCAGCGTGGATGTGCTGGTTATTCCGACCAATGAAGAGTGGATGATGGCACACCACGCACAGACGCTGCTCAGCCTGTAAAAACAAGTTTTACAAATCTCCTGCCCCGAGGCCGAAAGGTCTCGGGGCTTTGTTTTTTCGGGCTTTTTTCGGGCATGACGAAGCACTTCCAGGCAAAGGCAAAAACACTGCATATAGTCAATATATTGCAGCAACCCACTAGATATAGTAGATTGGCGACATTCGAAGACAAACAAACCAGACAACCAAAGTTTCTGAGAGGAGCATAAATGAGCCCAGTATCCGAACAGCTTTCGCTGACCGATATCCCCGCCGCACCGAAGTACGCGCCCCTGCAAGAGCAGGAAATTTGCGGCGAAGTGCTCATTGAAAAATATGCCAAGGGCAAGGAAACCAATGTCCATGACGTGCGCAAGCGCGTTGCCTATGCACTGGCCCAGGTCGAGCAGGAAAACGACCGCGCGCATTGGGAAGCCAAGTTCCTCTGGGCGCAGGAAAATGGTTTCGTTCCTGCGGGTCGCATCAACTCCGCTGCCGGTACCGACCTGCAAGCAACGCTGATCAACTGCTTCGTGCAGCCGGTTGGCGACTCCATCGTCGAGAACACCGATGGCAAGCCCGGCATCTATACCGCACTGGCCGAAGCGGCGGAAACGATGCGCCGTGGTGGTGGCGTCGGTTATGACTTCTCCAGCATTCGTCCGCAAGGTGCCCGCGTTAAAGGTACCCAGTCACGCGCTTCCGGTCCGGTTTCCTACATGCGTGTTTTCGACCGCTCCTGTGAAACCGTTGAATCTGCCGGTGCCCGTCGCGGTGCGCAAATGGGCGTCTTGCGCTGCGACCATCCGGATATCGAAATCTTCATCCACGCCAAAGACAAAGGCGACCTGACCAACTTCAATATTTCCATCGGCGTCACCGACCCGTTCATGGAAGCGGTTGATGCGGATGGCGTTGTCGAGTTGCTGCATCGTGCCGAGCCGAATGCCGACATGCGCGCCGACGGTGCCTACCAGCGCGACGACGGCATGTGGGTGTACCGCAAGGTGCGCGCTCGCGACCTGTGGGACCAGGTGATGAAGTCCACCTACGATCACGCCGAGCCGGGCATCCTGTTCCTGGATCGCATGAACAAGGACAACAACCTCAATTACTGCGAAGTGATCGAGGCGACCAACCCCTGTGCCGAACAGCCGCTGCCGCCGTATGGCTGCTGCTGCCTGGGTTCAATCAACCTGACGCTGTACATCAAGCATCCTTTCTCCGAACAGGCTGAGTTCGATTTCGCCACCTTCGAGGAAGTTTGCCGCATCTCCACCCGCATGCTCGACAACGTGCTCGACGCAACCCATTGGCCGCTTGATCGTCAGCAACAGGAAGCCGCCAACAAGCGCCGTGTCGGCCTTGGCTACACCGGCCTCGGCGATGCCCTGACCATGCTGCGCCTGCGCTACGACAAGCCGGAAGCCCGTGCCATGGCTACCCGCATTACCGAGAGCATGCGCGATGCCGCCTATCTGTATTCGGTCGAACTGGCCAAGGAACGCGGCGCCTTCCCGCTGTTCAATGCCGAACTCTATCTCTCCGGCGGCAACTTCGCCTCGCGCCTGCCGGCTGAGGTCAAGGCCGAAATCCGCAAACACGGCCTGCGCAACTCGCACCTGCTGTCGATCGCACCCACCGGCACCATTTCGCTGGCTTTCGCCGACAATGCCTCGAACGGCATCGAACCGCCATTCTCCTGGACCTACAACCGCAAAAAGCGCATGCCGGACGGCACGCTCAAGGAATACTCGGTTGAAGACTACGCCTGGCGTCTGTACAAACACACCGGCGGCGACGTCACCAAATTGCCTGACTACTTCGTGACGGCACTCGAAATTTCCGCCCAGGCGCACGCCGACATGGTTGCCGCTGTCGCCCCGCACATCGACACCTCGATCTCCAAAACGGTTAACGTACCGGGCGATTATCCCTACGAAGACTTCCAGGACCTCTACATGAGTGCCTGGAAGGCCGGCCTCAAGGGCCTCGCCACCTATCGCCCGAATAGCGTTCTGGGTTCAGTACTCTCCGTGACCAGCGAAGCGCCGAAATCCGAAAGTGTTACGGTCGACGCCAAATCACCGCAAGATTTTGTCTCCGATACCAACCGCCGTTTGTCGATCAAGAACCTCCCGGCACCGGTTCTCTCCAGCCTGCGTTGGCCGGGCCGCCCAAACCTGCCGGAAGGCAATCTATGCTGGACCTACATGATCGACTCGCCGATCGGCAAGTTCGCACTGTTCGTCGGCCACGTTGAGCCGGAAGGCAAGGCCTGGCCGTTCGAAGTCTGGGCCAACGGCCCAGCCGAACCGCGCGGCCTCGGCGCTGTCGCCAAAACCTTGTCGATGGACATGCGCGCCAAAGACCACGGCTGGCTGGAAATGAAGCTGGAAGCGCTCTCCAAGACACCGGGCGACTCCTTCGAAATGCCGATGCCGCCACACGGCGAGCGCAAGCGCGTGCCATCCGTCGTCTCCGCCATGGCCCAGGTCATCGCCTGGCGTTGCGAGCAACTCGGCGCCTTCAAACATGAAGGCCCGACGCCGGTGAAAGACGCCCTGTTCAGCGCCAAGGAGCCAAAAACCGGCACCGACGGCACGCTGTCCTGGACGGTAGACATCAACAACCCATCAACCGGTGAAGATTTCGTCCTCGGCTTAAAAGAAATCACCCTGCCCGACGGCGTTACCCGCCCCTACTCGATGTGGCTGTCCGGCAACTACCCGCGCGCCCTCGACGGCCTCTCCAAGCTGCTCTCGCTCGACATGCGCGTCCTCGACCCGGCCTGGATCGGCATGAAGCTGCGCAAGCTGATCGACTACTCCGAGCCCTTCGGCGACTTCATGGCCTTTGTTCCCGGTTCGCGCAAGCAGCAGACCTACCCTTCAACGGTTGCCTATATCGCCAACCTGATCATCCACCGTTATTCGATGCTCGGTATCCTCGACGACAAGGGCTTCCCACTACAGCAAATGGGCATCCTCGAAGCGCCGGAAAACTCCAGCAGCAACAAGGTACTGCCAACCCAAGGCAAGCTCTGCCCGGAATGCGGCAATCACACCATGATCCGCAAGGATGGCTGTGACTTCTGTACCGCATGCGGCGCTGTTGGAACCTGCGGTTGAGTTAAAGCGTAAGCTGCAACTAGCCAATCAAAAGCCCCGAGATCATTGATCTCGGGGCTTTTTTGATTAACTCTGTCATGTACGCTAGCCATAGTCATTCAATCAGAACGCGAGAGAAAAAACTGCTCTAATCATTTCCTCGGAATTGACAGGCATGAACGCGCACCTCGACCACATGCACGGCATGGTCATCAACCAACTGGACATAATTACCTTTCTGACAAGCACCATCCAGCATCACACTGAACTCTCCAGCGTCCTCAGGAATTTGAGAAATTGAAATGTGATAGATCGTCTGGTAATGGCAATATTGCATCTGCACGCTTGGCCACTCTGCCGGCAGGCATGGATTTAGATAGAGATGATCACCTTCGCGCCGCAGGCCTAATAGAGACTCCAGGATAAGCCGATAGGTCCAGCCCGCCGAGCCGGTATACCAACTCCAGCCACCCCGTCCTCGATGCGGTGGCCGGGCGTAGAGATCGGCGGATACGACGTAAGGTTCGACTTTGTAGATATCTACCCTGGCGGCTGATTGTGCATGATTGACCGGGTTGATCATATTCATCAGTTCCCACGCGCGTTTGCTGTCGCCCAGTTCGGCAAAGGCCATTGCTGCCCATACTGCAGCATGTGTGTATTGCCCACCATTTTCCCGCACGCCAGGAACGTAGCCACGGATGTAGCCGGGGTCCAGATTCGACTTATCGAAGGGTGGATCAAGTAACTGAATCAGTGCTTCGTTGCGATGCACCAGACGTTGATCAACCGCATTCATGGCACTGCGCGAACGCTCCAGATTGTTGACGCCAGAAAGCACAGACCAGCTTTGCGAGATTGAATCGATTTGGCACTCGTCGTTACTGGCCGATCCCAATGTTGTTCCATTATCGAAATAAGCGCGGCGATACCACTCGCCATCCCAGGCGTGCTGTTCGATACTTTGGTGCAGGCGGGCACCCTCATCGACGCAAAATTCAGCAAACGGCAGGTCGTCGTGGTCTCGCGCCACTGCCGCAAACTGCCGAAAAACCTCGCACATGAAGAAGCCGAGCCAGACACTTTCGCCCTTGCCGTGGATACCAACCAGGTTCATGCCGTCGTTCCAGTCGCCCGAGCCCATCAATGGCAGGCCACGATCACCAAAGCGTAGTCCATGCCTGATAGCGCGCCGGCAATGTTCATAAAGGCTGGCTACCTCAAGGGAGCGGTTCGGCAGATCAAAATATGAGTCATCTTCGGGGTTGACCGCACGACCTTCGAGGAAATGTACCGTTTCATCGAGTACGCCGGTATCCCCCGTGTATTTGACATAGCGGCAGACGGCCAGAGGCAACCACAGGTAATCGTCGGAACAATGTGTACGCACACCGCGGCCAGAGGGTGGATGCCACCAGTGCTGCACATCACCCTCCTGAAATTGACGGCTGGCGCAAAGCAACATGTGTTCGCGAACCAGACCCGGCTCGGCGTGAATCAGCGCCATCACATCCTGTAATTGATCACGGAAACCAAAAGCGCCGCCCGACTGGTAGTAGCCGCTGCGCGCCCACAGTCGACAGGCAAGAGTTTGATAGACCAGCCAGCCGTTGGCCAAAACATTGAGTGCGGCGTCGGGGGTTTCCACCTGAACCGTGCCTAGTGTTTGCTTCCAATAGGCCCAAACTGCTTCCAGTGCATTGCGCCCTGCCGCAGCACCGCGAAAACGCTGGACGAGTTGGCCGGCATCTTCAGCATTGCGCCCTACTCCGAGCCGGAAAACAATCTCGCGCTCTTGCCCAACCGCCAGTTCAAAATTCACCTGAAGCGCGGCACAGGGATCGAGACCGGCACCAACCTTGCCTGAAAGCCGCGCTCGCTGCATGGCTGCCGGGTTGTGCATACTGCGGTTACGCCCGATGAATTCCGTGCGGTCGCCACTGACGTTGCGCGTCGGGGTATCGACATCGAAGAAGGCAACCCGCTCGGAAAACTCGGGGTTGTACGGGTTTCGTGCGTAAAGCGCACCGTTCTCGGCATTAATCTCGGTCGTGACATGCATGGCTGACTTGGCTGGTAGATCACCCAGCACCCACTCGACGTAGCCGGTGGCGCTAAGCTGTCGCGGTCGACCGGATTTATTGCGTATTTTTAGTACCGAGAATTTGATCGTAGCATCCAGCGCCACGTAAACCCAAAGTTCCGAGCTGATACCGTCGACTTCGGTCTCAAAGACGCTGTAGCCGAAGCCATGGCGGATCACGTAAGTGCTTGTAGCGCGGGCGGGTAACGGGCTAGGCGACCAGAAGAGGCCACTTTCTTCATCACGAATGTACAGCGCTTCACCACTGGCATCGCTCACCGGGTCGTTGTGCCACGGCGTCAGGCGGAATTCGTGGGCATTTTCGCTCCAGGTGTAGGCGACGCCACTCTCCGAAATCACTGTCCCGAAATGCGGATTGGCCAGCACGTTAGACCAAGGCGCCGGGGTTGTCTGGCCGGGCGCTAGCGTAATGACGTACTCACGCCCATCCGGCGTAAACCCGCCCAGCCCGTTGCTGAGAATCAGATCACGGCCAACAGCGGCGATTGCCGGCGACGTTTCCGCGCGATACGGACGCGTGACAGTGAGTCGCGGGACACGTGGCTCGACAAATGTGCGATGGTCCAGCTGTTCGGCCAGAGTTCCCCGGCCATCGGTAATGATGGCGCGTGCGACCGAGAGCAGCAAAATACGGTCCTCGCTGGAAATCTGCTCGGCTGGGCGAACGAAGATACCGCCTGGTCGATCAATCACACTCGCCTCGATACCCGAGGCAATCAGCCCCATGATCTGTTCCTGCAAGCGCTGGCGATAGCCCGAATGCTCTTCATTCCAGATCACCAGATCGACCGCCAGCCCTTTCATCCGCCAGTAGGCGTGCGCCTGAACAAGTTGGTGCACGAGATCAATATTGGCGGCATCGCCGATTTGCAACAGGACAATTGGCAGATCACCAGAGATGGCGTAACCCCAAAGCCCGGACTGACCACGGCGATTCTGGATCAGGATGCCTGCCTCAGCGCGTAACGAGGCATTGGCGTAGATAACCGAACTGGCCAGACGCGCATGCAATTGCGTGTCGGCCTCGCTCGCATTGAGTTGGCGCAGAACGACTTGGCTGTGCGTCCAGGTCAGGTCAAATACTCGGTCGGCCAGATGCCTGTCCTGGTATTTATCAACCAGGCAAAGGGCAATATCACGGGTGTCGGCAATCCCCGACACCATATCAATCGTCGCCATCTGCTGCGGTTCCAGCATGATGCGATAGCGAATGGCGACCACCGGATCGAGCACCGAACCCGCGCTATCCGAGAGTGGAGATGGCTCGATCATGGCCAGTGGGGCAGCGGTGGTGCGTGTGCGGCCGATAAAACGGGCGCGATCAGTCTCAAAGGAAACGTCGCTGCTTTCCGCACCATGCACCACCATCAAGTGCAGCATCCACGGTGATTTTTCATCCGCCGAACGCGGTCGCCGGGTACTCAGGATGGCGCGCCGGTCACGCAGGATTTCAGTCTGCACAAACAGATTACTGAACGCTGGATGCAGCGCATCGGCAATCGCCGGCGCAATCACCACTTCGGCATAACTGGTAATTTCAATTTCCCGGCGCTGGCGGGAGCGATTGGTCAGGCGGACCCGGCGCAGCTCGATATCGTCTTCCGGCGAGACGACGATTTCGGTGTATGTCTCAATCTGGCCATCACCCGTACCGACGGCATCGCGTCGACGAAATTCAGCGCGCCCTTCGGAGAATATCGCTTCGTAGTTGTCCGGGCGCTTCAGCGTCGGCTGATGAGCGTTCGACCAGAACACCCCACTCGCCACATCACGGATATAACAAAAGGTGCCCCAGTTATCGCAAGTGCTGTCTTCATGCCAGCGCGTGACAGCCAAATCCTTCCAGCGGCTATAACCCCCGCCGGCATTGGTCAGCATTACATGGTAGCGGCCATTGGATAGCAACTGCACTTCAGGGATCGGCGTATCTGGCGTGGTGAATACGCGTATCCGCTTTTCCTCATCGACCGGTGCTGCACGTACTTCAGAGAGTTGCGCCGTATGCGAGAACAAGGCTGTCGCCTTCGGCACCCGTTCCTGCAGCAACAACATCACGGCCTGGAACAGCCGGTCAGACTCGAAGCGGCGCTGCATCGGGCGATCGAGCAGCAGATAAGCCAGGGCAAGCAGACTCATGCCCTGGTGGTGCGCCATGAAGGAGCGAATCACGACATTCGATTGCCCGCGCCGCTGGCGAGCCGGCGTGTAATCGATGGCTTCAAAAAAACCGAACTTGCCGACAAAACCTTCGCCGGCCAGTCGTTGCAAATTGAGACAAGCGGCTTCCGGCGCCACCATCAGGGCCAGCGCCGAGGCGTAGGGCGCAATCACCAGATCTTCGCCGAGACCGCGTTTGAGGCCAAGACCGGGCACGCCAAAGGGGCGGTATTGATAATTGAGATGGAGGTCGACGGTGTTGTAGCCGGATTCCGAAATCCCCCATGGCACGCCGCGTTGATTGCCATATTCAATCTGCCGCGCCACCGCCGCCTTGCAGGTCTGGTCGAGCAAGGTGTTGTCGTAGGTCGGCATGACCAGCAGCGGCATCAGGTATTCGAACATCGATCCGCTCCATGAGTGCAGCGCCGGTTCACCACCGGTAACGGTGAGCAGGCGGCCAAGCGCAAACCAGCTTTCCTGCGGTAGCTGCCCTTGGGCGATGGCGACAAAATTGCATAAGCGCGCTTCCGAGGCCAGCAGGTCGTAATAACTGGTATCGAGGCGTTGCTCGGCCACGTTGTAACCGATAGTCAGCAAATGGCGCGTTTTGTCGTACAGGAAGCCATATTCCATGTTGGCGAATTCGCCGGACTGCAGCGCCAGGGTTTCGATGGCGATGATCCGGTTGCGCGCGTTGACGCTTGCCGTTGTAATGTGGCGACGCATTTCGACTAGCCAATCGCGTTGGGCTGGCGTTGCAACAACCGTCAGATGACTTTCGATTTCCTGAAAGAAATCCGTATCCAGCTTCGCCAATTGGCGCAAGGTCGGTATGCTGGCAAGTTTGAGAAAGCTAGCCAGGCAGGACTCCAACCCAACCGGTGGCGCTGGCAAAACCAACCAGGGAGCCAGCAAGTTCAATTCATTCAGCGCCTCCTGGCATTGCATGAGCAGCGCAGGGGCCCATTCAAGCGCTTCGCTATCGGGCACACTACCCGAGCGTTCGTTGATACTACCGGTCAGTTTGATTTGCAGTCGCGCCGCAATCGCCGCCAGCTTTTGCAGGCTCAAATAATCGGCTGACAGGGTTCTTGGCAAACGGTCGGTAGCCAGATCCAGTTCCTGACGAAACTCCTTCATCGGGCCGGCACCAATGCCGTCTATTGAGTCGGCGAGCAGTCCGAAAGTGTCACTGAGTCCGGCAAACACTTGCGCCGACAAGATAGTCTGATCAAGCAAGTCCAGCAAACCGGCGCGCAGGGTCAGCAGATGGCCGGCCAGATTGCCGCTATCCACCGTCGAAATGTACTTGGGCAGCAAGGGTTGCAGGGTTTGGGTGTCGTACCAGTTGTAAAAGTGCCCCCGGTAACGCTCTAGCTGCGCCATGGTCGCCAGCGTGTGAATGTTACGGTCAACCAGTTTTCCGGCCTGAATATATCCAAAGTCATAGGCGGAAAAATTGGCCAGTAGCGCCATGCCGATATTGGTCGGCGAGGTGCGGTGGGCAATCGACGCAACGCGATATTCCTGGAAATTATCCGGCGGCAGCCAGTTGTCGTCCGGCCCGACAAAATTATCAAAGAATGCCCAGGTTCGCCGCGATAGCGCCCGCAGGAACAAACGCTGTTCAACGCTCAGACTGGCCTGATGCCTGGATAACGGACGGCTGATCCACCAGGCCAAAGCTGGAGAGCTTAACCACAGCAGCAGTATGGGTGCTGCAATAGGCAGTATTTCCGGCGCAAAGCCAGTCAGATAAATAGCGAGGACGGCTGCTATCAGCGGACCAACCCACATCGTTCGGAAGGTAGCAGCAAGACTGTTCCGGTCCGGCCGCGATAGTTGACGATCAACCTCGCTCGACGGATTCCATTCGAGCAAACGCCGGTGGCTGATCAACATGCGCCAACTGGTGCAAACAATGGCGTTGAGACTGAACAATGCTTCGTAGGGAAGGCAGGCCAACTCGAATATCAATTGCTTGCCATGCCGCAGCAGAGAATCGGCAACAGCGGCAAAGTGCTGGCGCAGCAGAACTTCATCCGGTTTGCGCAGCAGGTCAAGCAAGGCGGCAATAAGAGGGGCGATGACCAGCAGGCCGATAACTCCCCCGGTCCACCACCAGGCAGCCGGGAAAATGATCCAGCCCAGTAAAAACAAAATAACCAGTGATGCCGGTACCAGACTGCGCCGCAGGTTATCGAACAATTTCCACTGCGCCAGGGGCGACAGCGGGTTGCTTTGCCGGCCTGCGTTGTTTGCCGGTACGCGGCGGCGCAACCAGCCGCTCAGTTGCCAGTCACCACGTATCCAGCGCTGGCGACGACTGACATCAGCGCTGTAACGCGCTGGATAATCCTCATACAAATGCACGTCACTGAGCAGCCCGGCGCGGGCATAGCAGCCTTCGATCAGATCGTGGCTCAATACGCGATTCTCAGGGAAACGACCACCCAAGGCCTGCTCAAAGACATCGACGTCGTAAATACCCTTGCCGATGAAGGAACCTTCGCCAAAGACATCCTGATAAACATCCGAGACTGCGCGCGTGTAAGGATCGATACCCGTATCACCGCCATACAAACGAGCAAAATGGGAGCGATTCGTTCCCGGCAAACTGACCGCGACACGCGGCTGCAGGATGCCGTAACCCGCTGTAACCCGGTTTTTTCCGGATCGTAATACGGGCGATTAAGCGGGTGCGCCATGGCACCGACAAACTGTTGCGCCGCATCGCGCGGCAACTGGGTGTCGGTATCCAGCGTAATGACGTATTTGACCTCAGTCAGCGCGGCGAGATCGCCGACGACCAGCGCAAAAGCGCCCTGCCCGGCACCGCGCAGCAAACCGTTGAGATCGGCCAGCTTGCCACGTTTGCGCTCGTAACCCATCCAGACCGAATCATGCGCATTCCAGCGCCGCCCGCGATGGAAGAGGAAAAAAATGTCACTTTTTTCCGGTTGACCGAAACAAGTGTATTTTTCGTTCAATTCATCTATGCGCGCCTTGGCCAGCACCAGTAGCGGGCCATCTTCAGGCAGATTTTCCTGATCGGCATCGCGAAAATCGGTCAGCAAACCAAAACTCAGGCTGGGGTCGCGATTCGCCAGAAAGCGGACTTCCAGCGCCTCGGCCAGATCCTCAATACCAGCGGCGCTGGTCAGCATGGTCGGCACCACGACCAAGGTTCGCGAGGCAGGCGGAATGCCCTTCGAGAAATCCATGCGCGGCAAGGGATGGGCGCTGACCAGCAGGGTCGCCAGCCAATTGACCAGCGCCACAGCCATCTGGCTGCCGGCCAGCACCCCCAGCAGGGTGATCGGTAGCCATGTCCAATCCGGTACGCTCAAAGCAATTGCCTGGGTCAGCAATCCCCCTGCAAACATTACCGTAATCAGCAGCACCGCGCCCAGATACAAAAACAAGGCATGACGTGACGCCACTCTGCGCAAAGTTTCGATAGCGGAATACCTGGCATCCACTGCCGCTTCAAGCGCTGGCAAACCCTTGTCAATCAGAAAATAGCCGACGTGTCGATGTCGCTCACCGATTGCGGCATGCGCCAACTCAACCGCCTTGCGTGCCACCTCACCCTCGGAAAGATTCCCATTTTTGGCCAAAGCTTCCGTGGCATGGCGATAACGATCACGCGTGGCAAAATCCATCCGGCCATAAATACCGTCCGGGTCTTCAAACAAGGTTTGCTCGACGACGCTCATCGATTCGACAAATTGGCGCCAATCCATCGCCCCCAACACGCGCAGGCTGCCGATGCTGTTGCTGATCGAGACCTGATCAGCGGCCTGTTGCTGATTCTCGCTTTGTACCAGTTGTTCAATGGTCAACCCTGATTCGGCAAGGCGCTGCTCAATCCAGGTCAGCGGCAAAGCCAGGGCCGGCCCGCGCCCTTTCAAACGGCGTGCCAATTCTGCAACGAAGGCGCTGACCATGGGCGGGTTGGAATGCGCCATGTCCGCCGTTACAAGAATCAGGCTCTTGGGGTCGTTCTCGGCGGTCTCCGCCATCTTGTCGGCCCAGGTGCCCGCCATGCTGCGCTCGACCCAGCCGGCGGCAATCTGCACCGCTACGCGCCGCAAATTTTCGATAACGGCCAGCCGCAACATGATCGGGATCGCCCACAACTCGCCAAGCTTCAGTGCCGAGCCAGTCTGGTAGGCCGCCACAAAGCGGCTTAGCGTCTCGCCATCAACGCGACCATCGCCATGCGCCACCGCCTCCAAAGCGATGTCATAGACCCTGGGCCGTCCGGCTGATGGCCCAAGCAACAAACGTGGTAATTCGCGGCTATAGCCTTTCGGCAAATGGCGCTTGGCCGTACGTATCTGCTCTTCAATCAGGTAGAAATTATCGAGCAGCCATTCGCCGGCTGGCGATATCACGCGCCCCTCGGTAACGCCAGAGGTCAACAACTTGCACACCTCAACCAGGGTCGCCTCATTGGTCGCCAGCCTATCCAGAAGCTGGTCAGCAGCACGCCCGGTTGCCATCTGGTGCGAGGCGGCAAGCGCCTTGCCATGTTGCGCCATCTGATCGGCGCTAAATAACTCCGAACGCAAAGGTGGTTCTTCGTTGGCTGAAAGTTGCGGCCATTCACTAGCGTGAAGGCTGGTTTTCAATTGCCGAAAATACTCAAAAAGCTTGTTGCCGGCGCTCAATTCAGGACCTTTCCAGGAAATCAAATCGCGACAGGGCATTCCGCGAGTGCAGCCCTTGGATATCCAGCTTATGCACAATCCCCGGATCGCTCGGTGCGCTGCCGAACATAGCAGGCATACGGGTGTTGCGAAGCCCGGCTATTTGAGCCTGTTAGCTCAGACGCAAGTCGCCACCATTAACCAGCAAATGGGCAAACTCATCGGCCGCCAGCGGATGGCTGAACAAATGGCCCTGCCCTGCATCACAAAATTTTGTCTGAAGAAAAGCCAGTTGCACCTGCGTTTCCACCCCTTCGGCAATCACCCGTTGTTTGAGGTTGATGCCGATACCAATGACCGCGCTGACGATGGTTGCGTCATTGTTATTGGTCGCCAGATTGCGTACAAATGACTGATCAATTTTCAGGGTATGGATAGGAAAGCGCTTCAAATAACTCAGGCTGGAATAACCTGTACCGAAATCATCAATAGCCAGCAGCACACCCAGCGCTTTGAGTGCTTCAAGCACGCTGATCGACGACTCGGCATCGAGCATGAGTATGCTTTCGGTCAGTTCAAGTTCGAGGAATCTGGCAGGCAAGCCGGTTTCTGCAAGAACCAGGGCAACCCCGTCAATAAATCCCTTTTGCCGGAATTCCATTGCCGAAATATTGACCGATACCGGTACGGCAGGCAGGCCAGCCTTCAGTCATGCCTGCGTTTGCCGGCAGGCTTCGCGTAAAACCCATTTTCCAATCGGGACGATCAGACCGCACTCCTCGGCAATCGACACAAAGTCATACGGGTAGACCATGCCCAAATTAGGGTCCAACCAGCGTACCAGCGCCTCGACACCGGTAATCGCACCAGAGGCTAGTTCAACCTGTGGCTGATAATGCAGCAAAAATTCGCCCTGCTTCAGGGCACGGCGCAAGCTGCTTTCAATGAACTGGCGGCGTACAGCCTGCGTGTTCATTTCTGCCGTGAAAAACTGGAACATGTTGCGACCGTTTTCCTTGGCGTGATACATCGCCGTATCGGCGTTCTGCATCACCGTATCGACATCCGTGCCGTCATCCGGATAAACACTGATACCGATACTCAGGGTGATATGCAGTTCCTGACCACCGATCAGGTGCGGCAAGGCAAAGGCTGCCAGCAACTTTTCTGCAACCTGCGTCGTATCGTGCGGCCGGGCGATTTCAGCCAGCAGAATGACAAATTCGTCACCGCCCTGACGACACACGGTATCAGTCACGCGAACACAGGATGCCAGGCGTTCGGCAACCGATTGCAGCAATTGATCGCCTATCGTATGACCGAGCGAGTCGTTGATATGCTTGAAATGATCGAGGTCCAGAAATAGCAGTGCAACCTGATTGTGATGGCGCTGAGCAAAGCCAATAGCCTGCTTGAGCCGCTCAGTCAGCAACAGCCGGTTGGGCAAATCAGTCAGAAAGTCGTGCTGCGCCAGGTGGGCCATTTTCAAGGCCATCGCCCGCGATTTACTGACATCGTGGAAAACGATCACCGCCCCGGCGTCCTTGCCATCTCGGTCATGGATTGGCGCTGCCGAGTCCTCGATTGCCGACTCAAAACCATCACGGCGCACCAAAACGCAATCGGCGGCCAAACCCACCGTGCGATCTTCCTTGATTGCCCGTTGCACGGGATTCGAAGCAATTTCGCGCGTTGAGCCATCAATGATATTGAATACATCAGGAAGCGGACGCCCGATGGCCTCTTTCCAGGCCCAGCCCGTCATGGCCTCGGCGACCAGATTCAGATAGGTCACATTGCCAGCAATATCCGTGGTCAAAACGGCGTCACCGATCGAATTCAGTGTGACCTGGGCCCGTTCCCGCTCGTCGAACAGCGCCCTCTCTGCGGCTTGCAAGGCAAATTCAGCTTCCTTGCGTTCGCTGATGTCCTCAACTGTCTTGATTCGCCCATGCGGATTCAGTCCATCTTCCATCGGGGCGCTACTGACCCGCGTCCAGACAACGGTGCCCTGCTCCTGCAAAAACCGGTATTCGGTCTGAAAGGTTTCCTGGCCCATGGCAGCCGCGCGCCACTCCGCCAGAACTCGCTGGCGATCATCCGGGTGTATGGCTGTACTCCAGTTACTGCCTAGCGTTTGCTCAAACGACAGTCCGGAAATCTTGTGATAAGCCGCGTTGGTATAAACACAATTCCCCTACCCGTCAGAAACAAAAATACCGAGTGGCGAGGCATCGCTCATTGCACGAAAGCGCGCTTCACTGCTGCGCAATGCTTCCCTGATTTCCTTGCGTTCAAGCAGGTAATACAAGGCCCGCGGCAACCAGTGCGCATCCACATGGCCTTTGACCAGATAATCATCAGCACCGTGCTGCACCGCCTGGCGGGCTATTGTTTCATCTTCTGCCGAACTCAGAATCAGGATCAGTGATTCCGGCGCCACCGCATAAACCTGGTTGAATACCGCAAGCCCCTGGCTGCCAGCCAAGGTCAGGTCAAGCAAAATTACTTCATATTTAACCCGACTGAGTTTCTCAAGTACAGCAGGGAGCTCTCTCAGCCATTCGATACGAAATGGATGCCCCGCAGCATTCGCCAACGCCTCCTGAACCAGTTTGGCATCAGCAATATTGTCTTCAACAAGCAGAACCCGGGTCGGCGTCTCTTTCACGGCAAAGGCTTTCGAGTTTCACGAAAGTTGCCTTCCCAATGACAACTATTTGATCGACAGCGGTAGCGGTGAACCAGCACAAATAGGCTCAACAGGTTATCCATCCAGCGCCGCGAAACACGGTAGGTTGCCCCACGACACTTTGGACAGGGTTGCCCACGAAACCCGTTACCACTCATTGAACACCTCTTCAGCATGGCAGCCAGACTATTCGCAGTAAAAGCCAACGTCTGTGTGCTGCCGTACAGAGCAATTCTCCAGAGCGCGTAGCCTGAAACCTGCAAACAAGGTGTGGCGATTCACCCCGCCACCTGTTCAAGAATTACCGTGAGGAGAATTGAAATGTCATTAGGAACCATACTGCTGATCATCCTGATCTTGATGCTGATCGGTGCCATACCAAGTTGGCCGCATAGCAAGAGCTGGGGTTACGGCCCCAGTGGTGGCATCGGGCTGGTTGTTCTGATACTGGTCGTCTTATTACTGCTTGGCCGAATTTAACGCCCGGACTGACAAGCGCTGAAAGGAATCAAAATGCTCCATTACGCTGCTGTATTTTTAGTCATTGCGCTGATCGGCGCACTGCTTGGCTTCACCGGTATCGCTGCCGGCGCGGTCGAAATTGCCAAAATCCTCTTCTTCATCTTCATCATTCTGTTTGCCGTGTCGCTGTTCATGGGCTTACTGCGGCGCAAATGACTTTTCCCAACCCTTCGGCCCGGAGCATTCGCCCAACAAAATCCAAAAGCTGGTTTAACCGGCTGGCAAAATGGACCGCTCGGGTAGCAGGTCGGCCGTCAGCCTTTGGTCTAGCCGTTGCTGTCATTCTGGTCTGGATTTGTACCGGCCCGTTTTTTGGCTTTGGTGACACCTGGCAACTGGTCATCAACACGGGCACGACGATAGTCACTTTCCTGATGGTCTTTCTGATCCAGAACACCCAAAACCTGGATTCAGAAGCCATGCAGGTCAAGCTGGATGAACTGATCCGCGCCGTAGACGGTGCCCACAATGTCTTGCTTGACCTGGAGCAACTCGAGGAAGACGAGCTGGATAGTATTCGTGAAAAATACCAGCGACTGGCGGCACGCGCGCGCGATGATTTGCGTCAGGGCAATCTTGATACGGGCTCACCAACAACTGATCTGACTTAGGCCTCGTCAAACACCGCTAGCTTGATTTCACCTGCCACCAGGACAACTTGAACCATGCCTGAAGAACTCCCGCTACCCACCAATTCGCTGACCCAAGTGCTGGGGCAAAGCGAGCGCGTCAAAGAAATAGTCGAAGAATGTGCGGATGATCTATCGTCGGTCAACGCCGGCCTCAAACATGAATTGATGGATGGAGAAATCTCGCCAGTTGTTGAAAATGCTCTGGAAAAAAGCGAAGCCATCGAAGATAAGGTGCAAACCGCCTCCAAGGAATTAGCGCTGGTCAATTTGGCGCTCAAGGAAGAAGTGCAGGAGCGAACTATCCTCGAAGAGAAATTAGCCGCAGAAATAAAGCAGGGCGATGAAGCGCGTCATGCATCCCTCCACGATCCATTGACCGGACTGCCCAACCGTGCGCTATTCAATGACCGCCTCGAACATGGATTGGCGCATGCCAAACGGAATAATCACTCCTTGGTTGTGATGTTCCTTGATCTGGACGACTTCAAAAGCATCAACGATACGCATGGACATGATGTCGGTGACATCGTGTTGACGACAATTGCCGAGCGGGTCAAACAAGCTTCCCGAGACGAAGACACCGTCTGCCGTCATGGTGGGGATGAATTTCTATACTTGTTGGCAGAGATTAAAAACGAACGGGATATCACGAGCATCGTGGAAAAAATCATCGCGATGGTTAAACAGCCATGCCACATCGGGATTCGAGAAATCAGCATCAGCCTGATCGTTCATCCAAGCATTGGCATTGCAATTTTTCCGGCTGATGGCACGACGGCCGATGCGCTGATCGCCAGTGCCGACAAGGCCATGTACCAGGCAAAACGGAACAAATCAGGGTATTTTCTTTTCAGTGATTTAGCTTTATTGCCAGATTAAAAGTTGAAACGCCTGAAAACCTGTTCAAACTCGATAGCATCAACAACCAAGAACACGCGCTCCGTGCTCGCGCCCTCAGTCCATCTCGCAAGGTCTATTTCTTTGAGCCCCGCTTGCCAGACAGCAGTCGCTCGTACTCGTCCTGAACCACCGCATAACATTCGCACACGCGCTTTTCGAGTTTGCCGCGATCAAGCACGGTGATGCGACCGCGGGCACGTTCTATTAATTGATCCTTTTGGAACAGACCTAAAATCTGGGTCACGCTCTCGCGGCGAACACCGAGCAATTTCCCAATAGTCTCCTGCGTCACCGTGAATATATTGCTGTCTGAACGATCCAGCGTCATCAGCAGCCACCTGCACATCTTTTGATCCAGCGAATGGTGTTGGTTGCAGACAGCCGTTTGCGACGTTTGGGCAATCAGTGCTTGCGTGAACAACAGTGCGACGTGTTGCAGTTGTCCGCCAAGTGCGAATTCGCGCTTCATGACCTTGCGGCTGAGCCGATAGGCGTGACCTGGACTTTGCACTTCCGTGCTGGTCGGCATGCTCTCGCCGCCCATGAAAATGGAGATACCGACCAGCCCTTCACAGCCAACCAGCGCCGTTTCGCTTGAGGAACCATCTTCCAGTGAATAGATTAGCGAGACAATGCCGGACGTCGGAAAGTGCAGATAGTTCACATGATCACCGGACTCCGACATCGTCCAGTCCAAAGGCATGTCGACGAGTTCCAGCTCGGGCAGCAGGCGTTCGTAATCCTTGGCGGGAAGTGACGCCAGCATGTGATTCAGTTTTGGATCCGGAGGCAGGCCGCTCGGCGTTTTGTTCTTTGACATGGGAGTTCTATCTAGCCTCGTTTTTTGGGTAAGCGTACGCGCCCAGCGACAGCGATTTGAACTGGAGATAGTCTGTTGGAACCCAGTTTGAAAAATGCATGGCGGCACACGCGGCGCGACGATAGTACCTTGAATTCGTATTGGCTTTCGCCTACTACCGGCATAGGTCAGATTATGGTCGCGGGCGCTGGCTCACCTCATCCGCGGGTCAGCCCTGAACGCTGGTCAGTAACGCTTCAAAAGCCTCGGCAAAAAGTTTTACCCCGTCCGCCTGCAATGTTTCACCGACCTCCTTGAGATCGATACCGAGTTCTGCCAATTCGGCGATGTGGTTTTTTGCCGCCTCGGCGCCTTCGGATAGTGTCGATTTTGCGCAACCATGGTCTCGAAAAGCGGCAAGCGTCGCATCGGGCAGCGTGGTAATGGTTTTTGGGCCGATTAGCGGTTCGACGTAATGTACGTCGCTGGCCGCCGGATTCTTGCTACCTGTGCTGGCCCAAAGCGGCATTTGCGGGCGGATATGGGCAAGGCGAAGCATGGCGAATTCGGGGCCATGAAATATAGCCAGGTATCGTTGATAGCAAGCTTTGGCGAGCGCTACACCTGCCCCACCCTTCAATGCCAATGCCTGATTGCTGCCAATCGCATCGAGGCGTTTATCGACCAGCGTATCGACACGACTTAGAAAAACACTGGCTACCGAACAGAGTTTTCGGGTCTCGCCACCACTTTCCAGCCAGCGCAGGGCACCACGCAGATAGGCCTTGACCACGAGTTCGTATTGCGCCAACGAAAAGATCAGGGTGACGTTGACCGACATACCTGTTGCGGTCAACTGCTCAAAAGCCTCTAAACCTTGAGGTGTAGCCGGCACCTTGATCAGCAGATTGGCGCGTTTGACGGCCAGGCTAAGGCGTTGCGCGGCTGCAATAGTTCCCGGTGCATCATCGGCCAGCGCTGGCGACACTTCGAGACTGACATAGCCGGCAACACCTGAGCTGGAGACATAGGCTGGCAGCAGGAGGTCACAGGCGGCGCGAATATCGGGAATGACCAGCGCCTCATAACGCGCTTCAGGGCTGAGGTCGGAGCCCAGCATGCGCGCCAGATCCTCCTTGTAGTGCGCACCAGTGGCAATCGATTTCTGGAAGATGGCCGGGTTCGAGGTCACACCATCAATACCGTCTTCCGTGATCAGACGTTGCAAAGTGCCTTCCTTCAACAACTCACGGGAAAGATTGTCGAGCCAGACGTGCTGCCCCAGTTCTTTCAGGGCCAGTAAGGGGTTCTTGTTCATGCTTTAGCCTCCGGCCATTTCCAGTCACGTATTTCCGGCATATCTTCGCCGTGCAGATGGATGTATTGGGTGTGCTCAATCAATTTGTCGCGCATCAACTGCTTGATATGCGCCGCCTGCGCCTGCAGCTTGGGCACCTGATTGGCCACGTCCATCACCAGATGGAAGCGATCCAGCGTGTTGAGTACGACCATGTCGAACGGCGTGGTCGTCGTGCCCTCCTCCTTGTAGCCGCGCACATGCAGATTGCCGTGATTGCTGCGCCGGTAGGTCAGGCGATGAATCAGCCACGGATAGCCGTGGTAGGCGAAGAGTATTGGCTTGTCGTGACGGAACAAGGAAACGAATTCTTCGTTAGCCAGGCCGTGCGGGTGCTCTTCCTGGGGTTGCAGGGTCATCAGATCAACGACATTGATGAAGCGGATTTTCAGTTCAGGCGTCAGTTCGCGCAGGATGGAAATAGCGGCCAGCATTTCCAGCGTCGGCACATCACCGGCGGCCGCCAGCACGATGTCCGGTTCGCCTGGCTGGTCGTTGCAGGCCCATTCCCACATGCCGATGCCAGCACTGGCATGGTTGATCGCCGCATCCATATCCAGCCACTGATGCTCGGGCTGCTTGCCGGCGACGATGACATTGACCAGATTGCGGCTTTTCAGGCAGCAATCTGTCACGTAAAGCAAGGTGTTGGCATCGGGCGGCAAGTAAACACGAATGATGTCGGCCTTCTTGTTCACCACATGGTCGATGAAGCCCGGGTCCTGATGCGAAAACCCATTGTTGTCCTGGCGCCAGACGTGCGAGGTGAGCAGGATGTTGAGCGAGGCAATTGGCCGGCGCCAGGGTATCTCGCCGCAGACCTTGAGCCACTTGGCGTGCTGGTTGAACATTGAATCAACGATGTGGATGAAGGCTTCGTAGCAGGAAAACAGGCCGTGGCGGCCAGTCAGCAAATACCCTTCGAGCCAGCCCTGACAGGCATGTTCGGAGAGATATTCCATGACGCGGCCATCGACGGCGAGATGGTCGTCGTAATCCAGATGCTCGGCAACTCAGGTGCGATCAGTCACCTCAAAGAGTGCCCCGAGGCGATTGGAAGCGGTTTCATCTGGTCCGAAAACACGGAAGTTGTGCATATTTTTCTGCATCACATCACGCAGGAAAATTCCCATCACCCTTGTTGATTCGGCCAGCGTGACACCGGGTGTCGGCACGGCCACGGCGTAATCGCGAAACTCCGGCAGACGCAGGTCATGCAGAAGAATGCCGCCATTGGCGTGCGGGTTGGCGCCCATGCGGCGCTCGCCAGTCGGCACCAGCGCTGCCAGATCCGGTTTGAGGCGACCGCTGGTGTCGAACAGTTCATCCGGCCGGTAGGAAAGCATCCAGTCAGACAGCAACTGAACGTGCTCAGGCTTGTCCATGTCGCTGAATGGCACTTGATGCGAACGCCAATAGTCTTCGGTTTTCTTGCCGTCAACTTCCTTCGGCCCGGTCCAGCCCTTGGGCGAACGCAGAATGATCATTGGCCAGCGTGGGCGGACCACTTCGCCACCGTTGCGGGCAAGACGCTGAATCTCAAAAATATCGGCGATTGCGGCGTCGACCGCAACAGCCATCAACTGATGCATGGTTTCCGGGTCGCTGCCTTCAACGAAGATCGGTTTGTAGCCATAGCCGACGAACAGGCATTCCAGTTCACTGTGGCTGATCCGCGCCAGCACGGCAGGATTGGCGATCTTGTAGCCATTGAGATGGAGGATGGGCAGTACCGCACCATCGGTTCGCGGATTCAAAAACTTGTTGGAATGCCAGGAAGTGGCCAGCGGCCCGGTTTCGGCTTCGCCATCACCCACCACGCAGCAGGCGATCAGATCAGGATTGTCGAACACCGCGCCGTAGGCATGGAACAAGGCATAACCCAATTCGCCACCTTCATGGATGGAACCCGGTGTTTCCGGCGCCGCGTGGCTGGGAATGCCGCCAGGAAAGGAGAACTGACGAAACAGCCGGCGCATGCCCTCCTCGTCCTGAGAAATATCCGAATACAACTCGCTGTAACTGCCTTCGAGATAGGTATTGGCCACCACCGCCGGGCCGCCGTGACCGGGGCCGGCAATGTAGATCATGCTCAGGTCGTGCGCCTTGATCACCCGGTTCATATGCACGTAGATGAAGTTCATCCCCGGCGTCGTGCCCCAGTGGCCGAGCAGGCGCGGCTTGATGTGTTTGAGGGTCAGCGGCTCCTTGAGCAGCGGGTTATCAAACAGATAAATCTGCCCGACCGAAAGGTAATTTGCGGCACGCCAGTAGGCGTCCATCCGATTGAGTTCTGTGGCGTCCAGCGTTGGGGTCATGGTTTGCATTTCAATCTCTTGCGGTCAACGGTCAAAACTGCCCATTTTTTAAGATGGGAACGCAGGGCATCGAGTTCATCCATCAATTGCAGCGCCAGCGCTGCACCTGCCAGATTGACGCCCAGGTCGCGTTGCAAGCGAAAGGCTACGGTGGCCCGGCGCAGATGTCTGCCGCTGAAGCGCCAACGATGCGGCTCGCGCCCAAGCGGTGAAATCACGCCCTCTTCCACCAGTTCGACAATAAACTCGGCACGGACGGCACAGGCATGACTGAGTTCGGCCAGCGTCAAGGCTGTTTGTTCTTCAAGAATAATGGCGCTCAATTGCGGCAGCATTTTTTCGTTATCCATGTTCACACTCCCAGCTTGGTACGCGGATTGAAGGATTTGAACTGCTCGGCCATGTTGCGGTAAACCGCTGCGAGAGCCTCGTTTTCGGCCGGCGGCACGACAATCTGCATGACCGCATAGAAATCTCCCGCTGTCGCGCCAGGAATGCCCCGGCCCTTGAGGCGCAATTTGCTGCCGGCAGCGGAAGCAACGGGAATTTTCAGTTCAATCTTGCCATTCGGCGTCGGCACGGTGATCGTTGCACCGAGCGCGGCTTCCCACGGGGCAATCGGCAGATCGAGATAAACATCGCGCTTTTCGACGCGGTAGAAAGCATGCGGTTGAAACTCGACTTCCAGGTAAAGGTCGCCGGCCTTGCCCTGCCCGAGGCCAGGCGCGCCCTGCCCGCTCAGGCGAATATGCTGGCCGGCATGAACACCACGGGGAATCGTCACATTCAATTTGTGCTGGCGCATCGTCACACGCCCTTGGGCATCAGCTTCCGGCGTGCGCAGCGTGATCGTGCGAGTGGCGCCGATATAGGCATCTTCCAGAGCTATCATCACCTTGGCGTGGTGGTCCTCACCATGCGCATGCGCTGCTTGCTGCCGGCGTGCGCCGCCATCAAATGCGCGCCCGAACAGGGATTCAAAGAAATCACTGGCATCGCCTGCGCTACTGCCTTGTGCACCATCGCCGGAAAACTCGAAACCGGCATTCCAGTCCGGCGGCGGACGGAAATCCTGGCCGGCTTTCCAGTTGCTGCCGAGTTGGTCGTAGGCCGCGCGTTTTTCGAGATCCTTCAGTACGGCATTGGCCTCGCCCAGCTCCTTGAAGCGGATTTCAGCATCCGGATCCTTGCTGACATCGGGATGATATTTGCGCGCCAGCGTGCGGTAGGCGCGCTTGATTTCATCCTGGCTGGCGTCGCGCGCCACGCCCATGATCTTGTAGTAGTCCTTGAATTCCATTTAGGAAAACCTCAAATTGGGTAAGTGTTCAAGTCTTTTTGAACCACAGGACTGATCTGGTCCTCATTATTGCTCACTGAAGTTGGCGAGGTGCCGGATGTATTTGCACCCATCTTCGGATCATTCGCCGATAAATCGATTGGCTCCCATAGACTGCAACCGGAAGCCAGAGAACTGCGCATAACAACCCGGCGCTGTGGAATTTCGCTATTCATATCGGCTCCCTTCAGACTGAAAAATATCAACCAGGCAGTGCATTGCCAGCCCGATGGGTTCTGGTCAGATGAACCAGCGCCCGCAAGAGCTTCTGAATGATCTTCCGGGTCGGCTCATCAGTTAGCGCGCCACTCTGATCAAAGCGCTGTGCGGCATTACCGATCATCACTTCGGGTTGATTGACCACTGGCATATCCAGCGTGACAAGGATCTGACGCAGGTGATATTGGGCGCGGACGGTGCCCAGACTACCGACTGAAACGCCCATCACTGCTGCCGGTTTGCCCAGCCAGGCACTTTGGCCATAGGGTCGCGAGGCCCAATCGATTGCATTCTTCAGACCGCCAGGCAAGGAATAGTTGTATTCCGGCGTGGCAAACAGGATTGCATCCGCCGCCAGTATCCGGCACTTGAATTCGAGCACCGCTTCCGGTGGCGCCAGCTCATCATCCTGATTGAAGATCGGAATACCATGAAGATCAATCATTTCGAGCTGCGCTCCTGCCGGCACCAATGCTTGCGCAGCTTTGAGCACGAAGCCGTTATACGATTCCTTGCGCATGCTGCCGCAGAGTCCCAGAATTTTGACATCACTCATTTTGAATTTTTCTCACTGTTGTTTTGACCAGAGTGTCCCTTTCTTCATACCGGCACCGTGTGACAGCGCACATAGCCTGCTAAATCACGAGGCATCGTAAACAATCAATCCTGCAAAGCAGTTGGAATTTGTGAGTGTTAGCGGGCGGCATCCACGCTACTGAACGCGCGAATCATCCGTTTGACCAAACTGGAAGCCTAAGCGGATCGTTTTTCGATAACCGTTGTCCAATGAGTCGCTATTGCCCTGATCACTTCAATATCGCCCTTGATTCTGAAGTGATCAGGCCAAGCCGGAGCCTTCCATGGATGCTTTACCCAGCAATAACGAAGCACAGCAAGGTGAAGGCAGGCCTTCCTGTCCGGGCTTGTCGATGACGGTTCCTGGACCACAACTCGGTGAAGATTCCTTCCGCCGAGTTGTGGAGTGGGCGCCGAGCGCGATGGTCATGATCGACAGTGACGGCATCATGGTGCTGGTCAACGCGCAAACCGAGAGAATGTTCAACTACGAACGCGCAGCCTTGATCGGGCAACCGGTCGAGATGCTCGTACCGGCGCGTTTCCGCCACCATCACATGGCTTACCGCACCGGCTTTTTCGGCGATTCAAAACCACGCCCAATGGGCGTCGGGCGCGATCTTGCCGGCTGCCGTGCCGATGGCAGCGAGTTTCCTGTCGAGATCGGACTCAACCCTATCGACACCGAGGCCGGCATCATGGTGCTGGCCTCAATCATCGACATTACCGAGCGCCAGCGCGCCCAGCAACGACTGGAAGATGCGCTGCGTGAAAAGACGGTGTTGCTCAACGAAGTCCACCACCGCGTCAAAAACAATCTGCAGGTGATTACCAGCCTGCTCAATCTGCAAGCCGACCATGCTGCCGATCCGCGCCTGCGCGCCATGCTGGCCGAGAGTTGCGGACGGGTAAAGGCGATGGCGCTGACTCATCAGCTGCTCTACGAACGCAAGGATTTTTCGCGCCTCGATCTCGGCGAATATCTGGAACGCTTGATGCACTCGATCCGCGCCACCTATCGCGGCACCGGCGAGCGCATCAAATTGCGTCTGTTGCTGCCCGCGAAAAGCGTCCCGCTCGATCTGGAACGGACCATTCCCTGCGGTCTCTTGCTCAACGAACTGGTGACCAATTCCTACAAACATGCCTTCCCCGGGGAACGTTGCGGTGAAATTCTGATCGAACTGAGTGAGGATGGCGATGGTCTGGTTCGCTTCAGCATTGCTGACGACGGCATCGGTCTGCCACCGGAAAGCGAACTGGCATCACATGCCTCGCTGGGCCTGCAACTGGTGCCGCTGCTGGTCGAGCAACTACACGGCACGCTGGAAATCATGCGGGAGAACGGGACACAGTTTTGTGTCTGCTTCCCGATTAACCTTGTCTTGAAGGAAGCTTGATGAGCGCGAGATTGCCGATCAACTTGATGCTGGTCGAAGACGAACGCATTGTCGCTTTCGACCTGAAAAGACAGTTGCAGGGATTTGGCTATAACGTCAGTTCGGTCGTGGCCAGCGGGGAGCAGGCAGTCAGCCGGATCGCCGTCGAAAAACCGGATCTGGTGCTGATGGACATCCACCTTGAGGGCGCGATGGACGGCATTGAGGCCGCCATCCAGATTCGCACCAAGCATCAGATTCCCGTCATCTTTCTGACCGCTTTTGCCGAGGACGACACCCTGCGCCGGGCGCTCGACAGTCGTCCTTTTGGTTATCTGATCAAACCCTGTGAAGGACGCGAGCTACACGCCACCATCCAGATGGCCATGGCCCGCCGTGAAGACGAGATGGCCGTCGAACAAAGCGAAGAACGCCTGCAACTGGCCCTCAATGCGGGCGCACTCGGCGTACTTGAATGGAGCCCGGTGGCAAACCGCATGCAAGGTGACTCTCGCCTCGGCAAACTCTTCGGCAATCAACTCGTGCCGCTTGATGAACCTTGGGAAACCTTCATCGCTCGCGTCGACACAGCGGATCGCGAACGCGTGCATTTGGCGCTGAATCCGACGCTTTATAGCGCCGAAGCGACGCAAGTCGAATTTCGCACAGTCGGCAACCATTCCCCGCCGCGCCAGATGGAGGCGCATGCCAAGGCCTATGGCAGCGCCGGAAGCGTCAGTCGCGTCGTCGGCATCCTGCGCGATGTGACCCAACGGCACAAGGATGACGAGCAACTCCGGCAGTCCAGCGTGGTCTTCCATGCAACCGCCGAAGCCATCGTGATCACTGATTCCGAACGGCGAATTGTTGCGGTCAACACCGCATTTTCACGAATTATTGGCTATAGCGAAACCGAAGTCATTGGCCTCGACCCTGAGATTCTTTTGCGCGTCAGCCCCGGCCCGGAGCGCTATGCTGCCAGCCTGAAGCTTGATGCACCTGGTTTCTGGCATGGTGAAGTGAATTGCAAGCGCCGGAATGACGAGGAATTTCCGGCCTGGCAGAGCATCAGCACTGTATGCAACGTGGCCGGCCAAATCACCCATTTCGTTATCGCCTTTTCCGATGTAACGGCCATTTACGAGGCACAAAAACAGTTGCACCACCTGGCACACCACGACCCCCTGACCGGCTTGCCTAACCGCCTGCTATTCAATGATCGGTTGGCGAACGCCATTGAAGTGGCGGCGCGCAACGAACAACGCTGCCTGCTGCTTTTCCTCGACCTTGATGGTTTCAAGGTTATCAACGACACACTAGGACATGCCATCGGCGACGAGTTGCTGCGTACCGTTGGCGAGCGCCTTAAACACGTCCTGCGCAGTAGCGACACCATTGCCCGCCTCGGCGGTGACGAGTTCATCATCCTTGCCGGCAGTACCAATCCGGATTACGCGGCGCAACTGGCACAAAAAATTCTTGAGCAACTGCGCCTGCCTATACTGGTGGGGGCCCAGTCAATTTCAATTTCCGGCAGCCTTGGCATCGCCGTCTATCCTGACAATGGGGCCGACCCCCAGCAATTGATGCGGGCGGCCGACATGGCGATGTACACCGCCAAGGCCGCAGGGCGTAATCGTTACCACTTCTATGCCGAGAATATGTCAACGTGGGCTGCCGAGCGCCTGGATGTCGAACAAGGTCTGCGCCGGGCGATGGCAACCGACGAACTGCTCGTCCACTACCAACCGCGCGTCAATCTCGCCGAGGGCCGGATCGTCGGCGTCGAGGCGCTGGTGCGCTGGCAGCATCCAGAGCGCGGCCTTGTTTTACCGGGCAGCTTCATTGCCATCGCCGAAGAAAGTGATCTGATCGAAGACCTGGGAAGATGGATATTGCGCCGCGCCTGCCGCGAGATGCTGGATTTTGTCCTAGCAAAGTCAACCAGCGAGATTTTTCATCTCGCCGTCAATGTCTCGGCACGCCAGTTCCACAGTGCCGACTTTGTTGCCATCGTCAAAGCGGTACTCGCTGAAACCGGCTTCCCGGCCACTGCGCTGGAACTGGAAATCACCGAAAGCACGCTGCAGGTTACTGAACGCAGCCTGCACATCCTCAAAGCTCTTGAAACACTTGGTGTCGCCATCAGCATTGACGACTTTGGTACCGGCTATTCGTCGCTCAGCGTTTTGCGCGATCTGCCGATCAAGCGCATCAAGATTGATCGCTCATTCATCGTGAATCTGCCGGCAAGTGAAAACCAGCGGGTGGTTGTTGAAGCCATCATTGCGCTCAGTCGGGCCATGCACATGGCAATCACCGTCGAAGGTATCGAGCGGCAGGAACAGGCCGATTTGTTGCAACAAATGGGCTGCGAGGAAGGCCAGGGCTTTCTTTTTGCCCAGCCACTACCGTTTGATGAGTTGATCAGCCTGATTGGTCCCCCGGCTAGCCATTAACGACCGAACTAGCAGCTTGCTGCTAGCGCCCGGACGGCCACAAAAGGCATCACGGCAACTTGACCATAAGCCGCCGTAGCCAGGCTTTGCGTGCCTCCTCAACGATCCACATGACGCTGGCACCGGCCAGCGCCAGCAGCCAGACTTCGGAACCAAGGGGTGCCGTACCGAACAGCCAGTTGCCGGCCGTGGTATAGATGATGGCCAGGATCACGCCCAGCTCTGCGGCCAGACCAATCAGGATATAAGGATTGCCAAAGAAACTGAACGACAGCGACGACTTGAACGGATGGCGACAGAGGAAAACATTCATCATCTGCATCACCACAATCGTTGCCAGGCAAGCCGAGGTCGCCTGCAAATAGAGTGGATCGAGCCGATCCAGCTCCACGCCGTACTGCCAGCCTGCCGCTTTGAGCACGAAGAAAAACACCGTCATTGCCGCCGCCGCTTCGAGCACCCCGAGGAACAGGTAGGCACGGGCAATAACGCCCCAGGTCAGCAGGCGCTCGTCACGCGCTCGCGGCGGGCGCTTCATTACAGCGGGGTCAGGCTTCTCGGCGCCAAGCGCGAGGGCCGGCAGCATGTCGGTACCGAGATCAACCGCCAGTATCTGGATGATGGTCAGCGGCAGCGGAATGCGGAACAGCACAAAGGCCAAATAAGGCACCAGTTCAGGAATGTTCGAGCTGAGGATGTAGGTCAGGAACTTGCGGATATTCTCGAACACCGCCCGCCCCTCCTCAATCGCCGCAACGATACTGGCGAAATTATCATCGAGCAGAATCAAATCCGCCGCGCCTTTGGCGACATCGGTGCCGGCAATGCCCATGGCAATACCGATATCAGCAGTTTTAAGGGCTGGCGCGTCGTTGACCCCATCACCAGTCACCGCAACGATTTCACCCTTCAGTTTGAGGGCCTGGACGATCAGCATTTTCTGCTCTGCCGCAACGCGGGCAAAAATGATTTCCTTGGCGTCGAGCGACAGTTGCAGTTGCACCGGCGAAATGCCGCGCAGTTGGTCACCGCTGATCACCAGCGCGTTATCGGTTTTGACCAGCCCGATCTGCCGGGCAATGGCCAACGCTGTTTGCGGATGGTCGCCGGTGACCATGATGATGCGGATACCAGCCTCGGCGCAGCGGGCAATGGCCTCCGGCACCTCGGCGCGGGGCGGGTCTTCGAGGCCGACCAGTCCACTCAGGGTCATGCCGCGCTCTTCATTCGGCATGCCGCCTTCTACGGTGCAATGGGCAAAGGCCAGCACGCGCAGGCCAGCCTCGGTCATTTGCTGCTGCGCCGCCAGCAGGCGCGTTTTGGCGGCCGGGTCGAGCGGCACCACACCGGCATCGAGTTGCACAAAATCACAAGTATCGAGCACCGTTTCCGGCGCCCCCTTGCAATACAGCATTTGCCCCTGCGCGCCGGCGACCAGCACCGACATGCGCTTGCGCTCGGTATCGAAAGGAATCTCGTCAATCAATTGGTAGTCAGCAAAATCACTCGCCACCTGACGCCCCATCGCGGCCAGCGCCACCTCCATCGGGTCACCGATAAACTGGTGCTGACCACTTTCCCCGACCTCGCGCAAGCTATGGCAAAGCGCGGCATTGATGAAGAGCTGGCGGTTATCTGCGGTCAACTGGGTATTCGCGGCAAAATCAGCCGGCTCCAAAAACCCGCCACCCAGCCACAAGCGCTGCACCGACATCCGGTTCTGGGTCAGCGTGCCGGTCTTGTCGCAGCAAATTGTCGTGGTCGAACCCAGCGTTTCAACCGCCGGCAAATGACGCACCAGCGCATTGCGTTTGGCCATGCGCTGGGTGGCCATGGCCAGTGACAAAGTGACTGTCGGCAGCAAGCCTTCCGGCACATTGGCAACAATGATGCCGATTGCAAAAAGCAGGTTCTCCCAGGTCGGCAAGCCCATCGCCTGACCGACCAGAAACAGCAGCGCGCCCATCCCCGTCGCCATCATGGCCACTATGCGCGAGAGGCGGGCTATTTCAAGTTGCAGCGGGGATACCGACTTGCCCGCCGTCTGGGTCAGATGCGCAATACGCCCAAACTCGGTGTGCATGCCGGTCGCGTACACCACGCCACGCGCCTGACCGGAAACCACCGCCGTACCTGCCAGCACAACGTTCTTGGCATAGAGCGGCGACTGTTCGTTACTGGGTTCGATATCGCGTGCCATAGGCAGCGATTCGCCAGTCACCGTCGCCGTATTGACGCGCAAGCCGAAAGCCTCGATCAAGCGGCAATCAGCCGGCACGAAATTGCCCTCTTCGAGCAAGACGATGTCGCCCGGCACCAGAACGTTGGCGAGTAGCTCGACGATTTCACCGCCACGCAAGGCCTCCACCTTCTGCGGCAACAACTGGCGCAAGGCGGCCACCGCCTGCTCGGCCCGATATTCCTGCCAGAAGGAAAAGATGCCGTTGACGATAATGACGCCAACAATCGCCACGCCAAGACGCGCCATCCCCTGGCCGGGGTCAAAACTGTCAGCAAGAAAGGCCAGCAGCGCACCTATCCACAAAATAATTGCGAAAAAATGGGTAAATTCGCGAGCGAAAGTCAGCATCAGCGATTCGCGGCCGACTTCCTCAACGTGGTTGGGGCCAAATTCTGCCTGACGGCGCGTTGCTTCAGCTGCGGCTAGCCCCGCCGTGCTTGTCTTCAGACTGGCCAGTGCTTGCTCAGCGCTTAAGTTATGTATCGACATACAGTACCGGAATCATTGAATACATTTCAATCGCTTGCGGTCAACCAATAAAAACTGCTTATTTTCAAACCGGACGATAGCACCACCTACTTATCTTGATTGTGTGGCAACGCACAGAGTCCGGGAACGTAAAGGCACATCGTGCAGCCATATAGACAGACTGAACCTTTCACAACGAATTGCCAACCATGACACCCCCTGGAAAACCTAAACCCTTCTCGATGATTCGTGAATTTCATCTCGCCGACTGGTTCACCCTCGGTAACGCCGTCAGCGGTATTGGCGCGCTGTTTTCGACCATGACCTACCTGCAGTCCGGCGATCTTAAACACATCTGTTTCGCCTGCGCGCTACTCGTTTTGGCCCTGATCTTTGACGTTTTTGATGGTCGTGTTGCCCGTTGGCGTCAAATGACCTCGGCAATGGGTCGGGAACTGGACTCCCTCGCCGATGTCATCTCCTTTGGCGTCGCCCCGGCGGTGATTGCCTACGCTTTGGGGATGAACGGCCTTTTTGACCGTATCGTGCTGGCCTATTTTGTTGCCTGCGGCGTTTCCCGTTTGGCCCGCTACAACGTGACGGCGGAAGAACTCTCTGCCGGCGGCGACAAGGTGAAATATTTTGAAGGCACCCCCATACCAACCTCGCTCCTGATCGTCGGCATCCTGTATTTGGCGGCCTACACGGGGGCGGTCAGCAGCAATCTATGGTTTGGCGAATCGACCCTGGCCGGCTTCAAGTTTCATCCACTGGTCTTGATCTTCGCCCTCTCCGGCTCATTGATGATCAGCCGGATCAGGATTCCCAAGCTGTGAAGCAACTATGCCGCTTTCGGGGAAATGGCCGAATGCGAACCGCGATACCACCGATAAAATCCTTTCTTCGCCAGCTCAACAATCAATAGATAGGCCAGCGCCATCCCTGCCAGAATCACATAAAACTCGGCGGGTGGCTGAACGAAACCAAAATAGCTGCCCAATGGGGTAAACGGTAGTCCCGCACCAAGCAAAGCCACGCCTAGTGAAGTCGCCATCAACACCGGATGGGGGCGACTCTTGAAGGGATTGCCGCGGGTACGGATGACAAAAATCACCAGCACCTGGGTGCATAGCGACTCAACGAACCAGCCTGTTTGAAAGAGTTTTTCATCCGCATGCAAAATATTGAGCATGACGTAGAAAGTGAGGAAGTCGAAAGCCGAACTGATCGGACCAATGACCAGCATGAAATTTCGAATGAAATCCATGTCCATGACACGAGGTTTTTCCAGCTCTTCGGGATCAACCTGATCAAGCGGGATCGGCACCTCGGAAATGTCATATAGCACATTGTTGAGCAGGATCTGGGTCGGCAACATCGGCAGGAAAGGCAAAAACAAAGCGGCACCGGCCATGCTGAACATGTTTCCAAAATTGGAGCTGGTCCCCATCATGATGTATTTCATGATGTTGCCGAAGGTGCGGCGGCCTTCCAGAACCCCATCGTGCAGCACATGCAGATCATGATCGAGCAGAATCATGTCAGCCGCTTCCTTCGCCACATCGACGGCGGTATCAACCGACAAGCCGACATCGGCAGCGTGCAACGAGGGCGCATCGTTGATGCCGTCACCGAGATAGCCGACCACATGGCCACGCGCCTTGAGCGCCAGGATGACGCGCTCTTTTTGCGCCGGATTGACCCGGCAAAACAGGTTGTTCTTTTCAACCATGACGCGCAGGGCTGCGTCATCGAGCGTTGCGATGTCTTTCCCGGTCAATACCCCAAGCACCGGAATATTTAATTGACCGCAAACATGCTAGGTTACCAATTCGCTGTCGCCGGTGACGATTTTGACACTGATGCCACACTCCTTGAGCGCAGCCAGCGCGCTGCCAGCGCTTGCCTTTGGCGGGTCTAGAAACGCTGCAAAGCCGGCGAAGACCAGTTCCGCTTCATCGCCAATCACGGCATGCGGATGGTCGGCAGGCACTTCGCGCCATGCGATTCCGAGCACGCGAAAGCCTTCCTTTTCGAGATTGACATGCACCGCGTGAATTTGCTCACGAGCCACCTTGTCGAGCGGAATGCGCGCCACGTCCCCCTGCTCTTCATAGCTGGTACACAGACCGATAATCTCTTCCGAAGCGCCCTTGACCACCAGCAAGCGGTCATTGCCTTTGTCGAGCAACACCGAAACGCGGCGCCGCTCAAAATCGAAAGGCACTTCATCAATTTTCTGCCAGGCACTGACATCAATGTTCTGGTGGGCCAGGATCGCCTCGTCGAGCGGACTCTTCAGGCCTGTTTCAAAGAAACTGTTGAGGTAGGCCAGTTCCAGTACCCGCTCGCTCGGCTTGCCTTGCGGATCGGTATGTTGTTCCAGTCGGATCTTGGCTTCGGTCAGCGTGCCGGTCTTGTCCGTACATAAAACGTCCATCGAGCCCAAATTCTGAATCGCCGCCAGGCGTTTGACGATCACCTTCTTATTGGCCATGACCCCCGCACCACGGGCCAAAGTAACCGATACCACCATCGGCAGCAGTTCCGGCGTCAAACCCACCGCCAGTGCAACGGCAAACAGGAATGAATCCAGCCAGGGCTTGTCCATGAAGGCGTTGACCAGCAAGACAAAAAGCACCAGCAGGATGGTCAGACGCATGATCAGCATGCCGAAACGATGCGTGCCGATCTCGAAAGCGGTAGGCTGTGGTGTCCGCGTCAGCGTGTCGGCAATGGCGCCAATCGCCGTACCGGCTCCAGTATTGACCACCAGAATCGTCGCACTGCCACTGATCACGGTGGTGCCCATGAACACCGCGTTGGCGGCATCCTGGATGTCGCTTGCACTATCGGCTAGCATCCCAGGACGCTTTTCAACCGGATATGCTTCGCCGGTCAACAAGGCCTGTTTGACGAAAAAGTCATTCGCCACCAGGACCCGGCCATCGGCCGGAATCATGCTCCCGGCTGAAAGAACGACCAGGTCGCCGGGCACGACTTCAGTCACTGGCACTTCAATTTGCTGGCGATCACGAATCACCGTGGCGCGCAATGCAACCGATTGCCGCAAGCTGGCGGCGGCTTTGCCTGCGCGATGTTCCTGAATGAAATCGAGGGTAACGCTGAATATCACCATCACAGAAATGATGAAAAAACTGGTTAGCTCGCCGGTCATCGCCGAGATTGCACTGGCAACCAACAGCAGGATAATCAGCGGATTCTTGAAGCGGGCCAGAAATTGCCGCCAGAGCGGATTTTCCTGATGATCCTGGAATAGATTGGGGCCAAATTTGGCCAGGCGTGCTTTGGCTTCGCCCCCCGACAGACCATTAGTTGCAGAATCAGTTTTTGCTGCTACTTCCGGAAGTGGATCAAGCCACCAGGGGCGCGCTGGAGAATTTGTTGTCAATTGAATCGCTCCCTTATTTTTACCCAAAATGACTTGGGGTTCGTGCTTTCAAGATAGATGATTCTGCAGCCATTGCCATCAATTTAACTTGGAAGCTGTTCGCGATTTATCGCTTGTCATCCAAACCCCTCCCGGCCTCCCCTTGTCAGGGGAGGAGCACCCTGATCATCCGAGAACAACCACCTTCCCCTGTCAAGGGGAGGGCTGGGGAGGGGTTTTACAGATTCAATCCATACCGCCGTCAGGTTTCATGACTTTCAAAAGATCATCAACAAACTATTAGCGAGCACCCTTGTGATCCTTCGGGCCATCATTCTTGTGTCGCCCGGCAATCTCGCGCTGTTCCGCCTTCTGTTTTTGTTTGATCACTTCCTCTGACAACGATGGGGGTTTCTGGCCTGATTTATGGTGTGGGTCTTTGGGCTGCTGATTCATGAAGGCCTCCTGATGAGTGAATCGTCGGACAAATTGGCGACGTATCAACACAATGGACCTGACTAAGCCCTCCCACTGTGCGCCAGAACACATAACACTGGCGGGCAGGAATGAGCTGGATAAATTGACGAATTTTCTTCAAAAAACAGCGGAAATTTCCTGTTGACCGCACCCTGCAAAATGCTCTCTTGGGCTGTAACAGTCCGTTTTCCAATGTACGCCAACTAACAGACGCGCCCCGCTAAGTGGATCAAGCTGAGTCATGCGGTCATTCTGCCGCGTATGACAAAAGAGGAACGCCATGAATAATTCACTCAGCGCAATTTTGTTGGTTACCGCCCTCGGTTTGGGCGCCTGTACCGGACCCGCCGGTCCGCAAGGCGAACGAGGCGCCACCGGTAGGACGGGTAACACGGGCAATACCGGCTACACAGGTGCCAAAGGTTCAACTGGCAATCAAGGCAACACCGGTGCAGTCAAACCGGCACACAAGGCAACACCGGTGCAGTCGGCGATACCGGGGCGACAGGCAATACCGGCAACACCGGTGCAACGGGCGCCAAAGGAAAAACAGGTACCGGCGTAACCAGCGGCAGCACCGTTATCGTTGTTCCGCCGACCCGCTAATACCAAATGCGGCAGAGCACCACTCTGCCGCGACTGTGTTCAACCGTACTTGCCATCAGAGGTCACCATGAAAAAATCATCCACAACGCCTATGCTGCGTGCCAACCAGACGACCGGCAAGTACCGTTTTCGTAACACCTTGATTATCACCATGATTGCCACCAGTCTTGGCTTGGCTAGTGCGTCAGCAGAAACTGCAACAACGGCCACAGAGAATAAACAAGCCGTCGCCGAAACCAGGCAAGTGCTATCTGATGGCTGGATCACGACCAAAGTTAAATCAGAGATTCTCGCCGACAGCGCCAGCAAGGGCTACACCGTGCAAGTCGAAACGACGCAGGGCGCAGTAGTGCTGAAGGGCACGCTGGCCAACGAGACTGCCGTTGCCCAGATCAAGGCAATCGCCGAGAAAGTTGAAGGGGTCAGAAGTGTAGACACAATGGCACTCAAGCTTGGGAGGGCAAACAAATGAACGCGCACCCACTGCTTGTCGCCATGTTGCTATTGCTTGGCCCGGCAAATTCGGCTCAAGCCCAGGTCAGTTTTGATATCGGTTTTTCCAATGGCAACATCGGCTTCAATATCGGCAATTATCCCCAACTCGTCCTCATACCCGGCTCACCGGTTTATTACGCACCGCGCCAGAACGCAAACTTCTTCTTTTACGATGGCCTGTATTGGGTCTACCGCGATGACGACTGGTTTTCGAGTAGCTGGTACAACGGGCCATGGGAATATGTCGGCCCACAGTACGTGCCTTTGTATGTACTGCGCGTGCCGGTCCGCTACTACCGCCAGCCCCCGCAATATTTCCGTGGCTGGCGTGCCGATGCACCGCCGCGCTGGGGGCAATACTGGGGGCGCGACTGGGAAACGCAACGGAGCGGATGGAACCATTGGGATCGTCGTTCAGTACCGGCTGCCGCGCCTCTACCAACCTATCAGCGCCAGTACCGGGGAAATGACTATCCCCGCAGCCCCGAACAGCAGCATTCGATTCGCACTGAACAATACCGATACCAGCCGCGTGAGAACGTAAGTCGGGAATATGAGGAGAATCGTCGCCGTCCGGATATCGATCGCCCGGTGCAGCAACGCGATGTGCCAAATGTTCAGCAGCCGCCTCGCCAGCAAACGCTCCCCACACCAAGGGCTAATCCGCCCAATCGGGGCAATGATGCACCACAGGGTTCGCAAGGGCAAAACGATAATCGGCGTGACAGCCTGCACCGTGAACCCGAGCCACCTCGTGGCCGCCCGGAAAGTCCTCGCCCGGATCAACGGCGCGATGTGCCCGATGTTCAGCAGCCGCCCCGCCAGCAAACGGCACCCAATCCGCCACAGCAAAAACCCCCGGCACAGCAGCGATTTGGTCCGCCGACAGACGCCCGGGATACCGCACAAGGTTCGCGTGGGTCAGCCAACCAATCAGATAACAAAGGCAAAGAAAACCGTGGAAACGATCAAGGTCGTGATCGACATTGATTGCCTTATTGACTGTTCAAAAGGAACTGACATGAAAAAACTTGCCGTTTTACTGATTGCCATCAGCAGCCTGCTATCCGGTTGTGTTGTTTATGACGATGCTTACCGGGGTGGCAATGATCGCTCGAGAGGCCGTGATGGCGGATCTGAACGCGGAGGGCATGACCGCGACCGGGATGGCGTGCCCGATCGACACGACAATCGGCCGAACAATCCCAACCGTTATTGACCAGTCGGCCATTTCGGGCGATTTCAGCTCACTGTGTATGACACCGAACATACAAGGCGAAACGCGGCCACTAAACTATTTTTCAAACTCAATCACTGAAAAATCCCAGGGATAATTTATGCCCGCCAGATCAATGGAACCCGGCAAGCTACGCCGTGCAGCCGAAGCACGTCTCGCAATCAACAAGGCAATCGAAAGCAGCCAGGATCAGGTCCGCCTGGTGCATGAACTACAAGTCCATCAAATTGAACTGGAGATGCAAAACGAGGCTTTGCATCAGGCACATGCAGCGCTTGAGGCCTCGCATGATCGCTACCTTGATCTCTACGAACTGTCGCCGGTGGGGTTTCTGACGCTCACGCCGGAAGAGCAGATTATTGAAATCAACCTGACCGGAGCCATGCTATTTGGCCTGGTCCACAGTCAGTTGATCGAATGCAGGCTCTCCACCCTGCTCCACCCGGATGACATTGAACGTTGGGAACAGTTTTTTCAGACAATGATCAAATACGGCGGCAATCAAAATGCAGAATTTCGCCTGGCAGGTGATGCTGCCAGTAGCAAGCATGTCCGCCTTGATTGCCAGTTGGTACGCAGAGAAACCGATCAGATCGTCCTGCATGTTGCGATGACCGATATCAGCGCAACAAAACAGGCAGAAAATCGCCTGCACGAACAGGATCAACTGTTCCGCTTGATTGCCGAACGGCTCGACGGCTACATCGCCGTACTCGACACGGAAGGCCGACGGGTTTACAACAGCCCCTCCTATCATGGCCTGCTCGGCTCGCGGGATATTGCCGGCACGGATTCCTTCATGGAGGTCCATCCGGATGATCGCGAACAGGTCACGCAAGCCTTTCACCAGACAGTCGCCTCAGGCATTGGCCAGCATCTCGAATATCGTTTTTTGGTGCCAGACGGCAGTATCCGCACCATGGAATCGCGCGGCGGCGTCGCCCGCGACAGCGAAGGGGCGATCAAATATGTCGTTGTGGTGTCGCATGACATTACGCAGCGCAAAATGAATGAGCAAAAAATTCATCACCTCGCCTTTTACGACGCGCTGACCCAACTGCCCAATCGCCTGACACTCAATGACCGCTTGCAGCAAGCCATGTCGGCGAGCAAGCGTAGCGGTCAATATGGCGCACTGATGTTTCTCGATCTTGATCACTTCAAGCCGCTCAACGATACGCACGGCCACAGAATGGGCGATCAACTGCTGATTCAGGCAGGGCAGCGCATTACCGCTTGCGTGCGGGAAATTGATACCGTTGCCCGCTTTGGTGGTGACGAATTTGTCGTCGTCCTGGGCGAACTTGACGTTGATCTGGCCAAATCGGTAACCGATACCGAGATCATTGCTGAAAAAATACGAGCGGCAATAGCCGAACCCTATCAATTAACCAACGCAAGCAACGCAAATACATCCTCAATCATTACCCACCACTGCACAGCAAGTATTGGTGTCATCCTGTTCATGAACCATGATCAAAGTGAGGAAGAGGTGCTCAAGCTGGCCGATATTGCGATGTACCGCGCCAAGGCAGCGGGACGCGATACGATCTACTTTTATGGTGCGGCAGAGCAAATGCCTGAATAAGCAATCCCGCCACACCGTTATGTTCGATACCGCACATTCAGGAATGTTATTCGGCGTTAGGCTGTCCAAAATGCGTATCGCGTTTCGCCTTGAAATTCGATGCTTCAAACAGTTTTCGGAAGTGAGCCATATTGGAAACACCTGCAAGCCCTAACCCAAAACAGAATCGAATCCTGGCTGGCCTGGCTACCAATGAGTATGCCCGCCTGCAGGATGACCTTGAACTGGTTACCCTGAAACTTGGTGCAGAGCTTTGCGATGCTGGCGATACGATGGATTACGTCTATTTCCCGATTTCCTGCATCGTTTCACTGACCTTCACCACCCGTACCGGGGCGTCGGTAGAACTGGCCATGATCGGCAACGAAGGTCTGGTCGGCATGCCGCTGGTGCTTGGCGGGGCAACCACCAATCACCGTGTTGTTGTACAAAGTCCTGGTGCGGCTTATCGCTTGAAGGTTGAAGTCATCCGCTGGGAACTGGACCAGGGTGGCATCCTGCAACATCTGGCACTTCGCCATGCGCAGGCGCTAATGACGCAGATGGCGCAAAGTGTAGTTTGCAACCGACACCACGCCATTGATCAGCAGCTTTGTCGCTGGCTGTTACTCAGTCTGGACAGGCTGCCCGGATTGCAGTTACACATGACTCAGGAGTTGATTGCCAGTTTCCTCGGCGTGCGGCGCGAAGCGATCACCGAAGCCGCCGGCAAACTGCAACTGGCCGGCTTGATCCAGTACAGCCGGGGTTACATCAACATCATTGACCGCGCCGGCCTCGAAGCCCGCGCTTGTGAATGTTATGGCGTGGTCAAGGCTGAATATGACCGGCTGTTTCAGATCGCCCCGGAAACTCGCCTGCGCGGCCGCGCCCGGCCCAATCCAGAAAATGTCCGCAGCCGGGCGGAAGCGCGCTGGAAACAAGCGCCGCCGGAAGTCGCCAAAACAGCGTGGGATAACGCCCAGCTGGTGCATGAGCTTCAGGTGCACCAGATTGAAATGGAAATGCACAACGAAGCGCTGCGCCATGCCTATGATGAGGCAGATGCCCTGCGCGACCGTTATGCAGACATTTACGACTTTGCTCCGGTCAGCTACATAACGCTCAATCGCGAAGGCATCATTCTTGACCTGAATTTGAGCGGCGCCATCCTGCTTGGCATCAAGGGCTCACAAAAAAGCCGCCATCGCTTTGCCGCCTTTGTCAGCCCCGACAGCCTGAATGCCTTTAATCAATTTCTTGAAGAAGTTCTGCCGGCAACGCAAAAGACAACCTGCGAAGTCGTATTGAGCAGCAACCCCCAACGGCCGGAGGCAACGGTCAGGATTGAAGCGATTCCCAACGAAGCCGGTGATGAATGCCGCATGGTGGTGATAGACATTACTTCAGAACGATCCGCGCAACAGGCATTGACGCTGCGCGAACAGTATCTGCGGGCGATTCTCGACAATTTTCCGTTCATGGTCTGGCTCAAGGACGAGCAAAGTCAATTCATTGCGGTCAACGCGCATTTAGCCTCAATTTTTGGCTGGCCTTCCACAGAATCACTGATTGGCCGGAACGATTTCGACATTGCCGCGCCGGATCTGGCCGCAGCATTTCAAGCCGAAGATCAGACAGTCCTTCTTTCCGGTGAAAGAAGAACGGTTGAAGAATTATTGAAATTTGACGATGAGCAACGCTGGTTCGAAATTTACAAGTCACCGATCATCCTGGACGACAAAACAATTGGCACGGTCGGTTTTGCGCGGGACATCAACCTGCGCCATCAAACGCAGCAGGCCTTAAAGGACGCAGAAGAACGCTACCGCAGCCTGATCGAGCAAATGCCGCTGAGTGTAGCGATTATTCAGAATGGGTTGATCCGTTATCTCAACCCGAAAAGCGAGGCCTTGATCGGCTATGCGCTGGCCGAATGCATCAATCAATCATTTTTACCCTTGGTCTATGAAGCGGATCAAGCAAAAGCATTTGAGATAAATGAATCGTACTCGCGTGGCGAAGTGCTCCCGCCTAATTTTGATATGCGCTTGCTTGGCAAATCTGGTCAGATGATCGACTGTCGGCTCCATATAAGTACGGTGCAATGGTCGGGAAAAAAAGCGGCGCTGGCCGTCTTTGAAGATGTTACTGCCGAGAAAGCGATGCATGCAGAATTGCACCGTTTGGCGAGAATTGACCCACTCACAGCCTTGGCCAGCCCGTCACATTTTATTGAACACATGACACGAGCGCTGTCGCGGCTCAAGCGCGATGAAAACCGCCAAGTCACCGTGCTGGTACTCGACCTGGATCACTTTGCAGCGATCAACAAAGCGCTGGGACAACTGGCCGGCGATGCCATCCTGCGCCTTTTTTCCGCACTGCTCTGCGAGCAACTGCGCAACGTGGATTTTGCCGGGCGCATTGGTGGTGAAAAATTTGCTGTAATGCTGGAAGAAACCGATCTGCCAGCTGCCGCCATATTCGGTGAGCGCCTGCGCCTTAAAACGGCGGCAACTTCAGTGAGTATTGGCGAGCAACGCGTGTCAATCACGGTTAGTATCGGCATCGCGGCAATGAGTGGCGCCGACGATACGGTAGAACAGGTCATGCAGCGTGCCGAGCTGGCGCTTTTTCGAGCCAAGAGTGGCGGACGCAACAGCATTCAGACAGCAGACAGCAGACAGCAGACAGCAGACAGCAGACAGCAGACAGCAGAAAACACCGCTCCGGCTTCATCAGGAAAAAATAAATAGAAAATAAACGGCCATGCCAAACCCAAAAAAGCAGACCAGCGCCGCCCAATCCACACTCATTAAATCCCCAGCCACTTCTGCCCCGCGCCCCTTCCCGATTGTCGGCATCGGCGCCTCGGCGGGTGGACTTGAAGCGATGGAACAGTTTTTTGCCCACGTAGTGCCAGCCAGTGGCATGGCCTTTGTCGTTATCCAGCATCTTGACCCGACGCAACCCGGCATGCTGCCTGAACTGCTGCAACGAGCAACAGCCATGCCCGTATTGCAAGCCAAGAACCGCATGAAGGTAAAGCCGGATCACGTTTATGTGATTCCGCCCAACCGCGATCTGTCGATACTCCATGATCGCCTTTGCCTGCTCGAACCCGTTGCACCGCGCGGTTTGCGCCTGCCGATTGATTTTTTCTTCCGGGCGTTGGCAGAAGACCGGCGCGAACATGCGGTTGGCGTCATTCTCTCCGGCATGGGTTCGGATGGCACGCTGGGGGTACGCGCGATCAAGGAGTTTGGCGGCCTGGTTTTGGCACAGGAACCAAGTAATGCCAAATTTGACAGCATGCCGAAGAGCGTCATCGATGCCGGTTTGGCCGACATTGTGGCGAGTACCGACCTGTTGCCGCTACGCATTATTGATACTTTGCAACATTTACCGCATGCACATAGCCTGCCGCCCCTGAGCGAGATCGAATCCGTCGCCCAGAAAAGCGCCTTCGAAAAAATATGCATACTGCTGCGTGCGCACACCAGTCACGATTTTTCGTTCTACAAAAAAACCACCGTTTATCGCCGCATTGAGCGCCGCATGGCGATCCATCAGATGGACAAAATCGGTGCTTACGCGCGTTATCTGCGCGAAAACCCGCAGGAAGTCGACCTGCTGTTCAAGGAACTCCTGATCGGTGTCACCCGCTTCTTCCGTGACCCAGCCTCCTGGGCCTATTTGCAAGATACCGCCCTGCCCCAGTTACTGACCAACTACCCCGCCGGCGCCGCGCTCCGTGCCTGGGTGGCCGGTTGTTCTACCGGCGAAGAGGCTTATTCGCTGGCCATTATCTTCCGCGAAGTGCAGCAGCTCCTGAATCCGCTGGGGCGCTTTACCTTGCAGATTTTTGCCACGGATCTTGACCCGGATGCCATCGAAAAAGCGCGCCAGGGTTTTTACCCGGCCAATATTGCGACCGATGTTTCAGCGGAGCGTCTGCAGCGCTATTTCGTTGAATCCGACAATGGCTACCGAGTGGGCAAGGAAATCCGCGAGATGGTGGTTTTTGCCACGCATAACCTGATCATGGACCCGCCGTTCACCAAGCTCGACATTCTTACCTGTCGCAACTTGTTGATCTATTTCGATGCCGAACTGCAGAAGAAACTGCTGCCCCTGTTCCACTACAGCCTCAAGCCGGGCGGCATCTTCATGCAGGGCAGCGCCGAAACCGTCGGTGGCTTTACCGAACTTTTTGAACCCCTAGAAAACAAGGCGCGCCTCTATCGGCGCAGTGGCCGGCCAGTCAGACAAGTTGAAGTTGATTTCCCTACCCGCCATCTAACCAACAAGACTGAATCGCTCATGGATACCAAACCCGAACCGGCCATCGTCAATTTGCAGCACCTGGCCGATGATCTGCTGCTCCAGCAATTTTCCCCGGCAGCGGTGCTGGTCAATGCGACGGGCGATCTGGTTTATATCAGTGGGCGAACCGGCAAATATCTCGAGCCAGCGGCTGGCAAGGTAAATTGGAACATCCACGCGATGGCGCGTCAGGGCCTGCGCGAAGAAATTTCGCTGGCCTTACCCAAGGCATTGCGGACCGGTGAGCGCGTTTTTTGCCCGAAGCTTCACGTTGGCAGCAATGACAGTACGCTGGTTGTCGATCTCACAGTGCAGCCGATTTCAGAGCCAGCCGCCCTGCGCGGCATGGCGATGCTGGTTTTCAGCGATGTCGTCAGTGCACCGCCAGCCACCGACTCCGCCATCAAACGTTCAGCGCGGAGCAACCCACGGGTACAGGAGCTTGAACATGCGCTGGCCCAGGTTCAGCAACATGTACAAACTTTGCGCGAGGAAATGCAGAGTTCGCAGGAGGAACTGAAATCAACCAATGAAGAACTGCAATCGACCAATGAAGAATTGCAGTCAACCAATGAAGAGCTGACCACCTCCAAGGAGGAAATGTAGTCGCTCAATGAGGAACTGCAGACGGTCAACGTCGAATTACAGTCGAAAATTGATGAACTGTCATCGGCCAACAACGACATGAAGAACCTGCTCAACAGTACCGACATGGCGACTGTCTTCCTCAATAACGCCCTCCACATCCGGCGCTTTACGACGCAGGCAACCCGGCTGTTCAAGCTGATTCCGGGCGATGTCGGGCGCGCCTTGTCAGATATTGTGACGGATCTCGACTATCCCGGCCTCCTGCATGATGCCGAAGATGTGTTGCGCACGCTGGTTTTCGTTGATCGCGAAGTCAAAACCGGGGATGGGCGCTGGTTCCAGGTAAAAATCATGCCTTACCGGACGCTCGAAAACGTGATTGATGGTGTAGTTATCACCTTTAACGACATCAGCCGGGCCAAGCAGTTGGAGGCTGATTTAAGGGTGGTTGGCGTCAAGAATTAAGCTACAAATCGCAGTTAGCGCCCGTTCATGCTTCGCTACACCTGTCGGCCTCGGCGCCGCATCCATGTTTGATTGACAGGAAAACAAAGACAACCCGTCCCAACCTCCCCTTTTCAGGGGAGGAGCCTATTGCGCGGCGGAACTTGCTCCCCCCTGTCAAGGGGGGCTGGGGGGGTTGCCTTTTGATAAGCAAACAAGCTCAGGCCTCAGCCTGGGCAATTTGCACAATTTCCTTGGCAATATCTTCCGGCGACAAAATAAAGTTGATGCACCCGCTGGCAATGGCGCTCTCTGGCATGTCAGGCTGTTTTGCTGTATCGAGTTTTTGCGCAATGGTAATGCCGCCGACTTCCTGTATGCCGCACAGCGCTTCGGCACCATCACCATCGTAGCCCGAGACAATCACTGCAATCAGCTTGCCATCCCAGTATCGGGTCAGCGAGCGCAGGAAAACCGTGATCACATCCGGCCAGCCACGCGGCTTGGAGATGGGTGCCAGATGAAACTCGCCATCCTCAACGTGCAAATCACGATTGGCCGGGATGATGAAAACCCGGTTGGGTTCGATGCGTAAATTTTCCGTGATCAGTTCAACCGGCATGCTGCTGAAGCATGGCAGGACTTCGTGGAGTTGCGTCGGCATCTTGGTGATGTGATTGACGATGACAATCGCCACGCCCATATCGGCCGGAAGGTTTTGTAACAGCCGGATATACGCGTCGAGACCGCCAGCCGAACCGCCAACACAAACAATGGGGAAATTCTCAAGCGAGGGATTCATGTGATGAGCACCCTTCAGTAAAAAATGCCGACCCTCCAAGTAGGGTCGGCATTTTGAGCAATACGAGCTACATATCTATAAACAGAGCGGAGACTCGAGCGCGACATGAATTCCGTATTGCCCATTCCAGCTACCCGGCACAGATGCCCGGATAGGCTGTCGACTTAACGCTTGATGCGGGAAATCTTGGTGCCTTCAAGACTGAGGCTGGCCATCAGACCTTGCTGGTCGAAGATGAATGCGTAGGCATCATCTTTCAGGGTTGAGGTTGAAAGATTTTTGGCAATGCCTTCGTTGACCGCAACCACTGTCGGGCCGACACCGAATTCCCAGCCCATGCTCTTGTCGAGGTACTTGACGGCCTTGTCGCTCATCAGGAAGACGACGTAGCCGTAGGATTCAGCACCGGCTTGCCAGCCCCACGAGGCCGAGACGGTATTGTAGTAACCGCTGTTGGTGCCGGCCTTCATCAGCACACCTTCACCGTAGCTGCCGCCGAAAACAAGACCGGCTTTGACAACTTTCGGGAAGACCAGCACAGCACGGGCTTTTTTGGATAGTGCTTCGGCAGTCGGGTTGGTTTTGTAGAGGGTCTGCAAGGCTTGTGCGGCATCCTTGTCGAGATCGTCAGCGGTTGCGGCGAGCGCCTGATTGCTGACGGTACCCAGAGTAGCGGTGGCAGCGGCGACGAGCATGAGACTCTTTAAGAGATTGCGTCTGGTAGTCATGATGTTTTCCTTTAGGTGGTTCTGAAACTGAATTAGAAATTTTCCGAGACCTTTAAGGCCTGAAACTCAGGTTAGGCGTGAAAGTTGATCGTCACCGTACGATGGCGCACATAAGGATGATGTTTCGGTTAGCGTCAGCAAAATATCGGCGTACCAGGCGCAGTTGAGACCCAGCGCCTCATCCAGAATCAGGTCGCGGGTGCCAACATCAAGCCGCGATGAATGCACACCGAGCAGCATCCACGGTAGATCACCAAGTGCATGATCGGGATCTGCAACCCGCATGACGACCTGCGCACCGCTGCTGCCGCGATGGGTACGCGCATCGGTCAGAAAATAGCCCTCGCCCTTGAAGCGCAGGCCAAAGGAGGAGGCAATAATGGCCTGACGCACCACCGGCATGTGATGCAGCGTGTCGTGGAAGCCGAGCGGAAAGCCGACCACCAGCAAGGAACTGCCAACCTCAACCTGCTCCGCCGGGTCCATCAGGTGTTGCGGCGTAAAGGCGCGATAGACGGCCGTTGTGGGCAAGGCGTCACGGTTGATTTCAATCACCGCCACATCGATTTCGCCGGCCCTGTCGCTGCCCTGCCGCCAAACCTGCTGACCATCCTGATACAAAGGCATGAAAAAGCCGGTTGATCGGGCGATATTTTCCGAGTTGGTATGCAACTCGATTTCGATGTGGTCGGGAAAGTGCTGGCTGAGTGTGTCGTAGAGCACATGGCGGCTGGTCACCAGATACAGGCGCTCATCGCGCTCGAAAAAAAAGCCGCTGGCGTTGGTCAACCGTAACTGTTGGTTGCAGGTGAAGATGCGCGCGCTGGTCAGGAGAATGGATTCGATCATGCTGATTTGCAGCCGTTGCGGCTTACTTGAAGGCCTTGAGCAGGGCTTCAAAGCGGGTCATCAGCGACTCGTCGTGCGGCGTCACTTCCGGTACTGGCCAGTTGATTGCCAGCAGTTCATAAACGGCCATCTGTGCCGCGCGCACGGAATACTCAACCGTAAACACCACATCATCGGGAATTTCGACAAACTGGCTGATGAAGGCCAGGTTCTTTGAGTTGGGTGGCACTGGCAGTGGCCGGTCACCGGGCAGGCGCGGCATGAACTGGCTGGTGATATAGGGCATGCGGCAGGGAATGCAGTTGGCTTTCTCTACGGTTTCGAGATCAAACCGCAGATGCCCGCACAGCTCCTGCAGGATTTCCGCCCCATTGCAGTCGGCCATGGATTTGGCCACAAAGTTGCCGATGCGATCCGGAAACAGGGCATAACCCCAGAAAACCTGAATATCAACTGGCTGATTGATAAAGTGCGGTTGATGCGCCAGAACGATGGACATCAGCCAGTTGGAGTCCTTGAAGGTGACCAAGCCACCGATCCCCGGCGCATTACCGCTGAACTGCATCATTTTTCGAAGAAATCCGGTGTCTTCAGGGTGACGGTGAACGAGGCCCAATAGGACTGGGCAATACAGCTATTGAACACTGCCGGGTTGCCGAACTGCGGCTGCCCTTGTGCCATCTTTTCCCAAAGTTGCCAGCCGCTGCTCTCGGCCTTGGTCAGTTTGGGGGCGCCACTGTCATGGAGCCGAGGCTGGAGGCATCGGTCATTGAGCCGTTTTGCACGAAAACCAGATCACTGTCCTCAATGGCAATGACTTCCTTCTGCCCGCTACGCAGGCTATGGATGGCGGTGACGATGTATTTGCCATCCGCTTCACGGCGATCGAGATCGGTGACCGTGCAATCCATGACAAAGCGCACGCCCTTTCCATCCAGCCAGGTTTGCAAGGGCAATACCATGGAATCGTACTGGTTATAGATGGTGCGTTTAACGCCGGCCAGAGTCTCGATCCGCGAGAATTCCATCATGAAGCGCAGCAAGTAACGCTTGAACTCGACGGCACTATGCCAGGGCTGGAAGGCAAAGGTCGTGGACCACATGTACCAGAACTCGGTCTTGAAGAAGTCGGGTGAGAGCCAGTCGGTGATGCAACTGGCGCCCATCTCCGCTTCATCGGCCTGGCTGAGTTTGAGCAAGTCGATCCGATCCTGCATGGAGAAACCCATCGACTCAACTGGCACTTTGGCGCGCCAGCGGTCGACCAGCCGTGCCATTGAATGCGCATGGTGCAGTTCGTTGAAAGCCACGGTTTCTTCGTAAACCGATTGGCCGGCGTTTTGCAGTGAGGGGATGGATTTGAACAGGCCCCAGGTGCATTCGTAGTTGTCGGTTGTCACCATGCGCCCACCGCGCAATGAGTAGCCGGTTTCTGGGTTGCCGGCACCATCCAGGGCGCCACCAAGGATGGGCGCTGCCTCAAGAATCGAGATGTTTTCGCCGGGCATATTGCCATCGCGAATCATGAATGCAGCAGCAGCGAGTGATCCGATACCGCCGCCGACGAGATAGGCCTTGGGATAAGTGTTCATGGTGATCTGCTTTCCGTGTCTGGTTTGAGTGGGATTTGCCTCCTTCCAAACTAGCGGCGAGCACAGACCGTGTCGGTGTGCAAGCGCACAGAGAAGCCGCGTGAATTAGTGGAAAGTCGCAGTCATGGGTATTCCCCCACATTTATCGGCACGGAGAACTTGATATGAAAAACCGCATTGGATCGCTCGTTTTGAACAGCACGCTGGCCGGGCTGATGACCGTCATGATCATTGGCTGCAACAAGCCAACCCAGCCAAGCGGTACGGTCCCGCCCAGCACCTCGGTCGGCACCGAAATTGACGATACGGTGATTACCGCCGCGATCAAATCCGCCCTGCTGGCCAACCCCGAAGTTAGGAGTTTCGATTTGCAGGTTGAAACCCGCAAGGGTGAAGTCCAGTTGAGCGGCTTCGTTGATAGCCAGGTGCAAATTGATCGCGCCACCGCTGTCGCCAAAAACGTAACCGGTGTCAAAAATGTTCTAAACAACATGACCTTAAAGGGTAGTCCGGCATCGGTTGGCAACAAGGTGGATGACGGCATTGTGACCACTCGGGTCAAATCGGCCTTGCTCAGCGAGGAAAGCATCAAGAGCCACGATATCGCCGTCGTAACGCGCAAGGGCGAGGTTCAGCTCAGTGGGTTTGTCGATAACCAGTTGCAGATTGATCGCGCACTTGTACTCACCCGAGGGGTAGAGGGAGTTGTTACGGTCAACAACGAAATGAGCATTAAAAAATAAGAAGTCATGACCGGGCCAAACCGGTTCAAACCTTGGAAAAGGAGTCTCATCATGCCGCGCCAGAATCTATCCGGATCACTATTTGTGCTGGCTGCCGTGCTCACGCTCGGTGCCTGCGAAACCATCAATACGCCGGGCTACCGCTCGGGCTACGACAACAACTATCCGCAAAGCAACAATTCGCGCCAGAACTATTCGCGCTACGGCGTGGTGCAATCGGTCGAACTGGTCAGGCAGCAAAGTAGCGGCTCTGACATTGGCCTCGGCACGCTTGCCGGCGCAGTGGTTGGTGGCATCGTCGGCAATCAGGTCGGACAAGGTCGTGGTAATACGGCCGCCACCGTGATTGGTGCAGCCGGCGGCGCTTATGTTGGGCATGAAATTGAAAAGCGTCCCCAGCAACAGCCGGATGCGCATCGGCTGAACATACGCATGGAAGATGGTTCGCATCAAAGCGTGATCCAGAGCGCAGAAGCCGATATTCGGGTTGGTGATCGCGTGCAGGTTGATAACGGCGTTGCACGACGTTATTGATCTCGCCACCAATGTCCGCTGCCGCTATCGATCAAGCCACGCCCGGTACGCTCACCCTCTCGGGTGCGTGGACCGGGCGTGAGATCGGCGGCATCAGCGCACAGCTTGAAGCGGTCAACGGCGCCGGGCAGCCGAAGTTGCTGCTGGATGGCGCGGGGATCGAAGGTCTGGATACGGCCGGTGCCTGGCTACTGCAAAAACTCCTGATTCGCTTGCGAACTGAAAGCACCGACGTCGAGTTGCGAGGCCTGCCCCCGGCATTTGCCAATCTGTTCGATGCGGTTGGGCAACATCTGGGACATCTGGCCGAAGTTACCGAAATACCTGTTGAAGCCCCGGACACCCGACTTGTTTCGGTTGGGCGACACGCCGCTGCCGCCTTTGAACAAGGCTTGGCGATGCTCAGTTTTGTTGGCGAATACAGCATCGCCTTTGCCGGCAGCCTTGCCCATCCGGCGCGCTTCAGGTGGCGCCCGATTCTCTACAACATCCGCAGCGCCGGATTTGATGCGCTACCCATTGTCGGCCTGCTCTCCTTCCTGCTTGGCATCGTCGTCGCCTATCAGGGCGCCGATCAGTTGCGCCAATACGGCGCCAACATTTTTGTAGCCGACCTGGTTGGCTTGTCGATGCTGCGCGAATTTGCGCCCCTGATGACGGCGATCATCATCGCCGGCCGTTCCGGTTCGGCTTACGCCGCGCAAATCGGCACGATGGCAGTAACCGAAGAAATCGATGCCATGCGCACCATCGGCATTGCGCCGCTGGAACTTCTGGTCCTGCCAAAAATCATCGCCTTACTCATCACCCTGCCCTTGCTCACAGTCTTTGCCGATGTGCTTGGCGTATTCGGCGGCATGATCATGGCGAAGGCACAGTTGGGGGTTGGCTACAGCGAATTCTTCGAGCGTTTCGTCAAGGCAGTCAGTGTGACGGCTTACCTGATCGGCATCTGCAAGGCGCCGGTTTTCGCCGTGATCATTGCCACCGTGGGTTGCTTTCAGGGCTTTCGCACCAAAGGCGGAGCCGACAGTGTCGGGCGGCAAACCACGCGTAGCGTCGTGCAGGCCACTTTTATGGTGATCGTCGCCGATGCCCTTTTCTCGGTGGCATTCAGTGCGCTGGATCTCTGAGATGAGCAATGCTGCCCCAGTTATCGAAATCAGCAAGCTATCAACCAGTTTTGGCGCGCATGTCGTCCACGTGGCGCTTGATCTTGAAATCCGCCGCGCAGAAATATTCGCCATCATCGGCGGCAGCGGTTCCGGTAAATCCACCTTGCTGCGTGAAATGATTCTGCTGCAACAGCCAAATTCCGGCAGCATCAGCGTGCTTGGCAACGACCTGAACCATCTCAGCGAGGCCGACACCCTCGCCTTGCGCCAGCGCTGGGGGGTGATGTTCCAGCATGGCGGCCTGTTTGGCGCGCTGACCATCAAGGAAAACATCGGTTTGCCACTGCGCGAGCACACTGAATTAGCGGATGCACTGATTGATGACATTGCCGACTGGAAGCTGGCGATGACCGGCTTGGCACCTGAAGTCGGCGCCCTTTACCCGACCGAACTCAGTGGTGGCATGTTGAAACGCGCCTCCCTCGCCCGCGCCCTGGCGCTTGATCCCGAACTGCTTTTCCTTGACGAACCCACTGCTGGCCTCGACCCCGAGAGCGCCGGCGAAGTCGATGATCTGGTGCGCAAACTGCGCGACCAGTTCGGCCTGACCATCGTCATGATCACGCATGATCTCGACTTGCTGTGGCAGGTAGCCGACCGTGTTGCCGTGCTGGCCGATGGCAAAGTTCAAGGCGTTGGCTCGATGCTGGAACTTTCCGCCAGCGATAACCCGGCGATTCAAAAATTCTTTGCCGGACCGCGTGGCCGCGCCGCTCAGCAACAACAAACCGCCGGGAGATCATCATCGAAACCAAAGTGAACTATGCGCTGGTCGGCAGCTTCGTGCTTCTGCTCGGCGCGGCGCTGATTGCCGGGGCGCTGTGGCTGGCTTCCGGGGGCGCTTTTCAGAAAAAATACGACCTCTACCTGGCGGTTGAAGAAGAGTCCGTTGCGGGCCTTAATTTGAATGCGCCGGTCAAATTCAACGGGGTCGACGTCGGAAAAGTACGCGAAATTCATATTGATCCAGCCAATCCGGAACGGGTGATTCTGCTCTTCGCCATCGAACGCGACACACCGATCAAGGACGATACCGTCGCGGTGCTGAAAACCCAGGGTCTGACCGGTATTGCCTATGTCGAACTGAGTGGCGGTACACGCGACGCCGCACCGCTGGTAGTCAAGCCGGGTAGCGACTATCCGGTAATTCAGACCAGACCCTCGCTCAGTGCGCGCCTTGAAAACGTGCTGACCTCGGTCCTTGCCAAGCTCGACAGTACCTCAAAGAACATCAACGCCATCCTCAGCGATGAGAATCAGGCTTCGTTCAAGAAGGCGCTGGCCGACATTGCGACCGTGACGCACACCATTGCCGCGCGCAAGGATGATCTTGATGCCGGCATCGCCAGCGCCGCGCGAACGTTTGAGAAAACCTCGCGGGCGTCAGTCAAACTCGAACCAGCCATTGATCGCGTCGCACGCGCGGCAGACGCGGTCGAGAAAATGGGCAAGGAGGTCAGCACGACCTCAAAAACCATCAATACCGTGGGCAACGATGTGAAACGCTTGACCAGTGAAACGATGCCTGAGCTGGAGCGCCTGCTCGGCGAGCTGAGCACTCTGTCGATCTCGTTGCGCCGCCTGACCGAACAAACCGAACGTAATCCATCCAGCCTGTTGTTCGGGCGTCATGTCACACCGGCGGGGCCGGGGGAAAGCGGAGTGAAACCATGAAAACAAACATTAAACGAAGCAGTCAATTGCTCGCTGGCGTATTTTCATTTCTGGCGATCAGCGGCTGCAGCTTGTTACAGCCGGCGGCGATACCAACACCCAATTTCTATGCGCTGGAAGCTGTTTCGCCAAAGACGGGGCATATTGCCCCTGCTAAAGCCCCGACCTTGATCGTCAGCCCACCGCATGCGGCGGCCGGTTTTGACAGCCAGCGCATGATTTACCTGCGCGAACCCTACAAGCTGGAACACTTTGCCCATAGCGAATGGATAGAGCCACCAGCGCGCATGCTGGCGCCGCTGATCGTCGACGCTATCGTCAGAAGCGGGGCTTTTCGCGCGGTCGTCCTGACGCCCAGCACAGCGGTGGCCGATTTCCGTCTCGATAGCGAAATCATCCGTCTGCAACAGGACTTTCGCACCCGCCCAGGCACGGTGCGTTTCACACTGCGCGCCACACTGATTGACGAAAATACACGTCGTGTGGTGGCCTGGCGCGAGTTTGAAGAGAGCGTAGCAACCAGCAGCGAAGACCCTTATGGCGGCGTCGTCGCCGCCAACCGTGCTTTACAAATGACGCTCGAAAACTTGGCAAATTTCGCTGCCGCAACAGCCAATCAGAGCCAGCGCTGAAACAAGCTGGCACCCCACTCCTTGAGGCGCAGCAAAATTGATCGGTGCGCCCAGGCATCGGCATCAATGCGTACCGATTCAGCAATATCCTGATTGAACATGGTCTGCATTTGTCCGGCGAACTCACGCCCGAGAATCACCGCATTGACTTCATCGTTATCCAGAAAACTACGCCAATCGAGATTGGTCGAGCCAACACACGACCAGACACCATCGATCACTGCCGTTTTTGAATGGAGCAAAGCCCCTTGTCGTTCGTAGATTTTGACGCCACCCTTCAACAGCGCGGCATAGTGCGAGCGCCCGGCATGAAAGACGACATCCGAATCGGAATGGCTGGGCAGGATCAGTCGAACATCCACCCCGCGCCCGGCAGCATCAATCAGCGATTTGAGCAGTTGCGGATCAGGGACGAAATAGGCATTGGTCAGTTCAACCTGACGTTCGGCATTGCCGATGGCCGAGATCAAGGTCAGATAAATCAGGCTGAAAGGATCATCCGGCGTGCTGCCGATGGCGCGCACCAAATCCTTGCCCTGGGCTTTGAGCGGCGGAAAATAGGCTTTTGGCGCGAGAGCCGGGCCGTGCTGCTTTTGCCAGGTCTCCATGAACAATTTTTGCAACTCGGCAACCACCGGGCCGTCGATCTGAAGATCGGTATCGCGCCAGGCAACGGTATTCACTGCCGTGGTTTTGATGCGTTTTGTCGCCGATCCCGAGGAATAGACACTGCTGATATTGATACCGCCAATGAATGCGGTCGACCCGTCAATCAGCAATATTTTTCGATGATCACGGTTATAGATCAGCCAATCCTTTTTCGCGGCAAGCGGATTCAGTGGATTGAATTCGAGCACAGCGATACCACCAGCGCGCAAGCGATCAAAGAAGGCTGCCGGGGTATTGACGGCGCCGACACTGTCGTAGATCACATTGACCTGAACGCCCTGGCGCTGACGTTCGAGCAGCAAATCGGCAAACTGGCGGCCAATTTCATCATCTTCAATGATGTAGGACTCCAGATTGATATGGTCACGTGCTTTGCGAATTGCGGCGAACATGGCCGCGTAAGTTGATGCGCCATCCTGTAACAGCGTGACCTTGTTGCCCAGAATGAGGGGACTGCCAATGATTGCCTGTTCCAGCGCAATCTGTTTATCGAGGATGTCGATATCGCCGGATTTACGTTTCAAATCGGCGACGATTGCCGCACTTTTTCAGCGGAGAGTACGCCACGGGCGTTCTCGAACTGCGCTGCCTGACCGGAATGGCGGGCGATGATCGCCTGCGTATCGGGAAGCGCCGCACAGGCGCTGGTCGCGAGCAGAAAAAAAGCCGTAAAAACGGCATTTTTCAAACGGACCAAAACCCGCTGAGCGGGATCTGAGCACAACAGAGCGGATGAATTTTTCATCTCCACAATCACACTCAGATCCCAATCTTACATAGCAATCATTTTGCCGGTGCCGGCGCCGGAAGAATCACCACCGTGTCGCCGCCCGTTTTGCCACGCTCACCGGTAGCGCCAGTGCCACCTGCCGCACCGGTATCACCCGTGGCACCGGTAGTTCCCGTTGAACCTGTCGAGCCAGTTGAACCAGTCGAACCTGTCTGGCCAGTTGAACCGGTGGCACCCGTCGGGCCGGCTGGCCCCGGTACTGGTACTTGAACCGGCACAGCAACAACCGGTGCCGGCGTCACTACGGTTTTTGAATCACAGGCCGTCAAGGCCAAGCCGCTAAGCAATGCGGCAAAAACGATTGAATATTTCATGGCAGTTCCTTTTTGTCATTGGATAAGGATCCCCGAGATGCGTGGAATTTCGTCGCTTCAGGGCCGTAAGTGGAAAGTACGCTGTAAGCAAAAGCCACTCTGTTCGATAGCGCACAGAGAAAATGCTTGTTGAGGCAGAGACTGCACCTATCGGCAAACCATGCCGTATCAACCCGAAAAGGATAGAAATCATGAACACAAAACTTGCTGCTACCTGCCTGATCGCCGGCCTGATGTTGGTGCCGGTTGCCGGTTACACCGCTGAATCCGCACCAACCACCTACGTCAAGGATTCAGTCATTACCACCAAGGTCAAAGCTGAACTGGCCGCTGAAAAGATGGATAGCCTGGTTCACATTGGCGTAGATACCACCCAGAAAGGCGAAGTCGTCCTGACCGGTACCGTCAAGACCAAAGCCGCCTCCGACAAGGCTGTTTCAATCACCCGCGCGGTCAAGGGTGTTGCTTCAGTCGACAATCAGATCAAAGTCGTCGCCGAGAAGTAAGAAACAGCACTTATATAGAATGAAGGCCATCGACGATGGCCCTTCATTCATTTGATCAGGCAATTGTCATGTTATTGATGACACTGCGGACACCCGGTGCGCCCCAGGCTGAACGTTCCGCCAGATCCCGTTCCGACCAGCTATGAACCGTGCCGGCCAGGGTTACCTGATCACCAAATGCTTCCACCGTAATGTTTTGAAGCATCAGTTTGTGCGCGGCGTTTCAGCGCTGCCTCAATACCGGATTTGACGGTTAGATTGGAAGCCTGAGGTTTGATCGCCATATGGTCACTGACCCCGGTTACGCCCATCAGATGACTAACCCCTTTGACTGCAGCCCAGCGCTGATACTCCCAATCCACTTCACCAGACAGCGTGATCCAGCCGCCTTCAACCATCACCTTGACGCTATCTCTTGGCGCATAAGTCATCCATTCAAGGACGTTTTCAGCAGCACGCGCAATATCGGCATCATTTCGCAGGCTGCCACCCGGCAGCCTGACTTCAATTTCAATGGCCAGTGCCTTGACCCCAGCTACTTGCTGGGTAACACGCTCGGCACGCCACTTTTCTGAATAGCTATTGACGTGACCAGCCAGCGTCACGACACCATCCTTCACCTCGACCCCTATTTGCGCCGCATTGACCGAAGGTTCCCAGGTCAGTTCAGCAATGATGTCCTGTTGCAGTTGCAAATCGGTTTTCATGATCGTCTTCCTGTCTTGTTTAAGGTGGCTTAGTGTCGGACCGGGTATCGGTTAAATCTGTACGGCAACCCACTTAGCACCAACTCTCCCCAAGGTGCGCTGGCGCACAGTCAGTTCGAATCAAGATTGCGATGATCGACTTGGGCAATTTGTCTCTTCCGGGTAATCAATGGCTGACCCTTCACCACTTCTCAAGTACCGATGGAAAATTCTGGCTGCACTGATTGCAGCGGTGCTGCTACTTATTCTTTTCGTGCGCTGGTGGCGTGGGCCGGAGGTGCTTTTCGATAAAGTTGTCCGGCGCGACTTCGTGCAATCAGTGGTTGCTACCGGTCACGTCGAAACCCCGCACCGCGTGGATGTCGGCGTACAGATTACCGGCACGGTTATCCGCATACCGGTTAGCGAAGGCCAGAACGTGAAGCTCGGCGATGTCTTGATCGAGCTTGACCCAGCAGAATTGCGCGCCAGCGAGCAGCAGGCCGGGATAGCCGTGAGCCAAGCGCAGCGCCGAGTACGCCAATTACGCGAAGTGCAGGCGCCGGTAGCGGAACAAGCACTGCGTCAGGCTCAGGCGAATCTCAATAATGCGCAAACAATACTGCGCCGCAACGAAAATCTGTTTCAAAAAGGCTTCATTTCAGCGGCGGCGCTGGATGACTTTCGCAAGGCAGTTGAACTGGCCGATGCACAGGTCCAGTCAACCGGGAAGCAGCTAGCCACAACCCAACCCAACGGTAGCGACTATGCGCTCGCCGAAGGTGCCGTCAGTGAGGCTGGCGCCAACGCCAAGGCGGCCAGTGCACGAGCGCGCTACACCGTAGTCAAGGCGGCAATGGACGGCACGTTGATCGGCCGCAATGTGGAAGTCGGCGATGTGGTTCAGGCCGGCAAGGTGTTGATGACCCTTTCGCCCGTCGGCAGCACGCAGCTGATTGTCGAAATCGATGAGAAAAACCTGCGCCTGCTGGCCCTTGGCCAAAATGCACTGGTCGCCGCTGATGCCTATCCACAGCAGCGCTTCGCCGCGCAACTGGGTATATCAACCCCGGCGTCAATGCCCAGACCGGCGCGGTCAGCGTCAAGTTTGACGTAGCCAAACCGCCGGCCATGCTCAAGCAGGATATGACCGTATCGGTGGATACCGAAGTGGCACGGCGGCCAAATGCCCTGCTGGTTCCAGTCAGCGCCGTCCATGATGCCGATGGTGCAGCGCCCTGGGTGCTACTTGAAAAAAATGGCCATTTGGAGCGTCGACCGCTACATTTTGGCCTGCGCAGCGCGTAGGCTTCGCCGAGGTGATCGATGGGCTGAACGAAGGCGATTTGCTCCTCCCGGCAACGGAAACGCTGACGGCTGGCGCCAGAGTGCGCGCCGCCAAACCACCTGAGGAACCCTGAAGCCCAATGAACCTGAAAATCCTCAGTTCAACCTCGGCGCCGCATCCATGTTTGATTGGCAGGATGGCAAAGGCAACCCCTCCCAACCTCCCCTTTTCAGGGGAGGAGCCTATTGCGCTGCTGAACATGCTCCCCCCTGTCAAGGGGGGCTGGGGGGGTTGCCTTTTGACCAGAAAAAAAAAGACCATTGAAAATGCTGCCAAATAACTCCGCCGCCCTGTTCATTGGCAACGCCTTTCGGCCTCTAGGCGAATGACCAACTGGCTACCCTTCGAATGGATTGTCGCCATTCGTTTCCTGCGCGAAGGCCGGCTGCAAACGCTGTTCATCATCGCTGGCGTAGCAATTGGGGTCGGCGTGATCGTCTTCATGTCGGCGCTGATGACCGGCTTGCAGTCCAACTTCATCAAGCGCGTACTCTCGGCCCAGTCACATATCCAGTTGCTGCCGCCAAAGGAAATCGCCCAGCCGCAACGAACCGGCGCTGATCAGATCAACGGCGCCATCATTCAGCCGCCCTTGCAGCGCTTGAAATCAATCGACCAATGGCAATCCGTGATGACTCAAATTCGCGCCATGCCCGGCGTCTTGGTAGTTGCACCGGTAGCCGGCGGCTCGGCTTTACTCGTGCGCGGCAGCGTGAACCGGGCGATCACCGTCAGCGGCGTCGAGCCGGAGATGTACTACCGCATCGTCAACCTCAATGAAAAGATCGTCCGTGGCAACGCACGCCTGACCGGTACCGATATTCTGATTGGCACCGATCTGGCCACCGATCTCGGCGTGCAGGTCGGCGACAAACTGCGCATCACCACGGCCAGCGGCGCGGCCAGCGTACTCGCCATCATTGGCATTTTTGATCTGGGCAACAAGGGCGCCAACCAACGCTACACCTATGTCGCGCTACGTACCGCGCAAAGCCTGCTCGGTTTTCCCGGTGGCGTCAGCAGTCTGGAAGTCACGGTGCGCGATGTCTATGCAGCCGAAGTCATTGCCCAGCGCATTACAGCGGCGACCGGTGTCGAGGCCGATAGCTGGATTAAAAACAGCGCCCAGTTCTTTACGGCGATCAGTGCGCAGACGACCGCCAATACGGCGATCCGCTTTTTGTCGGGCTTTCGGTCGCCTTGGGTATTGCCAGCGTGCTGGTTGTGGTCGTTGTGCAAAAATCGCGTGAGATTGGGATTCTGCGGGCGATGGGCATATCGCAAGGGCAGATCCTGCGCGTCTTCCTTTTGCAAGGCGGCTTGCTTGGTCTCGGCGGGGCGTTAGTTGGTTCAGCGATTGGCGGCGGCGGGCTGATGCTCTGGCAGCATTTCGCACTCAATGCCGACGGCACGCCGATGTTCCCCTTGATCTTCGATGCTGAATTGCTCGTTATCGCGCTGGCGCTGGCGACTGTCACCGGTCTGGTGGCCGCCGTGGCACCGGCCATGCGGGCAGCGCGACTTGACCCCGTGGTGGCCATCGGTGGCTGATCTTGCTGCGGTGGTTGAATTACGCGGCGTGCGCAAGGCCTACAACGCTGGCACACCGATCGAAACCGAGGTGCTGCATGGCATCGACCTGACACTGCAAAAGGGCGAGACCGCCTTCACTGCGCTTGAAAACGTCATGATGCCGATGCTTGGCGCTGAAGAGTTTCCCAACGAAGCCATGCGCCAGCGCGCTGCGCTGTTGATTGACAATGTCGGACTGACTGCCTGGGCAAACAACCTGGCCGGCAACATGAGCGGCGGCCAACAACAACGCGTTGCCGTAGCGCGCGCCCTGGCGATGAATCCAAGTCTACTGCTTGCCGACGAACCGACCGGCAACCTCGATACCAAAAGCGCCGATGAAGTCTTCGCCCTACTTCGTCGCTTCAATCAGGAACACGGCACAACCGTTCTGTTTGTTACCCACAACCCGCTGCTGGCTGAGCGTTGTGACAAAACCATCCAGGTCATTGACGGTCAACTGACCGGGTAGAGCAAACCACCGATACCGTCGACAGGAAATTTCTCAGCGCAATATCTGCTTCGCCATCGATCGAATTGTCATTCGTCATTCCTGCCCTGAGTTAGCCAGAACCATGAAAAATATTCGACCATGGCCAATCCCCAGTGGAAATTTCCGATGCCTGGCAGGCTTGCGGTCAGGACGGCCTCTTGCGCAAATATTATTGATTTGATGGTCGTAGGCGATCTTCGAGTCGGGGCGTTTCAGCGTTCTGTAGGCCTCGGCAACAGCCTTGAATTTCTGTTCCCCATCCCGGTCTTTGGTCACATCAGGATGAAAGCGCTGAGCCAGAATGCGGAAAGCCGATTTGATCTCAGCGCATGAAGCACAGCGATCAACGCGCAAAGTTGTGTAATGGTTCTGGCGTTTCATTGCTCTCTCCTTCGCTGGGTGATTGGCTTAGCTCCAAGCTACTCGGTACAAATAATTCGGCTGTTCGATACCCAACATAGCGTTTGATTTTTTATGGATAAACGCCCCAAACAATCGGCATTTTTTCTTCAAGCGAGCTTTCCAGCAATTCGAGAAATGGCAATGCGCGTTGAGAAAAACTGACATCCTGCCCAGATTCAGCCTCCTCTTCAGGGCTTTTCGGCGGCACAAGAATTAGTTTGTCACTAGCAATCGCTGCCTTGATCTTGCTGATCGCAACAGGCAACTGCTCAACCGTGATGATGCCTTGTGCGGTCGACAAATCATTGCCAATCACGGAAAGAATCTGCTTTGCATTTTCTTCGAAGGTCACCACATCGGCACTTGCCGAGGATTTAAAAATTATCAACATGGTGCATTTTCCTTTCATTTTGAAAAAAACCCCATTCGCATCCAATACGGGGCGCAAACGAGGTTTGCATTGTGATTACGGCCAATCAGAAAGTCGTGATCGGCTGCGTACCGTAGTAGGAATGGACTTTCTTTTCCCAGGTTGGATCAGCCATGTTTGGCCAATTATCGGTATCAAAACCCGGCGCTTCCTTGAGACGCTCTTCGTCGGTATCCATTAAGAAGCGCTTGTTTTCGGTGTCGACTGTAAGCGCTCCATGGCACCGCAAACAGTTTTTCACCCATGCTGAGAAAGCCGCCAAGGACAGGACGACATCAGCAAACCCGGCCAGTATTGATGTCCAGCATGATTTTTGATGCTGCCCAGCTTCTGGCCTTTCAAGTTGTAAATATCGTCATCGTCGAGGGCCAGCTGGCACTGAGCACTCTTGAACCAAGACGGCCAACAGTGACGACACTGGTACTGATAATTTCGTTGCTCATTTCATTCTCCAATCAAACCATTCAGGAATTACATGCTTCAGACGCCAAATGCACTTCTCAAACATTTGGCGTTATTCGCATCAGCTTATTTGCCTTGGCTGGCGTCTTTGAGATCTTTCTTGAGATCGCCAAATGAGGCCTGGACTTTCCCGGCGGAATTTTGAATCTTTCCCTTGACTTCCAATTCCTTGTTGCCGACAGCCTTGCCGGCAGCTTCCTTGACTGCGCCCTTGGCTTCTTCGATACGGCCTTTGACTTGATCTTTGTTCATGATGTGATCCTTTAAGTGATGTTGGATGGGAGCGCCGAATTTGATATCCACCGCTCACGATCTGGAGAATAGGCAGGAAAATGTCGGCAATCTGTACGTTGGCGCGCATAACGGTGAATCTGGAAAAGTTGATCAGCCACTGCTTTTTTACCGTTATGTGCTGCCCCGTACAGAAGTAGCCAGCCAAATGGTGATGATGGACAGGCTGTATATCCCCCGACATCAAGGAGCAAGAAAATGAAATCCAGCATACTGAAAGACGAAGAAACGAAACGGCCCAGCCCTTTCCGATATCAAGACCCTGCGCAAGCGGGCGCGTCAGGACATTGAAAAAGGTGCCGTCACAGCGGGCTACAGCGCCGACCGCAAGCACGTCATCAAAATACTCAATGAAGCGCTGGCAACTGAACTGGTCTGCGTTCTGCGTTACAAACGACATTACTTCATGGCTTCAGGCATCCACGCTGCGCCGGTGGCAGCAAATTTCTGGCCCATGCGGCGGAAGAAATGTCACATGCTGATCTGATTGCCAAGCGTATTGTCGAACTGCGCGGCGAGCCGAATTTCTCACCCGATGGTTTGTCAGATCGCAGCCATGCCGAATACACCGAGGGCGATACGCTGAAAGGTATGATTGAAGAAAATCTGATCGCCGAACGCATCGCCATCGAAAGCTATCGCGAGATGGTCGCCTACCTTGGCGATGAAGATTCGACAACGCGCCGCATGCTGGAGGAAATTCTCGCCAGCGAGGAAGAGCACGCCGAACTTGTCATCGCTGCTGGTCGGCATGAAGGACTAAAGAAAAAAGTGAAAGGCGATGTATGGTAAGACGAAGTCGATCTACAGTTTGGAGCAAGGCACTCCAAAGCACGCTGAAGGCAATGACACGAACAGCAGTGCGGGCCGGCACAAAAGCGATTAAAGACTCGCTACGTGCCGGGCCAATCTACCAAGCGCACGCCGGCAAAAAAATCGGCGCCGGTATCGGCCAATTGGAGTACCGGCATTGCTGTCGGTACAGCGGGGCCGCGGCGTTATCGGCTCTACAAACCGCCTGGTGTACGGCGCAACGAAAAGCTCCCGCTGCTGGTAATGTTGCACGGCTGTGGGCAGGATGCCGAAACCCTGGCCGCCAGCAGCCGCATGGAATCAGATAGCAGCCCGCGAACGCTTCTTTGTGCTTTACCCGGAGCAGGATCGGCTATCGAATATGCAAGGCTGCTGGAACTGGTACGACACGCGGACAGGTCGGGCGCAAGCTGAAGAAAATTCGATCAATGCGGCGATTGAAAAAATTTGCCTCTCACAGGCCGTTGACCGTAACAGAATCGCTTTGGCTGGCATTTCAGCCGGTGCCGGCATGGCAGTGCTGCTGGCAACGCACCACCGGAACGCTTTAAAGCCATCGCCATGCATTCCGGTATCGCCCCCGGCGTTGCCCACTCCTTGGCCAGCGCCATCAAGGCGATGTTCGGACAAAGCGCAACGCCTTCGCCGCTACCGCCAATTGCGCCGGATGTTCGGCTGCCTGCCTTGTTAGTTATCCACGGTACATCGGATCATGTGTGGTTGCACCCAGCAACGGTGCTGAAGCGGCCATGCGCTGGGGCGAACGAGTCAGTGCCAAAGCCAGCAAACCGCGCACACGGTGCAACGCGGTGCCGTTATGCGTCAACCATCACCGACTATCGCAGCAAAGGCCGCATCATTGCGACGCTTTGTGAAGTCAGCCGGCTTGCCACGCCTGGGCGGTGGCGCGGCCGGTCATGCCCTACAACGACCCAAAGGCCCGGACGCTTCGCGCATGATCTGGGCCTTTGTAGCCAAACAATTTGCACGGGCAAAGGCATAGAACACAACCTGTGCCACGCATTTCATTCGGTTGTCTGGCCGTTGAAATGTTCCTTGTCACCCTCGGCATCAGCGCGTGTTTCTTGAATCACGCCATCCCGATGATTGGGCGGCGCATAGATCGTGTACAGCTTGAGCGGCGCACTACCGGTGTTGATGATGTTGTGATTTGTCCCGGCCGGAACAATGATCGCAAAGCCGGCATGTATTGCCGTGCGCACGCCATTTAAAACGGCTTCGCCTGAGCCTTCTTCAACGCGGAAAAACTGATCAACCTTGTGAATCTCCGCCCCGATATCTTCCTGGGGCCGCAACGACATGATGACCAGCTGGCAATTTTTTGCCCTGTAAAGAACCTGGCGAAATTTGTCATTCCTGACCGCCAGACTTTCAATATCTTGCACATAGCCTTTCATAACAACTCCTTGAATTATGTTGGTTCAGAACTTGTCCGGACTTGGTTACTGAACGCCTTAGCGCAATCCGAGAAAAGACAAAACGGCGATGATGACGACCACCAGGCCAACGATGTAAATAATGCTGTTCATTTGAGTTTCCTTTACGTAGGTTTGAAAACCGACTCGACTATTCAGGGCGCTCTGTTGCTCGCCAATACTCAAGTTACCCTTTGCGAGCCTTGAGTTCTGTGCGCCATCACGCACAACAGGCAGACTCATTTCGCAGGCGGTTTAGCCGCCAGTTTCGTGGCCAGCCACAGTGGCAGCAGAACTTGCAATGTCTTGAGTCCACCGCGCCATAGAAGCCCACGAGACTTGTCATGCTTCCTGCTCAGATAACCCACACCAACAGCCCCCAGGAAAACACCACCAAGCAAGACGGGAGACTCGATTTGATGTTGTAGCCTGGCTTGTGCAAGGTGATATTCGCCAACCACCGCTGTTCGCGCCTCTGCGACCTGTTGCTCGGCAAGCCCCAAGGTTCCGGCGGGTTTGATCACATCGTCAGTACCGGCATCCAAACCGTGCAGCTGCCGCCGTATTGCCGGGAAATCAAGATGGCGACTCCTGCGCACAATGACACCGATCAATATCGCAACGGCCACAAAGCTGCCTAATGCAGCGAACGCAAGCACGCCTACCCAGCCGATGATGCCGTTCTCAACCAGAATCAGCGCCAGACAGGCCAACAAAGCCAGCCACCCGGTCATGACCAGCCAGGCGACGCTGATTACCAGCCCGAACATCCATGCCAAATCCAAACCAATCACCTTGCACTCCAAGGCAAGCAGAGAGATAGAGCGGTCTATCAACTCAAGCAGGGATTTCGTCATGGTCGCAATGGCCCCAACGGGTTTGGCATTCATAAATGGCCTTAAAGACGGTTGATCGGTGGTAAAGCACGCTGAGTACTTTCAGGACAAGCTTAGGAAATTGCCGGTCAGCGCACTGTGCCAGCGCACAGAACCCTTACCAATGCCCGCCGATAATCTGCCTGAGTGAATAGCGCAACATTTTCCCGACCGACCAAAAAGGATTTACGCCTTGCAATACCCAATGCCATGAATGTTCTTCGCTTGCTGAAATGGCTGGCCGGCATTGTTATGTCACTCGTACTTCTGGCGCTTGTGCTACTCGCCTTCATCGACTGGAACATTATGCGCGCGCCGATTAGCCGCTGGGTCAGTGACTCAACCGGCAGAAGCTTCGCCATCAACGGTGACCTCGAGGTCCATCTCGGGCTGCGACCGCGCTTGGTCATCAATGATCTGGTGCTCGGCAATGCGGCGTGGAGCGACAAACCCAACATGCTGGAAATCAAGCAACTTGATTTCAGCGTGAACATTTTCCGACTGCTGACCAACGGCCTGGCTTTTTCGGAAATCGCCCTTTCTGCGCCACAGGTCAATCTGGAAGTGAATCGGGATGGCAGGCCGAACTGGGTCTTCAATGATCAGAAAGCAAATCAGGCAATCGCCATTCCGGACATCGACAATCTCATCATCGACCAAGGTAGCGCGACCTATCGCGACCCCAGGTCGAAGACCGAGTTGCTGTTTGAACTCAAGACCCGGGCGGGCGACCAAAACAACCCATCGCCCGGCCTGGAAGTCGTTGGGAAAGGCCGCTTCAATGGCCTGCCGATCACGCTGAATGCCCAAGGTGGTGCGCTGCTCAGCCTGCGCAGTGCCGAAAACCCTTGCAATCAAGGCAAGCGGGGTGTTGGGTAGTACCCGAGTGAGCATCGAGGCAATTTGCTCGACCCACTGAATTTCAGGGCCAGCAACTCAACTTCACACTGGCCGGGAATGACCTGGCGTCACTCTTCCCGGTTATTGGCGTGCCGCTTCCCCCGACCCCCCTATCGGCTGGCCGGCTTTCTTGATCACCTTGGCAATGTTTGGACCTTCAGCAACTTCAAAGGCACGGTCGGGCAGAGCGATATTTCGGGCAATTTTGCCGTCGACCGCAACCAACAGCCACAAATGATCAGCGCCAATCTGGTCTCGAAACAATTGCTGATGAAAGACCTTGGCGGATTCATTGGCGCTGATACTGAGGTACGGCCAAGCACGTCACCGCCAGCCAATGATCGCGTGCTGCCTGCCGAACCGTTCAGTTTTGAAAAATTGGCGGCGGCCAATGCCGATGTTCAGTTCAGGGGCGAAAAGATCATCAGCAACAATACGCCGCTCACCAACATGACCGCCCATTTGTTCCATTACTGAAGGCGTCATCACACTGGCGCCGCTCAATTTTGGGGTTGCTGGCGGAAATCTGGTTTCCTACATTCAAATGAATAGTCGGCAATCGCCCATCGTCACTGCGGCCGAGTTCATCGCCAAGGGCTTGCACCTCAATCAGTTGTTTCCCGACTCGGCGCTCGCCGCAGAGGATACCGGCACTATGGGTGGGCGGGCCAAGCTGATTGGTCACGGCAATTCGGTGGCGCGCATGCTGGCAACGGCCAACGGCGAATCAGCGCTGATCATGGACGGTGGCTCGGTGGGCGAGTTGATGCTGCGCTTGTCGAATCTCGATATCGCCAACTCCTCCGCGTTCTGCTCGGCGGCGACAATCAAGTACCCATTCGTTGCATGGTTGGCAATTTCAAGGCCGTCGAGGCGATTTCATCGTCAAGGACTTGGTTCTCGATACCGCCAAGGTCAACATTGTTGGCAGCGGCAATATCAACTTCAGCGACGAATCCATTCATCTCCGGCTGGTGCCGGAATCGAAGGCTTTAGTCTCGCCTCATTGCGTGGCCCGATAGCAGTGAGCGGTAGCTTTAAAATCCAGTCCTGCGGCCAGAACTGGGCGAGGTGATTGTTCGCGGCGGACTGGCTATTGCGCTGGGCGCCGTGTCTTCTGGCGTTGGTGCCCTTATCCCGTTACTCGATTTTGGTACTGAGCGGGAAAGCAACTGCAAAACCCTGCTTGGCACGCCAGAAGCGACACCGGAGTCAAGACCAGCGACATGGCACCACGTGGCGTAACCAGCTGCAAAACCATCAACCAAAAGGAAAATCCATGATCCGTATCGAACTGCAAATTGATTTAACTTACGAAATTGACGGTGGCGGTGCCGATTTCGTTTTCAACATACACGCAGCAAACGACCAGCCAGACCATCACCGGCGAACGCCTGAGCTTGAGCCAAAGCGTGCCACAACGGATGTACACCGCACCGGAAAGCGGCAATCGCCATATGCATGTACGTGCCGGGCCGGGTGATCTTAAGCTCTCCTACACCGCCACCGTGGACTTGTTGCACCACTTCGCCGATCCAGCCCTGATCTACGAAGTGCCAATCAAGGATATGCCACCCGAAATAATGGGCTACATCTACCCCAGCCGCTATTGCCAGTCTGACCGTTTGATCAAGCTGGCCAACAATGAATTTGGTCAGCTTCCACAAGGCTATGGCCGGGTGCAAGCAATTCGTGACTGGGTCAATCGCCATATCAAATTCACCATAAATAGCTCTAACTCCAATACGTCTGCAGTCGATAGCATCATTGAGCAGATCAGCGTTTGTCGCGACTTCGCCCATCTGATGATTGCACTGTGTCGGGCCATCAATATTCCAGCGCGCTTTGCCACCGGTACCGACTATGGTGCCGACCCAATGCTCGGCCCATCAGATTTTCATGCTTACGTCGAGGTTTACCTTGGCTACCGCTGGTATATCTTTGATCCATCCGGCACCGGTATTCGGCAGGGCTTTGTCCGTTTGGCACCGGTCGCGACGCATGGCCGACGTAGCTTTTGCTACCGTCTTTGGCGGCGTTCAGACGCACGCCGCGGTAATTCGTGCTTTCGCCATTGAAGATCAGGCAAATGGAGTGACACTGCCCCGCCATTGTACGGACGCTATTTCGACGGACAGTGGCAAGACGCAAGTGGCTGTCAACATGGACGGCGCCACTAGCCAGCCTTTATTGTGGTAGCTGGACTGATTAAATTTCAGCGTGTTTCATTACGCCGATTTTCGTCTGGCGCTCGATGGCTCTTGCGTAATTGACGCCGTGTGTAGATCGTCATCAGCGGCGTCACTGGAATTCCGTGAATGATGATCGAAGCGGTTATCGCCGACAAGGTGATGGAAATCGCCTGCGTGGCTACCTCGCCGGATAGGCCATGATTCAACGCGAACATCAGATAATAAACCGAGCCTATACCCCGGATGCCGAACCAGGAAATCAGCAGGCGTTGATCGCCCGAAACCGAAGCGCCAAGCAGCCCGAACCACACTGAGATGGGACGCAGGACAAAGAACAGGAGCAGCAGAAAGCCTGTCGTTATCCAATCAAGCCGGGCATACGGCAACATGGCGCCAACGATCAGCACGACGACCAATTCAGCGATGCGCTCCAGTTGCTCATTGAAGCCCCGCACCGCCTGCATCATGTAAGCGCCAGCGTGGTTGTGATGGGTGGCAACCGCCAGGTGAGCCTCTCTATCCTGCAGGCCGGCCGGACCCTTTACCGGTTCCTTCTGCTTGCGGGAATGCTCTCGGGTGCGCTGAAGCGCAAGACCCGCAGCCAACACGGCAAGAAAACCGGAAGCGTGGGCGAGTTGCGCGACACCGTAGGCCCAAGCCACCAGCCCAAGGGACGGGAACTCATCAGTCCGACCGCCTCCTGGTGATGTGTGCGCAGATAAACCACCAGCCAGCCGATCATCGTACCCAGCAAACTGCCAATCAGCAGACCGCAACCAGCGCCCAGACCATCAGGCGCTAGCCAGCGCCAGCCATCGGTACCCAGCTCATGCGAACCCAGCAAACCCAGACCGAGCATCACGAAGGGAAGGCAGCGCCATCGTTGAGCCCGCCCTCTCACCCGTCAGGCTAAAGCGCAGACGGTCACGGTCACGAGGCTCATCCACCTGAACATCCGAGGCCAGCACCGGGTCGGTTGGCGCCAGATGCCACCGAGCAGGATGGCCCCCCAGCGGCAAGTTCCGGACAAAAAGCCAATGGCGGCAATCAAGCCAACGGTCAGGGTCATTGAAACAAAGGCCAATCGCGGCGGTAAACGCCGGTGCGGGCTGGAAAAGGCAGACCCAGTTTGAGACCAACCGAAAAAGGGAGATAAGCAGTGCCACTTCGGCGATACGCTCGATGCTCACGGCGAATTGCAGCGGGTCAGGCGCCATCAGGCCCAAGCCGGCATTGCTCAGCCCATAGCCAACTGCGAGATACAACATCGAGGCGCTGACCGGCAGCCGCTTCAAAAGCGAGCCGGCCAAGACCATGGTAATCAACAAGACACCAATGACCAGCGCCCAGACGGGAAAAGAGAATGCAGCCGGCGCCTGTTGAATCAAAATTTGGCCATCAATCGATTCACTATTCGATTGCCACGCTGACGCGCCAAATTACATTGCCCACATCATCTGCTACCAGCAACGCGCCCTGCTTATCCAGCACGACACCGACCGGCCGACCAAAGGCTTCACCATCCTTGCTGAGGAAACCGGTCAAAACATCTAGCGGGATCTCGCCTGAAGGCTTGCCGTCAGCGAAAGGCACAAAGATGACTTTATAGCCGCTGTGGGCCGGCGGTTCCACGAGCCATGCTGGCCGATGAACATGCCGTTACTAAAGGCGGCGGGCAAACTGGTACCCAGCGAAGAGGCCAGACCCAATGAAGCTGTATGCGGCCCGAGGGCGTAATCCGGTGCAATCGCCTTGGCGACCAGATCAGCTCGCTGCGGCACCACCCGTTCATCGACATGCTGGCCGTAGTAGCTATAGGGCCAGCCGTAAAAACCACCTTCCTGCACTGAAGTCAGATAATCCGGCACCAGATCGCTACCGAGTTCATCGCGCTCATTGGCTACGGTCCACAGCATTTTTCGCTTGATTTCCCAGGCCAGGCCGTTCGGGTTACCAAGCCCGACGCATAAATTCGATGCGTGCCCGTTTTGATATCTACTTCCCAGATCGCCGCTCTTCCCTCCTCCACAGCCATACCGCGCTCACCCACATTGCTGTTCGAGCCGACTGTCACATAGAGCTTGCTGCCATCCAGACTGGCAATGAGGTTTTTGGTCCAGTGGTGATTGATCGGCCCGGCCGGCAGATCAAGCACCTTGATCACCTTGTCGCAATATGGGTGTCGCCGGTCTGATACGGAAAGCGCAGCACGGCATCCGTGTTGGCTACATAGAGGTCATTACCAACCAGCGCCATGCCGAATGGTGAATGCAGACCGTCCAAAAACATGGTGCGTACATCAGCAATCCCGTCACCATCGCTGTCACGCAACAGCGTGATGCGGTTGGCACTCGGCACGCCTGCCCCTGCCCTTCATGACCAGGCCCATCAGCCAGCCCTTGATGCCCTTTGCCGTCTTCTGGTTTGGGCGGGGCATTGGTTTCAGCCACCAGCAGATCGCCATTGGGTAGCAGATACAGCCAGCGCGGATGGTCCAGATCGCCGGCGAATGCGGCGACCCGGTACCCGCGCCGCGCGGGGTTACTCGGACGGCCAACCCTTGGCAGGTGCGATATTGACAGTTGGAATCAATGTCAATTGTGGCGCCGGCAGCACGGGCTGTAGGCCGGTGCCGGCAGAGATCGGCAATGTGGCGATTTCACCGCAAGCGGCAAGGGCCAGCAGGCCGATCAATAGTGCAAACGTGTGATGTCGCATTAATTCACCTATTTCGGACGCGGCCGCGACAAAGTCGGCTGTACCGCCTGCAGTCGCCCGGCCCGCAGTTCGACAACGGCCTTCGCCACAGCGCGCGCCACATTGCGCGTTTCTTCCTGCATCGCTTGGTCTTTATCCAGAATTTCGTGGCTGTTCGCGTAAGGCTCGTAATAGCCGATAAAGCGATCCAGTCGCGCCTGTACCCCGGCATCGATGAAACCCATCCAGTCCAGCCAGTCCGACAGGGAACGGCGAGCGCCCTCGATGCCGGCCACATCGCCATGCACAATCAGCCCGTAGGCGCGCCCGGCCAGGTGCTTCGGGTAATCCCAGCCGGCCATTTCCAGCGCTTTCGCCTTGCTCGCCGTTTTGCCCGAGGTTGTAGTCGGGTCGGGATTGCCACCGTCGGCACAAACCAGCCGGTCTATCATCAGTTTCAGCGGGCTGGGACTTTGATACCAATACACCGGCGTGACGATAATCACCGCGTGCGCGGCCGTCCACCGTTCGTAAATCTCCGCCATCCAGTCATTGGTTTGATTGAGCGTGTGATTCGGGTAACAACTGCACGGCCAATGGCACAGCGGCATTGCCGTCGACACGCAGCCCTTGCACGGATGAATGTTTCGCCCCGTATTCGGAGGTCAGCAGACTGAGATCAGGACATCGACCTCAATATCGGCCTGTTGCAAAATTTCGCGAGCCATTGCCAAGAGGCGAAACGACTTGGACATTTCGCCGGGACAGGTCCCGTCGTTCCCTTGCCGAACCACATATCAGCAACACCCGTGACGGGCTCTTTGCATCAGCCCAACGCCGCTGCGCTTCATCAATTCGCAGTTTCGTGGCAACCCATTCAACTGACAATTCGTAATCCGGGTCGGCATAGCCCGGCCCAGCCTTCTGCGTGATTGGTGCCTTACGCCCAACCTGATAAATCTGCCAGGCAATTTCCTCCAGCCGCGCAATCGATTGATCCTCGACGCGAAATAGCGGATCGAAATAAGCGTCACGGAAACGTACGCTGAATGCCGCCCGCCCAAGCAGGGCCGGCGCCTGACCCTTGCGGATTTCAATCACGCTCAAACCGTGCTGACGACGTCTTTGAATTCACCAACCGCCGCGCCGATCACCTCGCGCGCAATTTCGGTTTCTTCTGCCGTTCGGGTTTGCACCACCAAAACAACCTGACCACTGGCAATCGCATCATGGACCAGATCTGAAAGCCAGCCGTCCTTGTGCTCGATGCCGGCATTAGCACCTGCTGCCGCACCAACAAAAGCACCAAGGCTGGCACCCCAACCCAGCATGACTAGTGGAGCGACCAACGGGCTGGCAACAAACAGACTGACACCCCCCGCAACAATTGCAAGTTGTGCCAAGGCGCCGATACCCGTACCTACTACGGTACCGATGGCGCCATCGACAAGAACGTTGGTCAGTACTTCATTACTTTCGCCTTTCGGTTCGCTGATTGCCGGGCCGGAGTCAGCGTCGAAAAGCTGTAATTGGTCGCGCCCCAGGCCACGCCCGATGAGGGTTGAAAGTGCGCCTTCGGCTTCGGCGCGGTGGGCAAAAAGCCCGATACGTGATGGCGATATTGGTCCATGTTTGTTCTCCTTGGGTATCCGTAAATTACGGATGAAATTGGAGCGTATTCGGCGTTGACCGTAAGGTCTGTGCGCCATCGCACCAATTACAGAAGATCAACTTTTAATACAGCGCTCACCTCATCGATGCCGGTGTTTCCTAGCGATAACGCACATCGGAGTGCGGGCGCTTCAACTCCTTTTTGACCACGGCGTAGCACTCGTAACTCTGCACTTCCAGCCTGGCACGATTGAGTACCGCTGTCACTCACAATTGATTTAAACAAATTACCAGCGCATCACTAAGGTCCTGGATGAGTAATCTCGGGGCTTTTTTCATTCGTTCCGCGAAAAAAAGCCGTATACACTGAACCAGACAAGATCCCAAAGGCCAAACCATGACGCCGGCCAAATAAAACCTGCACCATGCGAATCCAGATTGCTTCCGACCTGCATCTTGAGCACCTTGAATGGCGATTCCCCAGTTTCCGGGGGGTCGAGCCGACTGATGCCGACATACTGGTTCTGGCAGGCGATATTGCCAACGGTATTCGTGCGCTCCAATTGTTCGGTAATTGGCCCTGTCCGGTCATCTATGTACCGGGCAATCACGAATATTACGGTTCATCCCTTTACCAAGGTACAAGCCGAATTTGCAGAAATGGCTGAATATTTTCCCGGCATCTCCGTTCTTGCGCCAGGGGTCACCCATGTTGGCAACGTCCGTTTTATCGGCTGCACGCTTTGGACTGACTATTGCCTTTTCGGAGAACAGTACCTCGAGCTGGCGATGGTCGCTTGTGCTGCAAGCCTCCCTGACCATAAAGTCATTACGGTTGAAGGGAATACACCGTTTAGCCCGACCGTTGCACGAGCGCTTCATTTACAACAGAGAGAATGGCTACGCAGACAACTCGACGAACCTTTTGATGGCAAAACCGTTGTCGTCACCCACCATGCGCCCGCCCCGGCCAGTCTTCATCCGATGTTTGAAAAAGACCTCGTCAGCACAGCATTTATCTCCGACCTGACTGATTTGCTTGGGTCAGCCCACTACATATCCATGGTCATACTCATCATTCTTTCGACTACGATATTCGTGGCACCCGGATCATCGCGAACCCGATGGGTTATAGCAAGGGTGCCAAAACTGTTGCCTCGCCCCATGAGCTTCGCAGAGAAAACGCCAACTTCAACCCGCAATTGGTGGTCGAAATTTAATTGCATTTTCAATATGATTTGCTTCAAGTCCGTTAAATTTGATTCGACACATGCGCCCGACCAATCAAAGAGATACGAAAGTCCCCGGAGATGATCATGCCCCATAGAGATACCGTGATTGCCGATATCGCCAAGCGTCATTTGTTGATAGATACACTTGAGACTAGGAACAGCGATAGCGAGGATTTCTACGAAGTTGCAGTATGGTGTATCAAGGCGGCACTTCTGGAAGCCTATGAAGCGGGTCAAAATGCATCAGCTATTGATATACAGATGCCGATTAAGAACGTTTGACTGGTTTTCGAGTCAGTCAGAAATGCCGGAATTTCAGAGACTCATTTTCCCCAAGGATTAGCCAATGGAACTCACGACCACCCCCTCAATGGAGGGCCGCAAGATTACCCGTTATTGCGGCATTGTTGCCGGTGAAGCGGTACTTGGCGCCAACGTATTCAAGGACATGTTTGCCAGCGTTCGCGACATTGTCGGTGGACGTTCCGGCACCTACGAAAAAGAACTGCGCAAGGCGCGCCAGATTGCCCTGGACGAATTATCCGAACAGGCTCGGGAGATTGGCGCCAATGCCGTCGTAGGTATCGACCTTGACTATGAAGTGCTGGGCGAAAAGAACGGCATGCTCATGGTATCGGCCAGCGGCACTGCCGTGGTTGTCGAATGAGTCGTGAAGCCAGCTTGAACAACCAGATAAACCACAGAAAGTTCTAACGCATGGAACGCTGCCCCTGGTGTGAAGGTTTCGACCTTTACCGTCAGTACCACGATACCGAGTGGGAGTGCCACACTACGACGACCGTGAATTATTTGAACTGCTCATACTCGAAGGTGCTCAGGCTGGTTTGTCATGGTCAACCGTCCTCAAAAAACGGGAACACTACCGACGCGTGTTCGACGGTTTCAATCCGGAACTCATCGCTCGCTACAACGATCTGAAGTCAGCCGAATTGCTGGCTGACCCAGGCATCATCCGGAATCGAGCCAAGGTAGCTGCCACCATTCAGAATGCCAAAGCATTTCAAGCCATCAAAGCGGATGGCCAAACATTCAGTGACTTTCTTTGGCATTTTGTCGATGGCAAGCCGATTCAAAACCACTGGCAATCCATGGCCGATGTGCCGTCAAAGACAGTTCAGTCAGATGCAATGAGCAAAGCGTTGTCTCGCGCAGGTTTTAAATTTGTCGGTTCAACAATCTGCTATGCCTTCATGCAGGCTTCAGGCATGGTGAACGACCACCTGCTTTCCTGTCCGCGACATGCGGAAATTAAGACACTATCCCATTCATGAGCAAGCCTCAATGGTCACCATGCCGGCCATTGTCATCTCAGAAACAAGCGGATACAAAACGTTGCAATACTAATAAAGCCAGGGTTTGCATTTAGTGTGAAGATATCACTCGCACGTTAAGCATGATTATTCACTTAACCACCAAACAGGAGATTTGGCTGAATGAGCATCAGGAAAAGACTGATTGTTTCGGAACGCCAACTGGTTTCGCTCCAGCTATCGCCTACCGGGGCATAGCTCAAGCATCAATTCGAGATTCGCCAATCCAGCCATTTTGTTGGCCTTGGCGCGAGATTTCTGTTCCCAATAGAATCTCGAAGCTTCAAGTGTTTTTAAGTCGATATTTATCCATGCCAAGATAAGGACAGGTAATGAAAAACAAGTTGCTGTGGTTTGTATTATCAATCGCGCTGGCGGCGCAAGCGGCAGCCTTCGAGGCTACCCCGGCATCCGCTCCCGTTTTGAAACCACAGCCAGAACAGTCACAAGCCGCGCATTTGTCTGCAGCGGTGCTGACCAAGTATCACTACAAGGCAATGCCGCTTGATGATGCGATGTCGGAGAAAATTTTTGACCGTTACCTGAAGTCCCTCGATTCTGAAAAACTATTTTTCGTACAAGATGATATTGGACAACTAGCCAGCGCACGCACCAGACTGGATAACGCGATTATCGATAAAGATCTATCGCTTCCATTTGCCATGTTCAATCTCTACACAAAGCGTGTGGTTGAGCGGTTTGCTTACGCCCGATCCTTACTGGGCGAAAAGTTCAATTTTCAGGAAAAAGAAAATTATCGTTATGACCGTGAGAAGGAATCCTGGCCGGCCACCGAACAGGAAATGCGTGAAGTCTGGCGCAAACGGGTCAAGAATGACTGGTTAAGACTCAAGCTTGCCGGCAAGGACGATAAAAGCATTTTCGAGACACTGGATAAGCGTTATGAAAATTCGCAGCGACGGGTCAGCCGGACAAAAAGTGACGATGCCTTCCAGTCCTTCATGAATGCTTACGCCATGGCCATTGAGCCACATACAAACTACCTGGTTCCGCGGACAGCAGAAGACTTCAACATCACCATGCGGCTCTCCCTGGTTGGCATTGGAGCAGTGCTTACTGAAAAAGACGATTACACCACCATTCGAGAACTGACACCTGGTGGCCCGGCGGAACTCTCTGGTCAACTAAAACCTGGAGATCGGATTATCGGTGTTGCCCAAGGTGAAAACGGCGCCATGACCGACATTCAGGGCTGGCGACTTGACGATAGCGTTGCGCTGATTCGTGGCGCAACGGACTCTGTTGTACAGCTTGACGTCCTGCCGGCAGATGCCGGCCCGGACGGCAAACACAAACGGGTTTCGCTGATTCGAAAGAAAATCACGCTGGAAGAACAGGCAGCCAAGAAATCAATTCTTACCGTCAAGGACAAGCATGGTGAGCAACGCATCGGGGTCATAACGCTGCCCACCTTCTATCAGGATTTCGAGGCAAAAGCCAAGGGCGAACGAAATTTGAAGAGTGCGACACGCGATGTATCGCGTCTGTTGAACGAATTCAAAAAAGAAAAGATTGATGGGGTTCTGGTCGATTTGCGGAATAACGGCGGCGGTTCATTGACCGAAGCAGTCGAGCTGACCGGCCTGTTTATCGGCAATGGCCCTGTTGTTCAACAGCGCGATGCCAAAGGGAATGTTTCTGTTGCCAAGGATGCCAATGCAAAAGTTGCCTGGGATGGGCCACTTGGCGTTTTAATCAATCGAGGTTCGGCATCTGCTTCTGAAATTTTTGCAGCAGCAATGCAGGACTATGGCAGGGGCGTTTTAATTGGCGAGAGAAGTTTTGGTAAAGGTACTGTCCAAGCCATGATCAATCTCGACCAGATGGTGAAAAACGAACCAGCGACATTCGGTGAATTGAAATTAACGGTCGCACAATTCTTTCGCATCAACGGGGGGTCCACCCAACTACGTGGGGTAAAGCCTGAAATCCTTTTCCCGATGCGCCCGGAACTGGATGACTTCGGCGAATCCAGTTACGACAACCCCTTGCCTTGGGTAAAAATTGGCGCTGCAGATTATGCTCCGGTCGATGATTTGAATTCCTTGATACCAGAGTTGCTGAATCGTCATGAGGCACGTGTCAAAACCGACAAAGAGTTTCAAGCCTTGCGAGAGGATGTCGCCGAAGTGACACGCCTGCGCAAGAAAAACATGGTTTCCCTCAACGAAGCAGAAAGACGCAAGGAGCGGGATGAGCAGGAAGCAAAGCTGACCGCCCGAGAAAAGGTAAAAATCACAAGCGCAAGTAACAATGATCCAACGCTTGGCAAGCAAGCCTCATCAAATAGAAAAAGCATTTTTCAGGATGATGGATTACAGGCAAATGAACGCAATCTGACAACTGACCTGGCGGCAGAAAAATCGCGGAAAAACACTAGGGATGTATTGCTGATTGAAGCGGCAAATATTGTTGCCGACGAAGTAGCGATAATGCGTTCAAATGAAAGAATCGCATTTCGTACCAAGCCTGGAATGCAACTACCGCCCGCTCAAAAACAGTCATCCGAATCAGTGCGTCTCGGTATTTGACAAATACACTATCGTTATTCCTAAACCCAAGGCAAGTTCAGGTTAAAACGGTATCAACAATCTCCGGAGTTTTTGCTCTAAAGTCACCCACACGGGCAAAAAAATGAAAGAACCCAAGTTCTGGTACTTGTATTTGATTGAATGTGTGGATGGCAGCATTTACACGGGGATCACGACTGATGTTTCTGCGCGGTATGAAGCCCACAAAAATGGGACAGGTGCCCGTTATACCCGTTCACATCCACCAGTAAAATTGCTCGGCTATGAAACTTACCCGGATCGATCTGCCGCTTCAAAAGCCGAGTACCAAGTCAAGAAGCTCTCTCCATCCAACAAACGACAACTGGCCTTATCCCTGACATGAAGATCGCAATCGCCCCCGTTATTCATCTGCTGCACGAAGCGCCGCATGCGATTCTTTCGACTCATTCGACGCAAATGCCCGGTTTTCCCTATGGGACAGCCATTCCCCTTGTTCTTGATGAGTCGCACCAACCCATTTTTTTGATCAGCGCCTTGGCAGAACACACAAAAAATTTGCTCACCGACGCCAGAGCCAGCCTGGCCATCGTTGAACCAGGAAAAGTGAATATCCAGGATGCAGCCCGCCTTACCCTGATTGGCCGAGCCGAGCCATTTACTCCTGCCCCTGAACTGGTGCAACGTTATCTTCGTTACCAACCAGATGCGGAGCAGTATCTCCAACTCGACTTCATGTTTTTCCAGCTCAAGCCAGAGCGGGCTCGATTCATCGGCGGCGTTGGAAAGATGGGTTGGCTTGAGGGGCAGGAATGGGACAACACAGCCCGGATTTCACTCCCTGAAGAAGTCGTGTTGTTGAACCAAGCCACATCGGAAACACCCAAAAGTGGCCAAATCATGGGAATTGATGCGTTCGGTATTGATTACGCTACGAATGACGCAAAAAATCGTCTGCGATTTGACCTACCTCAGACATTTGATTCTTTGCAAGCAAGACTATCAGAGCTGATGGCACGGCTATGACGATCACCATGGGCAATCCTCTCCCCACCTTGATTTATTACCACGCTGACTGTATCGACGGTTTTGGTGCCGCCTATGCGGCCTGGCGGCATTTCGGGCAAAACGCAAGTTACCACCCGATGCACCATGGCGACGCCTGGCAGATAGAAGATGTGAGCGGGCGCAATATCTTCATTCTTGATTTTTCGTTTCCACGTCCGGTGTTGGAGGAAATGGCGCACTACGCCGCGTCGGTATGCCAGATTGACCACCATGCCTCGGCCAGAGACGGCTGGGCATCTGAACTAAGCACACAAATTGGCTCGAGCATGACGTCGTATCAGCATCCGACATTGCCGCTCAAAGTCATTTTCGATATGGAAAAATCCGGCGCACGTCTGGCTTGGAAGCATTTCCATCCGGAAGCCTCACTACCACTAGCCTTGTGCCATATTGAAGATCAGGATTTATGGCGTTTCAAGATAGAAGGGACGCGCGCTTTTTGTACGGCATTGCGCCTCAAACCATTTGATTTTGCGATTTGGCATGAATTGATCAGCGAAATCGAAAAGGCAGATAGCGACTGTTACTCGTCATTACTGGCTGAAGGCAATGCGATCCAACGTTTTTTGCAAATTGAGATCCAGCGACTGGCTGACAGCAACCTGGTGACACCAATCTCCATCCGCGGCGACCCAATTGACCCATTGCAGGCCATACGCCACGGCACTCCAATTCTGGCTGAAGGCGATCTGGCCTGGCGCCGGATTGATGGACTGGCGATCAATGCTTGCGCCCTTTTTGCCTCGGAATTGGGAAATGTGCTGGCGATATACAGCGGAACTTTTGCCTTGATCTGGCAAGTCGGCGCTGATGGTCTGGTCAAGGCATCACTACGCGCTAGTGGCAAGATCGATGTAGCCCATCTGGCCGCCTCCTTTGGCGGTGGCGGCCATCCAAATGCAGCAGGTTTTCGTATGCCCTTGGCGAGATTCACGAAAGAAATACTGGGGAAAACCTGAAATCCCAAAACCACAAGCATGCATAACCCTTACGTTTCAACCTTCCTCGGTAACCGGTTTTTCCTGACCAATCCGCACATTGACGATGTGGCCATTGAAGATATTGCCCATGGCCTGGCTTATCAGTGCCGCTTCAACGGCCAGACACGCGCATTTTATTCGGTTGCTCAGCACAGCCTGATGGTGATGTCTCTGGTTCCCGAAGAGCTCCGCTTCTCGGCGCTGCTGCACGATGCCGCTGAAGCCTATCTGGGGGACATGGTCAAACCCCTCAAGAATCTTTTCCCGGAATTCAGCCTGATTGAAGCACGCGTTATGGAAATCATCGGGCATCGCTTCGGCCTTGATTTGACCCATCTTGATCCGGCGATCAAGCAAGCGGATCTGATTGCACTGGCCACGGAAAAACGTGATCTGATGCCGCACTCGGTCGAAACCTGGACCTACCTTCACGCGACCGAACCACTCCCGGCGACGATACAGGCAATGACTCCGCAGGAAGCCAAAATTGCCTTTCTCGATGCATTCAATGCGTGCATCCAAACTCACAAACCATGTAATTAATCGATCCAAATCAAACAAGGCAGGACATGAACAAGTTGGAATCAGAACTGCAACGACTCTATTTTTTTCCCAGTCAGGCATGGCTTGGTGCAAAGTCTGAATCCGACAATCCGCATATTAATTTGATCACCGCAACCGGCCTGGTGCGTTGCCTGGTGATCAGCATCAAGGATGGCGGCGCTTGGCAACAAGTAGCCGCGCTGTACCAGGGTATTCAAGACGAACTTGAATTACCTGCGCCAGCCATCTCGGTTTCCGTTGAAGATGGTTACCAAATCTGGTTCTCGCTTGCGGAACCAGTGGCTTTGCAATTAGCACAGGATTTTATGGAAGGGCTTTGTCGCAAATATCTGGCTGAGACAAAAGCAGCGAAATTAAAACTTAGACCTGGGAAGGCGGATGCACTGAAATTTGTACCGAAGATCCCTGCCAGGCAGGATACTAGCGAACGCTGGTCAGCCTATATCGACCCGACGATGGGCAGCATGTTTGTTGAAGAAACCTGGTTGGAAATGACCCCGATTCTGGATAAACAGGCAGGCATGCTGGCCGGCCTGAAAAGCACCAATACGGAAGATTTTCATCGGGCCTTAAGTACTCTTCAGACAATGCCGGAAACAGATGCCAGCCCGCCAGCCGATAAGGCTGAATCGTCTCAGTTTCAGCAATCTAGTAAAAACACCTTGGACATTGGTAACGGCTTCAGCAATCCGAAAAATTTCTTGCTGGCCGTGATGAATGACCCGACGGCAAAAGCTGAAGAACGCATTCAGGCTGCGATAGCACTGCTGCCGTACTTTGGAAATGACATTGGAAGATGAATGAAGCGCAGGAACCGACGTGGCTTTCAGCGGTCTGCTTAGCGTTGCCACCGAAAGCCTGTTGATGCCTGAGATCACCGTTACCGTCTGTCATTCTGCCGAGGCTATTCCGCATGCAGCTTGGGATCGTCTATGCCCTCCCGACGATCCATTCCTTAATGCCGATTTTCTGGCGATTCTCGAAAAACATGGGCCAGCGGGCCGCGCATGGGGCTGGGTGGCACAACATCTGGTGGCGACGGATACCGAGGGTGACGTGCTTGGTCTGCTACCACTGTATTTTCGCTTCAACTCGCATGGCGACTTCATCCGCGACTGGTCCTGGGCCGCGGCCTACCAGCAACTGGGCCGCGTCTATTACCCGAAGCTGCTCAGCGGCTTGCCGCATACGCCGGCGGCCGGCCCCCGGCTTTTGGCAGTCGCCGGCCCCGATACATCGCTAATCCGCCAGACACTGATCGACGGCGCACTGGCATTGGCGGAAGAACACAAGGCATCATCCTGGCATGTCGCCTTCCCGGATGAGGAAAACAAGGCCGTTTTACAAAACGCAGGGCTGCTGATCAGCCACAACGTTCAGTTTCAATGGCTGAATGATGGCTGTGGCGATTTTGACGGTTACCTGGCCACTTTTGCCGCCGAAAAGCGGCGCAAGGTTAGGGCCGAACGGCGACGCGTCAGTGAAAGCGGTCTCAATATCGAAATTCGCCACGGCGATGAGGTCGATTCAAGCGAGTGGGGAGCATTGCATGCCCTTTATGCCTCGACCTTCGAGAAGTTCAACAATCACGCCGTCTTTACAGCGCCCTGCTTTGCCGAGTTGGCGCGAGCCCTGGGTCGGCGGATGGTCCTCTTCATCGCTCGCGATGCAGGCCAGCCAGTTGCACTGTCACTTTGTTTCCGCAGCGATCAGGTGCTTTATGGCCGCTATTGGGGCTGCAGCGGCAACTATCACAGCCTGCATTTCGAACTGTGTTTCTATCAGGGGATTGCCTATTGTCTGCGTGAAGGTTTGCAGCGCTTCGAACCCGGCGCGGAGGTGAACACAAGATCGCACGGGGTTTCACACCCACCGTGGTGCATTCGGCGCACTGGATTGCCGATCCGAAAATGCGGACATTGATTGCCCGCCACCTGGAACAGCAGGGGGACGCGGTACAGGCCTACCGGGATGAAGCAGCGGATCATCTGCCATTTCGCTGCGAGGAATAGAACAGCCCAATTTCGTTACAAGAACGCAACAAATACAGGTCATCGAAAACATTCCCTCCCCGTTATTTGGACATAGCACAACAAACAACGGAGTCAGAAATGTTCGTCAATCAAACAGAATCAACCTTGTTCATCCAGTCCCTGAAAAGCGCTGGCATTGCGATTCACAACGAGCGTGAAGTTATAGAACGCCTTGCTGAATCGCGTGAGTGGCATTTCGCTTTCAGCACGCTGGTTAAACAAGGTCGCAGAATTGGCATCTGGTTTGCCGCATCTGCAAAAATCCGCTCGGGCCAATTGAAGCGACTATTCGCCAAGTTCAACTTTTCCAGCAACGCTGAAGCTGATTTTGAAGCTGCCTTACAAGTTTAAGGAAATACACCATGAATCGAAAACCAAGAAACCCTTTGGTGGCCGCCGCGAAATTTCGCCGGGCTGGCCATCATGGGAAGACCACTAAAGCACTGCGCCGGGCAGAGACATCGACACTAGTCCGGCTGCTAAAAAATGTCAGTCGAAATGGCCGTGAGGTTTCTCTGTCAGCAGCGTTGGCTGCAGCCTGCTGACAAAGAAACCTCAATGGTTTAATTCAAAGCAACAAATCAAGGTTTAGCTTTAGCCTTTTCAGGCGGCGCCGCATTCATCGGCTTCTTCATGCCCACGCCAGCACGCGGCGCGGCATGGGCATCCTCAAATGCTTTTTGCTGCTCTGGCGTCAGGCTGGCGTAAAAAGCTTTCAGGGCGGCGACATGCTCAGCCATCTGCTCCTGCCGAACCTTGGCAAGCTCGAGCATCTTTTCTGCCCGCTCCGGCGCCGTCAGTTTCGACCAATCAATCGGCTGACCCGCATTGGCGGCTACCTTCGGGTGTTCTGAATCCATCAATTTCTGCCAGCCAGGTTCCTGTGCCGGTGTCAGTTTGAGTGCTTCATGCAATACCTTGTGGTGTTCATCCATTTGCTTGGTGTGGCGCTCGTGCTGATTGCCGCGCCCGCTCATCCCATCACATGACATTTCGGCAAAGGCCGGAGCGGCAAGAAAAGCGCCCAGGCCACTGGCGAAAATCAGGGTTTTGGCAAGATGGCGGTAATGTTTCATGGTGTTCCTGTTCATTGGTTTAATGAGTTGCATCGGGCTGATACGGGGTTGTTCGCACACCATGGTTTGCGGCGGGCTGGCAGGCTGCGTTGACACTGCCAACGGCAGGTCAAAATATTGGCGGCTTATCGCCAAAAACTCGGTGTCGTTGAAATCTGTTTTATCCGTTGATTTTCCATTCATGGGAAAGTTCTCCTCAGGTCCAGTCGGGATCGCTACTGTCATCCGGTCCCAAATCGGCAAAGTCGTTGTTCATGTTTTTTGAATCATCATTGGCAATCAAATGCTCGGCCGGAGTTGGCACCGGTTCATGTGAGTCTTTGTTCTCGGAGAGCAAGCCGTTGCTACTGTTGTGGTTACCCATCAGATGCTCGATACCCTGAAAGAGAAATGAGCCGGCGACAACACCTGCTGCGGTAGTGGCTACCGTACCCAGCATGCCAGCCCCCCAGGAAGAAGGACTCACGGCAGCCGGGGGAATTGGTGGGACAGCCGCCAGTCCAGCAGGCCTTTGTAGGCCAACTGCAGGTGCAACGGGCGTGTTGCCCCAGGCGTTGCCTCCGAGAAAACTGTTGCTGCCAGCGCGTGGCGAATCCAGCGCTTGTTGCAGCCGGGCAATTTCAGCCTGCGCTGTCTCAGTGCTTGCCCCAACAACATCGATCGTTGAACAAGCAAATAACTGGCATCTGCCTGTTGGCGGCAAGTTTCCTGAATCAAGCGTTCTGCTTCGGCATCCTTGGCGCCGACCTGGGCGCCCTTGAGTTGCTGAAGAAACTGGGTGAGTTGTTCGCGTTCCTGAATGTTCAAAGGGGACCTCCGTGGTTTTGTTGCAATACGCGTCACATATTGCACCCGAAGGCGCGGCTTCCAAGTGTCCTCATTGAAACCGTTTGTATCCGTTTGTTGCCGAGACTATCGTCAATACGAACTTACTTTCAACTCCGGCAAGTTAGTTGCCAGCTTAATTACGTAACCGGGCATAGCAGCCTTCACGAAAGGCCTTGGTCTGCGATTGCCGGTCACAATCAGCCTTTGCCGTCGCCCCGGACTCCAGCGCCCAGTTTTCACCGGCCAGGCGGTCATTGTTCATCATGCCGCCGGGTGCCGTGACATCACCCAGTTTTCCCAAACTCAGGTGTACCAGCCAGGCCACAGCGGCTAGGCCCAGCGCCGCGAAACGTACAGCCGGGTAGCGGATCAGGGAAGCCAACACAGCAACGGCGGCAACCAGATTGAGGCCGGCGACCACGGGGATCACTCCCAACAAAAGCAGGAGCGCCACTAAACCTTCGTAGGCTGCCCCGCTGGAGACCATCTTAAAGAGCCAGTACGCCAACCAATCGCCACCCGCGGCAAGTGGCAAGAAAATCAGCAGATCCGTCAGCCCGAACTGCCGTCCGCGAAAGGCGAAATAGGTACCGGCAGCACCGACAATGGTGAGCACCGCATAGGCAAAATTGAACACCTCATGAAAACTCACCTGCACCTCCCTGCGCTTGAACGCAGCCCTTGATCTGGAGAATTTTAACCAAATGGGGAGAGATTCAGCGGGTGGAATCAAACCCCTCCCCAGCCTCCCCCCTTATCAGGGAGGGCTGGGAGGTTTTCGGACTTATTCAAAAGCGTTGCTTACATCCCCAGATAAGCAGCCCGAACCTGTTCATTGCTAATCAGTTCCTGACCGGTTCCGGTCAGAATGATGCTGCCGGTTTCGAGCACATAGCCGCGGTCGGCGATGGCCAGTGCGGCAAAGGCGTTTTGTTCGACCAGGAAGATCGTCATGCCTTGGCTCTTCAAGGTTTTGACGACGTTGAACACTTCTTCCACCAGTAACGGCGCAAGCCCCATCGACGGCTCATCGAGCAGCAACATTTTCGGACGCCCCATCAAGGCGCGGCCAATCGCCAGCATTTGCTGCTGGCCGCCGGAGAGCGTGCCGGCGGGTAGCGCCCGTTTTTCCTTGAGGATGGGGAACATCGCATAAATTTTCTCGAGGTCGCCTTCGACCTGGGTTTTCGGCTGGGTATAGGCACCGAGACGCAGATTGTCCTCAATCGACAGCGGCCCGAAGACCTGCCGACCTTCCGGGCTTTGGCAGATGCCGCGACGCATGCGCAGGTCGGAACGCAGGGCTGAAATGTCCTCACCATCGAAAGTGATCTTGCCGGCGCTCATTGGCTGAACGCCGGACAGGGTGCGCAGGAAGGTGGTCTTGCCGGCGCCGTTGGCGCCAACCAGCGCGACCAGTTCGCCTTTGCGCACGACGAGATCGATGCCCTTGAGCGCCTTGATCCGGCCATAGCAGCTTTCCATGCCGGAAACCGACAACAGCACATCGCTGCTCCCGGTTTTGACGCCGGCTTGCAGCACACCAGCGCTCTGCGCGCCAAGGCCAACTGATTCCGGTGCCAGGCTGGCGATGCGGTGGAACAACTCGCGGAATTCAGCCTTGGCTTTGCCGCCGAACAACGGATCTTTGTTATCCGCGAAGGCGCGATCAATTTCGGCCCAGTCGGCCGCCGTCAGCACCTCGCGGGCCAGCGGCATGGCGTCTTTTTCTTCAGTCCGGATATGGTTTTTAAGGCTCTGCGTGTAAATGCGCAGGGCTGACGTAAACGCGGCGTTATTTTCACCACCTGTTGCGGTCGACGCCAGTTTTGCCCTTAATTCTTTAAGCACCTCCGGGCCATTGCGATGCTCGGCCTGCAGGCGGTCCAGGACAGTTGCCGCCTCGACTGAACGCGCCCGCAATGCCGGGAAAAGGAATTCGTCTTCCTTGGCATGGTGAGCGAGATCCATGAATTGCTCGATATAGTCGAAGACTGAACTAAAGAACGGCGCTTCTACTTTGCTGCCGGCGTCGATTTCGTCGGCCACCATGTCCAGCGTGGTAGCAATGCGCCAGAGATTCTGGTGTTCTTCGGTGATGATGCGTAGTGCTTCCATGTTCTTTCCCTCAGTCATGGGTGCCGAGATAGGCGGCAATTACGTCGGGGTTATTGCGAATTTCCTCGCCCGTCCCTTCAGCCAGTTTCTTGCCATAATTGAGTACCAGAATGCGGTCGGACAGGTTCATGACCATTTTCATGTCATGTTCGACCAGCACTACCGTCACTCCGGATTCGGCGATCTTGCGCACCAGATGATCGACCTCGATGGTTTCCTTGGGATTGAGGCCGGCGGCCGGTTCATCAAGAAAGATCAGGCGCGGCTTCATGGCTAGGGCGCGGGCAATTTCCAGTCGTTTCAGCGCGCCATAAGACATCGCATCGGCACGCGTTTCGACGTATTTCTCCAGCCCGACGAAGCGCATCAGTTCAGCCGCTTCTTCGCGCAATTCGCGGTCACGGCGCTTGAGCGCCGGGAAGCGCAAGGCGGCCTTGAGCAGATTACGATCGAGCCGCAGGTGCGCACCGACCATGACGTTTTCGATGGCGGCCATGTTCATGCAGATTTGCAGATTCTGGAAGGTACGCGCCACGCCACGCGTTGCCAGCTCGTTCGGTGACTTGCCGCCGATAGCCTCGCCATCGAGCCTGATTTCACCCGTGGTCGGCTTGTAAACCCCGGTAATCAGGTTGAACAGCGTCGTCTTGCCGGCACCATTGGGGCCGATGACCGAATAGACGATGCCGGAATCAATGCTGAAGGTAACGTTCTGAACGGCTTTGACGCCGCCGAAATGGATCGAGAGATCTTTGACTTCGAGCATGCTCATGATCAATCCCCCTTCCCGAATTTCGCCGCCAGCGTCGGCACCAGGCCCTTGGGCATGAAGATCATCGACAGCATCAGGATGGCACCGAAGACGACGGTTTCCCAACCCTCAAAGGTGGCCAGTGCTTGCGGCAAGGCGGTGAGCAAAACAGCGCCGACCAGCGAGCCATAGACCGAGGCCATGCCACCAATCACCACCATAGTGACCAGTTCAATCGAATGGAAGAAATCAGCAAAATTGGGGCTGACGAAACCGACGTAATGCGCCGTCACGCTGCCCATGATGCTGGCAAAAACAGCCGACATGACGAAGATGGCGACTTTGTAGCGGACGACATCGACACCGACGACCTGCGAGGCGACTTCCGAACCGTGCAAGGCGCGCAAGGCACGGCCGAAGGGCGAATCGATCAGGTTCAGCGAAGCCCAGACCGACACGGAGAGCAACAGCGCCACAACCCAGTACCATTGTTTGTCGCTGCTCAGATCAAAACCAAACAGCCCCATCGCCGGCACCGCCATGCCATCCGGCCCGCCAGTCCATTGCGCTTCGTTGCGCAGGGCAATGTTGATGATGATGCCGAGGCCGAGCGTTGCCATCGCCAGATAATGACCTTTGAGTTTGAAGATCGGTCGCGCGACAAGGGCAGCCAGGGCCCCCGTAACGGCAGCACCGGCTCCCATGGCCAATAACGGATGCCAGCCGAAATGCGTCGGCAGTACCGCCGAAGCATAAGCGCCGATGCCGAGGAACCCGGCATGACCCAGACTGATCTGGCCGGCGAAGCCGATCAGCAGGTTCAAGCCGAGGACGATGACGGCGTTGATTGCCATGCGGATCACCAAATCCATGTAGAAACTGTTGGGCAAGACGAAAGGCAGCACGATCAGGATGGCGATGACGATATACAGACCGAAGTAAGCGTTCTTTTTCATGCTCACACCCGATCCGTCGATTTGCCGCCAAACAGGCCGCGCGGCATGAAAAAGAGAATGAACAGGATCAGCACGAAGGGAATCGCGTCCTTGTAGGCTGACGAAATGTAGCCGGCGCCCATTGCTTCGAGGATGCCGACCAGCAGGCCACCGACCACCGCACCGAGGCCGTTGCCGAGACCGCCGACAACCGCCGCGACGAAGCCCTTGAGGCCGAGCATGATGCCGACATCGTAGGAAGTCAGCGTAATCGGCGTGATCAGGATGCCGCCCAGCGCGCCAAGCGCCGCCGACATGGCGAAGCTCATGAACAGTACCCAGCCGGTGTTGATGCCGACCAGTTCAGCCGCCAGCCGGTTGAAGGAAGTCGCCAGCATGGCCTTGCCCTGCAAGGTGCGGTTGAAGAAATACCAGAGCGCGACGACGACCAACGCGGTGACACCCAGCACCCAGAGGCTCTGCGGCATCAGCGTGGCGCCAAGAATTTCAATCGGCGCTTCACCGGAGAAGGCCGGCAGGCTGTGCGTGCCCTTGCCGAATATGACTGTCGTCAAGCCGCGAATGACCAGCGAGGCGCCGATGGTGATGATGATCAGCGTCACCGTTTCAGCGCCCTTGACCGGCTCGATGGCGAGTTTTTCAACCAGCACACCGACGATGGCGGGAATCAGGATGGCGAGCATCAAGGCGACCGGCAGCGGCAAGCCCATCTGTGTGAAGAACACCGCCAGCATGCCGCCGAGCATGATGAATTCGCCCTGGGCGAAGTTGATGACGTTGCTGGCGTTGTAGATCAGCGTGAAACCGAGAGCGGCCAGCGCGTAAGTCGCGCCGACCGTGATCCCGGAAAAGAGGAATTGCAGGAACTGGGCAAGCATCATGCCCTCCTTCTCTGTAGGTCTGGGGTGTTCATCTCGCCTCCGATGTTTTTATAGAGTTGGTTACGGTCAACCGCTTAAACCGGCAATAAATGATCGGCATCGGCCGTCACCGGTTGCTGCTGGGCAAAGAAACCTTCAGTGTGAATCAACTCGTCTTGCGCACCCTGCTTCTTAGCCGCGGCAACGCAGGTTTCAACAAACTCCGGGCTACCAGCAACGAAGATGGTGTGTTTGGAGAGATCCTTGAACAGCTGCGGCAGGACAACGTCGATGCGGCCAGACAGATAACCTTCGGCCTGCTCGCGCGTCAGCGTCACCTTGTAATCAAAATTGCGGTGCTTGGTACGCCACCAGGCCATCATGCCCTGGCTGTATACATCTTCCGGTGTGCGTGCCGAGAAGAGCATGGTCACCGGCTTCTTGAAACCCCGGCGCAAGGCGGCTTCAGCCAGCGCCAGTACGGGGGCCAGGCCAGTGCCGGCAGCAATACAGAGAACCGGCGTGTCGACCGACGGATCGCCGATGAAGGTGCCGTAGGCGCCGGAAACCTTGACGTTGTCGCCGGCCTGCAGGCTGTCGTGCACCCAGTTGCTGGTCACGCCGCCATCGGCGCGGGCAACTTGCAGCACCAGTTCGCCATCCGGGCGCGGCGCATTGGAAATCGAATAAGCACGCGCCGGAATGTCGGCACGCGGGTTGCCGAGCGTGACGTACTGGCCGGGCCAGTAGCGGATCGGCTGGCCGACCGGGCGCAGGCGCAGCTCGACGACCCGGGCCGCGATCTGCTTCTTGTCGGTGACGACAAACAGCGCGTCTTCACGCGGCGGAAAGAGTTTGGGCTTGGCATCCAGCGTGCCCCACTCGATGGTCAATTCTTCGGAAATCGGCTTGGCCATGCACATCAGGCCATAGCCCTGCTTGCGCTCATCCTGCGACAGCGCCATGTCGAGCACCATGCCCTGGTCAAACTGACCGGAGGTGACCTTGACCTTGCATTCGCCGCAGGCGCCGGCACGACAGTTGTTGGGCAGGGCGTAACCGGCCTTCTCGAGCGCCATCAGAACGGTATCGCCATAGGCGCATTCGACCGACTTGCCGGAGGGTTGCATGATGATGCGAGCCATTTTCTTCCCCTTTTATCTTGGTTTCTCTGTTGCGGCAAAGCCGGCACCTCTTGCGAGATGCCGGCTACTAACTTGTTTCGGTCTACTCGTTAAAACACCGGAATAATGTCATCCAGATCAACATCACTGACTTCCTGGCCGGAAATGCCAACTTCCGGAATTGCCGGGAACGGAATGTTGTAGCGATCCAGAACGCCCTTCAGGTTGATCATCGCATTACGCCAGTTTTCCTTCTTGGCTTCATAGGAAGGAATACCGAAACCGGCACCGCGCGCCACTTCTTCGCCTTCACGCTGGTTGGCGATGAAGTCGGCCGGCAAGTCCCAGAATTCCATCGGCGGCTCGAACAGCACGGCGGACAGGAACAGGTAACCGGCGCGAATCTGCTTGGTGACGATGGCCTTGGTTTCGTCCTTGAGGCCCGGATAGTCACGCTCCATGACGGCCATGCAGATCGCCATGTGACGGCCTTCGTCGCGGCCGATGTTCTTGAAACCTTCCTTGAAGACGGCTTCGCGGGAATTGTCGAACATCTGCTTGAAGATGGTGGCGGCAGCGATTTCGCCCATCAGGAAGGAACTGAACAGAACAGCCAGGTCGTACTTCGGCACGGCCTTCTTGTAGCCAGTCCAGTAACGGCCACCGTTGAAGTACAGCCACTTCACATTCTTCTGCAGGCGACGGCCAAGGTCGGTCTTCGGCTCGTAGGTGATCGGGTCCGGATGACCAAGCATCTTGGTGATCGCCAGGCCGCACATGATTTCGTGGTTCTGCTCGTCACGGGTGACCGAGAAGAAGCACTTGCGAACCGGATCTTCCTCATGCACTTCATAGGTCTTGATCAGCGCTTCGGCAAAAACCGGCGGCGCAGAGGCGTCGAACACCGAGAGCAGGCTCCACCAGTAAGCGATGGATTCACGCTCTTCCCAGGTGTAGCTATCGACATCCAGCGTATCCCAGGGCAGCTTTTCCGGATCCCAGTTCTCGCGCAGCGAGGCTTCCCAGACTTCCTGCAACTTCTTGGTCTTCACATTCCACGACAGCGGGTAGATGTTGGGCTGCTGGGTTGCCGGCGGAAACTCCATCTTGTCGGCAAAGCGTTCCTTATGGTTTGACATGTCTCACTCCTCAACAGGGATTTTTAATCAGATTGATGGACCATCCAAAGCGCCGGATGGCGTGAGACGAATAATGATACATCGAAATACACTTTGTCAACTTTTTATGTATCGCATTGATAAAATATTTCTACGGAACAAATTTTGATTTCGAAATCATACAGCTTTAAAGCATCGCTAAAAGTTTTTACATATTGTTTTTTATATTGTTTTATGTTTTTTCGTAATCTATTTCTCTATATAGAATACAGATAAATTTCAATTTTTGCGATACTTTTGTTTGACTTTTACAAACAAAGTTCGTATCGTGCAAACAGTTCGGTGCCACGCACTTGCGCACCCGCCCAAAAAACTTCGCCACGGAGATAGCCATGTCACTGCAACTACTCGAAAAGCACCGCGCCACACTAGAAGGTGCACTCAATGCCATCCACACCCGTGGTTACTGGTCTGCCTATAACGAGATGCCGAGCACCAAGACTTATGGCGAAACAGCAGCCGACGATGGCAAGAAAGCATTTGAAGCGCACATGGGCCAAAAATTTGAATTGAACCAGCCCGGTCAGAGCGGCTGGCTGGCTGGCGAGCAATCGCCCTACGGCATCGCTCTTGATGTGCAATACCCTGTTTGCGATCACGAAGCGTTGATCGCCGCCGGCCAGCAAGCGATGACCGGCTGGCAGAAAGCCGGCAGCGAAGGCCGCACCGGCATCTGCCTGGAAATTCTTGATCGTCTTAACAAACAGAGTTTCGAACTGGCGCATTCAGTCATGATGACCACCGGCCAGGGCTGGATGATGGCCTTCCAGGCCGGCTCGCCGCACGCCCAGGATCGCGGCCTCGAAGCCGTCGCCTATGCCTATCGTGAAATGAAGTTCGTGCCCGGCGAAACGACCTGGGAAAAGCCGCAGGGCAAGAACCCGCCGCTCGTCATGAAGAAGCATTTTGAGCTGGTTGGCCATGGCGTCGGCGTTGTTGTCGGCTGCGGCACCTTCCCGACCTGGAACACCTACCCCGGCCTGTTCGCCGCGCTGGCCACCGGCAACGCCGTCATCGTCAAGCCGCACAGCAACGCCATCCTGCCGGCGGCCATCACCGTGCGCACCATCCGCGCCGTGCTCGCTGAAAACGGCATCGACCCCAATCTGGTCACCCTGTGCGTCGCCGACAAGCGCGAAACAACGCAGGCGCTGGTTACCCACAAAGCGGTCAAGTCGGTCGACTTCACCGGCGGCAATGTCTTCGGCCAGTGGCTGATCGACAACTGCCGTCAGGCCCGCGTCTATGCCGAACTGGCTGGCGTCAACAACATCGTCATCGACTCGACCGATGCCTACAAGCCGATGCTGCGCAACCTGGCCTTCACGTTGGCGCTCTACTCCGGCCAGATGTGCACCACCTCGCAGGCGATTTTTGTGCCGGCTGGCGGCATCGATACCGAAGACGGCCCGAAGAGCTACGACGAGGTTTGTGCTGATCTGGCCCGTGCCGTCTCCGGCTTCCTGAGCAAGCCAGAAGTTGCCCTCGCCGTCCTCGGTGCGGTGCAGTCTGCCGATACGCTGAAGCGCATCAATGAAGCCGATAGCGGCGCGCTGGGCAAGGTCATCCTGGCCTCGACCAAGCTTGAGAATCCTGAATTCCCGAAATCTGAAGTGCGCACCCCGGTGCTGCTCGCCTGCGATGCCGCTGACGAAAAAGCCTACATGGAAGAGCGATTCGGCCCGATCAGCTTTATCGTCAAGGTGGCCGACACCGCCGCTGCCATCGCGCTCTCCGAGCGGATTATCAGCACCCACGGCGCGTTGACCGCAGGCATCTACTCGACCAGGGCCGAAGTGCTCGACGCGATGACCGCCGCCACCATGCGTTCCAAGGTCGCCCTGTCGATCAACCTGACCGGCGGCGTCTTCGTGAACCAGTCGGCCGCCTACTCCGACTACCACGGCACCGGCGGCAACCCGGCGGCCAATGCGTCCTACGCCGATGCCGCCTTCGTCGCCAATCGCTTCTGCGTCGTGCAGCGCCGCTACCACGCTTGAGATCACGCCATGAATTTTGAAAATATCCAGTTTGAAGTCGTTGACGGCATTGCCCGCCTGACCCTGAACCGCCCGGACAAGCTGAACAGCTTCAACACCGAGATGCACGCTGAATTGCGCACAGCGCTCGACAGCATCCAGAACGACACATCCTTCCGCGTGCTGGTGCTGACCGGTGCCGGGCGCGCCTTCTGTGCCGGCCAGGATCTGGCCGACCGCGCCATGCAGATGGTCGACGGCAAGATGCCGGACATCGGCAATGTCGTCGAAGCCAGCTACAAGCCGCTGATCCTGCGCCTGCAGAACCTGCGCGTGCCGACCATCGCCGCCGTCAATGGCATCGCCGCCGGTGCCGGCGCCTCGGTGGCGCTGGCCTGCGATCTGGTCGTCGCCGCCAAGTCGGCGTCCTTCCTGCAGGCCTTCTCCAAGATCGGCCTGATTCCCGATACCGGCGGCACCTGGTTCCTGCCGCAGCGCATCGGCATGGCGCGCGCCATGGGTCTCGCCCTGCTTGCCGACAAGCTGCCCGCCGAAAAGGCCGCCGAATGGGGCTTGATTTGGTCGTGCGTCGAGGATGCCGAGTTCGCTGGTGCAGTCGACGCACTGGCCAAGCAACTATCCACCGCGCCAACCAAGGCACTGGTCCGCACCCGTCAGGCCATGCACGCCGCGCCCGGCCACACGCTGGAGCAGCAACTGTCCTTCGAAGGCAGCTTCATGCGCGAACTGGGCTGGAGCCCGGATTACGCCGAAGGCGTCGCCGCCTTCATGGAAAAGCGCGCACCGAAGTTCACCGGCGAGTGAACGCGTGAGTCAATCCCCCTTCCCCAGCAGGCCCTCATCGCCGTCATCGGTACTGGCGCCATGGGTGCCGGTATCGCCCAGGTCGCTGCAGCCGCCGGTCATCCGGTCAAGCTGCTCGATGCCCGCCCGGATGCCGCGGTGCGCGCCGTGGCCGGTATCCGTGCCCAGTTCGCAAAATGGCCGAAAAAGGGCAAGTTGACCGCAGCCGCCGCCGAAGCCGCCGGCCACGCCTGAGCGCTGTCGAAAATCTGGCTGACCTCGCCGATTGCGCACTGGTCGTAGAAGCCATTGTTGAAAATCTCGAAGCCAAGCAAAAGCTCTATGCCGACCTCGAGGCCATCGTCGGCCCTAACTGCATTTTCGGCACCAACACTTCTTCAATTTCAGTGACGGCCATCGGCGCCGCGCTCAAGCGTCCGGAACGCCTTGCCGGCCTGCACTTCTTTCAATCCGGCACCGCTGATGGCGCTGGTCGAAATCGTCTCCGGCCTCGCCACCGACAAGGCCGTCGCCGACACCCTGTTCGCCACCGCCACCGCCTGGGGCAAGACGGCAGTGCACGCCAAGTCGACCCCCGGCTTCATCGTCAATCGCGTCGCCCGCCCTTACTACGCCGAGGCGCTGCGCCTGGCCCAGGAAGGCGCTGCCGATTACGCCACCATCGACGCCGTCATGCGCGAGGCCGGCGGTTTCCGCATGGGGCCGTTCGAGCTGATGGACATGATCGGCCACGACGTCAATTTCGCCGTGACCAATTCCGTCTGGCGCGCCTTTTACAACGACCAGCGCTTCCTGCCCTCGTTGATCCAGCAGGAACTGGTCGATGCCGGTTTCTTCGGGAAAAAGACCGGGCGCGGCTTTTACGATTACCGCGAAGGGGCCGTAAAACAAGAGCCGCAAACCGAAGCCGCCCAGGCACCAGCCGGAAAAATAACGCTGTTTGGCGAGTCGACCGTAACAGATGCCTTGGCCGACAAGCTGGAGCACAGCGGCCTCTCCTTCACCCGCGCCCCCGATACCGATGGCCGCTGTGCCAGCATCGGCAATGCCGCGCTTTATGTCACCGATGGGCGCAGCGCCACCCAGCGTGCTTTTGAAAGCGGTGTCGCCAATACCGTGCTGATCGACCTCGCACTCGATTACGGCAAGGCCAGCCGCCTCGCCATTGCCGTCGCTGAACAGTGCGACCCTGCGGCAACGGCCTCTGCCATCGGCCTCCTGCAAGCCGCCGGCTTTGCCGTCTCGCGCTTCCTCGACGTACCGGGGCTGGCCGTCATGCGCAGCGTTGCCATGCTCGCCAATGAAGCGGCCGATGCAGTAAATCAAGGCGTCTGCTCCGAAACTGCCGCTGACTCCGCCATGCGCCTCGGCGTCAATTACCCCAAGGGCCGCTGGCCTGGGCCGATCAGGTCGGCGTCGCCGCCATCCGCGACGTGCTGGCCAATCTCGGCACCAGCTACGGCGAGGACCGTTACCGCATTTCCCCGCTGATCCAGCGCGCCGTTTTTGCCGGAAGAAAAATCCATGACTGAACACAAATTGAGCACAGCCGAAGCGCAGGCACTGGCTGACGCGACTGCTGAAGCCATGTTCTCGCGCGATCGCGCTGCCCAGGCACTGGGCCTGAAGATCGTCCGCGTCCAGCCGGGCGCCTCGCTGCTCACCATGATGGTCCGTGGCGACATGGTCAATGGCCACCACATCTGCCACGGCGGCATGATCTTCAGCCTGGCCGACACCGCCTTCGCCTACGCCTGCAACAGCTACAACAAGAACACCGTTGCCTCGGCCTGCCATATCGACTTTCTGGCCCCGGCCAAGGAAGGCGAGACGCTGGAAGCCGAAGCCGTCGAGCGCTCCGCCTCCGGCCGCACCGGCGTCTACGACATCACCGTGCGCACGATGGGTGGCAAAAGACCGTCGCCCTGTTTCGCGGCAAAAGCTATCGCATCAACGGCGAAGTCATCGCCGGCCTGCAACAGGCTGACCAGGCCTGACCCATTAAAAAGAGGAGACACTCATGACTTCAAAAAAAGCCCTGCCCGGCGAACTCGATCCGATCGAAACCGCCAGCCGCGACGAGATTTCCGCCCTGCAACTCGAGCGCCTGAAATGGTCGGTGCGCCACACCTACGACAACGTCGAGCCGTATCGCCAGAAGTGCCAGGCCAAGGGCGTGCATCCGGACGACCTGAAGTGCCTGGCCGATCTCGCAAGTTCCCGTTCATGACCAAGCTCGACCTGCGCGACAACTACCCGTTCGGCCTTTTCGCCGTACCGCGCACCAAGCTGGCCCGCCTGCACGCTTCATCCGGCACGACCGGCAAGTCGGTGGTCGTCGGCTACACCAAGAACGACATCGACAACTGGGCCAACGTCGTCGCCCGCTCGATCCGCGCCGCTGGCGGCCGGGCTGGTGACATGGTCCATGTCGCCTACGGCTACGGCATGTTCACCGGCGGCCTCGGCGCCCATTACGGCGTCGAACGTCTGGGTTGTACCGCCGTGCCGATGTCCGGCGGGCAGACCGAAAAACAAGTCCAGCAGATCATGGATTTCAAGCCGGAAATCATCATGGTGACGCCTTCCTATTCACTGGTGATCGCCGAAGAATTCGAGCGCCTCGGCATCAAGCCCGATGAAATCTCGCTGAAGGTCGGCATCTTTGGCGCCGAGCCGTGGGGGCAGGGCATGCGCGCCGAGATCGAGCGCAAGCTCGGCATCGACGCCATCGACATCTACGGCCTGACCGAAGTCATGGGCCCCGGCGTCGCCTGCGAATGCATCGAAACCAAGGACGGCCCGGTGATCTGGGAAGACCATTTCTACCCCGAGATCATCGACCCGGAAACCGGCGAGGTCCTGCCCGATGGCGAAGAGGGCGAACTGGTGTTCACCTCGCTGACCAAGGAAGCCTTCCCGGTCATCCGCTACCGTACCCGCGACCTGACCCGCCTGCTGCCGCCGACTTCCCGCTCTTTCCGCCGCATCGGCAAGATCACCGGCCGTTCCGACGACATGCTGATCGTGCGTGGCGTCAATGTCTTCCCGACCCAGATCGAGGAACAAATCCTGCGCGACCAGCGCCTGGCCGGCACCTACCAGATTCTGCTGACCCGCGATGGCCACCTCGACAACGTCGAAATCCGCTGCGAACTCCAGCGCGAGCTGTCCGGCAAATTGTCGGCGACCGACATCCAGGCCATCAGCAAGGAACTGCAGCACCGCATCAAGACCATCATCGGCGTATCGACCAAGATCACCGTCATGGAATTCGACGCCATCCCGCGCACGCAGGTCGGCAAGGCCAAGCGCGTGCTGGATGAGCGTCCGAAACAGAACTAAGGAAAACCAATGACTGAAGCTTTTATCTGCGACGCCATCCGCACCCCCATCGGCCGCTACGGCGGCGCGCTGGCCGGCGTGCGCCCCGACGACCTCGGCGCCATCCCGCTCAAGGCGCTGATGGAACGCAACCCGCAGGTCGACTGGACCGCCGTCGAAGACATCATCTACGGCTGCGCCAACCAGGCCGGCGAAGACAACCGCAACGTCGCCCGCATGTCCGGCCTGCTCGCCGGCCTGCCGATCGAGGTGCCGGGCACCACGGTCAACCGCCTGTGCGGTTCCGGCATGGATGCCGTTGGTTTGGCGGCACGCTCGATCAAGTCCGGCGAAACCGAGCTGATGATCGCCGGCGGCGTCGAAAGCATGTCGCGCGCCCCCTTCGTTATGGGCAAGGCAGAATCGGCCTTTTCACGCAACGCAGCGATTTTCGACACCACCATCGGCTGGCGCTTCGCCAACCCGATGATGAAAAAGCTCTACGAAACCCATTCAATGCCGCAAACGGCCGACAACGTCGCCGCCGACTTTGCCATCGGCCGTGCCGATCAGGATGCTTTTGCCGTGCGTTCGCAACAACGCTGGGCCGCCGCGCAGGCTGCCGGACGCTTCGCCGATGAGATCGTGCCGGTCGTTATCCCCAAAAAGAAGGGTGATCCGCTAATTGTTACGGTCGACGAACATCCACGCCCGGAAACTACGTTGGAGATGCTGGCCAAGCTCAAGGGCGTCAACGGCCCTGAACTCAGCGTCACGGCCGGCAACGCCTCGGGCGTCAATGACGGCGCCTGCGCTGTGCTGCTCGCCTCCGAAACCGCCGCCAGCCAGTACGGCCTGACGCCGCTGGCCCGCGTCGTCGGCATGGCCACCGCCGGCGTGCTGCCGCGCATCATGGGTTTCGGCCCGGCCCCGGCGGTACGCAAGGTGCTGGCCAAAACCGGCCTGACGCTGGCCCAGATGGACGTCATCGAACTGAACGAAGCCTTTGCTGCACAAGGCCTCGCCGTGCTGCGCGATCTCGGCCTGGCCGACGATGCGGCGCACGTCAATCCCAACGGCGGTGCCATCGCCCTCGGCCACCCGCTCGGCATGAGCGGTGCCCGACTGGTGACCACCGCCGCTTATGAACTCAAACGCCGTGGCGGCCGCTACGCCCTGTGCACCATGTGTATTGGTGTCGGGCAAGGCATCGCCATGGTCATCGAGCGTGTTTGACCTTATTACAACAGAGGAGACAAATCCATGAATCACTCAGTCAAGAAACTCGTCACCGGTGCTGCACTGGTCTTTGCTGCTTTTGGCGCAATTGCCGCTGATCCGATCAAGATCGGCTCAGTGCTTTCAGTGACCGGCCCCGCCGCTTTCCTCGGCGACCCGGAATTGAAGACGCTGCAACTCTACGTTGCCGAGATCAACAAGAAGGGTGGCGTTATCGGTCGCCAGCTGCAACTCGTCCATTACGACGACGGCAGCGATGCCAACAAGGCCAACGGTTTCACCAAGCGCCTGATCGACGACGACAAGGTCGACATCCTGGTCGGCGGCACCACCACCGGTGCGACCATGTCGGCCGCCCCGCTGGTTGAAAAAGCCGGCATCCCGTTCATCTCGCTGGCCGGTGCCGTGGTCATCGTCGAGCCGGTCAAGAAGTTCGTCTTCAAGACCCCGCACACCGACCGCATGGCGGCCGAAAAGGTCTTCGAGGACATGAAGAAGCGCGGCCTGACCAAGGTGGCCCTGCTCTCTGAAACCTCCGGCTTCGGCGCTTCCGGCAAGAAGGAAACCGAGGCGGTCGCCGGCAAGTACGGCATCACCCTGGTCGCCAACGAGACCTACGGTCCGAAGGATACCGACATGAGCCCGCAGCTGACCAAGATCAAGACCACGCCTGGCGTTCAGGCCGTGTTCGTGTTCGGTCTGGGCCAGGGTCCGGCGATTGTGACCAAGAACTACAAGCAACTCGGCATCACCTTGCCGCTTTATCAGTCGCATGGCGTTGCTTCGGATGACTTCCTGAAACTGGCCGGCCCGGCTGCTGAAGGCGTTCGCCTGCCCTCGCCGGCTCAGCTGATCCCGGAAAAACTGGCCGCCAATGATCCGCAAAAGCCGGTTGTGACATCCTATGAACAAGCCTACAAGGCAGCCTACAAAACCGATGTATCAACCTTCGGCGGCTACGCCTACGACGGCCTGATGCTGGCGGTCGACGCCATCAAACGTGCCGGCTCCACCGACAAGGCCAAGGTCCGCGACGCGCTCGAAGCGACCAAGGGCTTCGTCGCCACCAGCGGCACTTTCAACATGTCGCCGACCGACCACATGGGCCTCGACCTGTCGTCATTCCGCATGCTGGAAATCAAGGGCGGCGACTGGACCATCGTTCAGTAATCCGGCGAACGCGCGGGGTCCGCCAGCGGAGACTTCCCCAATCAGGAGAACACCATGTACACCCAGTCGTTCAATGTGCAGGACACGCCCGGTACAAAAGCCGTTGCGTCAGTTCCGTCAAAAGAAGACCCGGCGCTGCAGGCGGCTTTCGATACCCGCATCGATGCCGATGGCCGCATCGAGCCGCAGGACTGGATGCCGGATGCCTATCGCAAGACCCTGGTGCGCCAGATCAGCCAGCACGCCCACAGCGAAATCGTCGGCATGCTGCCCGAAGGCAACTGGATTTCCCGCGCCCCGAGCCTCAAGCGCAAGGCGATCCTGATCGCCAAGGTGCAGGATGAAGGCGGCCACGGCCTCTACCTTTATTCCGCCGCCGAAACGCTCGGTACCAGCCGCGACCAGATGCTCGAAGGCCTGCACAGCGGGCGCGCCAAATACAGCTCGATCTTCAATTACCCGACCCTGACCTGGGCCGACGTCGGCGTGGTCGGCTGGCTGGTCGATGGCGCTGCGATCATGAATCAGGTGCCGCTCTGCCGCTGCTCCTACGGCCCCTACGCCCGCGCCATGGTCCGTGTCTGCAAGGAAGAATCCTTCCACCAGCGCCAGGGATACGAAGCCCTGCTAGTGATGATGACCGGCACCGAAGAACAAAAGGCCATGGTTCAGGATGCGGTCAACCGCTTCTGGTGGAAGTGTCTCGCCATGTTCGGGCCACCCGATGCCGACAGCCCGAACAGCGTGCAAGGCATGCGCTGGGGCATCAAGCGCATTTCCAACGACGACCTGCGCCAGAAGTTCATCGACGCCACCGTGCCGCAAGCCAAGGTGCTCGGCGTGACGCTGCCCGACCCCGACCTGAAATGGAACGAGGAACGCCAGCATTACGACTACGGCCAGATCGACTGGGACGAATTCTGGGCCACCGTGAACGGCAATGGCCCGTGCAACAAGGAACGCCTGGCGACACGCGTCAAGGCTTACCGCGAAGGCGAATGGGTCCGTGATGCCGCCATGGCCCACGCCCGCAAACAACAAGAACGCAGCATGAAGGAGGCAGCATGACTACCGAATTGAAAGAATGGCCGCTCTGGGAAATTTTCGTCCGCAGCAAGCAGGGTCTTGAGCACAAGCACTGCGGCAGCCTGCACGCCGCCGATGCCCGTCAGGCACTGGAAATGGCGCGTGACGTTTATACCCGCCGCCAGGAAGGCGTCAGCATCTGGGTTGTCCCCTCCGCGCGATCACGGCCAGCAACCCGGATGAAAAGGGCGAACTGTTCGACCCGGCGGCCGACAAGATCTACCGCCACCCGACCTTCTACGACATCCCGGACGCAGTGGGGCACATGTAATGAGCGCCGCCGTCGATTACCTCCTGCACCTCGCCGACAACGCGCTGGTGCTCGGCCAGCGCAATGCCGAATGGTGCGGCCACGGCCCGATTCTCGAAGAGGACATCGCGCTGTCCAACGTCAGCCTCGACCTGATCGGCCAGGCCCGCCTGCTCTATCAACTGGTCGCCACGCTCAAGGGCGGCGACGTGCACCGAAGACAAGCTGGCCTATTTCCGCGACACGCACGAGTTCCGCAACTACACGCTGCTCGAACTGCCGCACCACGGCCCGCTCTCCGGCTACGCCAGCAGCAGCCTCGACTACGGCACGACCATCGTCCGCAATTTCCTCTACAGCGCCCTGATGGCCCTGCTCTGGGAAGCGCTCGAAAAGTCGGCCAATGCCGATCTGGCGGCGATTGCCGCCAAGTCGCTCAAGGAAGTGCGCTACCACCTGCGCCATTCCCGCGACTGGCTGGTCCGCCTTGGCGATGGCACCGACGAGTCGCATGCCCGCAGCCAGGCCTCGCTCGATCACCTCTTCCCCTACACCCAGGAATTCTGGGCGCACAGCCCGGCCGAAGCGGCGGCCATCGCCGCCGGTATCGGCGTCGATCTCAATACGCTGAAAGCCGACTGGGATGCCATCGTCGATGCCGCACTGGCCGAGGCCACCCTGCAGCGTCCGGCGGCTGGCGGCTATATATCGGAAGGCAAGAAGGGCGTGCATTCCGAACATCTCGGCTTTTTGCTCGCCGAAATGCAGAGCCTCGCGCGCGCCCATCCGAACGGCGTTTGGTAAGCCGATGACCGCCACCGTCGAGGAAGTCTGGGCCGCGCTGGAAGATCTGGCCGACCCGGAAATTCCGGTCATTTCGCTGCGCGAACTGGGCATCCTGCGCGAAGTCCGCACCGGCGCCGACGGGTTGGAGGTGGTCATCACCCCGACCTACAGCGGCTGCCCGGCGATGGGTCAGATTGAGGATGATGTACGGTCAACCCTGAAAAACCGCGGAATTTCTGCCCGTGTCGTCACTCAGTTGGCCCCGGCCTGGACCACCGACTGGATGAGCGAAGCCGGCAAGGAAAAGCTGCGCGCCTACGGCATCGCCCCACCGCACCAGACGCCGGCCGGTAGCAGCGTCGTGCGCTTCATCAGCAAACCGGCCAAGACCGAAGCCGTGCCCTGTCCGCATTGCGGCTCAAGCAACACGCTCGTCTCCTCGCATTTTGGATCAACGGCCTGCAAAGCACTCTACAAGTGCCAGGATTGCCAGGAACCGTTCGATTATTTCAAGCCCTATTAAGCCCTTTACCGGAGCATCAAGATATGTCTGCCCTCCGCTTTCATGAACTCACCGTCAAGCGTGTCAGCCCCGAAGCGGCCGGCTCGGTGGCGATCACCTTTGCCATCCCCGACGCCGAGCGTGAAGCCTTCAGCTTCCAGCCCGGCCAGTTCCTGACCCTGCGTGCCAAGGTCAATAACGAAGAGGTACGCCGCAATTACTCGATCAGCAGCCCGCGCAGCCGCCTGAACAAGGCCGGCGAACTGGAAATCGGCATCCGCCCGGTCGAAGGCGGGGTCTTTTCCAACTGGGCGACGCAATCGCTCAAGGCTGGCGACACGCTGAGCGTCATGCCGCCGGATGGCCGTTTCATTGTCAAGAAACAGCGCGCCATCCACCGCGTCGGCTTCGCGGCTGGTTCGGGCATCACGCCGATTTTGTCAATTGCCGCGAGTACGCTGGAAGAGCAGCCGGAATCGAAATTCACGCTGGTCTACGGCAACCGCCGCATGTCCAGCGTGATGTTCAACGAAGCCCTGCAGGACCTCAAGGACCGCTACCCGAACCGCCTGACGCTGATCCACATCCTCTCCCGTCAGGCGCAGGAAGTCGATCTGCTGCAAGGCCGCATCGACGGCGACAAGGTGCGTGCCGTGATCAAGGCCCTGCTGCCCGTAGCGAGCATGGACGAAGTCTTCATCTGCGGCCCGGAAGCGATGATCGAAGCCACCGAAAAGGCCCTGATCGAAGCCGGCGTGCCGGACAGCCGCGTTTATTCCGAGCGCTTCACCAGCGGCCCGGCGCAGGCAGCCAAGATCCAGGCCGATACCGATGCTGCGCCAACGCGGGCTGCCGCTGCCAAGGACATTGCCCTGACCATCGTCCTTGACGGCAAGGAGCATGAACTGCAGATCGGCGCCGACGAACACGTGCTCGATGCCGCGCTCAATGCCGGTCTCGATTTACCTTTCTCGTGCAAGGCCGGCGTCTGTTGCACCTGCCGGGCCAAGGTCATGTGCGGCGAAGTGGTCATGGACAAGAACTTCACGCTGGAAGGCGATGAAATGGCCCAGGGCTTCATCCTCAGTTGCCAGGCACGCGCCACGACCAAGAAGCTGACAGTAAGCTTCGACGATCGCTGAGCACCGCCATGTACGAAACCCTTGAAATCGAACGCGCCGGCAAGATCGCCACCATTTGGATGAACCGCCCGGCCGTTCTCAACGCCTTTGACGAGCAACTGATCGCCGAACTGGCTGCCGCCTGCGCGGAACTTGATGCCGACGCCAGCGTCCGGGTCGTTGTCCTCGCCGGTCGCGGCAAGCATTTTTCGGCGGGCGCCGACCTCAACTGGATGAAGCGCGCTTCACAATTCACCCACGAGCAGAACGTCGAAGATGCCCGCAAATTCGCCAACATGCTGCGCACACTCTCGGAAATGAGCAAGCCCACCATTGCTCGCGTTCAAGGCGCTGCGCTGGGCGGCGGCACCGGCCTGACCGCTGCTTGCGACATGGCTATCGCCAGCAGCGATGCCGTATTTTCAACCTCGGAAGTGAAGTTCGGCATCATTCCCTCGGCAATCAGCCCCTACGTGCTGCGCGCTATCGGCCCACGCCATGCCCTGCGCTACTTTCAGAGCGCCGAGCGGATCAGTGCAGAGCGTGCCTTGACCATCGGACTGGTTGGCGAGGTCGTGCCACTAGCGGAACTCGACAATTGCATAGCCAAACTGGTCGATGCCCTGCTACAAGGCGGTCCGCAAGCGCAAAAAGCAGCCAAAGACCTCATTGTTACGGTCAACGGCAAAACCATCGATAAAAATATCAGCGAGGAAACCGCGCAACGCATCGCCCGCCAACGCGCTACTTGTGAAGCAAAGGAAGGCATTGCTGCTTTCCTTGAAAAGCGGCCGCCGAACTGGATTTAACTTATGGCTGCTGCGGTACGCCATTTGCCCCCAGGCGCAGCGACAAGGACTGGGCATGACGAATCACTCCTTTAACCACTTCACCTTCAGGACTGATATCGAACATGCCTTGCACACCGACCACCAACACAACCATGGTGATTTCATTCTTGAAGTTGAAAACCGGCGCCGCCACCGCCTCAACGCCCGGCACCTTGTGCTGGCCGTTGGTTGCTGCATAGCCTTGGGCGCGAATCTGCGTCAACAGCGCCTCAACCGCCGCCTTGCTCTTCAGTTCCGGAGGCAACGGAGCGTGCTTCAACTCGTCGGCGATCAACGGTGTAATGATTTTCTTCGGCATCCAGGCAGCAAAAACACGACCCGTAGCCGACATCAGCAAATCGAGCACCGTGCCGGTAATCACATTGACTGTGATCGGTCGGCGCGGACGCTCCCAGCGCACAATCACCGGCCCTTGATCGCCCCACACTGCCAGCGCGGTGGTCTGATTAATTTCATCGCGCATTTCAGCGATGACGTTCAGACCAAGCCGCACACGATCCAATCGATCCAACGCGACCAAACCAAGATTGAGGGCAAATGTGCCGAGGTCGTAACGCGAGGTCATCGGATCCTGATCGACCAAGCCGGCGCGAATCAGGCTGACCAGATAGCGATGCGCCTTGGAAGCCGGCATATCCGCCGCCGCCGCAATATCCTTGAGCATCATCGAACGTTGCCCATTGGCCATCGCCCGCAAAATCCCCATGCCGATTTCCAGCGACTGGACGCCATGTTTGCCTTCTAACTCATCACTCATGATCGCTCCCTGAATTCTGTTATTCACAACTGGTTCCATAATAATCCAGCAAAGCAAAGGAAATCATTTACCCATGTCAAAGTTACGCGTTTACGCCATTGATGGCATCGTCCCCGTCGTTGATCCCAGCGCCTACGTACACCCTAGCGCCGTACTGATCGGTGACGTCATTGTTGGACCAAACTGTTATGTCGGCCCTTGTGCCAGCCTGCGCGGCGATTTTGGCCGGCTGATTCTGGAAGCAGGAGCCAACTTGCAGGACACCTGTGTCATGCACGGCTTTCCAGGCACCGATACCGTTGTCGAGGAAAATGGCCACATCGGTCACGGCGCTGTTTTGCATGGCTGCCGCATTGGCAAGAATGCCCTGATCGGCATGAATGCGGTCATTATGGACAACGCCGTCATCGGCGAATCGAGCATCGTTGCCGCCTCGGCTTTCGTCAAGGCCAGCCAGATGGTGCCACCGCAGACTCTGGTTGCAGGTGTCCCGGCCAAGGTCATTCGACTACTATCAGCAGAAGAAATGGCCTGGAAGGCAGACGGCACCAGGACGTATCAGGAACTGACCCGGCGCTGCCTGGCAACCCTGGTTGAAACTACGCCATTAAGTGCAGTCGAGCCGGATCGCAAGCGCATCGAAATGCCGGATGTCGTGCCGTTGACCGAATTGAAGAACCGCGACAAATAATTGTCACCAACAAAAACGGGTGCCGAAGCACCCGTTTTCTTGATCTTCAAGCAGTCGCTTAAGCAGCAATGCCCGGCTTGACCTTGCGGACCAGCTTTTCCTTGATACGTGCGGACTTGCCTGAACGCTCGCGCAGGTAGTACAGCTTGGCGCGACGTACATCACCACGACGCTTCACTTCAACGGAAGCGACCAGCGGGGAATAGGTCTGGAAAGTACGCTCGACACCTTCGCCAGATGAAATCTTGCGAACGGTGAAAGCGGAATTCAAACCACGGTTACGCTTGGCGATAACAACACCTTCGTAAGCCTGCAGACGCTCGCGCGTGCCTTCCTTAACCTTCACTTGAACGACAATGGTGTCGCCCGGTGCGAAGTCAGGGAGGGTCTTGCCCAAGCGGGCAATTTCTTCTTGTTCCAGCTGTTGAATCAGGTTCATGTGAGATCCTCTAATTTATAAACACTTACTCACCGCATTGCTCCTCTCCGGAAATTTCCGTGAGTAGTTGCGTTTCTTCCGCGCTTAATGCGCGGTGCGCCAGTAAATCCGGCCGGCGCTTCCGGGTTCTCGCCAACGACTGTTTAAGTCGCCAGCGACGAATTTTTTTGTGGTCACCTGAAATCAAGACATCCGGCACCGCCACGCCCTCGTAAATCTCTGGGCGGGTGTAGTGCGGACAATCCAGCAAACCACCAACAAATGAATCCTCAACCGCCGAAGCGGCATCACCAAGCACCCCCGGCAACTGGCGGACAACAACGTCAATCAGAGCCATCGCCGGCAACTCGCCACCGGAAAGCACAAAATCCCCGATCGAAATTTCTTCATCGACACAGCGCTCGATCAGCCGCTCGTCAATTCCTTCATAACGCCCGCAAAGAAGAATCAAGCCTTCTTCACCAGTCGCCAACTGCATCACCCGTTCATGGGTCAGTGGTGCCCCCTGCGGCGAAAGGTAGATAACCCGGCTCTTCGCCAGTCCTGCCGCACGCTGTTCCAACTTGGCCGCGGCAATCGCTTTCTCCAGTGGCCCAGGCTGCATCAGCATGCCCGGCCCACCCCCGAAAGGGCGATCATCCACCCGACGCCAGGCATTTTCGGCAAAATCACGAGGATTCCAGCCTTGCCACGCCCAGCGCTGCTCTTCCAGAGCCCGGCGAGTTATGCCACTTTCCGTTACCGCGGCGAACATCTCCGGGAAGAGTGTTACGCAGTCAAACCGGATCACCAGTCGCTGCCCCACTCCACCCTGATCTGGCCTGCCTTTTTATCGACCGTCAGCACAACTGACGAAACAAAAGGCAGCAGACGCTCAGCCTGACCATCTGCAGCAACCCGCAATACCGCATTGGCACCCGTTTCGAGCAATCCGACCACCTTGCCCAGACACTCATCCGCCGCATTGACCACATCCAGGCCGATCAAATCGTCCCAGTAAAACTCATCTTTTTTGGTAGCAGGCAACGCATCGCGTGGCATACCAACCAAAACCCCCTTCATCGACTCAGCAGTCGAGCGATCAGGAATGCAGTCCAGCGCAACAACTAGACCTTTGCCATGCACTTTCAGACCTTTCAGCCCGCATTCGCGCCATGGCTCACCTTCTTTTGCCACCCACCACCTTGGTGCTTCAGCCCAAGTCAGCGGATCATCGCCAAAGGGGTACAACCAGATCCAGCCGAGAATTCCGTAAGGGTCGGCAAGCCGCCCTAATACAACCATCTCGCTACTGGACAAGGCTGAAAATTACTCAGGCAGCTTGTTTGGCGACGTATTGCTTGACCAGACGAGCAGCGGTCGGCGACAACTGAGCGCCAGTACCCTGCCAGTAGGTCAGACGATCCAGGGCAACGCGCAAACCTTCTTCATTGGCAGCAGCAACCGGGTTGTAGAAGCCGATACGCTCAACGAAACGGCCATCACGGCGATTGCGGGAGTCGGTAACAACCATGTTGTAGAAAGGACGCTTCTTGGCGCCGCTACGGGCAAGACGAATAACAACCATCGTGATTCTTTCGTTAGCTGGAAAAAAGACCCGAGATTATATCGCGGAATCAAGGAAATACAAGCAATGCGGAGTATAGAGCGAACCCACGGCAGCACACCGGAGAAATAAGATCAAAATCATTGCTTGTAGCACCCAGTAACCGTAGTCAATTCGGGGAATATTCGCTATCCTCGCTCAACACATGAATCAAGAAGCAACGCCATCTTCTTTGACTGAACACAACCTGCTGGCCATTTTCGAATGGCTGCAGTTGGCTAACGGTCGATCTGGTTCCGACGATGCCGAACAGTTGCTAAGGCAACTTCTGCTCCTGCGCGACACACCAGCACCAACCCGGCAGCGTCTGAAGATACTTGACTTGATCTACAAGGAAACAAGGCGGGTTGTCTTTGCCGAACTCCCAAAACTGCTAGAGATAAACCTGCCTGTCTCACGTAAAATCAGGCAGCGGGTGCGCATTACTCAAGATTTACTTGAGGCACTGACCCAAGAATATTTCAATACGCTTGCCGAACTTTTCGACCCGCAAGGAACACCGGCATCATCGCCACCACAGGCAACTTTGATCCATATTACACAGTGCCTGGCTTGGCATATCAGGATCAGCCACCTTGCCGCAGCACCCAACCCAGCGGGGCTCTGGCAAAAATTACACTCAGCCTTTCACTCAGCTCGCCGGCTTGGCGTGCACAACACTTCCAGCCAGAACCACAGCGTTTCGCTGGAAAAAGTTTATGCCGGTACGCTGCTGGCTGCAATGGCCCAGCCCGCCTCATTTTGTGCCAGAGAACTTGAATTCATTGTTGAATACGTTGAGTCCAGCCTTAAACCTGTCCAGATTCTGGAAACGACACCCAACGATTGCAATGGCATATTCTGGGTCGATCTTGAACGTGATTTCCCGGCCCACGCACTCGTCCGCAGGACCCCTCCCGGGGACACTCCGGTTTTGTTTTTGACTGGGGATTCCTCCGCCCAACAGGCCAACGCACACCTGAGCGCACTGGAGCAAGGCGCATCTGCCGCAAACCTTGGCTTACCTGCTTTTGCCGACAGCCACGCCGGGCAGGGTGTTCTGCGCCGTCTGCAGTCCCTTTGGGGAAACCCGACAAAACGCAAATTCCCTCGCCGACGTCAGTCCTACCGTATAAATCTGTGTTCCGGCCTTGAACAACTATGGCATTTGATTCGCGAACCTGAACGAGCCAGTGAAATCAGCGAATGGATGGTAACCAACGAAAGTCCGGATGGTTATTCGTTGATGCACATGTCTGGCGAAACGACCTGCGTCCGGGTTGGCGACATTGTTGCCGTTCAAGCCAAGGACGAAAGAGCCGAACTCAAGCCACTCTGGCATGTTTGCCTGGTACGCTGGGCACTATCAGAGAATCCTGAGCACATTGAGCTCGGTTTGCAGCAACTCGCCTCTCATGTCATTGCCGCTGAACTGGCACGTCCGCAGGAACTCGATTCGAAACACATTCCCGCACTTATTCTGCCGAAAATGCCCCCATTACGACCACATGCCGGGATCGTTGTTCACACCGGATCACTCCCCGAGAACGCAAACAGACTGGTGTTACTAATCGAAAAGGAAAACCTCGAAATCCGGGAGGTTTCCCCCACCGAACTGGCTGAGCAAACAGCCAGCATTGAGGTTTTCAACGTTTCGCCGGTCGAAACGCCATAGCCGCGACCAGACCGCCGATCAGCACCACCGCCCAGGACATGTGCAACCAGACAAGAAACACCGGCGCTGCGGCAAAAGCCCCATAAACACTGCTCAAAACAGCCGAACTGGATAAATAGAGCTCGAACACTTTTTGCATCCCGGCAAATGCCAGCGCAGCAAAAGCGCCGCCCGTCATGGCATTCAGGCGCGGCACCCGAACATTGGGAACCGCGTAATAGAGAAACGAAAAAAACAGCCAGAGCATCGCAATTGAGGTGGATTTCAGAACGAATTTGCGTATCCATGCCGGTTCGTCAAAAAAGCCCAGCGACGTGGTCACCGTGAATGAAATCACTGCCGCTATCGCCGCCAGCACAAAGGGCCAGACTGCCATTACAAAAACATAAAGACGCAAGCGCGCAAAGAATGGACGTGGTTTAACCAGCCAAAGGTGGTTGAAGGTACGCTCTATCGTAAACATCAAAATAAAGGCTGTGATGCTCAGCATTGCTATGCCAGCAACGGTCAACTGTTGCGCGCGATGGGAAAAGCGACCAATGCTTCCCGAGATGGTACTAGCCGCCCCAGCCGGCAGGAGGTTTTCCTGAATCAACAGATCCAGTCGCTTGATCAATATATTGAGATAAGGAACCACATCCGCTACCGAGAGCACAACCGTGACCAGCGGCACTAGTGCCATCAGTGTCGTAAAAGCCAGTGCAGAACTGGTCTGCATCATGTGTTCGCTGCGAAATCGGCGAATGATGGAAAGAATTACGCCAGGCTTGGTGACTGTCCGGCGATATCGGGAATGAGTCGGCATGGGGCCGTATAATAGCCCACCATGCAAGACATACTCATTCTCTACTACAGCCATCGCGGCTCCGTTCGCGCCTTGGCCGAGCGCATTGCCCGGGGCATTGAATCGGTCCCCGGCATGCAGGCCCGCCTGCGCACCGTGCCACGCGTTTCAACCGTTTGCGAAGCCAGCGAACCCGGCGTACCGGAAAGCGGAGCGCCCTACGTTGAAGCCTGCGATCTCGAAGAATGCATTGGCCTGGCGCTTGGTAGCCCGGTTCGCTTTGGCAATATGGCGGCGCCAATGAAGTATTTCTGGGACGGCACCATTGCCGCATGGCAGAACGGCACACTCGTCGGCAAACCCGCCTGCGTATTTACCTCAAGCGGCAGCCAGCACGGTGGCAACGAAGCCACCCTGCTCTCCATGATGCTACCGCTGCTGCACCACGGCATGCTGACCATGGGCCTACCCTACACTGAGCCAGACTTGAGCGGCACAACCGGGGGTGGCACGCCCTATGGTGCAAGCCATGTTGCCGGACACCATGGTGACCCGCTACTGTCTGATGCAGAAAGCCGCCTCGCTTTCGCGCAAGGCAAGCGATTAGCAAATTTAGCCCAAAAACTGAGTCGACCGTGACAGCCGCCCGTTATCAATTCATTTCCAGCGCCAGCCTGATCGCGCTTATTTTTCTCTGCCTCGGCTGGGAGCTTTGGTGGTCGCCACTCAAGCCGGGCGGTTCCTGGCTGGTCCTCAAGGCTGTCTTTTTGCTTGCCCCACTTTTCGGCATCCTGCGCGGCAAGCGCTACACCTATAAATGGCTTTCGCTGTTCGTTCAGTTCTATATATTGGAAGGATTGACCCGTGCCACCAGCGACCATGGCCTGTCACAGCAACTCGCCATAGGCGAAAGCATTCTGGCCATAATTCTTTTTATAACCGTCATCCTCTACGTCCGCGCGACCCGCCCCCCACCAGAAGAAAAGGCCGCTGCAGCAAGCTGAGAGCGGCCTTTGGCTACTTGCAGGAGCGCTCAAACGTCGCCTTGGGCGCGCACTTTGTCGGAAGCGATATGCAGCTTGTTCAGTGCATTCAGGTATGAGCGAGCCGAAGCAATCACGATATCGGTATCCGCACCATTACCATTGACAATGCGCCCACCGCGCGACAAGCGGGTCGTTACCTCACCCTGCGCATCAGTTCCGGTTGTGATTGCATTAACTGAATAAAGTAGCAGCTCGGCACCACTGGCGGCAATACTTTCAATCGCCTTGAAAGTTGCATCAACCGGTCCGCCACCACCCGCCTCGCCCTTTTGTTCGACACCGCCAACATTCAAAATCACCTTGGCGTGAGGCATTTCGCCGGTTTCAGAACAAACGTGCGAATAGACCAGCTTGTAATGCTCATGCTCGGGGGCAACCACTTCATCCGAAACCAGCGCATGCAGATCTTCGTCGAAAATCTCATGCTTGCGGTCTGCCAGTTCCTTGAAACGGGCAAAGGCCGCATTCAGCGCTTCATCGCTCTGCAGTTCAATACCGAGTTCCTGCAAGCGGCTCTTGAAGGCGTTGCGCCCGGAATGCTTGCCCAGCACCAGTTTATTCTGCGACCAGCCGACATCTTCGGCGCGCATGATTTCGTAGGTTTCCCGATGCTTGAGCACTCCATCCTGATGAATGCCGGATTCGTGGGCAAAGGCATTGGCACCGACCACCGCCTTGTTGGGCTGCACCGGGTAACCTGTAATCTGCGAAACCAGTTTGGAAGCAGGGACAATTTGTGTCGCATCAATCCGGGTTTCAACCGGAAACACATCACTACGGGTGCGGACTGCCATCACAATTTCTTCGAGCGAGGCATTTCCTGCCCGCTCACCGAGACCGTTAATGGTGCACTCAACCTGCCGCGCACCAGCCAGAACAGCCGCCAGCGAGTTTGAGACCGCCAGACCTAAGTCATTATGACAATGCACCGACCACACCACCTTGTCGGAATTCGGCACGCGCTCGATCAACTGGCGCATTGTTTCCGCATACTGGAAGGGAATGTTGTAACCCACCGTATCCGGCACGTTGATCGTCGTTGCCCCGGCCTTGATCACCGCATCAAAAATCCGGCACAGGAAATCAATTTCCGAACGCCCGGCATCCTCTGCCGAAAATTCAACATCATCGGTATATTCACGCGCCCAACCAATCGCCTTGACCGCCTGCTCGACGACCTGGTCGGGTGACATACGCAGTTTCTTCTCCATATGAATAGGTGAAGTAGCGATAAAGGTGTGGATACGTCCCGACTTGGCCGGTTTGATTGCGTCGCCGGAACGACGGATGTCATTTTCGTTGGCACGCGCCAGCGAACAAATGGTGGAATCCTTGATCACCTGAGCAATCGCGTTAATCGAGTCAAAGTCACCGGGAGAAGCGGCAGCAAAGCCGGCTTCGATCACGTCAACACGCATTTTCTCCAACTGCCGTGCGACGCGAACTTTCTCCTCTTTAGTCATCGATGCGCCGGGGCTTTGTTCGCCGTCACGCAAGGTCGTATCAAAAATCACCAGATGTTGTTTCATTTTTACTCCGAGCTATCAGGCAGTCTTGCGCTTGAACAGGCTAACAGCAGCCAGAACATAACCGGATAAACCGTAAAGGACAAAAAAGCCGAACAGGGTCATTTCAGGACTGATCGAAACCAGCGCAAAACCCAGTGCAATCGCGGCAATGGCAAAGAAAGGCACACTCTTGCGCAGGTTGAAATCCTTGAAGCTGTAATAACGAATATTGGAAACCATGGTCAAACCGGCAAACAGCGTTATCGCGCAGGAAAACCAACGGTAATCACTACCCGGAATACCTGAGACAATCATGACCCAGACCAGGCCAGCAACCAATGCGGCAGCAGCAGGCGACGGCAAGCCCTGAAAATAACGTTTATCGACGACTTCCAGCGTCGTATTAAACCGCGCCAGACGTAAGGCGGCACAGGCGCAATAGACAAAGGCAGCAACCCAGCCGAGCCGGCCAAGATCACGCAAAGCCCACTCATACATCACCAAGGCTGGCGCAGCACCAAAACTGACCATATCGGACAGCGAATCGTATTCAGCGCCGAAAGCCGATTGGGTATTGGTCATGCGGGCAACGCGGCCATCCAGACCATCGAGCACCATGGCAATGAAAATGGCCATCGCTGCGCGCTCGAAATCCCCCTGCATCGCCTGAACAATGGCGAAAAACCCGGCAAACAATGCAGCCGTCGTAAAAAGATTGGGCAGCACATAAATGCCGCGCCGCTTGAGCTCTGGGTTGAACAGGGTTTTGCGGGGTTTGAGTTCAGTCATGGATTGCGACAATTCCGCTATTTGAGAAGGCGAAGAATACACCCTTTCAACAAGAGCATTTTCCAGAAATAAGAAGGGCGGTGCGGAACACCACACCGCCCTAAAGCGAGGGTAGCACAAGCCTGCGCTACCGAGTCGGAACTAAAATCAGTTCTTGGATTGGTCGACCAGCTTGTTTTTCTTGATCCACGGCATCATGTCGCGCAGAGCACCACCGACAGTTTCGATCGGATGCACAGCGTTCAGACGACGGCGAGCCGTCATTGCCGGATAGTTGGTCTTGCCTTCAAGGATAAACATCTTGGCGTATTCACCGGTTTGAATGCGCTTCAGTGCATTGCGCATGGCAACACGGGATTGCTCGTTGATGACTTCAGGACCAGTCACGTACTCGCCATACTCCGCATTGTTGGAAATGGAGTAGTTCATGTTGGCGATGCCGCCTTCGTACATCAGATCAACAATCAGCTTCAGCTCATGCAGGCACTCGAAGTAGGCCATTTCCGGAGCGTAGCCGGCTTCGGTCAGGGTTTCGAAGCCCATCTTGACTAGCTCAACTGCGCCGCCGCACAGAACTGCCTGTTCGCCGAACAAGTCGGTTTCAGTCTCTTCGCGGAAATTGGTTTCGATCACGCCGCCCTTGGTCCCGCCATTTGCAGCTGCGTAGGAAAGCGCAATATCCTTCGCCTTACCAGATTTGTCCTGATAAATCGCAATCAGGGAAGGCACGCCGCCGCCCTTCAGGTACTCGGAACGAACCGTATGGCCAGGACCTTTCGGGGCAACCATGATGACGTCGATATCTTCGCGCGGAATAATCTGGTTGTAATGGACGTTGAAACCGTGAGCAAATGCCAATGCAGCGCCCTTCTTCAGATTCGGGGCGATATCATTTTTGTACACATCCGGCTGTGACTCATCCGGCAGCAAAATCATGACGACATCAGCCTTCTTGACCGCGTCAGCAACTTCCTTGACCTTGTGACCAGCGGCTTCAGCCTTTTTCCAGGACGCGCCATCCTTGCGCAGGCCGACGGTCACTTCAACGCCGGAATCCTTCAGGTTCTGGGCGTGAGCGTGACCCTGCGATCCATAACCAACGATGGTGACCTTCTTGCCCTTGATGAGGGAGAGATCGGCGTCCTTGTCGTAATAAACTTTCATGAAATCCTCTTTATAGACAGATAGTTAGACTTTGAGAATACGATCGCCACGACCGATGCCACAGACACCGGTACGAACGGTTTCGAGAATCAGACCAGCATCGATGCCAGAGATAAACGAGTCAAGTTTGGAGCCAGCTCCAGTCAACTCGATTACGTAGGTCGACTCCGTGACATCAATGATACGGCCACGGAAAATATCGGCCATGCGCTTCATCTCTTCACGATCCTTGCCTGTCGCACGAACCTTGATCAACATCAGTTCGCGCTCGACATGCGCAGCTTCGGAGAGATCAACCACCTTGACGACATCAATCAGCTTGTTGAGCTGCTTGGTAATCTGCTCGAGAACCTCGTCGGAACCCCAGGTCAGGATGGTCATCCGTGACAGCGAGGGATCTTCCGTCGGTGCCACAGTCAGCGATTCGATATTGTAACCACGCGCCGAGAACAAACCGGCAACGCGGGAAAGTGCACCCGATTCATTTTCAATCAGGATGGAAATGATGTGTCGCATAGTTTTGCTTCCGTCGCTCATAGGTCTTCAGCCAGGATCATTTCGGTCAGGCCCTTACCTGCCGCAACCATCGGGAAAACGTTGGCACCCGGGTCGATAATGAAATCCATGAATACCAGATCATTCTTATGCTCGGTAAAGGCCTTGCGCAGTGCCGGCTCAACATCTTCCGGGCGCTCGATTTTCATGCCGACGTGGCCATAAGCCTCGGCAAGTTTGACGAAATCGGGTAGTGAAGTAACGTAGGACTGGGAGTAGCGTTTGGAATAGAACATCTCCTGCCACTGACGGACCATGCCAAGCATGCCGTTGTTCAGGTTGATGATCTTGATCGGAAAGCCGTACTGCTTGCAGGTCGACAACTCCTGAATACACATCTGGATCGAGCCTTCGCCAGTCACGCAGGCAACCTGTGCACCCGGATGCGCCATCAGAACGCCCATGCCATACGGCAGACCAACGCCCATGGTGCCCAGGCCGCCGGAATTGATCCAGCGCCGCGGCTTGTCGAACTTGTAATATTGGGCAGCGAACATCTGATGTTGTCCGACGTCAGAGGTGATGAAGGCATCGCCACCAGTCACTTCGTAGAGCTTCTCGATCACGTACTGCGGCATGATGTGCTCGGCCTGCTTGTAACGCAGGCTGTCACGGCCACGCCATTCATCGATCTGCTTCCACCAGTTGGCAACTTCCGGATTGGCCTTGAAGCCGCTGTCCATGAGTTTGAGAATTTCTTCAAGCACATCATTGACGTTGCCCACGATAGGCACATCAACTTTGACCCGCTTCGAGATCGATGAAGGATCGATATCAATGTGAATTACTTTGCGTTTTTCTTCTTCAAAATGTTCTGGATTACCGATCACCCGGTCATCAAAACGAGCACCTATCGCCAAGATCACATCCGAATAATGCATGGCATTATTGGCTTCAAAAGTGCCGTGCATACCCAGCATGCCGACAAATTGCTTGTCAGTTGCCGGATAGCCACCCAAACCCATCAGGGTGTTGGTGACAGGAAAATTCAGCTTGTGCGCAAGTTCAGTCAATTTTTGCGCAGCATCTGACAAAATGACGCCGCCACCGGTGTAAATAATCGGGCGCTTGGCTTCCTGCAGAATCTGGACAGCTTTCTTGATCTGCCCAAGATGCCCTTTGACCACCGGATTATAGGAGCGCATCTGGATCGACTTTGGATACTCGAACTCGCACATCTGAGCCGTAATATCCTTGGGAATATCGACCACAACCGGGCCAGGACGGCCTGTTGCTGCAATGTGGAAAGCCTTTTTGATGGTCAGCGCCAGATCCTTGACATCCTTGACCAAGAAATTGTGTTTGACACAAGGACGGGTAATACCGACTGTGTCGCACTCTTGGAAAGCATCCTGACCAATGTAGAAGGAAGGCACCTGACCGGTAAGCACAACCATTGGAATCGAATCCATGTAGGCCGTGGCAATACCGGTTACCGTATTGGTAACACCAGGGCCAGAGGTTACCAACGCAACCCCCACCTTCTGCGAAGAACGCGAGAAAGCATCAGCCGCGTGAACAGCTGCCTGTTCATGGCGAACCAAGATATGCTTGACCTGATCCTGCTTGAAAAGTGCGTCGTAAATGTGCAAAACTGACCCACCCGGGTAGCCAAACACACAATCGACCTTTTCTTCCTGCAGGCACCTGACTACAATTTCCGCACCGCTGATCATCATTCTTTAGCCCAAAAAAGCTGTTGCTTAAAAGGACATAACCTTAATCGACCGCCCTTGTTCGGTCAAGGTATGATGGCGTTCACATCTAGCCATTTCAGGCTTTTACAGGAAGAGACAACCCTGGCCTCATCCCGCGAACTTTCGCATTTTCTCGAATCAGTCGAGCGCAGAGCCTTTAAACAGGCCATTTTCGCTGTGCGCGAAGAAGAATCAGCCCTCGATATCGTTCAGGACAGTATGCTCAAGCTCGCCGAAAAATATGGCGACCGGCCAGCTGAAGAATTCCCCATGCTGTTTCAGCGCATCCTGCAAAACACGATTCGCGACTTTTATCGGCGTAGCAAGGTGCGATCAATGTGGACTACCCTGCTTTCAGCCTTCACGCCAGATGATGACGAAGATTACGATCCGCTAGAAACGCTAGCGGCAGACGAGGATGCCGGAGGAACCAGAACGCCTGAAAGCCTGCTCCTGCAAGCACAAACGCTGAACATGATTGACGACGAAATAAAAAAATTGCCAACACGTCAACGCGAAGCCTTCCTCATGCGTTACTGGGAGGACATGGACGTAGCCGAGACAGCGGCTGCGATGGGCTGCTCAGAAGGCAGCGTTAAGACTCACTGCTCGCGCGCCACCCACGCGCTGGCAACCGCACTGTCGGCAAGAGGTATCAAGTTATGAATGAAGAACGTTACGGAAATCGGATTCGGCAAGCGCTGAACCACGGCATCAAGGACATTTCTCCGGCTTCGGCACGGCGACTGGAGGCTGCGCGACATCAGGCGCTGGCGCGTCAAAAACAGACAGCCCCCGAGTTGGTAATGGCCAGCAATACGCGCGAATCCTTCCATTTTGGTCTGGATATGCCCTACGCCAAGCAAATTCTCGCCATAATGGCGCTTCTGCTTGGCATGTGGATTTCTTTCTACCTGGATAGCGTTCAGTACATTTCTCAGCTGGAAGAAGTTGACAGCGCACTGCTGTCTGATGACCTGCCTCCCGAGGCTTTCATGGATAACGACCTCTTCGAATGGCTACAAGACGACTCATCGCCGGACTCGCAATAAGTCTGGCATTGGCCGGCCCGCTAAAGGCCGAGCCGCCCACTACAGTCATCATTGGCACTCCACCCCAACCCGGGTGGAGTTTGTTGTCTACGCAACAAAAAATTATCCTCGCGCCACTGGTGGGCGATTGGGATCAAATGGAAAACATACGGCGCAAGAAATGGCTGGGTATCGCTGAACGTTTCCCTAAAATGACACCGGAAGAACAAGCTAGAGTGCAAGAACGTATGCGTGAATGGGCTGCACTGACCCCTGCGCAGCGCGCCAAGGTGCGTGACAGCTATAAGGAATTTAATCAACTTGACGCGGACAAAAAGCTGGCCGTCAAGAAAAAATGGGAGGCTTACTCCAGCCTCTCTGAAGAAGAAAAGGTTCGCGCACGCCAGCCGAAAGCGCCGCCCACGGAAGCAGCAGCGGCGACAATTTCCAACCCAAATTCCGCGTCGACCGTAACAACCACAGCTACTGCATCCAGCCCCCCTTCAAACGAAACAGCAAAACCCTGATGGCTAGCGAATTACCCGGCATTGCCCGCCGCTTGGCGAGCATGCTCTACGAAGGTTTGGTCGTCTTTTCAATTCTTCTGATTGGCTTCCTGCTCCCTCAGATCGTCTTTTACGGTTTCGGTATGGTGCTGGGTGGGCGCATGTTGATGCTCCACATTTTCATTTTGCTGATGGGGTATTTTGTCTGGTGCTGGCTGAATGGCGGCCAGACTTTGCCGATGAAAACCTGGAAATTACGTATTACCAACAGCGACGGCAGTCGGCTTCGCCCAACTCAAGCGATTTTGCGTTACATGGCCGCCTGGCCAAGCATTTTGCTGGGTGGAATTGGTCTATTCTGGGCCGTTGTCGACAAGGATAAGCAATTTTTGCATGACCGCATCGCCGGCAGCCGCATCATTTCACAAGCCAGCCCGGAAGCTTAGCGGCGTTCAACCCACCAGAGCATGCCCATGGCAACCATTAAAAATAGCGCTGATGGCGCTGTGGCACTGGCAAATGGAGGCCAGGCGTTAATTGCCCCGAGGTTCGAGAATAGACCGTTGAGCATGTAAAACAAAATTCCGAGCATGACGCCCATGAAAATTTTCAGGCTAACGCCGCCCACTCGGTCATGGGAGTAGCCAAAAGGCAAAGCCAGCGCAACCATGACCAGTGCCGCCAGCGGATAAACAATTTTTTTCCAGACGGCAATTGCATAACGCTCGGATTTTTGCCGATTATCGTTCAAATGCTGTGTGTAATTCAGCAATCCCAACAGCGACATGCGCTCTGGCGAAACCATCAGCACTGAGAGCAAATCGGGGTTGATAGCCGAACGCCATTGTTCTGTCTCAGCGCGCTCAACACGCGACGTATCGCCATCCAGAACAGTTCGCACGACCCCCTTCAGCAACCAATGATCCGGTGGCTGATAGTGAGCTTCTTCAACATCCGTCACCGCCTCCAGTGCATTTGCTGTATCAAATTTGTAAATCCGCACACCATGCAACGTGGCATCCGGCGTCGCTTTCTTGATATTGATGAAGCTGTGCCCATCCTTCACCCACAAACCTGAATCAAATCCTTGCTGGGCAATTACCTTACTCAAGGCCTTGGCTCGCAGTTCTTGCGCCATGCGTTCCGAAAACGGCACCAAGCCCTCGCCGACCAGCAGAGTCAATAGCGCGAGCAACCCGGCAACACGAAACAGGGTCATCAGCAAATCGCGCGTTGCCAGACCCGAGGCGCGCAAAACAGTAATTTCCGAATGGCGCGCCAAGGTCGACAAGGCATACAGCGTGCCAATCAACGTCGCGATCGGTATCAACTCGTAGATAAGTCCCGGCACGTTGAGTGTCACATAAAGCAGGGCATGTCCAAATTGGTAACCGGCTTTACCGACCGTACGCAATTCATTGATCAGGTCAAAAAAACTGAACAAGGCGAGAAAGGCTGCGAGCACAAGAAAAATTGCGGCAAAGCACTCGCGCATCAAATAGCGTTCATACAACTTGATGTGGAACATTAGCGTATTCCTTTCTGCCACGGCATGCGCAAGGCAATCCGCCGGTAGAAAAGCAGAACCAAAGGTAGCAGCATGAATCCATGTACCGCCCAAACGCCGATCCAGAAGGATAGCTTGCCCTGAGCAACCCAAGCCTGGCTAACCGACATCAAGTTGCTGTAAATCGCATAAATTAGGATGGCGATCAACATGTTTGCCGAACGACCGGCCCGTGGATTGACGAAAGAAAGCGGTATCGCCAGCAAGGCAAGAATCAGTGCCGAAACCGGTAAACCTATGCGCCAGAGCAATTCGCCACGCGCCTGATTACTGTCATCAAGCACCAATTCGGTAATCGGCAGGCGATTCGGCGAGCGCTCGGCGGGCTTCGCTTCACCATCCTGCCTGCGCACCTTGTAGCGTTGAAACTCCATGACCTTGAACTCTGGCGTACCTGGCTCAACTTCGTAGCGCCGACCACGATCAAGCACGACAAATTTATCGCCGTTCGGAGCAATCTCCTGATGGCCTGCGTCGGCCATCACCACGCCCAGCTTGCCCTCCTGCATCGAAGCGACAAAAACATTCCCCACTTCGCTGCCATCTTCAGCCAGCGCCTCGACAAAAAATACGCGCTGACCTTTTTTTGCCTCACGAAAAGCGCCCGGTGATACCTGCGACACATCGCTACGCGAGGAAAGCCGTTGTTTGTAATCCGCCGTGTTGTAATTGGCCCAGGGCGAGAGAAATCCCGACAAAACCGCAATAGCGACCACGATAGGCAAGGCAAAGCGCACCACCGGCCTGACCCAGGCTGTCAGTGGCTGGCCGCTGGAGAACCAGACGACCATCTCGGAATCGCGGTAAGCACGCGACAAGCTCAGCAAAATAGCGACGAAGAGGGTCAGCGAAAGCAGGATGGGCATGAAGGTGGGCGCAGCAAAACCGAGCAGCGAAAGCACAGCTTCAGGCGCGATTTGACCGCCCGCTGCATCCTTGAGCAGGCGAATCAACTGCGTGGAGGCGAGAATGGCCAGCAGGGCAACACTGATGCCGGCGGCTGCTTGGGCAAATTCACGCCGGGCGGCGCGCTCGAATATCATGCTTTGACGAAACCAAAAAAATGCGAGGATAATCCCGCGAATACTGAAATTTCCCCGATTAGGAGCAGCCAGTGGAATTTAGCATAAAAAGCGGTAGCCCGGAAAAGCAGCGTAGCGCCTGTGTCGTCGTAGGCGTTTACGAATCACGCAAACTCACTTTAGCCGCAGAATTGCTCGACAAGGCAGCGGATGGCTACATTTCCGGCATCGTCCGCCGTGGCGACATGGAAGGCAAATCAGGCAGCACCCTGCTTTTGCAGAACGTGCCGGGAACCCTTTGTGAGCGCGTTTTGCTCGTCGGACTCGGCAAGGAAAAAAATTTCCGCGAGAAAGAATTTACAACCGCCATTCGCAATACGGTTAAAACGCTGAACGAAACAGGTGCGTTTGATGCGTCGATTTTCCTGACCGAACTGCCGGTGAAAAAACGCAGCATTGGCTGGCGTATCCGCCAGGCAACGATGGTCGCATTCGATGCCACCTATAAATTTGACCAGTTCAAGAGCAAAAAAGATGAAGTTCGCCGCCCATTGCGCAAACTGACTCTCGCTGTCGAGCGTCGCAACGAACTGACTCTGGCCGAAGAGGCGCTGGCGCAAGGACTTGCCATTGCCGAAGGCATGGCGATGACCAAAACTCTGGGCAATCTGCCGGCCAATATCTGCCATCCGACTTATCTGGCCGAACGGGCGCAGGCGATGGCCAAGGAATTCAATCTGGGCTGCGAGATTCTTGAACGCGCCGATATGGAAAAGCTCGGCATGCATTCGCTGCTTTCGGTTTCCCAAGGGTCGCGCCAGCCGCCCAAGCTGATCGTGCTCAGCTATAAAGGAGCGAAAGCCAGCGACAAGCCGATTGTGCTGGTTGGCAAGGGCGTCACCTTTGACACCGGCGGCATTTCCCTGAAGCCTGGCGCCGAGATGGATGAAATGAAGTACGACATGTGCGGAGCCGCCAGCGTTCTCGGCACCATGCAGGCCGTAGCCCGGATGGCGCTGCCGATCAACCTGACCATCGTCGTTCCGGCCACTGAAAACATGCCGGATGGCATGGCAACCCGGCCGGGCGACATCGTCACCTCAATGTCCGGCCAGACCATCGAAATTCTCAATACCGATGCAGAAGGTCGCCTGATCCTCTGCGACGCACTGACTTATGCAGAACGTTTCGAGCCGGATACGGTGATTGACGTTGCCACCCTCACCGGGGCCTGTGTCGTTGCGCTGGGCCATATCGCAACCGGACTTTTCTCGAACAAGGATGCACTGGCGCGTGACCTGCTCGATGCCGGCGACGAATCCTACGACCGGGCCTGGCACATGCCGTTGTGGGATGACTACCAGGAACTGTTGAAGAGTCCGTTTGCCGACATGGGTAATATTGGCGGGCGCTGGGGTGGCTCGATTACTGCTGCCTGCTTCCTGTCGCGCTTCACCAAAAAGTACGAATGGGCACACCTGGATATTGCCGGCACAGCCTGGAAATCCGGGGCCGACAAGGGCGCTACCGGACGCCCAGTACCGCTGCTAACGCACTATCTGATGCAACGCGCCGGCAAGCTCAATTGACTGAGGTTTTTTTCTATCATGGCGCAGCCGACAAGGTAGCAGCGGCTTGCGCCCTGCTCGGCGGTGCCTATGCCCAGAAAAAACCGATGCTGGTTTATGTGCCTGAAAAAGAGCTTGCCAGTCATATTGACCGCCAGCTTTGGAACCAGCCTGCGTTGAGTTTCGTCCCGCACTGCCGGGCCGATTCGCCACTTGCGGCTGAAACGCCAGTGTTGATTACCGACAATCTCGATCAACCCGCCCAACTCGACCGCCTGATGAATCTTGACCTCAACGCTCCACCAGGCTTCGAGCGCTTTCAGCGCTTGATTGAGGTGGTTGGTCAGGATGATGAAGATCGGCTCGCCGCCCGCGCCCGCGTCAAGTTTTACAAAGACAGCGGGTGCGAAGTGCAGTATTTCGATCTCAGCAAGCGCTAAAGGAATCCCGCGTGCCCAGCCCCATCCTCGCCCGTGCCGACGCTTTGATGCAACGTCGGCGCAGCACCACGCTTGATGCCGATGACGACGTGCCGATACTGACCGACGCGATTGAGGAAGACGACGACTTTCCTGTCCTGCTCGATATTGAAACACCACCCGAAGTCTTCGAACCCATCGCCGAAATAGCGCCCATTGTTGAAATCGTCGAAGAACCCACCTCGCACCCCTTGCTCGACGCCGGCCTGCGCGACATCCTCGCGCACGAACTGGCACGGCGTGTCGAACAACGCCTGGCAGCCGAGTTGCCACGCATAATCGAGTCGACTGTTCGAGATTTTCTGGCTGAGCAGGAAATGATCGCCGCGCTACAACCGCAAGAATAAGATCAAGGCAAAGCCGGGGCAGCGCTCCGGTATAATCGCGGGTTTTCCCCATTTCCGAGAAGCCCATGGAACTCGCCAAAGCCTTTGAACCAGCCGATATCGAACGCCGCTGGTACCCCGAGTGGGAAGCAAAAAATTACTTCGCTGCGGGCGTTGACCGTAACAAATTGCCCGAAGAAAACTTCTGCATCCTGCTGCCGCCGCCCAATGTGACCGGCACGCTGCACATGGGCCATGGCTTCAACCAGACGCTGATGGACGCGCTGACCCGCTACTACCGGATGCGCGGCCACAACACGCTGTGGCAACCGGGCACCGACCACGCCGGTATCGCGACACAGATCGTCGTCGAACGCCAACTGGATGCCCAAGGGATTTCGCGCCACGACCTCGGCCGCGAGAAGTTCCTGGAAAAGGTCTGGGAATGGAAGGAATACTCCGGCAACACCATCACCAAGCAGATGCGCCGCATGGGCACCAGCCCGGACTGGAAGCGCGAGCGCTTCACGATGGATGCCGGCCTCAACAAGGTCGTCACCGAAACCTTCGTCCGCCTGTTCAACGAAGGCCTGATCTACCGCGGCAAGCGCCTGGTGAACTGGGACCCGAAGCTGAACACTGCCGTTTCCGACCTCGAAGTCGTGCAGGAAGAAGAAGACGGCTTCATGTGGCACATCCGCTATCCGCTGGCCGATGGCTCGGATAGCCTGGTGGTCGCCACGACGCGGCCGGAAACCATGCTCGGCGACACGGCCGTGATGGTTCATCCGGAAGATGAGCGCTACAAGCACATGATCGGCAAGATGGTGAAATTGCCACTGACCGATAGAGAAATCCCGATCATCGCCGACAGCTACGTCGATCTCGAATTCGGCACGGGCTGCGTCAAGGTTACGCCGGCGCATGACTTCAACGACTACGCGGTTGGTCAGCGCCACGGCCTGCCGATGATTTCGATCCTGACGCTGGACGCCAAGATCAACGACAACGCCCCCGAAAAATATCAAGGCCTGGACCGTTTCGATGCCCGCAAGGCTGTCGTGGCCGACCTCGAAGCCCTCGGCATCCTGGAAAAGACCGACAAGCACAAACTCAAGGTGCCGCGCGGCGACCGGACCAATGTCGTGATCGAGCCAATGCTCACCGACCAGTGGTTCGTCGCCATGTCCAAGCCGGGCGACGATGGCAAGTCGATCACCGAGAAGGCGCTCGACGTCGTGCATTCCGGCGAGATCAAGTTCTACCCGGAAAACTGGGTGAATACCTACAACCAGTGGCTGAACAACATTCAGGACTGGTGTATTTCCCGCCAGCTGTGGTGGGGCCACCAGATTCCGGCCTGGTACGGCGATAACGGTCAGATTTTCGTTGCCCACAGCGAGGCAGAAGCCAAGGCCGAAGCCGCCAAGCAGGGCTACGCCGGCACGCTATGCCGCGATGAAGACGTCCTCGACACCTGGTTCTCCTCCGCCCTGTGGCCGTTCTCGACGCTGGACTGGACGGGCGACGAGGCGATCGACGCCGCCAACCCGATTCTGCAGCAATATTTGCCGTCGACCGTACTGGTCACCGGCTTCGACATCATTTTCTTCTGGGTCGCCCGCATGGTCATGATGACCAAGCAAATCACCGGCCAGATTCCGTTCAAGCACGTTTACGTGCACGGTCTGATCCGCGATGGCGAAGGCCAGAAGATGTCGAAATCGAAGGGCAACGTGCTCGACCCGATCGACCTGATCGACGGCATCGGCCTCGACGCGCTGGTCGAAAAGCGCACCTTCGGCCTGATGAACCCGAAGCAGGCCGAGAGCATCGCCAAGAAGACCAAGAAGGAGTTCCCGGAAGGCATCGCCTCCTTCGGCACCGACGCCCTGCGCTTCACCTTCGCCAGCCTCGCCTCGCCCGGCCGCGACATCAAGTTCGACCTCAACCGCTGCGACGGCTACCGCAATTTCTGCAACAAGCTGTGGAACGCCACGCGCTTCGTGCTGATGAACGTCGAAGGCCACGACCTGGCCCTCGAACACCAGCAGAACGGCCCGGCCTGCGGCGGTTCCGCCCCGCTCGAATTCAGCTTCGCCGACCGCTGGATCGTCAGCCAGTTGCAGCGCGTCGAAAAGGAAGTCGAGCAGCACTTCACCGACTACCGTTTCGACCTGGTCGCCCAGGCCATCTACAAGTTCATCTGGGACGAGTTCTGCGACTGGTACCTGGAAATCGCCAAGGTCGAGATCCAGACCGGCAACGACGCCCAGCAGCGCGGCGCCCGCCGGACGCTGGTGCGCACGCTGGAAGCCGTGCTGCGCCTGGCCCATCCGCTGATCCCGTTCATTACCGAAGAGCTGTGGCAGACCGTGGCCCCGATCGCCGGCCGCAAGACGCACGAGTCGATCATGCTCGCCGCCTACCCGCGCGCCGAGGAGTACAAGCTCGACCCGGCTTCGGAAGCCAAGGTCGAGCGCCTCAAGGCCCTGGCCTACGCCTGCCGCAACCTGCGCGGCGAGATGAACGTCTCGCCCGCCCTGCGCATGCCGCTGCTGGTGGCCGGTGGCGGCACCGAGATTTCCGAGTTCGCGCCCATCCTGCAAGCTCTGGGTAAGCTCTCTGAGGTACAAATCGTGGCTGACATGCCGGCTGACGCGATGGCACCCGTGGCGGTCGTCGGCGAAACACGAATGATGCTCAAGGTGGAGATTGATATCGCCGCCGAGAAAATTCGTCTGGCCAAGGAAATCGAGAAGCTTGAAAAACAGATTTCCATAGCGGAAAACAAGCTGGGTAATGAAAGCTTTGTCGCTCGCGCCCCGGCAGCCGTCATTGATCAGGAAAAACAACGTGTCGCAGATTTCACAGCGACATTGGCACAACTAAAACCTCAACTAGCCAAACTCGGCTAAGCGAAACAAGAAAAGAGAATCATGGAAGACAAACGCGGTTTACTGGCTCAAATATTCATTGCCCTGATGATTTTCTCGGCGCTGGTTGGCGCCTGGAGCGTCGCCTTCATGATTTCCTGGCCGTGGGACAAAACCGATCATTGGAAACCGGAATTCCGCCTGGTTGCCGTCTGCGCCAACAAGGAAGTTTGCGGCTTCGCCTACAAGGAACTTGCTGACGCGAAGGCCAAAGGCCTTTACACCACACTGACACCCGCTGAAAGCGCTGGCGATATTGAAGAAGTACAAAACTGGCTAAAGTGGAAAAACGAAAAGGGCATTTTTGAAGTCAAGGCCTCATCCTGGCACTTTCAGACGACAATCCGCTACACAGTAGAAAACGAATTGCCGGTTCTACTTGAATACCAGGACGTCGATGTCCCCAAGGCCTTCTACTATGGGATTGCGGCCGGCTTATTCTCTTTGCTCGGCCTTTACCTGCGCAAAATGCGCGGCTGAACTGTTACGGTTAACTGCCCGAATGGCTTATTTTTTCGGGCAGTGCTAAACCCTCATAGCAAATTTGCCCTGAGCAAACCTCGCAAAGCATTGCCTAAATAAAACCCCTGCTGCAAATCGGCTGGCCATAAAACCGCTTCTTTAGCTCGCCCGCTGGCCAGCAAACTGGCGCGCAACACACCAGGCAGGGCACCACTGCTTAGCGGAGGCGTTAGCAGCACGCCATCGCGTTCGACGAAAACATTACTGCGCGCGCCCTCGGCCACCTCGCCCCTTTCATTGAGAAAAATTAGATCGAAGATTGGCGAATCTGCCGGCAAGCTGCGCAATGCCGCATCGTATTGCGGACGGAGCGTGGTCTTGTGGCGGCGCAGCAGATCGCGCGATTCAATGCGCTGTTCGGCCATTTTCGCGCAGCTCATGTCGAGTTCGGCGCCATCAAAAGCCACCGCCTGCACGTCGATAGTGCCAGCCTTGTCGAGCGTAACGCGAACCCGCCAGATGCCTCTGGCCGGTTGTTGCCCCAACTTGCGGAATAACAACTGCTCATCGAGCGGAAAACCAAAATACGCAGCCGAACGCTTCAGGCGGGCCAGATGGCCGGCCCACATTGGATAAACCCCGCCATCCCGACGTAAGGTTTCAATGAGTTTTAGACCCGGATCACAGTCACGCAGGAAATTCGCCTTGAGCAAACACTCCTGCCATTCGGCTGCCGGTTCCGAGTCGGCGACAATACCACTGCCGACGCCAAGCTTTCCGCAACCATCGGCAGCCAGTTCCAACGTCCGGATCGCCACGTTCAACCGAAAGTCGCCATCCGGCGCAAGCCAGCCAAGTGCACCGGTATAGGCTCCACGCGGTGTCTTCTCAAGTTCAGCAGCAATCTGCATGGCGCGAATTTTCGGGGCGCCGGTAATCGAGCCACAAGGAAACAGTGCGCGCAGAATTTCACCAAAATCCCGCCCCGGCACGTGAGCAGACACCTCTGAAACCATCTGCCAGACAGTCGGGTAATCCTCAATATCGAAGAGCCGATCGACAACGACGCTACCATTGTCAGCAATACGTCCGAGATCATTGCGCAGGAGATCGACAATCATCAAATTTTCGGCCAAATCCTTGGTTGACCGTAACAGATGCTCTGCCGGCAAGTTTTTCGCCGCAGTCCCTTTCATCGGCCGCGTCAGCAAGCGATCTCCGCACCGCGCAAGGAACAGCTCTGGCGACAGGGAAACAATGCCGCCATCGGCATCGCCAATAAAGCCGCCATAGCTCACCGGCTGGCGCTCACGCAGGCGGGAATACAAGGCAAGCGGCGAGCCGAACCATTCAAAATTAAGCGGAAGAGTGAAATTGACCTGATAGCAATCGCCATCAGCAATGTAGCCCTGAATGCGTCGCACTGCAGCCAGGTAATCGGCCTCGGAAACTCCCGACTGCAAGCCGGCGACACCCGCCGGCAGCTGCCCGCCTTGCGCAATCAGCCAAGCGTTAGCAGAGGCCGCATCAAGCTCGATCCGGCGCTCAAAGCGCCACAATCTGGCCAAACATTGTTTTGCTTCAAACGGCCAACCAGCGGGGGCCGTTGCTGGTTCAAGCAGGTAGCCAAGTTCGTAGTCAAGCGCCGCGACAGTCCACAGACCACCCTGCTCAATGGCCACCAGCACAGCCTCAAGGCTTGCCTCGTCGCTGACCGTCAGACAATCAACCAGCCCCTCAAAAAGCCAAGCGGCGGGTTCGCCTGCTGGCGCCCGCCGATCTTCAAAAAATGCGTGGAAAGAAGCGGCTATTTGCACTTGAGGAAAAACTCGAAGACGCGGTTCTCTTCCTGCTGCTTGACCAATTCGTTACCGGTCTGCTTGGCAAAAGCGGGAAAATCCTTGAGAGAACCCGGATCGGTCGCCAAAATATGCAGCACTTGCCCACTTTCCATCTCAGCCAGGGCTTTCTTGGTACGCAGGATAGGCAGCGGGCAATTGAGGCCTTTTACATCGAGTTCGCGATCAAATTCCATAGTCACATCATCCATACAGAGAGGCGCGATTTTACCTCTAATTGCGCCTCTCTTTTTGCTCCTCAAGCAGTCGCTTGCGCAACTCGCGCAGCCGCGCATCAATTACAGACTGCTCGTAAAAGTTGGCATCTTCGGCTTTTTGGGCATGCTGCAATTGCTCAATCGCCCCCGCCGTTTGCCCCTGTAGCGAAAATACTTCAGCCAGCGCCTGATGCTGCTGCGCACCGCGCCCGAGGCCGGCATAACTCTCCGCCCGCATCTTATGCAGACGCACATCCTGCGGGTAGCTCTGCAACTGCATATCGGCAAATTTCAGCGCCTCGTCATAGCGCTTAAGCTTGATCAAGGCCTGACCATATCCGTAATTTAATGCCAGATTGAGCGGGTAACGCACCATCGCCTCACGATATATCGTCAGAGCCGCAGAGGCGTCACCCTGCGCCAGCTTGACTTCAGCCAACTGGCGCTCAAGGATTGCTGCCGTCACCTTCAATTTTCGGGCCAAGAGCAACTCCTGTTCGGCAGCAACCCAATCCCGTTTGCGAGCTAGCGCTACTGCCAGGCCAAAGCGTATTGCGCCTTCAGAGACAAACTTTTTGTCGCGTAACAGGCCTTCAAAATCATGCACCGCTTCGCTAGCCGTTCCCTGCAAGGCGCGCAAT
>JADJMS010000008.1 GCA_016709495.1 Candidatus Dechloromonas phosphorivorans | reverse complement strand
GGGTTGAATCCGTTGGCGTCGATTCGGTAGCCGCTGGTGCTGCAGCAGCTTCAGCAGCTTGGCAGCTTGAGCCGCCGCCGCCTTGGCTAATTTCTCGGCTTTTTTCAGCCATTCGTCGTCGCGCAATTGCTTGAACTCGAAACGTTCCCTTGGCCCCATCTGCTGCGTTCTTTTGGTTCGCGCGCCCAGATTTCGCTCTTGGCAAAGCGGAAATACTGACCAGCGTGGATGCGTGACGGGCAGACGAATGAACAGCAACCGCATTCAATGCAATCAAAGATGTGATATTCTGCGTTCCGCCAAAGTTCTTGGCGCGCGAGAACCAGTATATTCGAACGGCTTCACCGTGCGGGCAAGCCTGAGCGCATGAGCCGCAACGGATGCAGGGCATTTCGGCGGCGGCGGCGGGAAAGACGGCGAATGTGCGATCAGCAGCTTAACGCCTTGACCACAGGCATTCGGCTGTTTGGTACCAGAAAACCCATCATCGGGCCGCCCATGACGATTCCATCGGTGTCCGGGTGCGGGGTGGCGAGTTTGAGCAACTCGTCCATTGGCGTGCCGATCAGCACTTCGTAATTGCGCGGATTATGGACATTACCGCTGACCGTAACCAGCCGTGAAACGACCGGCTCGCAGTGGGAGATGGCGCGCCAGGCGGTGTAGGCGGTAGCGACGTTGAAACATTGCACACCGAGATCGGCTCGAGCGTTTGCTGGCCGGAACTTCCGCCGGTCACCACGCGATCAATTGTTTGCGCCACCCGCCGGATACAGGGTAGGCACTGACAAACCGCAAAATTCTCGTTCAGGGGAAAAACGCTGATGGCGGCCCGCACCGCGGCCGCGGCTTCCGTGGTTGTTGTCCCCGATCCCGACTGTGCCTTTCTGGCCGCAGCAGGTCACGGAAAATACCGATGCCGCGCACGATTTCTTCGGCGCGTTCGCGCATCAGCAGGTCGTCGCAAGTGATGAACGGCTCGCACTCAGCACCGTTGATGACCATTTCTTCCATCGGCACTGTCTTTGATGCGGTCAACTTGCCGTGCGTCGGGAAACCGCGCCGCCAAGCACTCACAACGCCTGATTGTTGCAGATGCTCGCACCTGTTCCGGGGTCATTGCCTTGTAGTCCAGTATCGTGCGCTCTATCCATTCATCCTTGCCATCAGGCTCAATCACCACGCACAGGGCATCGAGGCCCGAGGGGTGGGGCTGTACATGGAGGGCAACTTCGAGCACCGTCCCCGAGGTGGGGGCATGCACGGCGGCAGAAATCCAGCCATCGGCCTCGCTGATCAAATGGCCCCTGAGTACCTTTGGTTCGCCGGCTTGAACCACCGGTCGCGGTAGTCCGCCGATGCTTTGGTGCAGGGGCACAACCAACCGCGCCGGCAGCGGTGTGCCTGGGCACCGGCAAACCCAGCGATTGTGTTTCGTTGTCTGGTGGTTTGATCGCCACCCTTGAACTTGAACAGATTCATCAACATCAGGCAGCTTTCTGCATCGGCGTAGCCTCGATTTGTTCGACAACCGTGGTATTTCCATTTCCAGTTGTCGATGTCAGAATCGCTTCCATGCGTGTGGCATTCGACCGGGCAGGGCGGCAGGCAGAGCTGGCGCCGGCAAAGGTTGATGATGGTGTGCATCTGCTTGGCGGCACTGACGATGGCATCAACCGGGCAGGCTTGTCGCACAGCGCAGCTGATGCAAGTGTTTTCGTCGATGAATGGTGATCGTCGTTGGGGCGCCTTCCCGGTTCCAGTGGTTTGACTTCGCGTTCAAGCAGGTCGGCGAGGCGCTGGACGCCTTCCATGCCGCCGGGTGTAAAAGATTGACGTCAACCTCCCCGCCTTTGGGATGGTCTTCGGAATAAGGTTTTCCGCAGCCGTGAAAGCCGCACTGACTCGCACTGGGTCCGGCGGTATGATGTTGTTGATTTTTTCAACCAGCGGATCGCCTTCGAACTTAATTGATCGAGGCACAGCCGAGTGAAGCGCCCAGAACAACGGGGCCGAGGGCCATGATGGCAATGGCGAGGATGATTTCCATTTACTGGTACTTGTCCAGGCCGGCAAAGCCCATGAAAGCCAGCGCCATCAAGCCGGCAGTGACCATGGCAATGGCGGCGCCACGGAAGTGGATGGGCACATCGGCCCCCTCAATGCGCTCACGAAGGCCGGCAAAGAGGATCAGTACCAGCGAGAACCAAAGGCACTACCGGCACCGAAAAGCAGGGATCCAACGAAGTTGTAACTGTTTCGGAAGTATTGAGCAGCGGCACGCCCAGTACCGGCAGTTGGTGGTGATCAGCGGCAGGTAAATGCCCAGTGTTTGCTGCAGGGACGGCGAGGTTTTGGCGATCACCATCTCGGTCAATTGCACGATGGCGGCAATGGTGACGATGAAGGACAGCGTGCGCAGATATTCCAGCCCGAAGGGGATGAGCAGGAAATGGTCGATGATGTAGCTCGCCCCGGTTGCCATGGTCAGCACGAAAGTCGTGGCGGCGCTCATGCCGAAGCGGCCCAGTTTGGGAACGCCCATGAAGGGGCAAAGTCCGAGAATTTTCACCAGGACGACGTTGTTGACCAGAACAGCGCCGACAAGGATGAATAGATAATGGCTCATGAATTGGGCAGAGTTTAGGCCGCTATTATCGGGCTTTGACCGAAATCAAACAACCGCGCTAAAACAAGGGCTTTAAGCTTTTCTGTTCCTCATTTTGGCCAAAGTATCTGCCACTTCGCTGACCAAATCCGGGCCGCGATAGATGAAGCCACTGTAAAACTGCACCAGACTGGCGCCGGCGCGGATTTTCTCGGCTGCATCTTCGCCACCCATGATGCCGCCGACGCCGATGATCGGTAACTCACCAGCCAACGCGGTTGAAAGTTTTTTCAGCACATCGGTCGAGCGCTGGAAAACCGGTGCGCCCGAAAGACCGCCGGTTTCATCTGCATTGGGCAGCCCGGCAACTTCAGTGCGCGACAGGGTGGTGTTGGTGGCGATCACGCCATCCATGCGGTGACGGCGCACGGCATCGGCAATGCCCTGAATTTGTTCGTCGTCGAGATCGGGGGCGATCTTCAAAGCCATCGGCACATAACGGCCATGTTTTTCGGCCAGTTGCTCCTGCCGTGTTTTCAGTTGCGAGAGCAGATCGTCGAGCGCCTCATCCTTCTGCAATTCACGCAGGTTCTTGGTGTTCGGCGAGGAAATATTGACGGCAACGTAGCTGGCGTCGTTGTAAACCTTGTTCAGGCAGATCAGGTAATCGTCAGCCGCGTGTTCGATGGGCGTCGTCGCGTTCTTGCCGATGTTGATGCCGAGAATACCGCCTTTTTTCGGGAACTGCGCGGCGCGCACGTTTTCCAGCAGCTTATCGACACCGGCGTTGTTAAAACCCATGCGGTTGATGATGCCTTGTGCTTCCGGGATGCGGAAGAGGCGCGGCTTGGGGTTGCCATCCTGCGGCTTGGGCGTGATCGTGCCGATTTCGATAAAGCCGAAAACCGAGGCGTGAAAGGCCGTCGATGTGGTCGCCGTTCTTGTCCAGACCGGCGGCGAGGCCGACCGGATTGGGAAACTTGAGGCCCATGACTTCAACCGGGCAGGCGGCCACCGGTTTGGCCAGACAACCAGCCAGCCCGCTGGCGTTGAGTGAGATCAACGCCATTCATACCAATACCGTGAGCAGTTTCAGCGTCGAGGGAGAAAAACTTGCGAATGAGGGGATAGAGCATAGTGGGCGGCATTTTACCGCAATGCAGCAAAGTGTTACGGTCGACGACGGTTTTTGGTTGATTTTTTAGGGCTTCGATCCAATGTTGTTGATTCTTTATGTATTGATAAAGTAAATACGCAGCATAAGATCACGGTCATGGGTATTCACTTTTAACTGAACGGCGAGAGCTTTGTTTGGAATGCTGAAAAGGCGTCACGTAACGAGCGAAAGTATGGTGTTCGGTTTGAAGAGGCTGCGGCAGTGTTTTTCGACCCTTTGTTCATTTGGTGGATGCTGACAGAAACGAAGAGTCGCGAGATGTGGCCATTGGTTACGACATGGCCGGTCGGCTCCTGTTTGTTGTCCATGTAGAGTTTGAGGGCGAGTTCATCCGGATCATTTCTGCCCGTCGCGCCACATCAAGAGAGGAAGATGATTTTGCTCGGTGAAAAAATGAAAGCACGCTTAGCCAAAGACCGGCCCATGACTTCGATCACAATCAGAATGCCTGTGGATGCAATCGAGTCCATGAAAGCCATTGCGCCCCACAAGGGATTAAGTGGCTATCAGTCGCTACTCAAATCCTATGTCAGCGAGGGGTTGAGGAAAGACGAAGCGCAATTCGCTTTCAGTGCCGAGGCGCGTTTAATTGAAGCGTTAAACCGCCGTGGTGTGCCAGATGATGTGCTTCAGGATGCAGCTAGAGAGTTGCACCCGGCTTGATCTAATCTTCGTCTGACCCCTGTTGTTCTTCTGTCGGCGCCGGGAGAAAACTCGCCACGGTTCCCGACCTTGGCATACCATGCTGGTGGAGGAGGGAATGTTATGGCAGAGGGCGAACTACTCGGTACCATCCTGCGCCTGACGCTGGCGCTCGTTGCCGGTGGACTGGTCGGGCTGGAGCGTAGCTACCACGGGCGCCCGGCCGGGTTCCGCGAACATACGCTGGTCTGCATTTCGTCGTGCATGCTGATGTTGCTGGCTGAATACCACGTCATCCACATTGCGGCTGCGACGCAGCAGGCGGCTTTCATTGATCCGACCCGCATGGCGCAAGGCATCATGACCGGCATCGGTTTTCTCGGCGCCGGCGCCATCGTCAAGGAAGGTTTTGCGATCCGCGGCCTGACTACGGCGGCGTCGATCTGGATGATTTCTGCCATCGGCATCATGATCGGCATGGGTTATTACCTGGCGGCGGGCGCGGCGACCTTTGCCACGTTCAACATCAACTATGTGTTTCCGGCTGGTCGAAAGCCGCATGCGCTCTGAGTTTTATGCCCACTTTCACGTTCGCTTCGCTCGCGACGCTGCGCTTTCCGAAGGCGAACTGCGGGCGCTGCTTGCCGAATGCGGGTCTGAGCCCTCAGGCATGAGTTACGGCCTGGTCGGTGACGGGCGCTGGTTCGAGTTCCGGACGCTGATCAAGACGCTCGACAAGAGCAGCCTGCAGCGGCTGGCGGAAAAATTGACAGCCATGACTTTCGTCTGCGAATTCGGCATCACACCGCGTAGCGACTGATATTGTGGTCTGACTCCGATTGTTCGAACTGTTACGGTCGACGGCGGTTTTTGTCTGGATTTTTAGCCGCTTAAATAGCGAATGCCGAGCAATGCAGCCATGCCGCCAATAAATGGCAACCACGGATTTCGTGACAGGGCCGCCGCCGCCACTGCAACAATCGCTCCCGCCAGCTTGGGATTGAAGACCTCCAGCGTGCCGCCAACGACCAGTACATCCGGCACGACGATTGCTGCCAGTGCTGCCGCTGGGGCATAGCGCAGGGCGCGTTGTAGCACCGAAGGGAGGACGACGCGGTTGCCAAGCACGATAAAACTGGCGCGTGGCAAGGTGGTGGCGAGGCCGATTAAAATGAAAATGAGCCACAGCGAAGCGTCGTAATTCATGGCTGACTCCGTTTCTCTTCCCAATGTTCGGCAGCAAAACCGGCGGCAATGCCGGCGCAAATGCCGACGACGACGCCAAGGCGCAAGGGCATGTTGCGTAACAGCGTCGCACTGGCGCCGCCGACCAATGCGGCGATCAGCATCGGGCGGACTTTGGCCATTGGCACCAGCAGGGTGATCAGGGCGATGGTTGCCATGAATTCCAGCGACCACGCCTTGGGGATCAAGCCAGCCGCGTAAATGCCGGTTACCGCAAAAAGTTGCCACAAAATCCAGGCCCACAACGCCGGGGCCAGGTAATAGCCAAGGCGCCAGGCAGGGTCGTCCACGCGCAATAATTTGTCGAGACAGGTGGCGAAAACCCCGTCGGTCAGCAAATGTCCGGCCAGCCAGCGGCCCGGCGCACCAACGCCGCGAAAGCCGGGGGCGAGGGCGGCGCTGAAAATGACAAAGCGCAGATTGAGGGCGAGGGCGGTGGGTGGTGATCAGCCAGACGGGGGCGTCAGCAGCGATCAGCGGCAAGGTGCCGAGCTGCGCGGTGCCGGCGAAGACGATGATGTTCATGCCCATCGCCTGCAGTGGCGTAAAGCCGGTGCTCGCCATCGCCATGCCCATGACCAGCGCCCACGGTACGAGGCCGACCGACAGCGGCAGGAAGGCCATGAAGCCTTCGCGGGCGCCACTTAAAAAAGCGGGAGAATGTAGTTTGGTGACGAAATTCATTGAAACGAAAGATGAGGTAACGTGTAGAAACAAACTGTAACAGCTAGAAATCCGTCAGGCCGCTAAACTACACACCCATGTCATCTGCGAACCGTCGATTTCTCACCATTTTTCTCATGCTGGCACTGCCCGCTGCAGCAGCTGGCTTGCACGACCCTTTTGATACAACCGGCATGGCGCCACTTAAACCGTCGCCGCAGTTGTCGGCACGGGTAGGTGATGCGCCCTGTGCCAACACACTGCCCGCCACCGTATTAACCGCAATCGATACGGTCGACCTCGCCCTTTGCAATAATCCGCAAACGCGGGAAATCTGGGCGACGGCGCGGGTTCAGGCGGCGCTGGTTGGTGTTGCGCAATCCGCCTGGTTGCCTGATCTGGATGCCAGAGCGTCGGTTGCGCGAAATTTTGTTGAATCACGAAATTACAACCAGAACACTGCGGCGCTGACCTTGTCCTGGCTGGTTTTTGATTTCGGCCAGCGTTCCGCCAATATTGAAAATGCCCGGCAACTGTTGAGTGCTGCAGCAGCAACCCAGAATGCGACAGTGCAAAGCCTGTTTTTATCGGCCTTGCAGGCTTACTACACGGCGCAGGCGACGCGGGCGGCGGTGGTATCAACGACCGAGGCCGAGCGGGCGGCGCGTGAAGGTTTTGCTGCTGCTGAAAGCCGTTACAAGGTGGGTGCCGGCACGCCGGCTGATCGCCTGCTGGCGCAAACTGCCTTGTCACAAGCGACGCTCAATCGTATCAAGGCCGAAGGTGAGGCGCGCAATGCGTTGGGTGTGCTGGCCAATGTCATGGGCTTCGACGCCCAGCAAAAAATCACGCTCGATGAAATTCCGCGCAGTCTGCCGGAAACCACGTACCAGAGCGATGTTGACGCCCTGATCGAAGAAGCGCGCAATCGTCGCCCCGATCTGAAATCGGCCGAGGCGCAACTGAAAGCCGCTGAAGCCAGTGTCGACGTGGCGCGCGCCCAGGGACGGCCAACGGTGAGTTTGTCCACCGGGCCCAACCCTGGCAGGATGTTTCCAACGTGACGACAAACGGCGGGGCGATTGGCCTGACACTCAGCGTGCCGATTTTCTCCGGTTTCGAAACGACCTATCGCGTACGTTCGGCGGAAGCACAGGTTGATGTCCGGGCGGCGCAACGTGACCGCCTGCGCAATCAGGTCGCGCTGGATGTCTGGAAAGCCTATCAAAATCTCAACACAGCCTCGCAAAGCCTGAAAGCGACCAGCGATCTGGTCGCCAGCGCCGAGCAGTCAGAGCGCGTTGCGCTCGGTCGTTACAAGGCCGGCGTCGGTACAGTGCTGGATTTGCTGACCGCCCAAACCGCCCTCGCCAATGCTCGCCTGCAACGCATTCAGGCCGGCCTCGACTGGCATGTTTATCGCGCAACGCTGGCCCAGACGGTCGGTGCGCTGGATTACACGCTGCTGCAACCGGCAGTGCAAGGAAAACCATGAACCTGAAAAGCCCAACTAGCGCCCGCTCATGCTTCGATACGCCTTGCTGTGCAAGGCTACTCAGCACGAACGGGCTTTTCCCGATATTGATAGGTGGCACTCCGTTCGTGCTGAGTAGCCCACGCAGTGGGCGTATCGAAGCATTTCCTAAGGCTGTCGAAGGAGGGTTTTAGGATGAAACCTGTTAGCAAAATCATTCTTGGTGCCACAGTAATTGCCGGCCTGATTGGCGGTGGCATCTGGTACGCCAACCAGCGCGCCGGGCAGGCGCCGGAACAGCGTTACAAGCTGGCAATGCTGGAAAAAGGCGAGGTGACGCAAACCGTTTCGGCCAATGGCACGTTGAATCCGGTGGTGCTGGTCAGCGTCGGTACGCAGGTTTCCGGTACGGTCAAAAAGCTTTATGTTGATTTCAACGACAAGGTGGAAGCCGGCCAGCCCTTGCTGGAGCTGGATGCGGCGCTGCTCACGGCGCAGGTCAAACAGACTGAGGCGAGCGTTGCCAACGCATCAGCCGCGCTGGAGTTGGCACAGGCCAACGAGGCGCGCATGAGGTCCTTGTTCGCACAGGAATATGTCTCAAAGCAGGAGTATGAAACCTCACGGCAGGCGATGAAGTCAGCCACCGCCCAACTGGCACTGGCACGGGCCTCGCTGGAAAAAGATCGGGTCAATCTGGCCAACACGACGATCCGTTCGCCGGTTTCCGGTGTCGTGGTCGACCGCGTGGTCGATCTCGGTCAGACCGTTGCGGCGAGTTTTCAAACGCCGGTGCTGATCAAGATCGCCCAGGATTTGTCTGAAATGCGCATCGACACCAGCTTTGCCGAAGCTGACATCGGCAATTTGCGCGAGGGCCAAAAGGCGCGCTTTACGGTCGATGCCTTTCCAAACCGCAGCTTTAACGGCGAGGTGCAGCAGATTCGTTTGAATCCGACCAATCAGCAAAACGTGGTGACCTATAACGTGCGGGTCAGCGTGGCCAACAAGGATCAGGCTCTGCTACCCGGCATGACGGCCTACGTCAGCATTGGTGTTTCCAAACGTCAGGATGTGTTGTTGCTGCCCAATGCAGCGCTGCGCTACAAGCCGGCAGATGCTGGCGAGAAGGCCAAAGAAAATGGGCCAAAACCGGCGTCGACCGTAACAGGTTCGCCGGGAGCCGGTGGCGGTGCTGGAGCTGGCGCCGGCAAGCCGGGCAAGAAGCGCGATAGCCAGAGTGGTACGGTCTACGTGCTGGCTGGTGACGAAATCAAGCCGGTCAGCGTGCAGATCGGCATTACCGATAATCGCAATACGGAATTGGTGAGTGGCGAATTGAAGGAAGGTGATCGGCTGATCACTGGCGAAAATACCGCCGGCAACAAAAAGCCCTCCAGCGTCGGCATGAGAATGTTCTGATGGCGGAAGCGGTCATCCGGGTTGTCGGGCTGGGTAAATCCTACGCAACGGCGGCCGGACTTTTTCCCGCCTTGCGCGGGGTCGATCTGACGATTCTGCCTGGCGAGTACATCGCCATCATGGGGCCGTCCGGTTCCGGCAAATCGACTTTCATGAACCTGCTCGGCTGCCTCGATACGCCGACCATGGGCGACTATTTTCTGACCGGTGAGAATGTTGCGCACATGGCAACCGATGCCCTGGCCAAATTGCGTAATCGCACCCTGGGTTTTGTTTTTCAGGGCTTCAACCTGCTGCCGCGCATGACTTTGCAGGATAACGTCGCGTTGCCGCTGGTCTATGCCGGTATCAACAAGGAACAGCGTCGGCAGGCAGCCCGCGAACAGCTAGACAAAGTGGGGCTGCTCAAATACGCCGAATCGCTGCCGAGCCGGATTTCCGGTGGTCAGCAGCAGCGTGTGGCGATTGCCCGGGCGCTGGTCAACAAACCACAGTTGATTCTTGCCGACGAGCCGACCGGCAACCTCGACAGCCAGACCAGCGAAGAAATCATGCGCCTGTTCGGTGATCTGAACGCGGAAGGCATCACCATCGTGCTGGTCACGCACGAGCCGGATATCGCGGCGCATGCCAAACGGCAAGTGCGCTTTCTCGACGGCAAGCTGGTCAGCGACCATCTGACGGAACAACTGCCATGCTGAAGGCGATGCTCGGCGAAGCCTGGCTGGCGATGGGCGCCAACCGCCTGCGCACGGCGCTGACCATGCTCGGCATGGTGATCGGTGTTGGTGCCGTAGTCATCATGATGGCCATCGGCCAAGGCGCGCAGTATGCCGTGCAGCAGACAATCAGCACCATGGGTTCCAATCTGTACATTGTGCTTTCCGGCTCCTTTACCGCCGGCGGCGTGCGCAGCGGTTCAGCCGGCGCACCATCGCTGAATGTGGCGGATGCCGACGCAATGAGCGAACTCGACGGCGTGACCAATGTTTCGCCAACACATCAAGGCACCCGGCAACTGGTATACGGCTCGCAAAACTGGAGTACGCAGGTGATTGGCACGACGCCGTCCTACCTTGAGGCACGTGCCTGGAGCATCGTCAATGGTGCGGCCTTTGGCGATTCCGATGTGCGTTCCTCAACCCGTGTCGCGCTGATCGGCAAGACGGTGGCCGAGAACCTGTTTGCTGGCGATGACCCGGTAGGCAAGACCATGCGCATCCAGCAAAACCCCTTTATCGTGATCGGCGTGCTCGGCAGCAAGGGCCAGAATCTCGATGGCCGTGACCAGGACGATACCGTGATCATTCCGCTCAGCACCGCGCAGCGCAAGGTGTTCGGCACGCCTTTCCTGGGCTCGGTGCGGATGATCATGGTACAGGCTGAATCGGCTGAAGCGATGCCCAAAGTCGAAGCCGGCATCACCGCGCTGCTGCGCCAGCGCCACCGTCTGCGCGAAGGCATGCCGGACGACTTCTTCATGCGCAACCTGTCGGCGGCGGCCGAATCCGAGGCTGAGACGACACGCACCATGTCCATCCTGCTCGGTGCCATCGCTTCGATTTCACTGCTGGTCGGCGGTATCGGCATCATGAACATCATGCTGGTTTCAGTGACGGAACGGACGCGGGAAATCGGCATCCGCATGGCGATAGGCGCGCGCCAGAAAGACATCCTGACCCAGTTCCTGCTCGAAGCGGTGATGATCTCCTTCGCCGGTTGCCTGCTCGGCTTGCTGCTTGGTCTCGGCATTGCGCTCGGCATCAATGCCTTTACCGGCATGGTCGTCGTGATTTCCGGTAGTGCGGCACTGGTTGCCTTTGCTGTGGCCGCTACTGTCGGTATCTTCTTTGGCTGGTACCCGGCACGCAAGGCAGCGCAACTCGACCCGATTGAGGCGCTGCGCTATCAGTAGTTTGATGGCCTTTGCTGCCAGCAAACATGTGGGCGGCAGACAAAAGCCATCTTCACAGTATGAGCAGATTCAGAGGAATGTCCGAGAACCTGCCTCTGCTATCTGCTACTTGTGATGCCTAATCACCGACCGATTGAATCCAAGGGCCATTTCCGCCTTTCAGCTATTGCACCGTGTCGGCCAGGAATGGGTTCGAATCAATCAGCCATCACCACCCAACCAAAGCGTGTGAGTTTTTTGCGCCACACAGGCCTCACGAGAGCCCCCGAAAACTACCCCCCCTTGGTCAATTGCTTGCCAAATGATATTAGCAACGTTGATAATGACGTATGTATGGCAATCGCCGCCCTCGTCATGACCTAAAAATGGCAACTCCACCGAAGGCGTGCGCATTGCCCCGATATGCACGCGTACTTTTGGGGCAACTTTGAACGTTCTACCTGATTTCGATCCGAGGATCGGCTATTTGCCACCTGGCTTCCACCCTGCCGCCCACGAGCAGATAAAGGAACGTTGTGTAAATTACGAGGGTCTCGGCTGCGGTGATCGGGTTAGACTATTCGAGGGCTACGAAAGCTGGTTGCTGCTTTGCAACTGGTTGGACTGCCTGCTGAGCAGTGGATTGGCGGCAGCTTCGTTTCCAACGAAGATGGGCCACAAGGAATCGATTTGGTCAATTACTGCGACGTATACGTTTATGAATCACTGCCGTCGGCTCTAAAAGCCATAATCAACCAATATTTCCAGGGGAACACGACAGCCAAGCACTGCCACTGCGACTCCTATTTTGTTCCGTTACCGCCAAAAGACACCATCTCAATGCTGATTTCATGATCTTACGTAACTATTGGGAAAAGGAACTAGGCCACGACCATAAAGGCCAGCGCAAAGGCATCATCCTGCGCCACGTTGAGATCACAGAATCACGGCCACTAGAGGAATCTGCCAATGCGGCAACTTCCTGAAATTCATTCCTGGCGAAAGGAAGTTGACACCGAACACGCGGAACAGCAGGTACGCTGGTTACGGGAAAAAATATTCGCTGCCGACCAGGCAATTGAAGCCCAACAGCGCATCATCGCTTCCGATGGACCGTTGAATGCTTATTTGCTTTCGATTGATAACCTGCGCAACTCTCAGGCAAAAAATGAAAGTGCTCTCGCCGACATCATGCGAGCACGCGAACTCGAGGTGATCGATTTCGCACTAGCTGGGAAACGATACGACGAGCACCGAGCTAGCGCCAAATCGCTGGCTATTTTTTTCGACGCCATGCAACGGCTGTTCGAACGGGTCGGGCAATCACTGAATACAACACGCATTACACCGGCCATTCCTCCGCAGATTCGCAATCTTTGCCAGCTCGAAGTTGCAGGCTTCTATCCATCGTCATTTGGCATACGTTTCACCGCTGCAACGCGCTCCGACTTGACCGGAACTAGTGTAAGCAATTCGGCCCTTGAGGCAACATTCGAATTGGTTAATGCCAACAACCCACTCGAGCAGGCCGCCAAGCTCGGTCAGCGTGTAATGACCAACTACCGGCACCTGATCAACACAATGGTCAAGGTTGAAGCAACGCCGAAGGTCGGATGGAGATCACCAGATGGCCAGCATCGAAGCTGGATTGCCGACGAAAACAGCCTCCTAGTCATGGCTAATCGCCTAGCCAAGATCCATGAGACACAACCAAGAACACTTAAGGTTACCGGCACACTAACCGGCGCCAGTCTTCGGCGCCACAAATTTGAATTCACCGGTGACAACGGCTTGGTCACCGGTACAGCCCCGACAGAACTGGCCAACAAAGTGACAGAGTTTTTTGGTCGAAACTGTCGGATCACTTTTGTTGAAACAACCTACATTGATGAAGCGACAGACCAAGAGAAGAGATCCCGCGTTTTGGTCGACATTGAAGCCAGATGAATTCACAAAATTACTGTACTAACTAACCAATATGGTTAATAATCCCAATCCGCGACGTGTCATCAAGGGCAACCTCAAGACTCGGGTCAGTGGCAGTAGAATTAAGATTGACAATGGCCCCGTGTATCACCTTGGTGTCGTCCAGTCGCTGGTATCCGAATATAGCGTCGTTGTCCTCGGGGACTCAAAAGCTGCCTCGGACATGAAAATGCGATTTATGCCAAGAATGGAAACTGCTGAACTTCAGAGTTGTTCATGTATCTGAGACCATATGATCACGATGATCCTCATTACGTCGAATCCGAGCAAGACCCTATCAAGTCAGGAATGACAGTAGATGCAGATGCTTATCGAATTCGCTGGATGCGCCTCAAGAAAATTGAATGCAAGAGAACCGGACTTCCAATCTTTGTTAAATTTGGATTTCGCGATTCAAACCCCAGATGCATCATTGTCAGCACGCACCCTTCAGACTTTTAAATGAAAAAACTAATCCAATAGAAACCTGCCCTCTTTGCGATAGCAAAAATGTTGAGGTTCAATACGACCTCTCTACGACTTATCGCTATCTAAACAAGGAGCATCACCTTGAAGGGCAAGAACACACCGTCTGCCCTGACTGCGAGTGCACTTTCTTTGCGCCTGGACAGATTGAACGTAACAACAGGCTATATTTCGAGTTTGAATTGACTATCGTCGGTGACACCATCCCGCCGAGAAAAATCGTCGAGTTACGGCAAAAGTATGGACTGACGCAAGACGATGCCAAGAAATTGTTCAAATCAACTGGAAACTCGTTCTCAAAATGGGAGCGCGGAGAATCTGCTCCTTCATCGGTTGTTTCCAATTTGCTACTGGCAGCCCTTGAAGACCAAGAGATCATGAAACGAATGGCATTGCGCGCACGCGTAAAGATCGAACTCGCAGATACGACTGAGCAACCCGATTACTGGATTAGCCATATTGACGATATTTATGACTCACTTCTTGAGGCAATGCGGCCTAACGCTGTGCCACGACAGTTCCTTGAGCGTGTAAGCAACCTGGAAGTCAGTGATTACTCTATTGCTTCAATTCGTCTTTCCGACAAGTTCACCAATAGCAATTCAGTGAATACTGATCGGGTGGGAAATATGTTGCCATCCGTATCACCATGGCTCCTCAGTTACACCAGAAACTGATCATGAGTCAGTCAATTCCTGTCACATTCGAATCAACGACATTTCCAGAGATTTTGATCACTGCGAATCCAAATTACGCATCCAAATCTGAAATCAACCAAGTCAGCCCTGCAATTGATTCGAAAATAAATGTTGCTGCATTCCCAGGAAGCGAGAGCCGGTTTGTTGGCGAATTGCGGGTAAAGGTAGTTGCCAATGACGAAAATTCGCCTTACACGATAAACGTCCTGTGCCTCGTCGTATTCACCATTACAGATGAGATTCCGGCCGAACACCGCCACGACTTTGCCCTCCAGGCTGCACACACCATGGCTTTCCCTGCTATCCGTGAATTGATCCTTTTACTGACAGCCCGACAGCCATGGGGGCAATTCTCAGTTGGGCTATCAGTCCTCAGCAATGAGTTGGATACCATTAATAAGCCTGTGATCAAAGCGCGTTGAGTAACACCAAAAAAACGAAGCAAGACCTAAGATCCCCCTAAGCGAACAATCCCCGCTGGGAGTGGGATCTTATTTGCTCGCATGCAGACTTTACAAGACGGCAATCAACCCGATGTGTCGTGCCTGCGACAGCACGCTGATGAACGCTAGCTAGATCGTCATCACCCCCTAGGGCTCGTTATATACCAACCTGCGTATGTGTCCTTTTTATCGCCATCACAACCCCACTCTGTTCCGCATGTCGAGCACTTATAAAATTCAACAGCCCGACGGCCAGACCCATCCCCTTAATCTGATTTCCACCCTTGTGCTCAAGGGAAGAATGGGGGTATATTTTTAAGAGCCCCTTGTAAGCTTTACATTTTTTCGCACAGTACCAAGCCAGTCTCCAATGAAAAAAATTGTCCGAATTTATTCAATGGTCCTATGGTACGCGTCTTTATTAGAGTCCGGAGCACTATGTCCCGTATTGGATAATGCTGGGCATTTCACACTGACCTAGCTGATCGTTTGCAATGGGCCCAAGCAAAAGTAGAGTCGGGATCATCCAGCTACAACCCTGATCTACGGCCGCAATCTAACGCTCTCCTGCAAGTGGCGAAGAGAATAGCCAATGACCGCAATGGCCGATTTGCCAAAGTAACCAGCCCCCAAAATTCCGTATCCCCGCAATCTTGCTAGGCTTTGGCCGCTGCTGCCGCCTGCTTTTGATAGATCGCCGAAAGCAGATCGGTTTGGGTCAGGACGCCAGCCAGCCGGCCCTTGTCGTCGATTACCGGCAGGATGACAGGGTGGTCGCTGGCGGCGAGCAGGCTGGCGGTTTTGCTGATTGAATCATTGCAGCGAACACTGACAAATGCCTCGTTCATGATCTGGCCGACCACTTCCGGTTTGTCCGAATAGGCTGATGGCGAAGTGCGCAGCAGGCGCCGGATGTTGTCGCCGATGCCCTGTTCCGGCTCTGGTTTGACGTGGCGGAGGAAATTATCCAGCGTCAGCAGGCCGATTACCCGTTTGCTACGGTCAACTACCGGCAGGCCATGTAATTTATGTTGCTGCAACAGCGCCCAGGCTTCGTTCAATTCGGTACCAAATTCAACGCTGATCACGTCTGTCGACATGATTTCGGAACAAACGCGCTGTTCATGGCGCTGGTGTGCATGGTTGGTGGCGAGATCGTAGATGCGGACCAGATCCTCTTCGCTGATGTCGAGGTAGGCATCAATCTTCTGCAGCGCGTGTTGCAGGTCTTCGTGGCGAATACTGCCCCGCTTGGGACGCGGTTTCTGCGCTGTTGTTTGCTTGGGCGCGCACTGCGGGTAATGACGGCCTGGAATCAGGTTATTGACGAAGAGTACGGCGACCAGCGCCGCGCCAATATTGAGGACTGCAGTCGTTAGAGAAACCGGTTGTTGTGTCGCGGCGATTGCAAAAACAACCGCCATCGCACCACCCGGCGGGTGGATGCAGCGCAGCCAGGCGGTGATCCAGACTGCAAGTGCCAAGGCAATGGCGACCGCCAGAAAGGCCGGCTGTATCCAGGTGCCACAAAGCAGGCCGATGATCGCCGGTAAAAACAGGCCGCCGATCAGCGACCACGGCTGGGCCAACGGACTGTGCGGCAGAACGAAGAGAATTACCGAACTGGCACCGAGCGGGGCCAGCAAGTAACTGATGCCGGGTTGTGCTGGCAATACCGCCAGAATGCCCTGAATCAGCAACATGCCGAGTAGCGCAGCCAGCGTGCTGCGCCAACGTTCGGCTGGCGAGAGGGGCGCTGCGTCGGGAATCAGGTAACGTTGCGCAAATTCGCGCAGCGTACTCATGCTGTGCGACGGCGTAGCAGGTGATTGATGATCAGGGTTAAAACGACTTCGCCACGCTGGTTGACCGCGTGATAACGCAGACGGGCAATGCCGCGATCCAGCTTCGATTTGGATGGGCGCACTTCAATGACTTCGATTTCCGTATGCAGCGTATCGCCGGGCCGCACCGGGGCGAGCCAGCGCAATTCGTCGATACCGGGCGAACCCATGCTTGATTCGGCGAGCATGCCGGACTGGATGAAGAGCCGGAAACAGAGGGCCAGACTCTGAAAACCGCTGGCAATCAAGCCGCCATACGGCGATTCGGCGGCGGCGTTGACGTCGAGATGGAAGGGCTGCGGATCGTAGCGCAGGTCGAAATCGATGATGTCGGCTTCGGTCAGCGTAATCCCCGGCGTCTTGAAATGCTGGCCGGGAAAGAGGTCGTCGAGGTAACGGGTATCCATGCTTTGTCTCCTTTTACGGGTTTTGACACTCCGAAACCGTTTCGTCACCACCGCGCCCGCATGGCGTAAACGTGCCGGAAACCGGGAGTGGTGTGCCGTTGTCATCCATCTGCGCGACCAGCGTATCCCAGAAAATGACGCCGGATTTGTCCAGTTTGAGGCGCAACAGCCAGCCGCGTTTGCCGGCGGCGTAGTCGAAACCGTCGAAGACGAAATTACCCAGGCTGTAAATGATTGGCTTGCCTTTATAAATTTCGGCGCCCTGCGTGACATGCGGGTGGCTGCCGACCACGGCTGCAACGCCTTCATCGATCATTTTTCGGGCAAGCAGTTTCTGACGTTCAGTGGGTTTGCCTTCCTTTTCCCAACCCCAGTGCATGAAGGGGATGACGAGGTCGGCGCCGGCTGCTTTGGCGGCGCGGATATCGGCGATGACTTGCGTATCTTCACTCCATGCCACGCCGGGATGATCGGCACCGGCTTCAAAAGAGCGGGGTTTGTATTCGTTGTAGGCGAGGACGGCGATCTTCAGGCCTTTGCGGTCGATCCACAGCGGTTTGTGCGCTTCGGCCAGGTTGCGGCCGCCGCCGAAATAGTTGATGCCAGCCTGGTCCAAGTGAATCATCGTTTCCAGAAAAGCTTCGCGGCCATAGTCACCGGAATGGTTGTTGGCCAGCGACAGGGCGTCGAAACGACCTTGCAGCACCGGCAGAACACGTGGCTTGGCGCGGAAGTTGTAGATCTTGTTGTCGAGCTGAACCCCGTTGTTGGCGATTGGGCATTCGAGATTACCGATCCGGTAATCCGCTTCTTTGAGAATTGCCGAGAAGGGCAGCAGAGGATCGCCACCTTCGCCGATGAAGCGGCCGGGGCCATCATCAAGCATGATGTCGCCGGCAAAAATGAGGTTTACCGGCTCGGCAGCAACGTTGAAACCAAGACCGAGGGCAAATGTTGCGGTCAACCAGAATTTTTGGCTCATTTTATTTCACACCAGTATTGCAGTTCGCCATCGCGCACTGGCTCATAGACAAAATTCAGCCCGCTAAAACCGTAGACCGCAGTATTAGTCGATGGAAAAGCGTAGCTGGCTTGATGGATGATTACCGGCCCGCTGTCACGGTCAGCGTAGGTGTAGAGCTTGATGTTGGCGAGCTCGGCGGGCTCTTTCTGAAAGACGATACGGAACAGGAAATAGGAGCCAATCGATACCGGTGAAACCCGGTAGGGCGAACTGACCGGGAGTGCCTCAACCAACTGTGTGGTGCCGCCATAGCTGACATGGCAGACAACCGATTCAGCGAATGCCGCGCTGGAAAGCGCGAGCAGGCTTGCACTGAAAATGAAGTGTTTAATGTTCCTTGCCATCAATTCGCGGCCTGTAAAAATAGGGGATGAAGCGCCATCCTAACAGCAGGAAGGCGACAAACCAGCAGGTGGCGGCCATGTCCAGCCAGCGCAGGTATATGCCGGGGGCGAGTTGCGGGCCGATCAGGCGCAGGGCGAAGGCGAGAATCATGATCCACAAAACAGTTTTTTCGTAAGCGCCAAAGGCTACCTTGCGCCCGGTGTGGCCGTTGGCAATGCGGATCATCATGGCAGGAATGACGAGGCCCATGGCGCCGAAGGTGAATACGTGCACCCCAACGCTGCCGACCCAGGCAATGTTGAAGGCGAGGCTGGATGCTTCGATCAACAACTGGCCGGTGATGGCGAGATAACCGAGATACATGATGCCGACGTCGAGCCGGCTGAAAGCCTTGAGCGGGTGCCAGAATGCAAAGCGAATCAGCAGCAGGGTGGCCAGCAACAGGCTGAAAGCGGCGGCGATGGCGGGCGGGACGAAGGCGGCAGCCACCAACAAAATGCCGAGTACCTTGATGCTGTTGTCGAGCAGCGGATGGCGCAGGATGTCGACCTTGAAAATACTCTTCATGAACTGGGTCAGCGTGCGCTCGAGCATGACCAGAAAAGCGACGCGGAAGAGACCGAGGGTCATCGTCCAGCCGAGGTGAAAGCTGTCGGGGAGGAGGATGAGTATCTTGGCGAGACCGAAAGTCGGCAGGATGAGCAGGAAAAACAGGTTGTCGCGGCGGTAGCCATCCGTGTGGCGATGGCGAATCAGGGTGGCGAGCAAGAGCGCGACGATACTGATCAGGAAAAGCTGGCTGCCGAGCCAGAACAATACCGCTGGCAAGTGCCCGCCAAAGGCAATGACCAAGCGTTCAACCAGCCAGGCAGCGGTGAGATAGATCAGCACGCCACCGTGATAGCCGCGCACATTGACCCAGTTTTTGGTCGAGGTGAGCAGAAAGCCGCCAAGTACCGCCCAGCCGAAACCGTAGAACATTTCGTGAGCGTGCCACTGGGTCGGCGAAAAAGCGGCGTTGGGCGCCGGCAGAACGCCTTTGAGGACAAGTATCCAGAGAATCGGCAGGCTCAGGCCGGCAAGGCAGGCGAGGCTGAAGAAAGGCCGGAAGCCGACCAGCCAGAAGGGGTGCTTTGAGGAAATCACAGGTTTTCGTTTTGGAGTTGCATCAAGGCCGGCACTCTCGCATGGCGCACGAGGAGCCCGCCTTGATGCAGCACAAAGGCCGAACTTTATCGCCCACGTGCTGCGCCAACCTGACGCAGGATCATTTCGCTATGGCTTTTGCCATCAATGAGTTTGACCGGGTAGGACTGATCATTGATGAACAATAGTTTGCCCCGGCGTTCGATGCGGGCAGCCAAGGTAAGGCGCGCTTTTTTCCCGATCAGGTCGCGGTCGACGGTGAGCTGGAAATTAATCGGTACCTGCTGGCCGCCGAGTTCTATGGTCTGCTCGGCCAGGGTGCGGGCCTTGGCATCGGCACGGCTGGTGTCCTGAACGCGTACGGTGAGGATGGCATCGGGCGGGAGGGCGATGCGCTGGCGGTAGGTGACACTGCCGCCGATGTCGACGAAGCTGCTGACTGCCGGTGGTTGTGCTTGCGCCGGCAGGGGTGGAGGCGTATCGCCCCGGGTGCAGCGGCGCATTTGACCTTTGCCATCGTCAAAAATGGCGTCATCCCCTTTGGTGTAGAAATTGGCGCCATCGCCCCGGTAGTGGGTGCCGGAGGCGGAGGGGATCAGCGCCAGCGTCTGGGTGTTGCCGCCAATGCCGAGGGTGGCGAGCGGGCGACCATCAGGGTCAGCCGGTCAGTAAGTGACCGCCATTTTGCTGCCGTCGTCGCAGGTGTAGGTCGTCGCGGGTTCGCCAGCGAGGACGGTGCCGGGGATCAGGGCAAGGGTAATCAGCAGTTTTTTCATGGGTTCGGCAAAGGGGTTTTGGGGAGTGGTCGCCATTGTCCGGCAAGGTAGCCTTCGATGGGGTTAAAGGCGGCTTTGTAGGCCATTTTTCGGCTTTCGGCAATCCAGTAGCCGAGGTAGAGGTAGGGCAAACCAAGGGCGCGGCATTGGGCGGCCTGCCAGACGATGTTGTAGGTGCCGAAGCTGGTCTGCGGCAGATCGGGGTCGTAGAAGGTGTAGACCGATGACAAGCCATCATCCAGCACATCTATCAGGCTGACCATGCGCACTTCGCCATTTTCGGAAAACTCGATCAGCCGTGTATCAACCCGGCTTTGCAGCAGAAAGTGGGCGTACTGCTCGTGATTGTCATCGTCCATCCCGCCGCCGGGGTGGCGAGCCTGCTGGTAGCGTACGTAGAGCGCGTAGTGAGTACTGTCAAAAAGCAGCGGCACCTCGCGTGCGACGAGATTGCTATGGCGCTGCGCGGCCCGGCGCTGGCTGCGGCTGGTGACGAGTTGAACGACGGGCAAACGAACGGGAACGCAGGCCTGGCAACCATCGCAATGTGGCCGATAGGTGAAAATGCCACTGCGCCGGAAGCCGGCGCGGACCAGCGAACTGTAAACCGTATCGTTGATCAGGTGAGCCGGCGTTGCGACCTGCGAACGCGCCTGCCGCTCCGGCAGATAACTGCACGGATATGGTGAGGTGGCGTAAAACTGCAGCAGGGAAAAGGGCAGGGCGGCGTCGTTGGAGTGCGACATGATCTACCACGCAAATTCGGTGTTGGAGGCGCGCCAATCGGTGCGCGCTTCACCTGTTGCGGTTAACGCCCGTAAATGGCTTAAAAATTTGTTCCGTTCAATTTCGCGGCCGCCGAGCGAGGCGAGGTGTTCGGTACGCATCTGGCAATCGATCATGCCGAATTGCTGCTCGTCCAGCCGGCGGACGAGGTGGGCGAAGGCGATTTTCGAGGCATTACTGCAGCGGCTGAACATCGATTCTCCATAAAACATGCGTCCGATGGCCAGTCCATACAGTCCACCGACCAGATCGCCTTCGACATAGGTTTCGACCGAATGTGCCCAACCAAGTTCATGCAGACGAATATAGGCGTTCATCATCTCCGGCGAAATCCAGGTTCCATCCTGCCCTGGTCGCGGAGTTTTTGAACAGGCGGCAATGGTGGCAGGAAAATCATGGTCGAAGCGGACTTCGTAATTTTGGCCGCGTAAGGTTTTGCGCAGCGAGCGAGTCAGGCGGAATTCTTCAGGAAACAGCACCATACGCGGATCGGGGCTGTACCAGAGCGGCTGTCCTTCAACCGTGCCCCACGGGAAAATGCCGCGCCGATAGGCATCAAGAATACGGTCTGGTGCGAGATTGGCGCCGACAGCCAGCAGGCCGCCCATGTCTTCCCTGGCCAGCTCGACCGGCGGAAAAGGGTCGAGTGGTCCGAGAAATGGGATCATGGGCGTGGTAACTTAGTGGGCGTCCTGAACGCCGCTTTTTTCGCCCAACCAGTTTATTGGTTGGGGCTGAGGGCTGACTTTAACCTCGCAATTGGGGTCATCACATTCGTCGCTGCTCTTGAAGGCAATGACGTGATCAGCATCCAGGCGAATGCCGATTTTTTCGCCCAGCGCATGATTGTGATGTGAGGGCACCAGCGATAGCACTTCAGTGCCGCTGGCCAAGCGCAGCGTGTAAAGAATGTCGGCACCACGAAAGGCTTTGTGCAGCACTTCGGCCTGCAGTTTGCTCTGGTCGTCATGAACGATGTCGTCCGGGCGGAGCAGGATGTCTACCTTGCAACCGTTGTCGCAGTGGGCGCAGGTTTCGTTGCATTCGACCGGCGTATCCGACGTCAGTGTGCCAAGTTCCATGCGCACACTGTTTTGAATGCCGACAATTCCTGGCACCAGCACGCCCTGGCCGATGAAATCAGCCACAAATCGGTTGGCCGGGCGGTGATAGAGGTTGTACGGTATATCCCATTGCTGAATGCGGCCCTCGTACATGATGCCGATGTGGTCCGCCATGGCGAAGGCTTCATTCTGATCGTGTGTAACCATCACGGCGGTTGATCCTTCGCGTTTGAGAATCTCGCGAACTTCAACCGAAAGCCGCTCACGCAGGCCGACATCGAGATTCGAGAAAGGCTCGTCGAGCAGGATCAATTCAGGTCTGGGGGCCAGTGCCCGGGCTAAAGCCACCTGTTGTTGCTGCCCGCCCGAAAGTTCGTGCGGAAATTTATTGCCCTGACCGGAAAGCCCTACGGTTGCCAGCAACTGGCGCACGCGCAAGTGGGCGTCTTCCTGGGGTTTGCGGCCGAGGCCGAAGGCGACGTTTTCTTCCACGCTCAAATGTGGAAACAGCGCGTAATCCTGAAAGACCATGCCAATTCGCCGCTTTTCCGGCGCCACGCGCTGCCCTGGCCGGCTGACAATATGCCCATGCAGGCTGATCTCGCCACCGGCAATTTCCTCAAAGCCGGCAATGCAGCGCAGCAAGGTTGTTTTGCCGCAACCGGATGGGCCGAGCAGACAGGCAATCTGCCCCGCTTCAAGGCGCAAATCGACGCCATCGACGACGGTGGTTTTTCCGTAGCGCTGAACAACGCCATTTAGTTCGAGTTGAGCCATGCGGTTGATTATAATTCGCATCACCCTTATGCGCGCAGCCCTTCTTACTCCCCTGTTGATTATTGCCCTCGTGGTGGCGCTGCTTGCCGGTTTGCCGGTGGCCAGCGTCGGCTTGAATCTGTTTGTCGGCGGCACCAGCAGCACCTGGACGCATCTCTCCCAGACCGTATTGCCTGACTACATTGCCAACACGCTTTGGTTGTGCCTTGGCGTGGGTGCCGGTGTCGGGCTGATCGGCGTCGCCACGGCCTGGCTGACGACCATGCACGAATTCCCCGGGCGGCGGATTTTTGAATGGGCGCTGGTCTTGCCGATGGCGATGCCCGCCTACGTCATGGCTTACGTATATACCGATTTTTTACAGTTTGTTGGCCCGGTACAAACGGCTCTGCGCGAAACCTTTGGCTGGCAACACGGCGATTACTGGTTTCCCGACATACGCACCTTGCCCGGTGCCGTGCTGATGTTCGTTTGTGTGCTTTACCCGTATGTTTATCTGTTGGCGCGCAGCGCCTTTCTTGAACGCGCCAGTGGCATGCTCGAAGCCGCACGTACTTTGGGCATGGGGCCGTGGCGCGCTTTTTTTGCCGTCTCGCTGCCACTTGCACGCCCTGCCATTGCGGCGGGCATTGCCCTGGTTTTAATGGAAACGCTGGCTGATTACGGTACGGTGGCCTATTTCGCGGTCAACACCTTCACAACGGGTATTTATCGCGCCTGGTTTTCACTCGGTGATCGCGTTGCGGCAGCGCAGTTGGCCTCGATGTTGCTCGGTTTCGTACTGTTTTTGTTAATGGTTGAGCGCATCTCGCGTGGCCGCGCCCGCTACAACAACACAACCGGCCGCAATCGACCGATGGCAGGGGCGCATTTGTCCGGCCTGCCCGCAGCGCTGGCGATTATTGTTTGCAGTTTGCCTTTGCTGCTGGGCTTCATCCTGCCGGCTTTTTTGCTGCTCAAAATGGCGTTGACCGAAGGCGATGCGCAGTTTGGCGAGCGCTTCATCATGCTGGCGCGCAACAGTTTCGTGCTGGCCAGTATTACTGCCGGCATAGCCGTCCTGCTCGCCTTGCTGCTGGCTTATGGTGCGCGTTTATCGAAAACGACTCTGGCCAATGGCCTGAACCGCTTGGTCGGATTGGGTTATGCCGTGCCGGGGGCTGTCATCGCCGTCGGTGTGCTGATTCCGGTGACGCGACTTGATAACTGGCTGGCCGGGCAATGGCTGGCCTGGTTTGGTTATAATCCTGGTTTGTTGTTGACCGGCGGCATCGCTGCCTTGATCTACGCATATCTGGTGCGCGTCCTGGCGTCGCGCTGCATAGTATTGAATCGAGCCTGGCCAAAATCACACCAAGCATGGATGACGCAGCACGCAGCCTGGGTCTTGGGCAAAGTGAAACCCTGCGCCGCGTGCATATTCCAATGCTGCGTGGCAGTCTGTTGACGGCGGGTTTGCTGGTCTTCGTTGATGTAATGAAGGAGTTGCCGGCCACCCTCGTCATGCGCCCCTTCAATTTCGATACGCTGGCTACACAAGCCTATACGCTGGCTTCCGACGAGCGGCTGGCGGAAGCATCGACTGCATCGCTGGCAATTGTTGCTGTCGGCCTTTTGCCGCTGATCGCGATTTCCCGCCAGATTTCCCGCAGTCGGAAATGAAAACGCCCCGCGTGGCGGGGCGCAGAACATAAAAATGTTGTTACTTGAAGCCGGCGCGGTCGAAAATCATCTGGGCTTTGGTTTGATACATGGCGAGATTCTTGACCGGCAAGGTGTCGGCCTTGAATTTACCGAGTGCATCCAGCGCCGGATTGGCGACCTTGACGCTTTCAACTGCCGGCCATTCGTTATTGCCATCGGCAAAATAGCGCTGCGCCTCATCCGAGGCCAGGTATTCCATAAACTTGATCGCTGCTGCCTTGTTCGGCGCCGTTTTCAGCACGCCACCGCCAGAAACATTGATGTGCGTGCCGGTCGTCGCCTGATTTGGCCAGACAACACCAACTTTTTCCATCATTTTTAACTCTTCAACCTTGGTTGACCGTAACAGACGGGCAACGTAATAGGTGTTGGATAATGCGACGCCACATTCGCCGGCTGAAACAGCCTTGATCTGATCGGTGTCACCGCCCTTGGGCGCGCGAGCGAAATTGGCCACCATGCCCTTGGCCCACTCTTCAGCCTTGGCTTCGCCATCGTGCGCGATAACCGAGGCCATCAACGACAGGTTGTAAGGGTGTGAACCGGAGCGCGAGCAGAATTTGCCCTTGAGTTTCGGATTGGCCAAGTCAGCATAATTTTGAACGTCCTCGGCTTTGACTGACGATTTGTTGTAAATGATGACGCGGGCGCGGGTTGAGAAGGAGTACCAATCGTCGGTATGCAGATGGGTCGGAATCCGCGATTCGAGAACTTTGGATGAAATTGGCGTGAATAGACCGAGTTCGTGCGCCTTGGCCAGACGAGCTGCATCTACCGTGAGGAAAATATCCGCCGGGCTGTTGCTGCCTTCATTCTTGATCCGCTCAAGCAGTTCATCTTCCTTGCCTTCGATGCGATTGATCTTGATTCCGGTTTGCTTGGTGAAATTGCTGTAAAGCGCCTCGTCTGTCTGGTAGTGGCGAGCGGAATACAGATTCAGTTCTTCGGCTTGAACTGCGAATGCAAGAGATGCAATCGCCGTGGCCAACAGGGTGGTTTTCAATTTCATGCACATGCTCCCGGTTTGGTAATGAGAATGCGTGCAGTTTACAAGCCGATTGCAATTTTGTAAATGAGAACTGTTATCGAAAAATGGTGAAAAAAATGCGGCAAATTCGCCGCATTCTCTGATCAGTTACCTTCGATTATTCGTCGGGCGCCGTTGTAGCGTTGTACCCAATAACTGTTTTCCATACTCTCGACGCGTACTTCCGCGCCGGTACGCGGCGCGTGCAGGAAGTGGTTGTCACCAAGGTAAATGCCAACATGCGAGAAAGTGCGCCGCATGGTATTGAAGAAAACCAGATCACCGGGTTTCAACTGGCTGGTATCAACTGTTTGACCAACTTCGCTCATTTCACGCGCTGTGCGCGGGAGCGAAGCACCAATGCTGTCTTTGAAAACCAGGCGAACAAAGCCGCTGCAATCCAGTCCGCTATCTTCGTCGTTACCGCCGAGGCGATAACGCACACCCACCAGTTTCAGGCCTTGCAGGATGACATCCTGCGCAGCATTGGTGTAGCGTTCGAGAAAGGAAGGTTCTTCAGCTTTGCGCGCCGGTTCGGCAGCGACCACTGCATTCGCGCTAAAGGCGAAGGCAGTGGAAAGGAGTAGGGCTCTTAGAACTTTTCGCATAGGCCCGAAATGTAGGTGAAAACCGATGCTTTGTAAAGCCTCTATAGCGTTTCCTGATATACAAAATCTGCTGCTCGGAACTATGTTCATAATCCGTAATTATGAATACAATTTCCTTCCCCTAGGCGCGAGGTCGATAAATGGATTCCTTTAAGGCCCTGTTGATTGAAGAACAAGATGGCCAGGTTGTCAGTGCCATCACTCAAATGGATGAGAGCCGACTGGATGCCGGTGAAGTCACCATTCGTGTTGCCTATTCCAGCGTTAATTACAAGGATGCGCTAGCGGCAACCGGGGCTGGCAAGATTATCCGGCGCTTTCCCTGCGTTGGTGGGATAGATCTCTCTGGCGTGGTGATCAAGAGTGCTGACCCACGTTTCAAGGTTGGCGATCCGGTAATCGCCACTAGTTTTGATATTGGTGTCGCCCATCATGGTGGATATGCCGAAATTGCACGAGTACCTGCTGATTGGGTGGTTCCACTACCGGCCGGTTTGTCGCTATATGAAGCGATGGCGCTCGGTACGGCGGGTTTTACCGCTGCGCTGGCGATTGTCCGCATGGAAGAGAATCGCCTGACGCCGGCCAAGGGCTCGGTTATCGTGACAGGTGCAACAGGCGGTGTCGGTAGCCTGGCGGTTGATATGCTGGCCAAAATTGGTTATCACGTCGTTGCGCTGACCGGCAAGGAAAGCGAAGCCGGCTATCTGCGCAGTTTGGGGGCGGCTGAGGTGTTGGTGCGCCAAAGCATTGATCTGTCAAAAATTCGTCCGCTTGATAAAGGGCGATGGGCTGGTGCTGTCGATAATCTGGGCGGCGACATTCTTGCCTGGATTGCCAGCACGATGGAGCAGGGTGGCACAATTGCCAGCATTGGCCTGGCGGCCAGCATGAAACTGAATACGACGGTGGCGCCGTTTATTCTGCGTGGCGTTTCCTTGCTCGGTATTGATTCAGGTTACATCCGCGAACCTTACCGCCGAGATGTCTGGCAACGTCTGGCCAGCGATTTGCGGCCACCACACCTCGAATCCATGTCGCGCAAGATCGCCTTTGAAGAGTTGCCGGCGACCTTTACTGAATATGTCGCCGGTCGCGCCAAAGGGCGCGTAGTTGTCGAGTTGGCAGGCGGCTGAGATGGCAGATTTGCCGCGCATTCTCGTTGTCGATGACTCGCGTATGGTCAGGATGACGCTGATCAAGCACCTCAAAGGGCAATATGAGGTGCGCGAGGAGTGCGATGGTGAGGCGGCTTGGCAAACATTGGTGCTGGATCAATCACTGCACGCAGTGATCTCTGATTTGCAAATGCCCAAGCTGGATGGCTATGGGCTTCTGGAAAACCTGCGTAGCTCCAAATTACGTCGTTTGCAGGAAATGCCGTTCATTCTGGTTTCTGGTGAGGAAACCGAAGAAGAGCGCGAGCGAGCACGGTCGCTTGGCGTGTCTGATTTTGTGACAAAGGGTGCGGGTAGCAGTGAAATTCTGGCGCGGCTCAATAATTTGCTGGCCTTGTCGGCGGCTCGGGAGAATCTGGAAGCAGGGCGTGAAGCCATGGTTCAAGATCCAGGCAGCGGTTTGTTCTCGCGCAAATATTTGGAGCTGCAGGCGGCTCAAGCACTGGCTCACGCGGCGCGCTATGGACTTGAGGTGAGCATCCTGGTCCTTGGTTTTGACACCTTTGACCAAGTGCGCACCAAACTGGGTAACGAGGTCGCCGAGCAGGTCGGTAGTCGCTTCGTGAAAATGCTGGCCGCCAAAGTGCGTCAGGAAGACAGCCTTGGGCATTACGGGGCGGGTCAATACGCGATTATTGCGCCTGGTACCTCGCCGGTTCTCTGTGCGGCATTTGCTGAACGTGTGCGTCAGGCAGTTGAGGTTGCGCGTGTTTCAGTGCAGGGAAACTCTATTTCGCTCACCGTCAGCGTTGGACTATCCAGTATTCCTGGCGATGCGGCCAGTTCGGCGGTGGCCTTGCTCGAGCTTGCCGGGCAGCGCATGCACGATGCGATGCTGGCGGGTGGTAACCGGATCGTTTCGGGTGTGTTGAACCCCGGTTCGGCTCGCCAAATGACTTTGCAACATGCCGTTGAGCTAATTACAGCGCGCCGGGAAGAGGCGGTGTTGCCTCATCTTGCAGCACTTGGGGGGCAGGTTTTGCCGTTGTTACGCTTGATGAATCAGGAATTGGGGTTGGAGCTGCCGTTGGCAGAAATCGAACGCCGCTTACAGGACCGGGCAGTGGATAAAAAATAGCCCGGCGTTTATTTTCGAGTGCAGGTAAACCTAATCTGAGGGATTTTATGGCGACATACAAAGAGTTTCACCAGTATTCCATCGAAAAGCCGAATGAGTTCTGGACCGAGCAGGCCCAACTCGTCGACTGGAAAGAACCGTTTACCCAAGTATGCGATTATTCGCGCCCACCGTTTGCCAAGTGGTTTGTCAATGGAAAGACAAACCTCTGCCATAACGCAGTGGATCGTCATGCAGCCAAGCGTCCAAATGATAAGGCGCTGATTTTCATCTCTACTGAAACTGATGAAGAGACGGTTTATAGCTTCGCCGAATTGCAGCGCGAAGTTGAACGTATGGCGGCGATTTACAAAAGCCTTGGCGTAAAGAAGGGTGATCGCGTCCTGATTTACATGCCGATGGTTGCCCAGGCCTGTTTCGCCATTCTGGCCTCGGCTCGTATCGGTGCCATTCACTCTGTAGTGTTTGGTGGTTTTGCTTCCGGTTCGCTGGCAACGCGTATTGACGATGCCAAACCGGTGCTGATCGTTTCTTCCGATGCTGGCATGCGCGGCGGCAAGGCTGTGCCTTACAAGCACTTGCTTGATGAAGCCATTGACCTCTCAGAAAATAAACCGGCCAAGGTGCTGATGATCGACCGTGGTCTGGACAAGGCATTCAACAAGGTTGCTGGCCGTGACGTCGATTACGCCACCGAGCGCGCCAAGTTCATGGATGCTCAGGTGCCATGCGAGTGGCTGGAATCATCTGAACCGTCTTACATTCTGTATACGTCCGGCACGACCGGCAAGCCGAAGGGGGTGCAGCGTGACACCGGCGGCTACGCAGTGGCGCTGGCTTCGTCGATGAAACACATATACTGCGGTGGCGAGGGCGAAACCTTCTTCTCCACCTCCGACATCGGCTGGGTGGTCGGTCACTCCTACATCATTTATGGTCCGCTGATTGCCGGCATGGCCACCGTGATGTACGAAGGTACTCCGCTACGTCCGGATGCCGGTATCTGGTGGCAGATCGTCGAGAAGTACAAAGTCAGTGTGATGTTCTCGGCACCGACGGCCGCCCGTGTGTTGAAGAAGCAGGATCCGGCCTTCATGCACAAGTACGACCTGTCGTCGCTCAAGCACATCTTCATGGCCGGCGAGCCACTCGATCAGCCGACCCACGAGTGGTTCATGACAGAGCTGCAAAAACCGGTCATCGACAACTACTGGCAGACCGAAACTGGCTGGCCGATGCTGGCTGCCTTGCCGGGTGTTGAAAATACGCCGATCAAGTATGGCTCGCCGTCTTTCCCGGTTTATGGCTACAACCTGCAGATCTTCCGTGAAGACGGTTCGGTTTGCGGCGCCAATGAAAAGGGTATTGCCGCCGTCATTCCACCGCTGCCGCCGGGCTGTTTGTCCACCGTCTGGGGCCAGGACGACCGTTTCGTCAGCACCTACTTCACGCTGTTCAAGGAGCCGCTGGTTTACTCCTCCTACGACTGGGCGATCAAGGACGACGACGGTTACTTCACCATTCTTGGCCGCACCGACGACGTGATCAACGTTGCCGGTCACCGTCTGGGCACCCGTGAAATCGAGGAAGCCATCCAGAACCACCCGGCAATTGCCGAAGTGGCCGTGGTTGGTGTCGAAGACAAGCTCAAGGGCCAGGTACCGATGGCGTTTGCCGTGGTCAAGGATGCCTCCAAGCTTTCTTCGCCGGAACTGATCAAGGCGCTGGAAAAGGAAGTTTTTGGCACGGTCGACAGCATCCTGGGAGCTATTGGCCGCCCGGCCCGTGTGCACTTCGTTACCGGTCTGCCCAAGACTCGTTCCGGCAAGATGTTGCGTCGCTCTTTGCAAGCCTTGGCTGAGGGTCGCGATCCGGGCGATCTGACGACTATCGACGATCCTTCAACCTTGGACCAAATCAAGAACGCACTGGCTAGTTAAGTTAGCTTGTCATTCCGATAAACCCGCAGGCGCAATCCGGCGGGTTTTTTTACGACTGTCCGGTATTAGGTAGCACCTGCCCCAGGCGGCGGCTAAGTGACCGCAAAATAAAGCGCCGCAGCCCGCGGCGGCTTGCGACCATTACTATGCTTTATTTCTTGTACAATAATTACTTAACGGCATACCGGCTTTCCGCAGCGCGTTAGCCCGTGAGGCCCTATTTTTCGGCCAACGCTCGGCGGGGCACACCATGGCTGAATGTTGTGCGGGTCCTATACCTGGACATCGAATATTTTAAGCAATTGGCAGTCTGGCCAGCTAACAACGTCAAACTGCTGGAGGCTAGCCGTCCCTTAAGGGCGGCTCCCGGCATCAACAGGAGTGGAATAGGAAAACGGTTTGCCAGCGGTTCTGGGCAGCCTTGTGTCGATAACGCGGCTGGTCCGGCGCCATGTACTGCGGCGCGCGTAGACCAGCGGATACTGTCGGCCGCGCCCGTACTGGCTGCCGGGAGGAGGCCCTCTTCAAGAGCAGGTCGAACGGCTGAAGACGACCCCCCCAGTGAGCTCCACTACAACAACCGAGCCGCTCGTGTCGCGCCCCGCCCCCAACCGCTGGGATGTCGATTCGCCATTGTATCTGAGCTGATTTGGTTTTTTATCCTCCGCTGGCCACGCCATCGGGGATTTTGTTGCTAGCCTACCCGGGGCAGGTGCTACCTAATACCGCGACTGTCTGGTCATAATCGTGTCTGGTGGTGAGTGTTAGAATCATTGCTGCTTCTACCTTTCGGCTTGTTCCATTCGATGATTTACGAAACCGTTGCTGCTGTTGATCTGGGTTCAAACAGCTTCCGTCTGCAGGTTGGGCGGGTTCTTGATGACCAGATTTATGTTCTCGATTCAATGAAGGAGCCGGTACGTCTGGCTTCCGGGCTAAATGAGGATAAACGGCTGGACGCAGCTTCGCAGGCGCGCGCACTGGATGCCTTGCGGCGTTTTGGTGAACGTCTGGGTGGGTTGGATAAAGGCGCGGTGCGTGCAGTGGCAACCAATGCGCTGCGTGTTGCCAAAAAATGCGCAGGAATTTTGCCGTTGGCTGAAGATGCCTTGGGATTTCCGTCGAAGTCATTGCCGGGCGTGAAGAGGCCAGGCTGATTTACATTGGCGCCTCGCATTCACTACCGATGGCCTCGCATAAGCGCCTAGTGGTTGATATTGGCGGAGGTTCTACCGAATTCATCATCGGCAAACGCCACGATCCGCAGTTGATGGAATCGCTGTACATGGGTTGTGTCAGCTATACCTTGCGCTTTTTCCCGGATCGAAAAATTGATCGGAAACGTTTGCGTGATGCGCAAGCAGCGGCGGCCAAGGAAATTGAGTTGATCGCCCACGATTACCAGCGTCTGGGCTGGAAGGAGGCGGTCGGTTCATCGGGTTCGGCACGGGCGATTGCCGATGTGCTCGAACTTAATGGTTTGAACCCGAATGGTGAAACCGGCATTACCAAGCTCGGTCTTGAACGCTTGTGCAACCTGTTGATCAAGGCCGGGTCTGCCGAGGCGCTCGATTTGCCGGGGATTAATCGTGATCGTCTGCCGGTGATGCCGGGCGGCATTGCGATCATGTCGGCGATTTTCGAGGCGCTGGGCATCGAGCGCATGACCTATGCTGATGGTGCTTTGCGTCTCGGCGTGCTCTACGATTTGCTCGGGCGGTTTCACCACCATGACATGCGTGATTCCACTGTGGGGCAATTTCGTCGGCGTTATCAGGTAGAGGGTGATCAGGTTGAACGGGTTGAGAGTACGGCCTTGTCGGCGCTGGCTCAGCTTGAGGGTGGAGAACCAAGTGAGGGCGATGTTCAATTTCTGTCCTGGGCCTCGCGCTTGCATGAGATTGGTATTTCAGTCGCGCATAACGCTTATCACAAGCACGGCGCCTATATTTTGACTTATGCCGATATGCCGGGCTTCTCCAAAAAGGATCAGGCGCGGCTCGCGATGATCGTCCTTGGTCATCGCGGCAAACTGGAGAAAATGGGGCAAGTTATTGCGGTCGACAGCATTTGGCACCTGATTTTTTGTTTGCGACTTGCCGTGCTGCTGCATCGTACCCGTGATGATCGTTTATTGCCGGCTTGGCGTGTGCGGCCTCTTGGTACGGGCTTCATGCTCGAACTTCCCGCTGACTGGCTGGCTGCCAATCCGTGGACGGCTGCTGCGCTGGGTGACGAGGCAGCTGTCTGGCAACGCATTGGTCGCGACTACTTGCTGGTCAAAATCGAAAACGCAAAGGCGGTCGAGTGAGCGTCATCCCCAGCTTGCAGCTTGAGCCGGGGAAGATTTTGCTGGCTGGCACGTGGACGCTGGCAGCCATGCAGGCCGAGATTCCTGTCTTGCTGCCGCGGCTAGCGGTCGCACACAAGGATGCCAATGCCATTTGGGATCTGAGGCGTGTCGAACGGCTGGATAGTGCCGCAGCGACACTCCTTTGGCGCATCTGGGGCGAGGAGTGGCCTGAGAGTCTTGTCCTGCCGGAAGCGCTGCGCGAAACCCTGCAGCGGGTCGCCAACTTTGTGCCGGTTGAGGCTGTGCCGGAGAGTCAGCGGCATTCCTGGCTGGAGATACCCGGTCAGCTTTTGTTAAGTGGTTTGGTTGAAATACGCGGGGTAATCTCGCTGTTTGGTCAACTGTTGCTGGATGTCAGTCATTTGCTTCGCCATCCCGGTGAAATGCCGTGGAAGGAATTTGCCGCCAACGTTTATAAATCCGGCGCGCAAGCTTTGCCGATTACGGCCATGGTTGGCTTTCTGATTGGTATCACCATCAGCTATTTGTCAGCATTGCAGTTGCGCAGTTTTGGCGCTGATCTTTTGATCGTCAATATTCTCGGTATTTCCATCGTTCGTGAACTCGGACCAGTGTTGGTTGCAGTGCTGGTTGCTGGTCGTTCCGGGTCGGCGATGACGGCGCAGATCGGCGTTATGCGTGTCACAGAAGAAATTGATGCGCTGTCGACCATGGGTATCTCGCGCACTGTGCGCGTCATTTTGCCAAAGGTGGCCGGGTTGACCGTAGCAATGCCCTTGCTGGTGCTGTGGACTTCTGCGGTAGCCATGTTTGGCGGCATGGTGGCAGCACTTTTGCAGCTTGATTTGTCGCTGGTTTATTTTCTCGACAATCTTCCGCGCGTCGTTCCAGTTTCCAATTTGCTGATTGGTCTTTCCAAAGGCGTATTTTTCGGTTTTATCATAGCTCTGATTGCCTGCCACTTTGGCCTGCGCGTCAAACCAAATACGGAAAGTCTGGCCGCCAATACGACCACCTCAGTGGTGACGGCGATTACCATGGTTATCCTGATCAATGCGGTTTTCGCTGTTTTGACCCGACAAATTGGTGTGCCAACGCTATGAGCGCAAAGCCTGTTGTCGAACTGTTAGGCATCAGCACCAAGTTTGGGCAGACGGTCGTTCATCGTGACCTCCATTTGCGAGTCGATCAAGGGCAGATTGTCGGACTGCTCGGTGAGTCTGGCAGCGGTAAAACAACCCTGCTACGCGAGATGCTGGGTTTGTGGAAACCCAGTGCGGGCAGTATTCGTTTGTTTGGTTTTGATCTGAACACGGCGGGTGTTATTGAGCAGCGCGCAATCCATCGTCGTTTAGGTATGCTGTTTCAGCACGGTGCCTTGTTTTCGGCCCTTTCTGTTTTTGACAATATTGCTTTTCCTTTGCGCGAATTGAAGTGTCTGGATGAAGACTGGATTCGCCGCCTGGTTTTGCTCAAGCTCGACATGGTTGAAATGACGCCGGCGCATAGCAAATTGATGCCGGCTGAACTTTCCGGTGGCATGGTCAAGCGAGTGGCCTTGGCTCGCGCATTGGCGCTTGAGCCTGAGCTTTTGTTGCTCGATGAGCCAACCGCTGGCCTTGATCCAGACCGCAGTCAGAATTTTGTCGAACTCCTCGGCTCTCTGCAGCAAGCCTTGGGTTTGACGGTGATCATGGTGACTCATGATCTCAATACCATCGCCGGTTTGGCGAGTCATGTCGCGGTGCTGGCCGACCAGCGCATCATCGCTTTCGGCGAAAGAGAGGCGGTGATGACAGTCGATCATCCGTTTGTAACCGGCTTTTTTAGCGCAGACCGTCATAAACTGCTTTAATACGAAATCATGGAGAACAAGTCACACGCTTTTGTTGCCGGACTCTTTGCCCTCGTCTTTGGCGTGGCGGCAATTCTTGCTATTTACTGGTTGAGTGGTGGGCGAGATGAAACGCATGAATATGTGGTGGTGACCAAGCAAAATGTGGGCGGTTTGAATCCGCAGGCGCAGGTGCGTTATCGAGGAATTCGTGTCGGCAAGGTCAGTGAAATTCGACTTGATCCCGAGGATTTCAGCAACACACTGGTCACAATCCAGATTCGCGATGATGTGCCGTTGACGACGGGCACAGTGGCCAGACTTAACTATCAAGGCATTACCGGACTGGCTCATATTCTTTTGATGGAGTCAGGCAAGGATACTCAGCCGCTTGTGCCAAATGATGACGAGCCGCCACGCATCACCATGATTCCATCTTTGCTCGAAGAGTTGGGCGAAAACGGTATGGCCACGCTGCGTCAGGCGCGTCAGTTAATGGCTAGTGCCAATGACATGATGAATGAAGAGAACCGGCGACATCTGACCGCGACATTGAAAAATCTCGAAGCAGCTTCGGCAAACATGAAGCCGGCGCTGGAGAATATGACCGGCACGCTGGTTCAGATGCGTAAATTGCTTGATGACCAAAATATTCGGAAGCTATCCGGGCCGCCAGTGAAGTCGGTCCCTTGTTGTCAGATGCGCGTGCGCTGGTCGGAAAAATGCAAACGGCCACTGACAAACTTGATGTCGCGATTGGCGACGCTTCTGCTGGCGGAAGCTCGGCCCTGATGCCGCGTCTGAATGAACTTTCTACCGATTTTTCGATGACCTCGCGGCAGTTGAGCCGAGTCTTGCGGATTCTTGAAGACTCGCCGCAAGGGCTGGTTTTCGGCGCGCCAGCTTTGCCGCCAGGGCCCGGCGAGTCGGGCTTTGCTGTTGGCGGAGCCAAATAGAATGCAGTTTATCTTGTTGTTCCTGATGAGCCTGACGCTTGCTGGTTGTTTTACAGCCGGCAAACGCGGCGGTGAGGAAGCTCTGGCGATTTATGATCTGGGTATGGTTTCAGTGCTGCCAAGTGACAAACAACGTCGTAAACCGCCAGTGGCGATTGAGGTTAGGGCGCCGCTTTGGTTCGACTCAATGGGTATTGAATACCGCCTTGCTTATGTCGATAAATCCCGTTTGCGCGAGTACGGTCGGGCGCGTTGGGCAGGACCGCCGGCGCAACTGATTCAGCAACGCCTGGTGCAACAATTGGGATTTGTTGTGCACGGACAAAGCCGTGCAGGGTGCGTGCTGCGCTTTGATATCACCGAATTCAGTCAGGTATTTGATTCTCCCAATGCCAGTCATGCCCTGCTGCAAGGCCGTTTGCAATGGATGGACCGGAGTCGGACCAACATTGCTTCCCGGGATGTCAATCTGGCAAGTGATTCCCCTTCTGCCGATGCAAGGGGGGGCGTGACAGCACTTTCTGCTTCAATTGAACAGTTGACCGTAACAAATAGGGCTTGGGAAGCCGAACTGAAGGCTGCCGGACAACTGAAAGCCTGTGGTGCCTAATTGGAAACGATGCGTTCATCGATGCGCTGTTTGAGGTCGCTCAGGTTGTCGTCAAAATGCGTGTAATGCATCAACGAAAGCCCGAAAACGCAGGCGTAAAGCAGCAGGCTGCGGCTTTTGGCTTCCGCATCGCTCATCCCGCTGGAAACAAAAAGTTTGCGTGTGCAATCAAGCCGATACAGATCAACCGCTTCGACGACTGCCGCGGCCTGAGCGTCATGTCGCGCCCAGTCACGAACTGCCAATTCGATAGCCATACCCTTACGGTTGCGGCTGGCGCCGTAGACCTCAATCGCAAAATGCAGTTGCTCGCGCTCTTTTCCTGGCATAACAGCGGTGGTCTTTTCGATGTCTCGAATACGACCTTCTTTCCAGCGTTCAAGAACCGCTGCGAGAAGCGCCTGTCTATCCTTGAAGTGCCAGTAAAAACTGCCCTTGGTGACGCCGCAACGTTTGGCCAAAACTTCAACGCGCAAACCCGCAATGCCGTCGCTGGCGAGCAGATCAATCGCAATCTCCACCCAACGTTCCGGGTCGGGTTGAGTGCGTACAGGCGCACTTTCGCCACGCGCTCGAATACGCGTCGACTTTACAGGGGACTTGACAGGTTTGTTTTCCATACGCTACCGTATGCGTTTCCATACGACACAGTATGGTCATTGTGCGGATTGAGTGATCGTCTGTCAAACAGACAAAACGTTTTGAACAAAATTAACCGAACACAAAGGAGAGAGCAGTGAAAATTCTCGTTCCCGTAAAACGGGTAGTGGACTACAACGTCAAGATTCGCGTCAAAGCCGATGGCAGTGGTGTTGACCTCGCCAACGTCAAGATGAGCATGAACCCCTTCGACGAAATCGCCATCGAAGAAGCCGTCCGTCTCAAAGAAGCCGGCATCGCCACCGAAGTCATCGCTGTTTCTTGCGGCGTTGCCGCCTGCCAGGAAACCCTGCGCACCGCGCTGGCCATCGGTGCTGACCGCGCCATCCTCGTTGAAACCGACGCCGACCTCCAGCCCCTCGCCGTCGCCAAGCTCCTGCAAGCCCTCTGTGCCAAAGAAGCCCCGCAACTCGTCATCTGCGGCAAACAAGCCATCGACGACGACGCCAACCAGACCGGCCAGATGCTCGCCGCCCTGCAAAACTGGCCGCAAGCCACCTTCGCCTCCAAGGTCGTCATCGCCGGTGGCAAAGCCACCGTCACCCGCGAAATCGACGGCGGCCTTGAAACCCTCGAAATGAATCTGCCGGCCGTCGTCTCCACCGACCTGCGCCTCAACGAACCGCGCTACGCGACGCTACCCAACATCATGAAAGCCAAGAAAAAGCCGCTTGACACCGTCAAGCCCGCCGATCTCGGTGTCGATGTCGCCCCGCGCCTCACCACCCTCAAAGTCGCTGAACCTGCCAAACGCAGTGCGGGCATCCGCGTTGCCGATGTCGCCGAACTGGTCAACAAACTCAAGAACGAAGCCAAGGTGATCTGATCATGACTATTCTCGTAATCGCCGAACACGACCACCAAAGTCTCAAAGCCGCCACCCTCAACACCGTGACGGCCGCCAGCAAAATTGGGGGTAACATCCACATTCTCGTCGCCGGCAGCAACTGTGGCGGCGCCGCCCAACAAGCCGCCAGTTTGCAAGGTGTGAGCAGCGTCAAAGTCGCCGACGCCGCTCACTACCAAAACCAGACCGCCGAGAACCTCACGGCACTGGTCATCGCCCAGGCCGGCAACTACAGCCACATCCTCGCGCCGGCCACCACCTTCGGCAAAAACCTCCTGCCGCGCGTCGCCGCCCTGCTTGATGTTGCCCAGATCTCCGAAATCACCGGCGTTGAATCCGCCGACACCTTCATTCGTCCGATCTACGCCGGCAATGCACTGGCGACGGTGCAGAGTGCCGACAAGATCAAAGTCATTACGGTACGGTCAACCGCCTTTGATGCCGCAATGTCTGGTGGCAGTGCGGCTGTCGAAGCCATTGCTGCCGCCAATGACACCAACCAGACCACCCTGACCAATCGCGAACTGACCAAGTCCGAGCGTCCTGAACTCGGTGCCGCCAAGATCATCGTTTCCGGTGGTCGTGGTCTGGGCAGTGGCGAGAACTATCACAAGCTGCTTGAACCGCTCGCCGACAAGCTGGGTGCGGCACTGGGCGCTTCCCGTGCTGCGGTTGATGCCGGCTTTGTGCCGAACGACTATCAGGTCGGGCAAACCGGCAAGATCGTTGCGCCGCAGCTTTATATTGCGGTCGGCATCTCCGGCGCGATTCAGCATCTGGCCGGGATGAAGGAGTCGAAGTTCATCGTGGCGATCAACAAGGATCCCGATGCGCCTATCTTTCAGGTGGCCGATTATGGCTTGGTCGGTGATCTGTTCGAACTGGTTCCGCAACTGGAGTCTGCTGTCGGCTAAAATACGCCGGTGAATCTACCGGACAACCTGTTGGGCGAAGCGTGGTACTGGGCGGCTTGGGCTGTCTGGATTCCACTCTTCGCCCTTTCTGTTTGGCGTGCCCCTTGGGCGCGTTTGCAGGACAATGAGCAGATCAATGTCTGGCTTGGCATGATCGTCATGCTGACCGTGATCTGGAGCATGAAGGCTGGCGTCAAGCCGGGACTTTCGTTGCACCTGCTTGGCGCAACCGTTTTTACCTTATGTTTTGGCCGTCATCTGGCATTTATCGGTCTATCAGTTGTGCTTTCGGGTGTAACTTTGAATGGCTCGGCCGGTTTTTTTGCTTTTGCCATCAATGCCTTGATTATGGCGTGTTTTGCTGTGCTGGTCAGTGATCTCATCACACGCCTGGTGAAGCGCTATTTACCCAAACATTTTTTCGTATTCATATTTGCAAATGGCTTTTTTGGCGCGGCTTTGACGGTGTTGTCTGTTGGTCTCGTTTCGACACTGTTTATGGGAGTGTCCGAAGCCTACGATTTTGATTATCTGACCAGCGAATATCTTCCTTATTTCATTTTGCTGGGTTTTTCTGAAGCTTGGTTGTCCGGGATGGTTTTGACGCTTTTCGTCGTTTACCGTCCAAACTGGGTATCTGCTTTTGACGATTCTCTTTATCTTGCAAAGAAATAGAAGCTACAATTCACGTGATTTGATGTCATTGGGGTCTGGGTCGTTGAATAAATTTGCTTTTCGCCTATCGGCTATAGCCTTGTCGCTGGTTTTGACCGGCGAAGTATTTGCGCTTGGTCTTGGTGAATTGCGCTCAACACCCAATCTGGGTGATCGGCCACGTCTTGAGGTTGAGATTGTTGGTGCCGGTAAAGAGCCGCTTGATCCAGCATGCTTTCGACTGCAGCAGCCCTCTGGGAACGATGATTTACCCTGGCTTAAGCGGGCTACCTTTTCGATTAGGAAAGGTGTCCCGCCCATCCTTGAAATTCGTTCTGAAGTGCCTTTGCGTGATCCGATAGTTCAGCTTTCAATTCATATTGCTTGCGGACACGAACTGGTTCGCAATTACATCATTCTTGCTTCTCCGGAACCGACCGAGCAGCCCGTCAGTGATCCCGTGTTACCCGTGGTGCGAGCCTCGCGCAATCGGCTGAATTTTGCCGATGATGTGCCGCCGCGCCGTGAGCGTTCTACGCCCAGAGTCAAACCGCCACGCCGTGAAGAACCTTTAGCGCAAGCAATTGCGGCACCTCGTACTGAGCGCCATGTGGCTGCTAGTGCAATGTCCGACCGTTTGATGTTGTCTGGTAGTGGTGATGCCGGAGATCCTTCTCTTCGTCTATCGACTGAAATGCGACCCGTGGTGGGTAGTGGCGTGCCGATCGGGGAGGCGCAACGAGAAATCCTGCGCCTCGAATTCCGTACTCTGTTGGCACTCAACGAGCAGGCAACAACCCAGCTGGCAGCGGCAGAGAAACTTCGAAATCTGGAAGCCTCGCTGAGCGAGTTGCAAAAACGCTCCAGCGAGATCACTCAGAAAATTGAGCAGGGCGTGACTGTTCCTGCGCTGCCTGCCGGTGGCACTGGCCCCGTTGAAGCCACCGCGCAGTCGGTGTCGCCTGTTAATCAACCTACCGTGCCGGTTCCGGTAAAACCGCCAGTAAAGCCTGCTGCCGCTCAGTCGGAAGAATCATTTGTTTCTGAATGGGGGCTCTATGGGCTGCTGCTCGCTGCCTTGCTCGGTATTGGCGGCTGGTTGGGTTGGCGCAATTATCGCGAACGCCAGGAACGTGCTGAAGAAGATGAGCTGGGCCTGATTCCTCCCGATTTCGAGGTTGATCCGCAACGCATTGATGAGCATGAAGAGTTGGGTGGTGTTGATCTCAATGTCGACCCCGCGGTAATGGGCGCGCCGATGCAGGTTGATTTCCCGCTCGATGCCGATGACAACTCCTTGATTCCGGTTGCTGCACCGAAGCCGCTTCCGTCAGCTAATTTTGACTCGATGATGTCGATAGCAGCGGCAACCGTTGATGAACATTTTGAAGCCAATCCGGTGATGGAACTGGCTGACATCATGCTATCTTTTGGTCGCGTCAAAGGTGCCGCTCAGGCGTTGCAGGAATATATTGACCACAATCCGCAGGAAGCCCTGCAACCGTGGATTCGTCTAATGGATGTTTACCGCATGGCCGGGCTGCGCGAAGAGTTCGATAACGTGGCGCGTAACCTGAATCAGCATTTCAATGTTGAGATTCAACAGTGGGATCCTTCTGAGCCAACGTTAAATCGTCACACTATCGACATGGTGCTTGAGGATGACGCTGGGCAACCGGTTCCACCGCTGCCTGCGCAACCAAAGGCGGCAAGTCTTGAAGATTTGCCACGCATCATGCAACAGATTGTCGATCTTTGGCGCGATGGCGACGTGGTGGCTTACTTACAGCAACTTTTGCGCGATAACAGGGAAGGCAAGCGTGCCGGTTTCCCTTTGCAGGTTGTTTCGGACATGCTTTTCCTTGTCGAACTTAAAGAAACCTTGATCAAAACTGAAGAAATGGAAAGAAAGTCATCATGAGCGAGTACTGCGCACCACTAAAGGATATTCGTTTCGTCATGCAGGAACTGGCTGGTATGGAGCAAGTGGTTGCTCTGCCGGGGTGTGAGGAGGCAACCCCGGATGTTGTCGATGCCATTCTTGAAGAAGCGGCTCGTTTCTCCGCCGAAGTGTTGTCCCCCCTGAATCGTATTGGCGACACCAATGGCGCCAAATGGAAAGATACGGTTGTCACCACGACGCCCGGCTTCAAGGAAGCTTACCGCCAGTTTGTTGATAATGGCTGGAATGGCCTGGGTTGTGATCCGGAATTTGGCGGCCAGGGGTTGCCACGCTTGCTTTCTACTGCAGTGAGTGAAATGTGGAAGGCTTCTAATCACGCCTTCTCCCTTTGTCCGATGCTGACGCAAGGTGCGATTGAAGCCTTGATGATTGCAGGTACGGATGAACAGAAAGCCGCCTATTTGCCCAATTTGGTGTCAGGAGAGTGGACTGGCACGATGAATCTGACCGAACCGTCGGCTGGCTCTGATCTGGCGGCGGTGCGTTCGCGCGCAGTTCCCGTTGGTGATGGCACTTTCAAGATTTTTGGGCAGAAGATTTTTATTACCTATGGCGAGCATGACATGGCGGACAACATCGTGCATCTCGTGTTGGCCCGTACTCCAACGGCGCCGGAAGGCGTCAAGGGAATATCTCTCTTCGTCGTTCCCAAATTCCTGCTGAAAGCAGATGGCACACCGGGCGAACGCAATGATGCGTATTGTGTTTCGATCGAGCACAAGCTCGGCATACACGGCAGCCCAACCGCAGTTTTGGCCTTTGGCGACAACGGTGGTGCTATCGGTACGTTGGTCGGCGAGGAAAATCGCGGCCTTGAATACATGTTCATCATGATGAACGCGGCAAGATTTAATGTTGGCCTTGAAGGCTTGGGTGATGCCGAGCGCGCCTATCAGCGTGCTGTTGCTTATGCCAGGGATAGAGTTCAAGGGCCTGAGCTGGGTGTGCGTGGCGGTCCCAAAGTGGCGATTATCAAGCATCCCGATGTGCGGCGCATGCTTATGTCGATGCGTGCACGTACCGAAGCAATGCGTGCATTGGCCTATGTAACAGCCACAGCTCAGGATAACGCGCACAGTAATCCAGATGAAGTGGCGCGCAAACAAGGTCAGGCTTTCGCTGAATTGATGATTCCGGTCGTCAAGGGCTGGAGTACGGAAAGCGCCATCGATATCGCCTCGCTTGGTGTTCAGGTGCACGGCGGCATGGGTTACATCGAAGAAACCGGTGCTGCACAACACCTGCGTGATGCCCGTATCACGACGATCTATGAAGGTACGACGGCGATTCAGGCCAATGACCTGATCGGTCGCAAGATTGCCCGCGAAAAGGGTGTGACGATCAATGCCATCATCGCCGACATGCGTGCTGCCGCCGCCCAGCTTGATTGCGAGCTGGCCAGCATTGGTGCGCGCCAAAATGTTGCGGTCGACGCGCTGGAGAAAGCAGTTTTCTGGATCGTTGAGAATTTCTCCAGCGAACCCAAGGCCACTCATGCCGGCGCTGTGCCCTTCCTGCATTTGTTGGGTATTACGGCTGGAGGCTGGCAGATGGGGCGCACAGCCGTGATTGCCCGCGCAAAAATTGCGGCAGGTGATACGGATCCATTCTGGTCTGCCAAGCTGGCGACTACCCGCTTTTTTGCCGATCATTTCCTGACGCAAGTACCCGGTTTGTCTGAGTCTGTACTGGCAGGCGGTGCTGGCGCGCTGGAGATGGCAGAAGACAGCTTCTAAGAAACTCCCTGTTTTTATCCCAAAGCCCGCGATAGCTGTTATACTCGCGGGCTTTTCAACCTTGCCCTACCGCAAACGCATGGCGGAGGGTACAACCCAAAAGGAGCTTGCGTGCGCCACTATGAAATAGTTTTTATCGTCCATCCGGACCAAAGCGAACAAGTGCCCGGCATGGTCGAGCGCTATCGCGCTATCGTCACTGCCAAGAGCGGTACGATTCATCGCCTGGAAGACTGGGGTCGTCGCCAACTGGCTTACCCGATCCAGAAAATCCACAAGGCCCATTATGTTCTGATGAACATCGAGTGCGACGGCGAAACGCTGAACGAACTCGAGCATTCATTCAAGTTCAACGACGCCGTGCTGCGCCATCTCATCGTCAAGATGAAGGCTGCCGTGACCGCTCCTTCCCCGATGATGAAGGAAGAGAAGTCCAAGTCGATGATGCCTGCGGATGCTGCACCTGCTGAAGCCGCTCCGGCTGAAGTGGCTGCTGCCTAAGTCTTTTTAGTACGGGTAATAACGGCTGAACAGCATCACTCTCTCCGGTCAGTTGGTTGAGCGCAAAGGCTTGCGCTACACGCCAGCCGGAGTGCCAGTCAGTGAAGGACGCTTGCAACATAGCTCCGCGCAGATTGAAAGTGGTGTCAAAGCGCTTGGTGGAACTGGATATCGCTGTACTGGCCTTGGGTGAAACCGCCCGCTGGCTGGAAGCAGCTCCCCTCGGAGGGGAGGTCAAAGTGACTGGTTTTCTGGCTGCCAAGGGGCGCAACAGCAAAACGCCCGTACTGCATGTGAATACACTCGAATTTTTGGAAGGAATTAAAAATGGCTCGCTTCTTCAAGAAGAAGGATGACGACAAGAAAAAGAAACGCGGCGGTGGTTTGTTCAAGCGTCGTAAATTCTGCCGCTTCACGGCAGAAAAGGTCGAACAGATCAACTACATGGATGTTGATATCCTCAAGGAATTCATCCAGGAAAACGCCAAGATCATGCCGGCTCGTTTGACGGGCACCAAGGCTGGTTATCAGCGTCAATTGGGCACCGCCATCAAGCGCGCCCGCTTCCTGGCTCTGCTGCCTTACACCGACATTCACCAATAATCGAGGGGACGAAAAATGCAAATCATTCTGCTCGATAAGGTTGTGAATCTTGGTAACCTCGGCGATATCGTCAAGGTTAAGGATGGCTACGCTCGTAACTATCTGATTCCCCAGCGTATGGCCAAGCGTGCAACGCCGGCTGCGATGGCTGAATTCGAAGTTCGTCGCGCTGAACTGGAAAAGCTGGCCGCTGAAAAGCTGGCTGCTGCCCAGGGCGTTGCCGACAAAATGGCTGGCGTGTCTGTTACCGTTGCCCGCAAGGCCGGTATGGATGGCCGTCTGTTTGGTTCTGTTGGTACCAACGACATCGCTGATGCGCTCAAGGCAGCTGGTTTCGTTGTTGATAAGGCCAGCATCCGTATGCCGGACGGCCCGCTCAAGGCCATCGGCGAATTCCCGCTAGACGTTGCCCTGCACACTGATGTGCTGGCCAACATCACCGTGGCTGTGGTTGCCGAGTAATTCGGCTTCTGCTTCACACCAAAAGGCCTCGCAGTTGCGAGGCCTTTTTAATTTAAACTCCTGAACATGAACCAACGCCCCCCAAAAAACCAGTATAGCGATTCTTCCCTTGCCCACTTGCGCGTGCCGCCGCATTCGATAGAGGCCGAGCAGTCGGTGCTCGGTGGTTTGATGCTCGATAATCAGGCCTGGGACAGGATGGGCGATCTGCTTAGCGATAACGATTTTTATCGCGATGAGCACAAGCGGATTTTCCGCCAGATCAAAAACCTGCTGGAAAAAGCCAAACCGGCTGACGTTGTCACCGTCGCCGAAGCGCTTGATGCTGCGGGTGATGGTGACAAGACGGGTGGCCTGGCTTATCTCGGTGAGCTTGCAGCGAATACGCCTTCTGCGGCGAATATTCGGCGCTATGCTGAAATTGTCCGCGAGCGCGCTGTGTTGCGCCAGCTGGTGGCGACTCCTGCTTGACGAGGCGGAATCGAAAATTTTTGCCATCGCCGAAGCCGGGGCTGGTCACTCAACCGGCTTTGTCCATATCAATCCGCTGTTAACGCAGGTGGTTGAACGGATTCAGGAGTTGCATGATCGCGATAATCCTTCGGACATTACCGGAGTGCCGACGGGATATATCGATCTTGACCAAAAAACATCGGGTTTCCAGCCGGGTGACCTGATCATCGTCGCCGGTCGCCCATCCATGGGCAAAACGGCATTTGCACTCAATATTGCTGAGAATGTTGCGGTTGACAGTGGTTTGCCGGTCGGAATTTTCTCGATGGAAATGGGTGGCGCCCAGTTGGCGACACGGATGCTGGCTTCCATCGGTCGTCTCAATTCACAAAACCTGCGCACTGGCCGCATGTCCGATGACGAGTGGTCAAAGCTCTCGTTTGCCCTCGGGAAGCTGCATGAAGCACCGATCTACATCGATGAAACCGGTGGTTTGACCCCGGCCAACCTGCGTGCCCGCGCCCGACGTCTGGCGCGGCAGTATGGCGGCAAGCTTGGCCTGCTGGTCATCGACTACATCCAGTTGATGAGCGGTAATCGGCCTGGTGAGAATCGTGCGACTGAAGTTTCTGAAATTTCACGCTCGATCAAGTCTCTGGCGAAGGAACTACAGGTGCCGATTGTTGCCCTGTCGCAGCTTTCGCGTAAGGTTGAAGAGCGTACCGACAAACGGCCAATGATGTCCGACTTGCGCGAATCAGGTGCTATCGAGCAGGATGCTGACGTGATTCTGATGATGTACCGTGAGGATTACTACAAGCCCGATACACCAGATAAAGGCATTGCCGAAGTGATCATCGGCAAGCAGCGTAACGGCCCGACAGGAACCGTTCGCCTGGCCTTCCTTGGTGAATACACGCGCTTTGAAAGCCTGGCGGGTGGTGGCTTCGTCGATTCGCAGAATTAAGGCTTAAGCCTCTTCTACGCGGCGCGCCTTGATACTGTAGCGGGAAGCCCTCGGGGTCGGTGCCATTGCGCCGGCCTTCGAGGGTATCAAGTTGCGGTAAAAGCATGAAGGGCAGGGTGCCGGATTTGCCGGGTAGCGTGACATCGCTGCCGACGTTGAAGGCAATCCAGTTCATTTCCCAGACGCCAAACAAAACTTTGCGCAGAGCTTGCAGCTTGCTGTCTCGATCCGAAAGCACTTCGAGCGAAATTGCCCGTCGTACATCGCTCGGATCGACGGGGATCCAGCTGTAACCGGGCACATAAAACTCGGCACGTACATGTTGACCACGGCTCGCATCATCGCTGGTCAGCCCGAGGTTGCGGAATAGGCGTGATGGGCCAACTCGCAGGCCATAAACGCAACGGGCAGGAATGCCGATAGCGCGGCAGATGGCAACGAACAGGCCATTGATGTCGGCTGAACGTCCGCCGTATTGCCCCTGAATCAGTTGCTTGCGCACATCACCAGTACCGCAACCGGGCAGGTTGGGGTCGTAAATGGTGTTGTCGATAACCCAGTCATAAACCGCCTTGGCTTGTGCTACCGGGTCTTTGATACGGCCGACGATACGTTCGCCAACTTGATGGGCAAGGCCATCATTGGGGACCAATTGCGAAGCTTGCAGATTGCGCCGCAGGATATCTTCGCGCTCAGGTGCAACGGTACGCTTGGTGACATCAAAATGGCGGTCAGCAGTTGTGACGGTTGTTTTGATTTGTAGCGTTGGCTCGTTAACACCTAGCCATTCGGCGTGCAGGATCTCGAGATTGCCGTCTGGCAATCGGCGCATCGAGGCGTTATCCGGGTTTCCGCTCCAAGTATGCGAGAGGGTACGCTGAAACAGCGTGTCCTGATTAAGTGGCAGTGGTAACCAAAGCTTGATCAGCCCTTTGCTCGGTTTGAGCGCAACGGTTGTGGTGATTTCGTAAGCGCGCCATTCGGACGGCGGCTCGGCTGCCTTGACTGGCGGCAGGCGGCTGGCTGACGTACCCTGTGGCGGGGTTTCCGTAACCGGATCATCTGCGGTGTGGGCTACAGGGGCACGCGGACGTGGCTCCTGAACCACTTCATGAGCTACACGACCACGGTTGCTACCCTTGCTCTTGCCGGCTTTGCCTGCCTTGCCGGGTTTTCCCGGTTTTCCACCTTTGCTGGCTTTCGCCTTCCCGGAGGAGGGTTTTGAGCTGGCTTTGGAGGCGCTTGTCTTTTGCTTCTTGGCGGCCCAGGCTTCAGAGCCGAACAGCGAGAATGCAGCGAGTGATGCTAAAAAGTTACGACGTTTCAAAAGTTTCCTCCGGCAGAGACAGCCCGTGGCTGAAACGAAAAGGCCGTGTCACTGACACGGCCCCTTTAGTTATTGAAACGAATTATAACACTTCAGCCGCGTGGTCCGCCAAGCGCGAACGCTCACCACGTTGTAACGTAATGTGACCGGAGTGCGCCCAGCCCTTGAAACGGTCGACGACATAAGTCAGGCCAGAACTGCCTTCGGTCAGGTAGGGCGTGTCAATCTGCGCGATGTTGCCCAGACAGACTACCTTGGTGCCAGGGCCGGCACGGGTGATCAGGGTTTTCATCTGCTTCGGTGTCAGATTCTGCGCTTCGTCGATGATCAGAAATTTCTTCAAGAAGGTTCGGCCGCGCATGAAGTTCATCGACTTGACCTTGATCCGCGAGCGGATCATGTCATGTGTCGCCGCCTTGCCCCATTCACCACCGTAAGGGCCGCTATCTTTCTCATCGGTATGGGTCAGCACGTCGAGATTGTCCTCCAGTGCGCCCATCCACGGAGCCATTTTTTCTTCCTCGGTACCGGGCAGGAAGCCGATGTCTTCTCCAACCGGTACGGTGGCGCGCGTCATGATGATTTCGGCGAACAGTTTGCTTTCCAGAACCTGCGTCAAGCCGGCGGCGAGTGTCAGTAACGTCTTGCCAGTACCGGCCTGACCGAGCAGGGTGACGAAGTCGATATCAGGATTCATCAGCAAGTTCATCGCGAAATTCTGCTCACGATTGCGCGCCGTGATGCCCCACACTGCATGCTTCGGGCTGGTGTAATCGACCAGGGTTTCGAGCACGGCAGTTTTGCCGGAGGCTTCCTTGACGATGGCCGTGAAGCCGTCCTTTTCCAGCCAGATGCATTCGTTGATCAGCATCTGTGGGCACAGTGGCCCGTTGATCTTGTAGTAAGTCTTGCTGTCCTTTTTCCAGGATTCCATGCCCTTGCCGTGCTTGTCCCAGAAATTTTCGGGCAGGGCGCGGGTGCCGGTGTAAAGGATGTCGGTATCCTCGAGCACCTTGTCGTTGAAGTAATCTTCAGCCAGCAGGTTGAGGGCGCGCGACTTGATGCGCATGTTGATGTCTTTCGACACCAGGATGACCGGACGCTTCGGGAATTTCTTCTGGAGGTGGATGACCACCGACAGGATCTGGTTGTCGACCTTGGAGGTCGGCAGCCCTTGTGGCAAATCGGCACTGATTGCTTCGGTCTGCAGGAAGAGGCGGCCGCTGGCCATTTTGCTGGAAGCTTCGTAAAGCGAGATACCAAGCTCCATTGCCTCGCTATCGTCAGCCAGCAACTCGTCGAGCATGCGCGAGGTCTGGCGGGCGTTGCGGGCGATTTCCGACATGCCCTTCTTGTGGTTGTCGAGTTCTTCCAGCGTCATGATCGGCAGGAAGACGTCGTGCTCCTCAAACCGGAAAAGACAGCTCGGGTCGTGCATCAGCACATTGGTGTCGAGGACGAAGATCTTGGTAACGGCGGGCTTTTTGCTGGCTGCGGGTTTGCGCGGCATGGTTGGGCCTTGGGTTAGGGTTAGAGAGTTTTGACGAAATCCAGAACTTCCTGAGCGTGGCCGGGCACCTTGACCCCGCGCCACTCACGGCGCAGCACGCCGCTTTTATCAATGACAAAGGTGCTGCGTTCAATACCACGTACTTGCTTGCCGTACATGTTCTTCAACTTCATGACGCCAAACAGCGTGCACACGGCTTCGTCGCTATCGGAACCGAGTTCGAATGGCAGGCTTTGCTTGGCTTTGAAGTTTTCGTGTGATTTGACACTGTCGCGAGAAATACCGAGCAAAACGGCGTCGACCGTAACAAATTGCTCGTATAGGTCTCGGAACTGCTGGGCCTCGGTGGTACAACCCGGCGTGCTGTCCTTGGGGTAGAAATAGATCACAACAATCTTGCCCAATTGTTCATTCAGGCTGAAAGTCTGGCCGCTGGTGGCGGGCATTGAAAAGTCGGGGATGTTGCTGTCGAGCATTCCGGTCACTCTGCGTTGTTTGATTGAAGCCATTGTGGGCAAATCTCAGGCAGGCGGTCAACCGCTGATTTGCTAAACTGCACGCCATGCGACAAATTGCGGCCTGTCTTATTTCTTTCATATTTCTTGCCGGCTGTGGCCAGGCGTGGAATGACCCCTATCCGGCCAGTGATGCCGGGCGCAATATTCTCTATACGGCTTTCACGGATCGCCCCAAACATCTTGATCCGGCGCAGTCCTATACCGAAGACGAAATCACCTTTACCGCGCAGATTTATGAACCTGCATTGCAATACCACTACCTCAAACGGCCTTATCAGCTGATTCCGAGCACGGTCGAACAGGTGCCGCAGGCACGATATTTCGATGCGCAGGGCAGGGAGCTTGCGGCGGATGCGCCAGCGGAATCGATTGCTGAAAGTCTCTATGAGCTGAAACTCAAAAAGGGCATCCGTTTTCAGCCGCATCCGGCGTTTGCGATGAACCGTTACGGTCAACCGGAATATTTGGGTAAAAATATCGCCGATGGCCGGCAGAAAATCGCAGATTTTCCACAAGCCGGCACGCGCGAACTGGTTGCTGATGACTACATCTACCAATTAAAACGCTTGGCGCATCCCCGTTTGCATTCGCCGATTTTCGGCATGATGGCGGACAAGATTGTCGGACTGAAAGCGCTGGGCGAAGACTTGGGTAAGGCGGCAAAAACCTTGCCTACTGATGGCTGGCTGGATCTTGATGCTTACCCGCTCTCTGGCGTTGAAAAGGTCGATAGCCATACCTGGCGCATCCGGCTCAAGGGCAAATATCCGCAATTTCTTTACTGGCTGGCGATGCCGTTCTTTGCGCCAGTGCCGCGTGAGGTTGATCGTTTCTACGCCCAGCCCGGCATGGCAGCCAAAAACCTGACGCTGGACTGGTGGCCAGTCGGGACCGGGCCATTCATGCTGTCGGAAAATGACCCAAACCGGCGCATGGTGCTGTCGCGGAACCCCAATTTCCACGGCCAGACTTACCCCTGCGAAGGTGAGGCGGGCGACCGGGAGGCGGGGTTGCTCGAAGATTGCGGCAAGCCCTTGCCCTTTATCGAACAGGCGGTTTTTACCCGCGAAAAGGAAGCGATCCCCTACTGGAACAAATTCCTGCAGGGCTATTTCGACGCTTCCGGCATTTCTTCGGACAGCTTTGATCAAGCCGTACGCGTCAATGTCGGTGGTGACGTGGCGCTGAGTGACGAGATGCGCGACAAGGGCATCCGCCTGCTGACCTCGGTCAAAACTTCAACGTTTTACATGGGCTTCAATATGCTTGATCCCGTGGTGGGCGGGCTTTCGTCGCGCTCGACCAAGCTCCGGCAGGCAATTTCCATCGCCATCGATCAGGAAGAGTACATCTCCATTTTCGCCAACGGACGCGGTATTGCGGCGCAAGGTGCATTGCCGCCGGGCATCTTTGGCTATGAAGCGGGTGAAGAAGGCATCGACAAAGTGGTTTATGACTGGGTTGATGGCAAGCCCAAGCGTAAGTCGGTTGAGGTTGCCAAAAAGTTAATGAGCGAAGCGGGTTACAGCAATGGCCGCGACGAAAAAACCGGCGAGCCGCTGGTCGTCAATCTCGATACGACGAGCGGCGGCATGGGCGAAAAATCCCGCCTCGACTGGCTGACCCGGCAATTTGCCAAGATCGATATACAGTTGGTGGTGCGCACGACGGACTTCAATCGTTTTCAGGACAAGGTGCGCAAGGGCAATATTCAACTCTATTACCTGGGCTGGAATGCCGATTATCCGGACCCGGAAAACTTCTTTTTCCTGCTCGATGGCAACGAAGGCAAGGTGGCCAAGGGCGGTGAAAATGCTTCGAACTATGCCAACCCGGAGTTCGACCGCCTGTTTGTCAAAATGAAGAATATGGACAACACGCCGGAACGCTTGCAGATCGTCCGCCAGATGACCGGTATTCTCCAACACGATGCGCCTTGGGTTTTCGGGCTGCATCCCAAGAGTTACACCTTGGGTCACCATTGGCTGAAGAATCGCAAGCCGAATGATGTCGGCAACAACATTCTCAAGTATCAGCGGATCGATGCAGCGGAGCGGACGGCTGCACGGCTGGCCTGGAACCGCCCGGTACTCTGGCCCCTGTTGCTTGGCCTGCTGGTGATTCTGTTGGCCGTCGTGCCGGGGTATCTCGGCTATCGCCGGCGCGAGCAGCGCGCGGCGGTAAAGTGAGGCTGACTGAGCGCCAGCGGGTGCTGGATGCTCTTTTGCAAAGTACGCATGGGCTGTGGCATCCACAGCCCTTCCGCGAAATTCGCCCGCAATGGTCTAGCGAGCAGCCCGCCCTGGCGGCCGAATTGCTTGCGCTTGACGATGGCGCGGCAGAGCAGCTGAATCATGATGGCCAGGCAGCCAGCCATTTGTTGGCTAAATATTTTCCGGAAATTGCCGAACTCCCTGTGCTGAGTGAGATGCCGGCGCATGTTGCTGCACCATTGATCGAACATGGCTCACGCTGGGCCTGGGAAATTCCAGGTCGCAAGCAAAGTCAGATTGAGGCATTTGCCGCAGCGGCACGACCTGCCGATCTGCCTGTTCTCGACTGGTGTGCTGGCAAGGGACATCTTGGTCGACTGCTGGCCTTGCAATGGCAACTTGAGGTGACCAGTCTGGAGATCGACCCGATCTTGTGCGAGGCCGGCGAGCAACTGGCAGCGAAAGGCAGGGTGAGGCAAAAATTTGCCTGTAATAACGCGTTGACCGTAACAGATGCTTTTGAACCAGGGCAGCATGCGGTGGCCTTGCATGCCTGCGGCGATTTGCATCGGCGCTTGATCACAGGGGGCTCTGCGGCCGGCGTGGCGCGTTTCGATATTGCGCCATGCTGCTACTACCGAGGGGTTGCTGATGTTTATCAGCCACTTTCAGCCAGCCTGAAAACCACTCTGACGCGTGACGATACAAGACTGGCCGTGACCGAAACCGTAACCGCCTCGCCGCGCCTGACCCGGCAGCGCGACAAGGAAATGGCCTGGAAATTGGGTTTTGATACCCTGCGCCGGGAATTAAGTGAGGACTCAGCCTATCGCAGCTTCAAACCGGTTCCGCCGGCTTGGTTTCGCGGTGATTTCACACAATTTGCCAATTTGATGGCACAGCGCGAAAACCTCATTGTTCCATCGGCTAACTTGCTGGCTGGCTTTGAGCAGCGTGGTTGGCAGCGGCAGCGCGAAGTGATGAGGCTATCCATCGTTCGCCACGCCTTTCGCCGGCCACTGGAAATCTGGCTAGTGCTCGATCTGGCCTGCTATCTCGAACAACAAGGCTACGCGGTCAAAATTGGCCGTTTTTGCGAACGCCAACTGACGCCGCGCAACCTGCTTATTTCAGCGCAGTACTAAACGCGCAGCAGTGCAATTTTCAACGGTGGTTGGCCGTCGAGGCTGGGGAAATCGGCTTCCGGCGTGATCCATTCGATTTCACGAATCTGCCGTCCGGCTTTGACGGCACAGCGTTGCAGTTGGTCAGCCCAGACGTCGCGTGAAATTTGCGCGGCGTTGTTGCAGCAGATCAGCGTGCCGCCTTCCGTTGTGCACAGCAGTGCCAGTTTCATTAGCGCGGCGTAGTCATTGACGATGTCGACTACCCCAAACGGGCTTTTTGCGTAGCGCGGCGGGTCGAGAAAAACGACGTCAAAACTGTGTTTTTCCAACTTGGGGAAAACCGGCATGTGCTTGCGGCGCACCATTTTCGGCTGGCCGATACCGGACAGTTGGCGCATCGCAGCGAAGGCATCGCTCTGGACGTAGCGCAGGCGAATCGGCAAGTTATTGAGGCGGGCGTTTTCCTTGCCGACATTGATGCTGGATTCAGCGAAGTCGACATTGACGACATAGGCTGCCCCCGCCTTGGCAGCGGCAACACCGATACCGCAAGTGTAGGCAAAAAGGTTGAGCAAGGTCTTGCCGGCGACTTCCTGCATGATGCGGCGACGGCCGGCGCGCATGTCGAGAAATAGCCAGGGGTCCTGGCCACCGTGGCGCGCCTGAACCAGATAGCGCACACCGATTTCGCTGAACTTGCGCTGTTTCTGCGCTTCGCCGAGCTCTTGTGGCAGTAGCGGGTTGCAAATGCGCGAATTGCCGTGGCTACGGTCGTTGTAAACAGCAGTCAGGCCGGGGATTTCCTTGGCGTAAAAATCGCTGATGACTTGTCGTTCTTCGCTGGACAGCGATTGATGAAAACTCTGGATCAGCAGAAGATCGTTGTAACGGTCAACCGTCAAACCGGGGTTGTTTTCAGCGCTGCCATGAAACAGGCGATAGGCGTTGGTTTGTTCGGCGTGGAGACGGGCGAACAGTTCGCGGCGATTTTCAAAGGCGGTGGCGAGCAGGGGAATCAGCGGGGAGGACATGGTGGCCTTGAAAACAGCGAGGGGCTGCGCATTCTACTTGCTATGTTGGTCAGCCACTAATGGCCAGATTTTCCAGTGCCCGCAAGCCGAGCGGGCGCGGCGTTCATCGCCATCCCAGCCACCACCAACACAAAGGCCGGTGTCCAGCTCTGAATCAATATTGACCCAGCCCGGCGTCGGGCCGGGCTGGCGTTGCCCGTTCCAGCAGGCGCAGGAAGCGCAGCGTTTGCGGGCAACAGCTTGGCTCAGCAAGTCTTGGCAGCGCGGCAACTGGCCAGGGTTTGGGTAGCCGGCGTAAGCGCTCCGCCATCCTTGACCCAGCCTTTGACGCCGTTTTTAACGTTATAGACCTTTGCGTAACTAGCTTGCTGCGAAAGGAACTGGCTGGCCGGTTTGGTCCGGTTACCGCTGCGACAAATGAGAATGACTGGCTGATCAGGCTTGGCGATGGGCTTTAGCTTTTCCAGCCAGGCGGCGGGATCGGCTTTTCCCTTCTCGTCAAAAAAAGTATTCAGTTTGCTTCCACCGATAATTCCGGTTTCTTCCCATTCCGGTTGTGTCCGGATGTCGATTACCGGTACGCCGCTCTTGATCAGTCGATCCAGCTCGGCGTTATCGATATCAATCACCTCTGCCTGAACAGAAATTGTGGCCAATACCAAGCAGAGGGAAAGTAGTAGTCGACGCATGAGAGTCTCCGAAATAAGCAAACGCTAATTATAGCGTCTGGCAAGTTAGACTATTTACCTTGCTGTTGTTTCATCATTTCGCGGACTTTCGGATCTTTCATCATTTCCTGCATGTTGCCGGGGTTCATTGCCGGCATACCCGGCATGATGACGTCGCCGGGTTTCTGACCGGCCTTGCAGGGGCCTAGCCAGCGGGCTTCCTGAGAGATTTTCATGGTATCCATACCGCTCTGTGGCGGGCTGTATTTGATAGTCATGTCACTCTTGTAATTGCTGTCCATGTCGCCGGTGATCACGGCATCGGTGGTTGCAGTGGTGCCCTCATGTTTGCAAACGGAATGGATGGTGATCTTGCCAACGCCACGATTGACGTCCATCACCGAGCAATTCGATTTTTCCTTGGCCTTTTCCTGCATGACGTTGTCGCTGGCCTGATCGACGCACATCTGGATTGGCCCGCGGCTGGGCATCCCGGCCGGCATCCCGGACATCTGTGTCTTCATTTCCCAGAGACCGGATTTGCGTTTGGGCGCATCGGCGGCCACGGCTTGGCTGGCGAACGCCGCTGTCAGAATCAACAAGCCAAGAGAGAGCGATTTACTGTTTGTCATTTGAGATTCTCCGTTGATTGAGCTATTTCTATCGTAGACCTGTTTGCATGAATCGTCATGGGATAATCGCCCCTTTTTAATTGCGCGCACATGGCTCTTAAAGCAACTATATACAAGGCAGATCTGCAAGTCGCCGACCTCGACCGCTCGCATTTCGCGGAATACGCACTGACCATTGCCAGACATCCATCAGAGACTGACGAGCGGATGATGGTTCGCTTGCTGGCTTTTGCCATGTACGCAGGTCAGGATCTTTCATTCGGCAAGGGCGTGTCGAGTGATGACGAGGCGGCCGTGTGGGAGATAGACCCATCTGGCGTCATCCGGCTCTGGATAGAGGTCGGTTTGCCCGACGAAACGAGAATCCGCAAAGCTTGTGGCCGTGCTGATCGTGTGGTTTTGCTGGCCTATGGGGCACGTACGGTGGATGCCTGGTGGCAACAAAGTTCCGGCAATCTCAAGCGCTTTGGCAACCTCGATGTCTATCGGCTTTCCGCTGAAGAAGGGCTGGCATTGGCTGCACTTGCCGAACGCAAGATGAAGCTCTCATGCACCATTCAGGAAGGGGCGATTTACATGGAAGGTGTTGAGTTGCACCCTCAGGTGCTACAGGCCAGCGGCATATAGCTCTGGCTGCAATTTCCGGCTAGAATCGTGCGGTTAAATCAATTTTCAGGAGAGGTAACGCATGGCAACAAATGATGAAGGCGAAGATATTGGCGTAGTGGTTGGCGCGTTGTTTGGTTTCTTTGTACTTGTTTTTGGTATCTCTCTGTGGAAAGGTTCCCCAGCGCCTGTTGCCCCGGCTAAGGCAACCACTGAAGCGGAAATTGCACCGGTTGGCGATGCGCTGGCCAAGGTTTATTTTGAAGTCGGCCAGGCCGCTTTGAATGATGCTGACCAAGCGGTCGTTTCCCAGACAATGGCAGCGCTTGCGCTTAATCCGAAAGCCATTGTTTTGCTCTCCGGTTTTCATGACCCGTCTGGTGATCCGGCACGTAATGCCGAGTTAGCCAAGGGCCGCGCCGAAGCCGTTCGTGATGCACTGGTTGCTGGTGGTGTTGCGGCTGATCGCGTCAGGTTCCGCAAGCCGGAATCGACGGTAGGTACGGGCAGTGCTGAAGAAGGCCGTCGCGTCGAGATTCGCGTTCAGTAATTTTTTCCAGCTTTATCAAAAAGGCGAACTGCGGTTCGCCTTTTTTTATCGCTTGATCAAATTCCAGACCAGTTCGGCGCCTGTTGAAAGCAGATCGACAACATCGATGATACCGGCGTTTTCCGGCTCTTGTTTGCTGCGTTTGAGGCGAGACTTTTCGCGTTCGCGCATGATGATGGCGTCACCCAGTGTTTCAACATCGCGAGTCGAGCGTTTGACCTCTGCCTGCTGGTAGCGGGCCAGTGCTTGCTCAATGGCGGTCGGGTCAAGGATTGCAATGGGTGCCCGGCAATGACCGCAAGCGTGATCTTTGCGAATGTCGACCGGGGCGCCGCAACCCATGCAGCGGACGATGCCAACAGTTGCTGATAATTCGTCAATTTCAGCCGGATTGAGTTGCCGAACAAAACCCTTCTCGATCATGAATTGGGCGAATGTTGTGAAGCGCCCATGCTTTTGCAGGCAGCGGTGGTAGTTGAATTTGCCGCCATGTTTGGCGACATCCAGACCATGCAGCAACTTTTCACTGCAGCGCGGGCACTTTAATGGATCACGCAGAGGGATGCGCTGATCGTCGTTGTGTTCATGGATCAACTTGAACAGTTCGAGAATGCCGCCCGGTGTGATCTGGGCGCTCTCATATTCATCAAACCAGATGCCCTGACAGGAAAAACACAGATCAAGCACTACTTCGCCGTGCAGCAAGCGTTCAAAACGATGTTTGCTCATCGTTTGGCTGCAAGAAGGGCAGGGTGTCGGTTTCATCTGAAGCGTGGCGAGGCAAAAAAGTTGAAGCCGAAACTATAGCGCAGGCCTGCATTGATTTTCCGATTGCTGGCGGATGAACTGTTACGGTCAACAACTAAATTGGGTGAAAAATTTTGAACAACAAACGCCGGAAAGTGTTGCCATGAAAATTGCCGATCCAAACCAGACTGCGCAAGTCAACGAAATCAAACTCATGCTGGCCGAACTGCCTTTCGATGGTGCCCGAGTACTCGAACTCGGCTGTGGCAAGGCCGAGAAAACCCGCCTGCTGGCCGAAACTGGCAGGCTGAAGGAAATCGTTGCCCTTGAGGTTGATGACATTCAGCATCAGCGCAATCTACAGGTTAGCGACTTGCCACAAGTGCGTTTCAGCCACGGTGGCGCGGAGGCCATACCAGCAACTGACAATAGTTTCGACATCGTGCTGATGTTCAAATCCCTGCACCATGTGCCGGTGGCACATATGGATCAGGCGCTAAGTGAAATCGCCCGCGTTCTCAAACCGGGTGGCTTGGCATGGATTTCCGAGCCGGTCTTTGCCGGTGATCTGAATGAAGTATTCCGCCTGTTCCATGACGAAAAAATGGTGCGTGAAGCCGCCTTTGCTGCCATCTGCAAGGCCGTTGACGCTGGCAGCCTGAGCCTCGAAAAGCAGCTGTTTTTCAACACCCGCAGCTTCTTTGAAAATTTCGATCAGTTCGACCAGCGGATGATTCAGGTCACCCACTCCAACCATCAACTCGCTCCGGCCCTATATCAACAGGTGAAGGAAAAGTTCGAGTCCTACCTGACCCCGGAAGGTGCGACCTTCTTCAATCCGCAGCGTGTGGATATGTTGAGGAAGGCGGGGTAAGCCTCCCCAGAATTCAGCCGCCAGTTCCTGGCCGGATCGACCCAAGGTTAAGTACGACGCCCTTCTTCATCTTGCCGATGACGTGCATTTCGCAGGCCTTGCAGTCAAATTTCAGGATCAGTTTTTCGCTGCCGTTGATCAAGGTCATCGGGTCGGGCTTGAGGTGTTTGACCTCTTTCGGGCAAAGATTGAAGCTGTAGCGCAGGCAGTGGCGGGTGATCATCAGCGAGACCATGCCTTTTTCCTGATTTGCTTCGTAGGCTTCGGCGATCAGTTTGACTCCGTGTTTTTCGTAGAACTGGCGGGCCTTGGCGTTGAAGACGTTGCCGAGGTAAGTGAGTTCTTCCTGCGGATAGGGCACCGGATTGGCGGCCGGATTGGCACGTAAAGGGCGCTGGTAGTTGGCGAGGCGGGCGGCCTCCAGTTTTTCGGTGGCTTCGCGGCGCAGGGCGTTGACTGCGCTGACCGGCAGGAACCACGCTGCGATAGTTTGAGTTCAACCGGTTCAGCGACAAACATCGTGTTGCCGAATTTGCCGAGATTCTCTTTGAGTTTGGCGAGTGCGTTTTCCGGATTCTGTGCAATTTCACTACCAATTTTTTCGCATTTTTCGAGGTTGACCGTAACAGATACGCCATCCTCGTCGCTCAGGGTCAGTGCAAAACCCGTGGCGGTTTCGGCAAACAGTGGTTTGACTGATATGCGACGATTTGCCGATTCCTTTTCCAGCGAACGCTCGAATTCCTGATCGCGATTGCGGAAGAGGGTGGCGCCTTCGCTGAGTTCTTCCGGCATTTCCGCCGGGAACAGGGTTTTGCCCTCGGCGCGGTTGATACGCATGCCGACGACTTCGCCGTGGGCGTCGTAGAAGCAAACGCCGTCGCCGTTATGGAAAGGTTTTTCGGCGTTGACCGTGAATGAGCCTTCGCCAATTTCTACCACTTCGCCAATCAGTTCACCAACGAAGGCCGGCGAATCGAAAGCGCCGATGTCGTCTTGACGACCGCCAGCAAAATAATCGGTATAGCCACGGTTGAAAGTTTTGTCCGGCTGTGGCGTGAAGGTGTAAGTGCTGCGCCCGCTGGAGGCGCGGGTGAATTCCGGGTTGTTGGCGATCACCTCGTCGAGCAGGCCGCGATAGTGCGCGGTGATGTTCTTGACGTAGGAAAGGTCTTTCAACCGCCCTTCGATCTTGAACGAACCGACTCCCGCCTGGGCCAGCGCGAGGATGTTGTCGGTCTGGTTGTTGTCCTTCATCGACAGCAAATGCTGGTTCTCGGTGATGACCTTGCCCTTCTCGTCGGTCAGTGTGTAAGGCAGGCGGCAGGCTTGCGAGCATTCGCCACGATTGGCGCTGCGTCCGGTATGGGCGTGGCTGATGAAGCACTGACCGCTGAAGGCGACGCACAGTGCGCCATGAACAAAATATTCGAGCGTGGCACTGGTTTTGCCCGAATTGCTGCCACTTCGTCGAGCGACAGTTCGCGTGCCAGTACGACCTGGGAAAAACCGACATCTTCAAGAAATTTAACTTTGTCGGCGTTGCGGTTGTCAGTCTGCGTGCTGGCGTGCAACTGATTGGCGGCAAATCCATTTCCAGCAGGCCCATGTCCTGAATGATCAGGGCATCCGCACCGGCTTCGTAGAGTTCCCATGCCAACTGGCGGCTGGTTTCCAGTTCGTCGTCCTGCAAAATGGTGTTGAGCGCGACAAAGACCTTGGCCCGAAAGCGATGGGCAAAGTCGCACAGGCGCTTGATCTCGGCAACATCATTGCCGGCGCCGTAGCGGGCACCAAAGGCCGGGCCGCCAATATAGACGGCATCAGCCCCGTGGCGGATGGCTTCGATGCCAAAGTCGGCGTTCTTGGCGGGGCGAGGAGTTCGAGTTCAGTCATTTAGCTTAGTAAGTAAAACGCGGCGCAAGTTCTTCGATGTTGAACTCGCGCAGGATGGCTTCAGCACGTTCACGGGCAATCTGTTGTGGTCGACCGGATTTTGCGGCTGATTTTGTGGCGATGATCAGTTCGTTCTTCATCGAATGCTCCCAGCCAACCAGTTCGGTGACCGTGACTTGATAGCCATGGGATTCGAGCAGCAGGCAGCGCAGGACATTGCTCAGATGGCTGCCAAGTTCGCGCGTGTGGATCGGGTGGCGCCAGAGTTCGGAAAGTGGCGTTTTCGCCAGCGCGGCGCTCTTGCCAGCACGCATGGCCGCAGCTACTTCGGCCTGACAGCAGGGCACCAGTACGATGTGTTTGGCATGCTTGGTCAGCGCAAAACGGATGGCGTCATCGGTGGCGGTGTTGCAGGCATGCAGGGCGGTGACGACATCGATTTGCTCAGGCAGGGCGCTGGAATGGGTGGATTCTTCAACCGTGATATCAAGAAAACTCATCCGCTCAAAGCCAAGCCGGGCTGCTAGTTCGCGTGATTTTTCAACCAGCTCCTTACGTGTTTCGATGCCGTAGATGTGACCGGCCTCCTTAGCCTTGAAGAACAGATCGTACAGAATGAAGCCGAGATAGGATTTACCGGCACCGTGATCGGCCAGACTTTGCGCATCGGCCAGGAGCGGCTCGATGAACTGGTAAAGGTGATAAACCTGCTTCAGTTTGCGCCGCGTATCCTGATTGAGCTTGCCATCACGCGTCAGGATGTGCAGTTCCTTGAGCAGTTCGATGGATTGCCCGGGGCGAATTTCAGGAATCTCGGCAGGGGTATTTTGCTTTTTCATATGCCCGCCATTATCTCATTCATTTTCCTATCACTTTCGTGTCAACCGAATTGCAAGAGGGTCGTTATTAGGCTCATGGTGATTCAACACCGCACTGATAACGGAGTTATAAATGGGTAGTTTGAGTACAGAGTCCTTTGAGCAATTTCTGGATTCCTTGAAAAATGCCGGCATTTCAATTTCCAACGAAGCTGATCTGCGCGAGCGTTTGGCTGAGGCTCAGCGCTGGCGTTTTGCTTTCCAGACACTGGCTGCCAACGGAAAAGTAATTGGCATTTGCTTCGAAGATCATACCGAAGGCCGTAACGAAGCTGAGATCAACCGCGCGTTTACCGACTTTCAGTTTTCAGAAAATACCAAAGCGGTTTTTTCTGCTAATCTTAAGCACTGAGTTTTATTACGCACCTCGCGTTGGCGGGGTGCAAAGAAGAACGGGCGCCAAGCGGCGCCCGTTTTGCATTGGCGGTTTTCTGGTTCGCTGTTACGGCAACCGAATTTTGCCCAGCAGTGTAATCGGCTTGTAGCGAATGCGCTTCGGCTTGGCACCTTCTTCACCCAAACGTTTCTTTTTGTCTTCCTCGTATTCCTGGAAGTTTCCTTCGAAGAAATTCCACTGTGAATCGCCTTCGGCTGACAGGATGTGCGTACAGATACGGTCAAGGAACCAGCGATCATGCGAAATGACCATCGCACAGCCGGGGAATTCGAGCAGCGCATCTTCCAGCGCACGCAGGGTTTCCACGTCAAGGTCGTTGGACGGTTCGTCGAGCAGCAGAACATTGCCACCGGTCATCAGAGTTTTGGCCAGATGCAGACGACCGCGTTCGCCGCCGGAGAGATTGCCGACCTGCTTGCCTTGATCAGCACCTTTGAAGTTGAAGCGGCCGATATAGGCGCGCGACGGCATTTCGAATTTGCCAATTTGCAGGATGTCGCTACCCTGAGCCAATTCTTCAAAGACGGTTTTAGTGCCATCGAGGCAGTCACGTGATTGATCGACGTAAGCCATCTTGACCGTCGGGCCGATGTCGACTTCGCCGGAGTCCGGCTGTTGCTGGCCGGTGATCATCTTGAACAGCGTCGATTTACCGGCACCGTTCGGGCCGATGATGCCGACGATGGCGCCGGCCGGGATGGTGAAGCTGACGTTGTCCAAAAGCAGTTTGTCGCCGAAGGACTTGGTTACGCCGGTGAATTCGATAACCTTGCCGCCCAGACGCTCACCGACCGGGATAAAGATTTCCTGCGTCTCGTTGCGCTTCTGGTATTCCTGGCTGGACAGTTCCTCGAAGCGCGACAGGCGGGATTTCGACTTGGCCTGACGCGCTTTGGGATTGGAGCGAACCCATTCCAGTTCCTGCTTCATCGCCTTCATGTGGGCGTCGATCTGCTTGTTTTCGGTTTCCAGACGGGCTTCCTTCTGCTCCAGCCAGGACGAGTAGTTGCCCTTGTATGGAATGCCGTGGCCACGGTCGAGTTCGAGAATCCACTCGGCAGCGTTGTCGAGGAAGTAGCGATCGTGCGTGACGGCCACCACGGTGCCCGGGAAGCGCACCAGGAACTGTTCCAGCCATTCGACGGATTCGGCGTCGAGGTGGTTGGTGGGTTCGTCGAGCAGCAGCATGTCGGGGCGCGACAGCAGCAGCTTGCACAGCGCAACGCGGCGCTTTTCACCGCCGGAGAGCACGCCGATCACGGCATCCCAGGGTGGCAGGCGCAGGGCGTCGGCGGCCAGTTCCATCTGGGCTTCGGTATCGGAGCCGGCGGTAGCGATGATTGCTTCGAGGCGAGCCTGTTCTTCGGCCAGTTTGTCGAAGTCGGCATCTTCTTCGGCGTAGGCGGCGTAGACGGCTTCCAGCTTGCTCTGCGCTTGCATCACTTCACCAAGGGCGGATTCAACTTCTTCCTTGACCGTCTTGGCCGGGTCCAGCAACGGCTCCTGTGGCAGATAACCGATGGATACGCCGGCCAGATGCTGGACTTCGCCGTCGTATTCCTTATCGACATTGGCCATGATGCGTAGCACGGTGGACTTGCCGGAACCGTTTAAGCCGAGCAGCCCGATCTTGGCGCCGGGAAAGAAGGAGAGGGAGATATCCTTGATGATCTGCCGCTTGGGCGGCACGGTCTTGCTGACGCGCAGCATCGACATTACATATTGGGCCATGGGTTCTCGGGGTGGGCGAAGAAAGTGAAACAGTTTACCCAAGAACCGTGGCGGCGGACATCGATAAACGACTCAGGGCGTGATTGGATGCCTGGCGATGGGTAAGTCGGGTAACTGAAGATGGCCATGAGAGGCGCGAAGCCTGGCCTTGTGGGGCTGTTCCATGTCACGATACAAAAGCAAGGCAGGGGCGTCCACCCGAGGGCAGACGCGCAGTGGTCCTAGTTGAGTAAATCCGATTTCTCGTTCGTAAAAACGTCTATGCCTCGGATTGATTTCGACGATCGCATCTTTTGCCAAAAAATGCGTTTTGCGAGATCATAGGCCATACGGAAAAAATTGTTCCATAAGCTGGGTTGAGCTGGTTACCGGGTCTATGGCAAGGCGCGAGTATTCACAAATAATGCGTTCCTTGCTGCGCAGTTCGGCAATCTCTGCCGGATAAAGAGCTTCTGCCATCAGATTGCTGCCATTGTCACGTGCCAGGGTCAACGTCGCCGCCAATTCGCCATCACGCCACGCGGCCAGAGTGAGCCGGTCGCGTGATAAATGCGGGCTTGCGAGTTCGGTCAGATAGCCACGCCAAGCATACATGCGACGCACCAGTTCATGGCAGGCATGCTCCTCGCGATGGCTAACTACTGGTCGAACCAGCAAACCGCCATAGCTGTCAGGCTGTTTGGGTTGCACAGCAGAAACCGTTGCAGTCTGGCTATGGTGTGATGGAGCACTGGTTGGAATATGCATTAAATGATTGTGTTCGTTTATTCGTCTGGAATCAACCCGCAATCACGTTAAGACTGGGCGGGGTTTCACGACTCAGGCGTGACGGAGTCGAATTTTCAGCAGATAGGGCGTTAATGTCACCGCAAAGTTCTCCTCCTTCGTCGATAACCAGTTTCCCGTAGCGAATTTTACCGCTTACACGACCGGTAGCGTGAATGATCAATTGAGTTCGAGCAGTCAGGTCTCCTTCAAAGTTTCCGTGAATTTCAGCAATATCAATGCTGACCTTGCCGGAAAATGAACCGTGCTCGGCGATGCGAATAACACGGCTGTCCATTGTCGCTTCGACGCGGCCTTCAACGACCAAAGTATCGCAATCGAGTATTTCAGCTCCTTTTAATTTTACATCCGGGCCGACAATCAAGCGTGCCCCTATCACGGGTTCACTGTTGCTGGCGACTACCGGGTTGGCTACTGGTGTGGTTTCGGGCGGTGGCACTGGTGTTGGTGCCGGACGGGCCGCCTGATTAGTTGTTGGCGTCGATAGCGTGTTGGTATTGCTCAGGATGCGCCCATCTTTGTTGGAAATGTTGTCATTGCGATTGAGTATGCTGGGTTTTGAGAACACGGTGTTTCCTTTGCTTGGGGTCAAAAATATAAACTTCAACGCGATATCTGTGCCAGTTCATATTTATTTATAAAAAACAGTTGCTTAGGAAATTAGAAGTGTATTGAAATCGGCTTGAATCAGCGCATCTGTCGTGAATTGGCGACATGTTTTTTTTGAATTGGATGGGTGCATTCTGTCAGCACAGCCAGGCTGTGTCGCATAATGGCGACACGTGATTCAAGGTGTTGATTTTTATTGAATTTGTATTGAATCGAGTCCTGTCTGGCTGAAGCGATATTCAGATTGTTGCGGTCACTGGAATTTTCCGAAAATTGATTTCATGATTCGAGTTTCCTTCCGTCAGGGCATGTTGGCCGGGTTTGCGATGATCGTCCTGTTTTTGGGTGGCGCTGCGTTGCATGGCTGGCTGCTGCTTGAACGTCTGGTCGAGCAATCACGGTCGAGCAGCGAATATGCCTTGCAATTGACCGCATCAATTCAGGAACTGGAAGAGCGGACGATAGATATCGAACGTAGTGCCCGGCAGTATCTGGTGCTGGATGATCCGGTTTTCCACCAGCGTTTTGAGGAGCATCTGGCGCAATCACTGGCGTTGGTCGAACGCCTGAAGGGACAGACTGGCGGGCGGTTGCTGCCATTGCTGGGCGGTTGGCAGATGGTCGCCGAAGCATTGCGCAGCGGACTTGAGCAACGAGTCAGTAGCGCTGAACTGGCACCCTTGCTGAGTCGTCTGGCTGAACTCAATGATTTGTTGCGCCAGGCGACGCAGCGTTCGCTCGAGGCACAAAGCAAACAGGTGCTCGATGAACTGGAGGCACATCGTCTGCGCTTGGGTAGCCAAATGGCGCTGGCGCTGGCGGGCGCATTGCTTGTTGCGCTGGGTATGGGCTGGTGGCTGGTACGCCCGGTACGGCAACTTGATCAAGCCATTGCCCGGCTGGGAGCTAGTCGGTTTGATGAGCCAATTTCGGTGGGTGGGCCACGATTTGACCGGCTGCGCACGCGTCTGTCGGAACTTGAGAGTGATCATGAACGCTCGCTGCGCCATGTCTCGCACGAACTGAAAACGCCGCTGACCGCTTTGCGCGAAGGTGTTTCCTTGTTGCGCGAAGAGGTGCCGGGGCCGCTGGTGGCTAATCAGCGTGAGGTGGTCGAAATACTCCAGCACAATGTGATCGGCTTGCAACAACAGATCGAAAGTTTGCTCAGCCTGAACGCAGCCGCTTTTGAAGCACGTCGTTTGCGGCCGACCTCAATACAGTTGAGCAAGTTGTTGAACGAGGCTGGCAGCGCCGCGAATTGCAAATCCAGGCACGACATCTAAACGTGGTGGTCGATGCAACGGATGAAAAATTGATGCTCGATGGTGAAAAAATGTCCATCGTGCTCGATAACCTGCTGTCGAATGCCGTCGATTTCAGCCCTGAAGGCGGTGAAATTCAACTGACTGCCAGCCATAAAGACAAATCCCTGCACCTGGCCTGTATTGATCAGGGGCCGGGTGTGGCGGATGAGGATGTGCAACGAATCTTTGATCCTTTTGTTCAAGGGCGACGGGTGGCGCCATTGCCGCGCAAGGGAAGTGGCGTCGGATTGTCGATTGTTCGCGAACTGGTCAGGGCCATGGGGGGAAGCGTGTCGCTTCTGCCGAGCCAGCAAGGGGCGCATTTTTGTGTGGAAATACCGGATGAACAGTAATTTTGGACAGGTGCTTGCCTTGTCGTTTACCTGCCTGCTCACCGCTTGCGCCGGCACTCCTCCGGAAGAGTCAGTACCGGTCAGCGCTGAAGTGCCGGGTGTCGTACCTGCCCTGGCTTATTACCAGTCCCTGCAACGGATGTCGGCTGCCGAAATGACGCGCGAACGCACTGCGCTTGGCGCGCATCCCTCGTCACCAGCCAATCAACTGCGCCTTGCCATGTTGCTCGGCCATCCCCGTGCGGCGCAGGATCTCAATCGTGCCCTGGGTTTGCTCGACAGCCTGATGAAATCGCCTGATCCTGTTGCGCTATCCTTGTATCCAGTGGTTCGCCTGCTGGCAGACAATTACAACGAACGACTGAAAATTGACGCGCAAGCTGAAAAGCAGGGCGCGCAATTAAAGGAGCAATTGAAAGAAAGTCAGCGCAAGACGCTTGAGCTACAAGAAAAACTCAATGGCTTGGCCGATATTGAGCGCACCCTGCCGCCGCGTGCGCGAGCAACGCGTCCAGTGCAGGCAACGGGGGCGAAATGAGCAAGTTATCCGGCCTCGCATGGCGCCCACATTTTGGTGGTCGATGATGATGAAGACATTCTTCGTCTGCTCACCATGCGCCTGCATGCCCGAGGTTTTCGTGTGACTTCCGTCGCATCTGCCGAGCAGGCACTGGCCCATCTGTCGGTTGATCCGCCGCGTGTCGTGGTCAGCGACATTCGTTTGCCGGGACGTGATGGTTTGTCATTGTTTGAGGAAATGCGCCGCACACGACCGACTTTGCCAGTCATCCTGCTGACCGCACATGGCAATATTCCCGATGCGGTCGATGCGACTTCAAGAGGCGTTTTGGTTACCTGACCAAGCCTTTGACAGTCAGGTATTACTGGAGAAAAATTGACCAGGCGCTGCAATTATCCGCTCCCAGCTTGCCGCGTGACGAATCGGCAATCCCTGCGCCGGCGGGAAAGTTGGATGATGCCTGGCAGTCCGGCATGGTCTATCGCAGTAGTTGCATGGCCGATCTGATGAACGAAGCCCGTATGGTGGCCGTCTCTGACGCCAGCGTGCTGATTCGTGGCGAGAGCGGAACCGGCAAGGAGGTACTGGCCCGCGCCATACATCTGGCCAGCCCGCGTGCCCGTGGGCCTTTGTTGCCATCAATTGCGGGCAATTCCCGAGGCCTTGCTTGAATCCGAACTTTTTGGACACGTCAAAGGTGCCTTTACCGGCGCCGGCAACGCGCGTGGTGGCTTGTTTCAGGCGGCCAATGGCGGCACCCTGTTTCTCGATGAAATCGGCGACATGCCGCTCGCCCTTCAGGTCAAACTGCTGCGTGTGCTGCAGGAACGGATGGTGCGGCCGGTTGGGGCGACGCAGGCACAGGCGGTCGATGTGCGTCTGCTCTCGGCAACTCACCGTGATCTCGATGCAGCCATGGCTCAGGAACAGTTTCGTGAAGACCTCTACTATCGGCTTGACGTCGTTTCACTGACCTTGCCGCGACTGGATCAACGGCGCGAGGATATTCCGCTGCTTGCCGCACATTTTGTCCAGCTGATCACCGTGAAATACGGCAAATCGATTACCGGTTTTGCACCCGATGCGCTCGAAGCACTGGCCACCGCCGCCTGGCCCGGTAACGTTCGGCAACTCTTCAACGTGGTTGAACAAAGTTGCGCCCTGACCTCAACCCCGTTGATTCCCCAGGCGCTCGTTCAGCGTGCCCTGCGTGTACCAACGATGGAGGCGCTCAGCTATGCGGAGGCAAGGCAGCGTTTCGAGCGCAATTATCTGGTGCAACTGCTCAAACTTACTGACGGAAATGTTGCCGATGCTGCGCGAATCGCCGATCGCAACCGTACTGAGTTTTATCGTTTATTGCAGAAACACGATCTTTCGCCAGCCATGTTTCGAACTGAAGCTGAAACAATTGCTGATCGCTAATTCAAAAATAGCTGTCGTCTGAGGGCGACGGAGATGGCGCAGAAAGTATTACGGTCGACACGCTAAATCAATGATATTTATGGAATAAATTGATCTGGCACGGAACTCGCAATAAGTCATTGGTGTTCAATGGAAACAGGAGTCACCAATGAGCAGCCGCAAATTATTCGTCACCGTCAGCGCCACCCTACTCATTTCCGGGATTGGACTCACCGCCTTTGCCATAGACCATCCCAATCGCCCAACTTCAAGTACGCTTAACGCAGCGCAGAACGCCGATGTCTTGCTGAATGACCGTATCGAAACATTACTACGTACCGACATTGGCCTGGCTGGTAGCCGCTTCCGCATTCAAACCCGTGCTGGCGTTGTCATCCTGGGCGGTGGTGTACCCGATGAACACTCGTTGCAGCGAGCACTTGACCTGGCTAGTTCGGTAAAAGGTGTGCGCGAAGTGCGCAACGAACTGGAAATCGAATTCCCAAAGTAGTGACGGGGGCCGCACAGAAGAAATGGTGGCCCCCGTTGGTTAAACTGCTTCCAGCGTTACCAGGGGTGCTCCAGCATCAACTGTATCGCCCTCTGTGACATGAATTGCCACGATGCGACCTGCGCTGGGCGAGGGGATATCAAGCGCCACCTTGCCCGTTTCCAGTATCAAAATCGTCTCATCAAACTGCAATAAGTCCCTGGTTTGACCAAAATCTCCAGAATGAAGACATTGCCGCTGGCACAAGAGCCACAGCTTTCCCAGCATTCAGGATATTTCGGCATGTGGACAGTCAGGGTGCTCATCAATAAAAGCTCTAAAAATTTCGGAAAGGACTTGCATTCTACGCTGCAGTCTGTACAATGCAGCGCTCTTGCAGTGCGCCCGTAGCTCAGCTGGATAGAGTACTTGGCTACGAACCAAGGGGTCGGGCGTTCGAATCGCTCCGGGCGCACCAGCAAAGACAAGCAACTAGGCCAATCGAAAGATTGGCCTTTTTGTTGTGTGTTCGTTGGATGGCACCGGGATGGCACCAAATTGTATTGTTGAGTAATTGGGCCGGCGGTTATTGCAGGGTGCCTTTGACCTGCTGTGACTTCCGTCACTCCTCGAGGCGACTGGCGATACCCGTGTGCTGGTGCAATGGGACAGGGTTGCCCGTGGTGCTGGCTTGGTAGCTAATCAGCGATTTATGAAGTGGGTCCAAGCTTGATATTGTGGTGAACAGATACAATGATGCTTTCGAATATGCGCTGGTAACCAATGGGTTTGTCCGAAGAACTACTCACCGGTATTCAAGAGATAGATGAGCAGCACGAAACACTGTTCAATATTCTTGAAAAACTACAAGGCGTTGTCGAGGGTGGTGATAACTGGTCGGTTGTGTACTTCGCACTAAGCGAATTAGTGCAGTTTGCACGCAGCCATTTTGTACTCGAAGAGGCTTTGATGCGGCTTCACGGCTACCCGGACCTTGAGCAGCATATCGCCGAACATCGTGCATTTTCTGCACGCCTTGCTCAATTGGAAGAGCAGGCAATTCGTCAGGATGTCAGCCTGCACATTATCGAGTTTATCAAGCAGTGGCTGATGAATCACATCGGTGGCAGTGATCAATCTTACGTGCCATGCCTGCGCACGATGCCTATCGTTTGAGAGTTGGCTAACTAGGCAATAAAAGCCGGGGAGTTGGCCCGGCTTGTCTGTGCAAAGTATTGTCAGATGTCAGTCATGGGCGATGCACCCACCATTCACGCGAACATGAGTCGCATACTGGATATCGTTATTGATCGCAAAGCCCAGATCGCCGAGATGAACGATCAAGTAACCAATCTGCTCAAGCTTCTCGTTGGTAGCGGACGAACCGGCAAGTAACGCTGCACTCTCAAAAAGCACGGACAGCAACAAATTGCGCTCAGGCTTTGCGCCATTGGCAGAAGAAGAGAGCATGCTGAGCATTCTTAAAACAGTCGCTCTTGAAAACCCCATGACCGCTGCCGGCGAAACGGTATTGAATCTCGGGTCACAAGCCGTTGGCCTGCCGGTGGCCGGTATCGCAGGGATTGGCGCAAGTGTTGGTAACGCACTGGGCCTGACCAAGCGCACCGGGGCTGATGTCGTGCATTCAGTGGGTGAAGCCATGACCTATCAGCCGCGTGGCGAGATGGGTAAGCATGCTGCCGAGATTGCCGCCTATCCGTTCCAGAAGCTGGCCGAGGCTGGGCAGGGCGCAGGCGACAAGGTGCTTGATGCTATCTACCGTTCCACCGTGTTGGTCAGCCAGGTGGTGGCTAAAGGATAAGCCGGGCGAATGGTCCGGCATTAAGGCGCTGATCGGTGGCACCGAGAATATCCGTGATGTCCTGGGCAACATGATCGGCAACGCCACGATGTTGATTGATGCTGCCGTTAAGAATGAAGCCCGGCAGAAGATAGCGGCGCTGGCTGAGTCTGAGCGTGGATCAGGTAAGTTTATGACTCGCATTGCCACCGAGAGCCGTCCTGTCAGATTGCAACGAGACGAGGTGATTAACGGCATTCTCAAGGCGCTGAGGCTTGACCGGAAAGACCCGCTCACTTTGATGCAATTGCCGACATCGAGGCGCAGATTGAAGGTGGCCCCGGCATGTTTGACTTCTTCATGGGCAACCAGGCACCGGCAGGCGGTAACGTGGTAGCCATCCTTCATGGTGGCAAGCCGCTGTTACGACGTAGCCGACCCTGTTCTCAACCGGGCAATGGCTTCGATTGACCGACCCGTGCAAGGTTGGTTGGTGAATCTGTTGGGTATGCCGAAGCGTATCGGCCAGATGGCTATCACCCTGACGCCTGACTTCATGGTTCGCAACATTGCCCGTGACACGATCATGGGCGGGGTGATGAGCCGCGCAGGGTTCCGGCCAGTGGTCGACAGCCTCAACGGCATGCGTCTCAGAATGACGAATGACCCGCTGTACAAAGACTACATCGCCAATGGTGGTGGCCTGTCATCCATCTATCTCGATGAAGGTAAGCTCAAAGCCAAGCTGGAAAAGTTCTATCACTCACAGGGCATTGATTACCGCACCGTACTGGATAGCCCTGCCAAGCTGATGGGTTTCGTTGAGACGCTGGCCGATTCGTTCGAGACGAGTACGCGCCCAGGTAAAGGTAAGCGCGCTATTGACCAGGGCGAGAACCCACGACATGCAGCCTACCTTGGCCGGGAAGTCTCGACTGACTTCGCCATGCGTGGCGACAGCAAGGAACTGAACTTCATGTACGACACCGTGATGTTCTTCAAACCTGCTGTGCTATTTATCGACCGGCTATATCGTGGCGTTGCACATGATCCAAACCGAGCTGCGATTGCCACCAAGACCGCAGCAATGGCTACCTTCAGCATGGGCCTCTACCTGCTTAATCGTGACAATCCGAAATATCAGGATCTGAAAGACTGGGAAAAGGATAGCTACTGGCACTTCTTTGTGGGTGACGAGCATTTCAGAATGCCGAAGACCTGGGAAATCGGAGCGCAGGCATCAGTGGCAGAACGAACACTGGGTGCAACGATGGGTGATAGCCAGAACGGGTTAGGGGCTGATGTTGCTCGAATCATTGGCGCTACGTTCAATCTCAACTTTATGCCGCAGATCCTTGCACAGATTGCCGAGCAGATGGCGAACGAGAACAGCTTTACGCATGCAAGCATTGAGACGCCAGGCATGGAGAACCTGCAACCCTTCATGCGTGCCAAGCCGAACACCAGCGAGACAATCAAGGCGCTGTTACGTGGTTACTTGAATACCTGGGCGATGTATGGCTTGGAATTATGTGACCGGGCGTTCTTCGCTAATCGGTTGCGAGAGAAGCGGCTTGATGAAATGCCGGTGATTAAAAGCTTCTACAGCCAGGAGCCGGCCAAATCGACCAAGTATGAAGAAATGTACTACGACATGCTGGGCGAAGCAAACGACTGCACGGCACCATTCGGGAAGTTGGACAAGCAGAACAAGACCGAGTTTGCCGACGAGAAGGATGCACAACCAATGGTCAAGGAGTACAAGCCTTTGAGCCGTGCAGAATGAGCGACATAGAACATCAACGCAGAGATGCGCGAGGTTCGGCGCAACCATGATCTGACGCCAGAAGACAAACGCCACAAGCTTGATGCGCTGATGGTGGCCAGGAATGCGTTACTGAAGGCGGTGGTTCAGGAGTCGAAGTCTGCGCAGAAATAGGGGCAAAATTAACGATTGGAAAGTTGAAAGATTTCACCTAGCATAGACTTACTGTTCAAGAGAAATATCATGAAACGCCGTGTGAGTTTTTCAGTACTTGTCATTGTCGGGTTCTTCTCGATATTTATTAGTGGTTGTGCCACTCCGCCGGAATACACACCAAGGCGGAAAACCCATTTAATAGTCTGATCCCCAAAACTAGCCGGACTTACGCCTCTGTAAAACTCTGCGTACTGCTTACTGGCAATACCAACAAATCCGTAGGCTATTTGAATGAACTGTCAGCAAAACTGGGCAGATTAGGAAACGATACCAGTGACTATGATTCTAAGAAGCTTGTCGGTGATCTGGCAGGCATGCTGAATAACCGATTTGGTGAGGTCGTGGTTGTCAAAGATGTGGCAGAGTCAAAAAATCAACAATGTTCTTTGTCGTTGGCTTTGGATATTCGGGTGCAGGCTGGATCAACATCTTTCTCCACTACCACGGTTGAGATGAGTGGAGTTTTTGCAGATGCACGGGAAAATGAAATTAATGCACTCACTGGTGCGGGCAAAGCAAACGTTCCTTATCCAGCAACATCGTTAGGTGTTTCGGCGGCTTGGGGACGAGCCACAGCACTCGGAGAACAAATTGGCCAATCGAATGCTCTGGTCAAATTGGCCTCGACTACACCAAAGCAAGTCGCTGCGGTTGCACAAACCAACGATTGCCTCGACGCAACCTCAGAACCAGCGTCCTGAGCACTAACGCAAAACCCCAAGTGGCACAAAGTACTGCAACAACGCCAAAACCGCAGCCGAGCAGTGCAGCAATTTTCGCACCTCGCAAAGCCCTTGTGATTGGCAACGATAATTACCGATATGTACCCAAGCTACTTAACGCTGCCTTTGATGCGCAAGCCATCACCGGCTCGCTCAAGTCCGTTGGGTATCAAGTTTTTGCATATTTTAATCTTGATGAGAAAGGCTTTAAGCAGGCTTTGCGAGACTTTCGCCTCCAGGTCGAAGGCGGTGATGAAGTCGTATTTTTCTTTGCTGGACATGGTGTTCAAATTGGCGCAGCAAATTATTTGCTTCCCATCGATGTGCGGGGAGGCAGTGAAGATCAGGTAAAAGATGAGGCGATACAGTTGCAACGAATACTGGACGACCTGCAAGAAAAACGGGCAAAGTTTTCGCTGGCGATTGTTGATGCTTGTCGGGATAACCCGTTCAAGGGAGCGGGACGTGCGATAGGGGGGCGTGGATTGGCACCGACGACCGCAGCAACAGGGCAAATGATTATGTTCTCTGCCGGTAACGGCCAGCAAGCACTCGACAAACTCGGAGAGCAGGATCGAGAACGAAATGGATTGTTTACTCGGGTGCTTGTACGTGAAATGACAAAGCCGGGTGTCACTGTTGACCGTGTATTAAGAAACGTTCGAAACGAGGTTGTTTCTTTAGCTAAAAGTGTTGGTCATGAGCAAACGCCGGCCTTATATGATCAGGCGGTGGAGATTTTTATTTCAAACAGTAAAGTGTTTCGTTTGGTAATATTAAAAACGATGGTATGTCTCTTGTAAGTTGCTTACTTACCCGTTTGCGTCTGGATGTTGCAAGGCCGCAAAGGGCCAAACCTAGCAGGGCGATGGTGCTTGGTTCTGGAACTGCTGAGGCCGGCGCTAGATCCACATCTCCATCGCGAACTGCCCAAGCATAGATTGGCTGGGCGGTGTTTGCCAATAGATTATAGGCTCCGGTAACAAAATCAATCCTTGCCGAATACTGCAAAGCGACTCCCCAGTAAGCGGCATTGTTTTCTGTATGAACGTTTTGAAAAAGTGTATCTGGCATGCTGCCACGAATACCATAATTCCAGTATAAGTAGAACAACTCTGTAATGATAGGCATTCGCCAATCATCCACAAATTGGTTTCTTAATGGGTCGGCATGAACGTAGTTGTTAATAAAAATCCCTGCAGTATTGAAATAAACTTTATATGGAACGGCCAAATCAGGGTTCTGAAGCCAAGTCAAGTTTTGATCCGTGTCGCAGATTAATCCTCCGCCACGGTCAACTAACGTAGCCTGCGCTGCACCACTAACCAGCATCCCCGCCAGCATCAGCTCCGATACTATCGACTTGATTCTCAATATCACCCCCATGATTCTTATTGATTGCTAGTGACGCGTCATGAAATTAACGAGCCGCATATTGCATGTGCATGAATCAAATGGAATATTTGTTTGGGAGATGCGTAACAGTTCTATGTTGTGTAAAGAAGTCCGACATAGGCCAATAGCCAGGTTTGCATATTTGTAAGGCACGTGCGCCACCGAACAGAACTTGCCAACTTGATTCGCTACTGTGAATGTCTCAGCCCCAAACTGAGATGCACGAAAATCCCCCTTTTTGCCCGGTACAGGTTACCGGGATTTTTTTGTCCATATTTTTTCATTCACGTTACAAGCGGGTACAAAATTGCGTCAGTTCCGATGATATTTTTTACCTACTCTAAATATTCGTGGATTAAATCAATGTCCTTGAAACGCGTCCTTGCTGCTCTGGCTGGTTGCCTTTGTCTATTGGGTGGCGCTCATGCAGAGGAGGGTTCAGTTGTCGATAAACAATGTCGGCGCTCTCTCGTGCTGCAGATGCAACTGTTTGCGGCATTGAGCGTGGAGCAAAGGCTGCTGGTCACGGCATTGAGGCTGGATTAGCTGCGACTGCGTACGGAATCAAACTTGGCGTTGCTGCCACCGCCGATGCACTGAGTAAAGTTGGAGAAAAAATTGTCAGCCATTCCGGCAACGAATCTTCTGCAAATAGCTCGATAGATAGGGACAATTGGCAAAAGCCTACGCCCACGCCTTCTCAATCAAAGGCTGATTAGCGGAGACATTGGAACAAATTACTTAGGTGTAAAAGTCCGTCACTTACCTGACCGAAAACTATTTTGCAGCGTTGCCGTGCAGCGGTATGAATTCAGCGCCTGACTTCAGTTCGTCGAGATAAACAACACATTCTTGGATTGTTTGCCTGTGACGTTTAAGCTGCGACTGGGTGAAGCTCGATAACATTCGATTTTCACTCGTCAGTAACTCTAAGCGTTCGCCGAGAAGTCTCCATGCTTCAGCCTGTTCGGCGACTATGGTTTGCCTTTGATAAATTCGAACAAGTCGATTCTGTTCAACGTGATTCAGACATTTTTCAATAATATCGGGGCGGACGCCAAGAGAACCCGTTAGCGTTGCGCCCGTGCGCCGTAAATCGTGTGGTGTCCATTTGCCACGAGGTAGTTCAAGTGATTTGGTTGCCTTGCTCCAGTTTTTCATTGGCTGCTTGTCGCCGCGTTGCCTATCACCTATTTGTTTAGAAATTGATTTCAGGCAGAAATGACCGGGTTTGTGGCTAGCATGGAGAACCCAAGGGCTGACCTCAGCAATTTGTTTCCCATTCTTGTCTTTTGCAGATTCCTCAACCAGCCGTTTTAAAGTCTTGAAATGATCTTTGGCGAAGCTGGACAGATAAACTGTGTGTTCTTTACCGTTCTTTGCATTGTCTGGCGGTATGCGCCAAGTTCCGGCCTGCAAATCGATATGTTCCCATCTTGCTTGAATAACCTCTCCGACTCGACAGCAAGTGGCAAGCATAATCCAGCAGGCTGCGATGGTTGTTTCATGCAACTGAGCATCTGGAAATAACTTGTCGAGTAATTTTATTTCTGCATCGTCCAGAACACGATCACGTTCGATTTTTTTACCAAAATCGTCACGCTTCAGATGGCTGGTCGGGTCGTTCTCTACATATTCGTGTTTAATCGCAAAACCAAACATTTGGCGCAGATCGCCAAGTAGGTTACGGGCAATTATAGGAGAGCCGCGTTCCACAACTTTATCGAGACAGGCAGCAATCATGCTTCGCTTTACTTCCTCAGCGGCAACTTCACCAATGGTTGGGAAAATGTCTTTGACGAAAGTACGGCGGACTTCAACGCCTTTGTCTTTACGCCCCTTTAGTTCTAGGCTTTCCCATCGTTCAAAAAGCAGTTTGACAGTCATGCGAGCTTGCTGGGCGGCAAACGCTTGATCGGTGGCTGCTTGTTCTGCCTTTTGCGATGTAGCTAACTGTTCGCGCTCTTCAATTGGATCGATTCCTTGCTTTCGTTTATGGTAAATAAGTTGTGCATGACCTCGTGCTTTTTTGAGGGAAATAGTGGGGTAATTGCCAATCCGAACCCACTTTGAACTGTTGCCGCGCTTGTAGCGGTACTAAAAAGATTTGTCGCCACTGTTTCGCCCGAGACGCAATACAAGTCCGTCACCATCTGATAGTTGTAAGTCGCGTTCGCCAGCTTGAGCGTTTTTAATGGCTATATCGGTTAGTTTGCCTATTTTGATCTCACTCTTTTGGATGGCACCGGGATGGCACTGGTCGTGTGCAATCTTGTGACATTCTATGACATGAGATGACTCGATGTAATTCAATAAATACAATTAATTGTCAATAAATTCAATGTATTGCGATATTTTGTGACACGTTGTGAATTTGCGTGGAGTTGAAGATATAACCAGCTACGAACCAAGGGGTAGGGCGTTCGAATCGCTCCGGGCGCACCAGCAAAGACAAGCAACTAGGCCAATCGAGAGATTGGCCTTTTTGTTGTGTGGCTTCAAAAAGTCAAAATGGCCCCCACAGTTTTAAAAGCTGGGTAATCGAGCCGATTGTGATTTAGTCAAAACCATCCGTACCATCCTCCCGCAGCAGATCAGCTAAAAACTCAGCCAACGTGGAGCGCTTTCGAATTCCAGTAATTTCCCGAATTACAACTGTGCTAAATGAGTCAAGGTAATTCGTTCGGGTGGTCTAGTTGTTATTGCCTGAATGACTTGTTCAAGCCATACCGGCCAGCGCTGCGGCAAAGTCATCATCGCCACTGCCACCGGGTAGTTCACCCTGCATACGCTCGATGTGTGCTTTGTAACCCAAGTCTCTAAGAATTTCGGCCCATGCTTCAGCATCATCGCGCGAAACTAGCCATGGGCCAGCTTCAAGAATTCTGTAGCCGCGATGGTCGCGGTTGTCGGTTACTACTCTGTACTACAAATTCCAATACTTCTGTTCGAGAAGCATTTTGACTATTCAACCTATAATCGATGGTCAATTCACCCGAAAGGCCATCAAACATGAATAAACCACTACGAACCAAGGGGCCGGGAGTTCGAGTCGCTCCGGGCGCACCAGCAAAGACAAGCAAAAGGCCAATCTCTGGTTGGCGCTTTTTGCTCAGCATGTGGGCGTACCTGCGGGGCTGAACTACCACATCAAATCATCTGGAATCTGGAAGGCTGCATACGGATCATCCGCATCGATTTCATTGCTGGTCTTGTTTACCCGCACAACCAGCGAGGCATCGCGTTCGGCGATTTTGTCGGCGATAACCTTGGGCACCAGTTCGGTGTTATCCCCTTGGCAAACGATGACCAGACGCCCGGCGATTAAATGGGTCTGGACTGCAGCCGAAACATAAATCCGTTTGATCTTGTTGTCGTGGGTGAAGTTATAGGCGATGTCGCCGGCGCCTTTGCTCTGGCGATTCTGCTGCACCATCTGGACAATCTGCGCGACGATTGCTTTCTGTTTGGCGGCGGCATCACGTTGCGCATTCAGTTCGCGCGCCCGCTCGGCATTTTTGCGTTGCGTTTCGAGGGCGGCGAGGCGGGCTTCGTCGACGGTTTGCGTGCCTGTCCGACGCTCGTCCTTCTTCTGGTTGCTCTTTTCGTGGGTGACCTGTTTCACCTTCTTTTTGTTGACCAGGCCGGCTTTCAAAAACTGATCCTGCAGTGATGCCATCTTTGCTACTCCATCAATTGGGTAGTTGGCTCAAGCGTTGGCGCCGGCCAGTGAGAAGGCGGCAGGATAGCAAAAATGCGGGCGGCGCGGCTTGCCCGCTTGGCGCTAACGCAAATTTTCCGGTTTTTTGCTGTTGACCGTAACACTTTGCCAAACGGCTGCCCGCCACATACCCAAATATCCGCAGCAGGCTTTTACTGTGCTTTAACCGGCAAACCACGCCAGTCCGTCGTGTAACCCGGTGACAAGTTGCCGCGCCGCATCCGCCAGTCCTGCTCGATACCCTCGGCAGCCAGCCGCAGCGAACCGCGTCCGTAACGCTGATTGATGCCGTCCACCACGCGCATCAGGGCGTCGGCACGCGGGGCGCCTGCGTTAAATAATGAATATTGCTGACTCAGCCTTGGCACGATGTCGGCAAGCATCACGCCGGCCTTGTGGTAGCCGTAACCCGCTCGATAGATTCGCCGCAACACCCTGAGCGCCCACGCTGTCAGCACCCGCGTGTCGGCAGTGGCATCCGGCAGGGGCACGGTGACAGCGCGCTGATACTGCGGCGTCTCCGGCTGAAGATGTTGGTGCGGATGTAACATGCACGGCGCCGGCCAGCGAGTCCTGCGCCCGCAGTTTTCGGCCGCTTTAGCCATATAACTGGCGACCGCTTCTTCAAGGTCCACACGGTCATGAATCAACTGCCCGAACGACCTGCTGCTGATAATTTGCTGTTTGTCCGGTGTGACTTCCTGAAGCTCGATGCACGATACGCCGCGCAGTTCGCGCACCGTGCGTTCGACCACCACCGAGAAGCGCGACCGCAGCGTTTCAGCGTCCGCGTCGCGCAACTGACGAACTGTATTGATGCCCATGGCGGCAAGCCGGGCGTTGATTTTGCGGCCGATACCCCATACCTCACCGACGTCGATCCTGTCGAATAGCTGCGTCAGATCATCCGGGTGCAGGGGGTGAAATCACAGACGCCATCAGCCCCGCCAGATTCTTCTTGGCGCAGTGGTTGGCCAGTTTGGCCAGCGTTTTCGTCGGGGCGATCCCGACACAGACTGCCAGCCCCAGCCAGTCTGCAATGCGCTGGCGCATTTCGGCACCATACACCTGCCGCCGGGCAGATTCGGAAACCGGATAATTCAAGAATGATTCATCAATGCCTGAACCTCGATATTTGGGGAAAATGCCGACAGCACCTCAACCACCCGATTGCTCATGTCAGCGTAAAGCGCGTAGTTGGATGACATGGCGACGATGCCGTGGCGTCGGGCATCGTCTTTGATCTTGAACCACGGCACCCCCAGGAATGCCCAAGGCTTTGACTTCAGCCGACCGGGCAACCACACACCCGTCGTTGTTGCTGAGAACGACCACCGGGCGATTTTTCAGGCGTGGGGCGAACGGCTTTTCGCATGAAGCGTAAAGTTGTTGCAATCGACCAGCGCAAAGACCGACACGCCTACACCATCCGCTTGAAACGACCGACGACAACCCCCCACGGTCAACTCGTTGCCGTCGTGAATGACCAGGTGGATACTTTGAATTCCCTACCGCAACCAGCGCAACTTTCCCTGCGCGGTGATATAGCCGCTTGACCAGTCGCTCACCGTTCTCGAAAGCCACAACGATATGACCGTGGCTGGCCTTGGTGCTGCGGTCGACGACCAAAATGTCGCCATCAAAATCTCGGCCCCTTCCATGCTGTCACCCTCAACCGGGAAAAGAAGGTCGACACCGGGTTGCGCACGAGGTACTCGTTGATGTCGAGGCTACGGTCGACATAATCTGCGGCCGGCGATGGAAAACCCGCTGAAACCTTGGTGCTGTCAATCGGCAGATACTGCCGTGGTGCATCCGGCAACGGGACGAAATGGCCAAACATGTGCGATACCGCCGAAGAGTGTATTTTTATACAGGTATCTGAGGGGGCGCAATATGTGCGGAAATCATCTTCCGCCAGTGGTCAAATGTTCATTGATTGCCAACCGTATGGCGGCGCAAGTTTGGTCTGATAGTGGGCGCCACCACTGGAACAAACGGATCTATTTCCTTTGACCGGGCGTGGTTAATTTTTCCGGCATTTAGGGCGTTGACCGTAACAGTCTTGAAACTGGCTGTGAAATCCTGCATCCGCGAACGGTTCTTGTTGAAATCGTACAAGCCGATCTTGGAGCGCGAACGGAAGTCGATGCGCTTTGACGGCTCGTCAATGCGGAACTCGATCTGATCCTTGAAACCGATTGGGGTGGTGAAAATCACCTCCAGATAGAGCGGTGCTGTGTTGACGATAGTTGCTTCCGGGAAGGTGGCCAGCGTCGCGCGCAACAGGGCCATTGCCTGTTCGCCATTGCCCTCAAAGACCAATGCTTCAAGGCCGTAGCTGCTGAAGGAGTTCACGCAATTGCCGGGGTGGGTGCAGGACAAGGCTTCCTGATTGACTTGCCGGCTGGTTGGCGGCTTCATGCTGTCTTCGCTGGCGGTGGCGGTCAACGTGGCAAGCATCAGGCTGATCAGGGCGTTTAGTTTGGACAAGTGTTTCTCCGTTGGTTTCAGTGGCTGTGTGTCGTTGCGCTGTGATTTGTTACGGTCGACAGGAAATTTGCCGCCATTTTTGCACATTGACCCGCGCTTTCAATCTTGCCGCGAGCAGATAAAGCCCACCCAGCTTGCGGTGCAAAAACAGCGTGTCGGCCGGCGGGGTGTGCCAGAAGTCGCGATCCATGCCGAGCACCATGCCGGCATCGCGGATGCGGGCCGCGAGATCGGAGCGCCCGAAATCGTATTCGCCCTCGTGGCGCAAGGGTTCGCAAGCCAGCGCAAAAATGTCGAGCACGAGATTACGCTGCGCATCGCTGATGTCGGCTTGAAAGTAGCCAATCGCCTGCGCGGCAGCATTCATCGCCGGGCGATTGCCGGTGGTTGCACCGTGCATCAGTTGCCGATAGTGCTCAATCATCGGTGCTTGATAGCTGCGCGTGGCACCAAAATCGAGCAGGATCAGTTGCCGCGAAGCGCTGTCGTAGCGGTAATTGGCAAAGTTGGGGTCAGTCTGGATCAGGCGGAATTCAAAATTTCGCGGAACAATAAATGAAAGAGCAAGCCGATCACGCGGTCGCGCTCGGCTTGCGGTGCATCGCTCAATGACTCGACCGGCACGCCGTCCATGCGCGTCATGACGAGGATGTTTTCAGTGGTCAGCGCGCGGTGCATTTGCGGCAGGCTGAATTCGCCGGCGTGGCGCAGCAGGTCGCCGTACTCACCCATGTAGGCGCCTTCGCGCAGGTAATCGGCTTCATGGTGCAACTGCTGTTTGGCTTCTGCCATCAGCGGCGCAATGTCCAGCGACTTGGGCAGCAGGCCGGAGAGGCGGAGCAGGGTGGCAACGTTGTCGACATCACTATTGATGCTTTGGCGTACGCCGGGGTACTGAATTTTGATCGCCAGACGCTGGCCGTCCTTGGTCTGCCCCAAATGAACCTGACCAATCGACGCCGCCGCCACCGGGGTGAAAGAAAATTGCTGAAAATGCCGGTCCCAACCTTCACCCCAGTTGGCGTTGAGCACGCTGACCACTTGGCTCATCGGCATCGGGCTGGCGTCGGCGCGCAGGCGGGCGAGGATTTCGGCTAGTTCCGGCGGCAACAATTCGCCGGCATCCATCGACATTAGCTGCCCAACCTTCATCGCCGCCCCGCGTAATTGAGCCAACTGGTCGGTAACGCGCCGGGCGTTGGCCGGCGTCAGCAGCAATTCATTGATTGTCGGGCGCTTGCCTTGCGCAAACTGCTTTGCACCTTCAGCCAGCATATTGCCGGCGACCCCGCCGGCCAGACTACCCAGTTTTGCTATGCGCGACCAGCGCCCGCTGGCACCGCCGAAGGTTTCAGTTTGCCCGGCATGCGCGCCTATTTGCCACGTGGCAAGGGGGTGTCGGGTGTGTCGGCTTCATTGAGCGGATAAGGATCAGCGACATAGGCCGGGCCTTTCATGACCATGATGATGAAGGCGGCAATGCCGACGGTGACCACCACTGTCCAGTGCAGAATGACGAGGCTGATCACGTAGATGTCAAAACTCATGATGCGCGTGGCAATTTCTGTTTCTGTTCCGGTCCACGGAAAAAACGTACGAAAATTGACGGCAGCGCGAGCAGCAAGGTGCCGACCAGAAAATTATCGGCAGCGCGCGGATTACTTTGCGCTCCTTGCCCGGCGGCGTTCTGGTAAAACCCGGTAGTCTGTTGAAGGCACTCATGGCAACTCCTTGATCAAACCTGACCCAACGACAAAACCCCAACCACGCTCAGGCACAGGCAAGCGACGCTGGTCAGGCGAAAACGTAGCGGTAGAAACCAGTCCGGCAAACTCTGGCTGCGGACCAAGCGCCGGTCCTGAAGATAGTGCGCCACAAAACCCGGCACCAGTAGAAAACTTGCCATCGTCGCGTCCACCAGCAGCGCCGGCCAGGCCAGCAAGGCTGGTACCACACTCCAGGCAAAACGTGCCGTGCGCTGTTGATCAGTCAGATCCGGCAAGGTCATGGCAAACGCCCAGTGCAGCGCGCCGACGAAGCTGAGAATTACAGCGCCATAGCCGATGAGCGCATCGCTCCACAGCAAACCGTGGTGGTGGTCGAGCAGAAAGGCGGCAGTCAGCACCACAAAGGGAATCAAACCGCCATAACCCAGCCAGGCCACACTGCGCGGGAGCAGGGGTACTCATTTGACCAGCGGCCGTATGCTGGAAAAACCGCCATCCATCGCCCAGACCTGCCCGGTGACTCGCACAGCGTGATCGGAAAGCAACCAGACCATCAGTGCCGCCAATTCATCTGCTGAGCCGATGCCGGGCAAAGGGTACTGCCGCGCCGCCGCCTCGCGCCCCATGCTGCTGGCCAAAATTCCTGTCGTGGCGGGGGTTTCCATAATGCCCGGCGCTACCGCATTGACCCGTATGCCGTTGGCTGCATAAGTTGCAGCCGTGCCGCGTACCAATCCCTCAACGCCGGCCTTGGATGCGGCAATTGCCTCATGATTCGGCGTGCCGATGCGCGCCGCCACCGAAGAAACGAGCACCGCGGCTCCCGGTAATTTGGCTTCGCGCAAGGCTCCAACAAAGGCCGCCAGGGTATGAAATGCGCTGACCAGATTGGCGTTCAGGCAATCGGTAAAAAATCCGTCTCGGTCATGCGGTGCAGGGCGCTCAGGCGAATATTGCCTACGCAATGGGCCAGGGCAGTCGGCAGCATTTCATGTTCACGTGCTGTCGCCAGCACTTGGCGCGCTCCGGCAACGGTAGAGACATCAGCGGCGATTTGCAGATGTTGTTCGCCATAAATGGCTTGCAGACGCTCAATATCGCGGCTGACCAGGACAAGCCGGCAACCTTCAGCCGCGAGTTGGCGGGCAATCGCCTGCCCCAGCCCGCCGGCAGCGCCTGTGATAAGGACTGTTTTTCCATGCTAACTCCAGGCTTTTTAGGGTTCGCCGATGTTGTCAGGACAACGGCGTGCGAATTGGACAGAAGTCTGGATTGTAGGTGCAATAAATAGTTTTGTCTTGGACAAAACTATTTATTGCCTGGGTTCGTTTTTATAAATGGCCGAGTCGATCAGGGACGCGAGCGGCTGTTATTGTCCCGTCAATACTAACCGAATCGCCGTGTCAAAGTGCCAGGTTCGGCGGATCTCGATCACGTCGTATTCGCGTGAAAGTGCTGGCTGGAAAGGCAGATAGGGCATCTGGCTATGGATAATGCGGCGAATCGCATCATCAATCGCGGGTACGCCGCTGGAGCGCACAAACGTTATCGACTCGATTGAACCGTCACTGCGAATTGCCACCGTGACCATGGGATCCGTGTGCGTCTGCTTGGCTGCCTCGCGCACCAAATCGAACCCCATGTTGAGCGTGATCTTCCTGCTCCAGGCTTCCGCGTAGAGGATGAGTTCCCCGTTAGGGTCGGAGCGCCCGAAGAGCCGGCCACGGCGCAAGGGACTGGCGGACGGTGAGCGAGGGGGGGCCTGCTCAGCTTCTTTACGGCGGGCGGCTTCCTCGTCCAACTGCTTACCCATTGCCCGCCGTGCCGCATCACGCCGCGCATCCTGCTCCCGCTTGGCGTCGAGCTGCGCAGCTTCGGCCCGTGCTGCTTCGTTTCGTGCCGCTTCCTGGCGAGCTGCCTCCTGCTGGGCTGCAGCCTGACGAGCGCCCTCCTGACGTTCGGACTCAAGCCGTGCTGCATCCGCCCGCGCCGCTTCCTGACGCGCGGCCTCCTGTTTGGCTGCTGCCTGTCGAGCGCCCTCACGGCGTTCAGCTTCAATTCGTGCAGCCTCAACCCGCGCTGCTTCCTGGCGGGCGGCTTCCTGTTGGGCAGCAGCTTGTCGCGCATTCTCCCGGCGTTCGGCCTCAACCCGAGCAGCCTCGGCTCTTGCTGCTTCCTGGCGGGCGGCTTCCTGCTGGGCTGCAGCTTGTCGCGCATTCTCCCGACGTTCGGCCTCAACCCGAGCAGCCTCAGCTCGCGCTGCTTCTTGACGAGCTGCTTCCTTCTGGGCGGCAGCTTGTCGTGCATTTTCCCGGCGTTCGGCCTCAACCCGAGCAGCCTCAATCCGTGCTGTTTCCTGGCGGGCGGCTTCCTGCTGGGCAGCAGCTTGTCGCGCATTCTCCCGGCGTTCGGCTTCAATACGTGCAGCTTCAACCCGTGCCGCTTCCTGACGGGCAGCTTCCTTCTGGGCGGCGGCTTGTCGTGCATTTTCCCGGCGCTCGGCCTCAATACGCGCAGCCTCTGCACGTGTTGCTTCCTGGCGTGCGGTGTCCTGCTGAGCAGCGGCCTGTCGTGCATTCTCCCGACGCTCGGCTTCAATACGGGCCGCCTCGGCTCGCGCTGCTTCTTGACGAGTTGCTTCCTGTTGGGCCGTGATCTGTCGTGCCTGCTCACGGCGTTCAGCTTCAGCACGTGCCGATTCAGCACGTGCCGATTCAGCACGCAACGCTTCCTGACGAACTGCCTCCTGCCGGGCTTCAGCTTGTCGTTCGTTCTCCAGCCGTACAGACTCCGCCCTTGCAACTTCTTCCTCGGCGACTCGTTCAAGTGTCTGCTGCTCGACACGGGCCTTCGTTGCTCTGCCAACATCTGCTGGTGCCGGTGTTACGGCAGTCGTTGGCTCCAACGGTGCGGGCGGCACGACGAATTCGGCTTCTTTGGACTGCTCCATGGCAATCACGGCCGGAAAAGGCTTGGGCGGAGGGGCCGCATCAGCCGGTGCTGCCGCCGGTAAGTCAGCCGCTGCCTCGGCGGGCTGGATCAGCAGGCGACTCAGTAAGTACTTTGGTCGGGGCTGCGACAGTCGCTGCCTTTGGCTTTGGTTTGGCTTTTGGCAATGAGGGTGTGCTCCTTGGCCTTGGTTGCGCCGGGGCTGCTTGCACCGGGGGCGGTGCCGGTGCTTTGAAAGTCACGATCATCGGCCCAGCGGCCAGGCTTTGCTCTTGCGGTTCCGGCAGCAACGGCACGGGGTCAGCGCTGCTGGCTGGTTTCGCCTCCATGAGCGGAGGCAATGTCAGCACCGCACGCAGCTCAGGCACCTCGACCCGTCTATCCTGCCAGGGAAGGGCGAAGCCCGGCAGCCCGAATTCCTGGCTGCCGAATTGCAGGCTCAACATCAGTGCGTGGAAGAACAGCGAAATCAGCAGCGGAAGAGAAAGCCGCCGGCCATCGGAACTCGTGCGACGAACCGCATCCCTTGAGTACGCTGGCAAGGGATCGGATGGTGAGGCAGACTCCAGAGGATTCAAGCGCGCACCGTTATCGCGACAATTCCTTCAATCGAAGGAAAACGGCCCGCTGAAACACTCGCCCGGACGAGGTTTACCATGGGGTGATGATGTCTGGCAGCGCTTGCGCAGACAGCAGTGGCCGTTGATAAATTGATACTCATGCGTCAATTATGTAGTCAGACTCAAGCGCCCTGCAATGAAAGCATGCTGGCTAGGTCCGTAAAACAGCTTTTCCACCCTCGGCGTCCGCCATTGGCAAGCAAACCAAAATGACGGATGCGATGAAAACCGGCGGGCAGCACTACAGCAGGAAGCGGCACATGACTATTGAGCGATCAGATTTTCTCGGCCTTTTGAGCGTTGACCGTAACAGTCTTACAAATGACCTAAAAATCCTGAGTTAGCGAGGAAACCCTACCCCGACTCCTTTTTAGCCTTGTGTTGCTCGCTGACGCTATCCGTGCCACTCCTTCGCCAACATCGACTATTTTTGGTTGTGGCGTGTAGCGCATCGCGCTACAATCATTTCATGATCAAGCACTTTAAGCACAAAGGTCTGAAGCTGTTTTTCGAGACAGGCAGCAAGTCAGGCATCCGCCCGGATCACGCCGCACGACTGGCTCGGCAATTACGCCAGTTGAATGACGTTCGGTCGGCCAAAGAAATGAACATGCCGGGCTGGAAATTGCATCCACTGGCTGGCGAACTGGCCGATCACTGGTCGGTTACGGTCAACGGTAACTGGCGCATGACTTTCACGTTTGAAGGCGAAGACGCCATCCTGGTCGATTACCAGGACTATCACTAGGAGATAACTATGGGACGCATGTTCAACCCGCCGCACCCCGGCGAAACCTTGAAGGAAGATGTTTTGCCGGCGCTTGGCCTGACGGTCACGCAGGCCGCAGAAGAACTTGGCATTAACCGGGTAACGCTATCGCGTGTGCTCAATGGCAAGGCTGGGGTCAGCATAGATCTTGCCCTGCGCCTGGAGTCATGGCTGGATGGGCCGACAGCGGAAAGTTGGCTGAAAGGGCAACTGGCCTATGATCTGTGGCAGGCAGAGCCGCACCGGCCAACCGTCAGCATCAGGCACGCACAGGTTGGATAACGAAGTGGTAAGGCATATTTTATCGGCGGGCTGACGCCTCAGGGAAACGTCCGGTAAAGCGCCAACAATGCGACAAGCGACAGCGTTATCGTGAGCAATCCAAGACGCAGCACGCGGCCACGAAATATCTCGATACTCTTGATCAACTGCGTATTTTGCTCGGCCAGCGCCTCTGATGATTTCTGAAGAAGCGAGCATCTGATCATGCAAGGCTGCCACCTCGTTTTTGAGCTCGATAATTCGTGTGTCCAGCGTTGCAATCGTTTGTTCTTCGCTTGAGTGGGCAGGCTCAACGTTTGTGTTGGCAGGCTCAGACGGGCCAGACTTCTTGGCCACAGATTTCCAGAGCTTCTTCGCACCGTCAGCAACTTTGGGGGCCTTATCGATAACGTCTTTCCAAGGCACGTTGCTCAAAATGGCGAGCCATGGGATGGCCATGAGTGATTCTCCTGTGAAGTCGGGTTGGTATGCTCAGTGTTTCGATACAAGAGCTTATTCCAAATAAGCGTTGAGATTTGCACAGTTCTGTAATGGATCGAAGGAGCTGGCCACCAAAGGTCATGGCACAAAATTTTCAGGGCTTTTTCGGTGTTGACCGTAACAGTCTTCAAATTGGCCAATTGAATTTGGGTTGTTGAGAAAACACATACTTGTCCCATGAATATTAGTGCGAATCGCTGCCAGAGCGGCTTTTGCCTTGAGCGGAACATGCAAGCGGCGTATCCTGATCGGGTAGTCAAAATTAATAATCAAATAAACGGTGGTTAGGAGCCTCAATGCGTTGGTTGCTGCTTGTCTTGGTACTGCTGGCGCTGGTCGGGTTTTTCCTTCTAAAGCGGCGCAATCGTTCCACTCCCTGAAGGCCCGGAGGCTTTGCCTTACGTGCTGGGCGATGCGCTATTCACGCCAGCAGAGCGCTCGTTTCTCGGTGTGCTGGATCAAGCCGTCGGTCCTGATTTCCGGGTGTTCGGCAAGGTTCGCGTTGCCGATGTGGTCACCGTTGCCAAGGGCACGCCAAAACCGCTGTGGCAACGCGCATTTAATCAGATCAGTGCGAAACACTTTGATTTTGTCCTGTGCCGCCCGAATGATCTCAAACCCGTGTGCGTGATCGAACTCAATGATCAATCGCATGCCAAGGAAAGTCGGCAAGGGCGCGACAAATTTCTGGAACGCGTTTGTGCTGCTGCAGGTATTCCCCTGATCTTCTTTCCGGCAAAGAGCGCCTACGCCTTGGCTGAAGTTTGCGCGTCGATAGCCCATGTCATGGTGGCGAAGCCAGAACCAAGCGACGTGATCGCGCCAACAGCTTTTGTAGAAGAAAATGTTTCGGCCATGGAACAGGACTTTGTGATTGTTCAAGCAACCGATAAAAGCCCCGACTGCCCTCGTTGCTCAAGCCAGATGGTTCGCCGTATAGCAAAGAGTGGCGAGAACGCCGGGAAAGAATTTTGGGGTTGCACCAAGTTTCCGGCTTGCCGGGGAATGGTGCTTTCCTAATATCCATTTATACATAGCCCCTGTGTTACTCGGACGGGGTGTAGAGAGGTTATCGTGAGCGATTCAGAAAAAAAATCTAAGGGACAACAATCATCAGCAAAAATAATACGGGCGACGACGAATCCTGAAGATAAAGTTCGTATAAATTGGACAGAATGGACGAAATCGGAAGATGATGATCGTAAAAACAAAATTTTAATTAAAATCCTTGGTGAAAATGATAAGGACGGGATTAATAAATACCTTTCATTTGCAGCAGCAAGACGAATTTCAAATGATTCGAAGTCTGGTTCGTTCTCGTTAACTTCTGACCCAAGGTATCAGCAATTGCTCGCCGAAAAAAAACAAAATTAGAGAATGAGCTTTCTCATTCTTTGAGTGCTATTTCGACAGAGAAAAATATCAAAAGAGAAACAATTAGAACTAACAGAAACACTGGGGCTTTCAAGCGAAAGAACGGCTTGGGTTTATATTGAGCCGCGTAAGAGAGGATGCCCAGCAGTTTCTACTCCAGTCCGACAGTTTTCAAAACCTTTTCCTTGAAACTCGTCAATGCCAAGCATTCGTTATGGCCGTTGATATTAGGCGCTCAACGGAGTTAATGCTTAAGGCCAGAACACCGGAAGAATTTTCGCTATTTATTACGACGCTTTGTGAAGATTTAAAAGAAATCATACTCGATGGGTACGGTGTATTTGACAAGTTCACAGGGGATGGTGTTTTGGCATTCTTTCCCGATTTTTACAGCGGTGACGATGCTGCATATCGTATTGTATCTGTAGCCGATAAATGTCATGCTTCATTTGAACGTCACTATCATGCCTTCCGCAAGTCATTCAACTCTGTTTTAACGGATGTCGGCTTAGGAATTGGAATTGATTTTGGGTTAGTTCATTTGGTAAACATTGCAGGTGGACTTACTGTAGTTGGTGTTCCTGTAGTTTATGCCTGCCGCCTTTCTGGGGCGCCTTCAGGAAACACCTTCCTTAATCAGCCCGCTTACGAGCAAGTAATGGAAAAATCCGGTCAGTTTTGTTTCATTGATGAAACAAATTTGGAAATAAAACATGAAGGAAAGATGTTGGCCTATGATGTTAGGCTAAATGCGCGCTCATTCGCCCCTGAGGAGCCTTCTTGGTTGCGGGAACAAAATGGCAAACATGAAATGAAATAGATTAGTACTTTGCTTGCCGTCTACAAGTTCACGAGAAACCACTCTACCCAGTGCCCAGACCCATCTTCTTGGGCGCGCTAATGGCTGATGAGAAACTCACTTTGTAAGCATCTATGATGAATAGCAAAAGGCAATCAGCATAGTTTGGTTCAAACGAGAATGTTGCGGTCAACTTCATTTCTTGAACAAAAAAATGCTGCCCGCTATTGAGGGGGCAGCATTTTCGTTTAAAGACCTGTAGCACTCCAGAAGCCAAAGTCCCCCGGCGGGCTCTCAACGCCCATGTATTCGTTGATCGACAGCCGAAACGCGGCGCGGGTTTTGTTGCCGGGTTGGGTGCTGAAGTTGAATGGATGGCTTCGATGCGCGTGTTGCCTTTGCGCAGTTTCAGCTTGAGGTGCTTCTCTTTGAGGATGCGTTGTTGCTCGACTTCGAAATCGTCGAGGAAGAGCGGGCGGGGAACCCTGGCCCCCAGACTTCGTTTTCCAGCAGGCGGGCGGTTCGAGGGAGATGTAGCCGCCTTCGAGCGGGCCGTCGGTTTCCAGGTCCGCGTTAAATCAGCGGGGCGATCAATTCGCCGGCGACCTGAGTGAAGAGTTCGCGAAATTTCTCGAAGTTTTCGGCGTTGACCGTAACACCCGCCGCCATGGCGTGGCCGCCGAAGCGGACTAGCAAATCGGGGGCGCGTTTAGCGACGAGGTCGAGCGCGTCGCGTAGATGCAGGCCGGGGATGGAGCGACCGGAGCCTTTGATGATGCCGCCTTCACCGGGTGCGAAGGCGAAGACCGGGCGGTGCAATTTCTCCTTGATGCGCGAGGCGAGAATTCCGACGACACCTTCGTGCCAGCTTTCGTCAAAGAGGGCGATGCGGGCGCGGCAGTCCCCGGTATTGATCGATTCCGAGCAGGATCAGCGCTTGTTCCTGCATGCCGGCTTCGATCTCGCGGCGGCTGCGGTTGAGCGTGTCGAGTTCCTGGGCGATTTGCAGGGCGCGCGCCGGGTCGTCGGTGAGCAGGCATTCGACGCCGAGGCGCATGTCGGCGAGGCGCCCGGCGGCGTTGAGGCGCGGGCCGATAAGAAAGCCGAGATCGAAGGCTGAGGCTTTTTTCGGGTCGCGGCTGGCGGCTTTGAATAGGGCGGCGATGCCGGTTTGCAGGCGGCCGGCGCGCATGCGCTTGAGGCCCTGGCTGACCAGAATGCGGTTGTTGCGGTCGAGTTTGACGACGTCTGCCACCGTGCCGAGGGCGACGAGATCGAGCAAGTCGGCAAAATTGGGTTCGGGGTGGTCGGCAAAGAAGCCGCGTTCGCGCGGCCTCGGCACGCAGGCGAGCATCACGAAACATGACGCCAACGCCAGCGATGCATTTGGACGGAAAGTCGCAGCCCGGCTGGTTGGGGTTCTGATGCAGTCGGCGGCGGGCAGGGTGGCAGCCGGTAAATGTGGTGATCGGTGATCAGCGTGGCGATGCCCAGCTCGTTGGCGCGGGCAACGCTCCTCAGGCTGGCGATGCCGTTGTCGACGGTGATGATCAGGTCGGGCGATTGCTGCGCGGCGACATCGACGATTTCCGGCGAGAGGCCGTAGCCGAGTTTGGAAGCGGTCGGGTAACAGGAAATTGACATTGGCGCTGAGTGACTTGAGGGCGCGCATGCCGACTGCCGTGGCGGTGGCGCCGTCGCAGTCGTAGTCGCCGATGATTAACATGCTGCTTCGGCCTCGATGGCGTCGGCCAGCAATTGCGCGGCGGCGCTGGCGTTGGTCAGTGCGGCGGGCGGGATTAGCGACTTGAGTTCGTAGTCGAGTTCGGCCTTGTCGGTGATGCCACGCGCGGCATAGAGGCGGGCGAGCAGCGGGTGCATGCCTTGTTGCTCAAGTTGCCAGACGGTACGCGGCGGGCTGCTGCGGGTGGTGAGACGGGTCATTTCGATTCGTTTCCGGCAAGTGCCTGGGCAATGGCTTGAACGCTGCTGCCTTTTTTCCAGAATTTCCAGCGTTCGCCGGCGTTGATGGTGTAGCGCAGTTCGCCATAAACGGTGGGGGCGAGCAAAGGTATACGGTCAACCTGTTTCCGAGCGCATTTTAGCGGCAGGAACCAGTTGTTTTCGAGCGCGGCAAAGTCGTCACGCCAGCCTTCGCTGTTTTCGTAAAGGATGTCGAACAACAACTGATCGAAGACGACGAGCGGGTTTTCACCGGCTTCGACTTGATCAAGCAGGGCGGCGAGATTGGCCGGCTTGATATGCAGCGGAATACCGGCGGCGCTGGCAATACCGATGGCGAGTGGGTTGTCGGAGAAAATTACCGAATGGCCGGCGGCGTATTGCGCCTCGTCCAGCTTGCCGCCACCCCAAAGCCACAAGCTGTTGATCACCGGTTTGCCTTCTGACTCGCGTTTTTCATTGACCGGGTGGCCGTGCAAAAACATCTGGACTTCATTCAGCCAGCGGGTCAGGGGCAGGGCGCCACCGCTCAATTCGCCGTCAACGCGGCGGCCGGCGACTGAAGAAATCGGCTCAACCGGGTGGTCGACCGCAACATTTAGTCGTAGATACCAGCGTTTGGCGCTGGCAACGTGGAACTGGCCGATGTCGGCGAATTCCTTGTTCAAGGCTGCGGTGATGCTTTGTGCTTCGCCGTCGTCCAGCTCAAAAGCGCCGGCATCGGCGAGGATGATGCGTTCCTGGTGAAAGCGCAAATGCACCGGGTCGGCGCAAAGCCAGTGGCCTTCGTTGGCCGGCGCATGGCCTTCGCTGAGCAGGCGCAGAGCACCGAAAGGCGGGGCTTCAAGGCCGAATAATTTGCCGAGTGAGGTTTCAAACGGCAGACGTGGCTGGCGGTCGAGTTGGGCGCGGGCGATCAGCCATTCAAAGCCGGGTGCCGCGAGTTTGCCCAAGGTAAATTGGTCGCTGGAGGGCTCCGGCCATATCAATTCGGGAACAAGCAGGGTGAGATGCACGGAGGCTGACGGAATCAGACGGCTAGAGACCGCTTGAGGTACCATAGCGACTTTGACGAATCCCCCCCTGCATGGCTCTACCTTACGAACTGCTGATCGGCCTGCGCTACACGCGCCAAACGCCGCAATCACTTTATCTCCTTCATTTCATTGATTTCCATGCTCGGCATCGGCTTTGGCGTGGCAGCACTGATTGTCGTGCTGTCGGTGATGAATGGTTTCCAGAAGGAGTTGCGCACGCGCATTCTTGGCGTCGCTTCACATATCCAGATTTCCGGCATCAATGGTGAATTGAGCGATTGGTCATCGATTGCGGCACAAACAAAGAAACATCCTGCCGTTCGTGAAGCGGCGCCCTATGTGCAATCGCAAGCCATGTTTACTGTCGATGGCACAGTCAAAGGCTCGCTGGTGCGCGGTATTGAGCCGGATATGGAAGACCGCGTTGCCGATTTCCGCAAGACGATCAAAAGCGGCAGTCTGGATGATCTGCGCGCCGGTGAATTCGGCGTTGTGCTTGGTGCTGATCTGGCGCGTTCTTTACGGGTTTTTACCGGCGACAAAGTGACGCTGATCGCCCCGCAAGGCACCGTCACCCCGGCGGGCGTGGTGCCACGCCTCAAGTCCTTCAAGGTGGTCGGCATCTTTGAGGTCGGCATGTATGAGTACGACAGCGGCCTGGCCCTGATCCACATCAGCGATGCGCAAAAGCTTTACCAGATGGAAGATCGCGTTACCGGCGTCCGGCTCGGTCGATGACCTGTTCATGGCACCACGTGTCACGCGAACTGGCAGGATGGTCAATGCCGACGCCTACATCAGCGACTGGACAAAAAGCCACGCCAATTTCTTCCGCGCCGTGGCGATCGAAAAGAACATGATGTTCATCATCCTCTCCTGATCGTTGCGGTGGCCGCCTTCAATCTGGTTTCCGACGCTGGTCATGGCAGTGACCGACAACAGGCGGATATCGCCATTTTGCGCACGCTGGGTGCGCGACCGATGTCGATCATGGGCATCTTTGTCATTCAGGGCGCGCTAGTCGGCCTTCATCGGCCTTGCGGGCATTGTCGGCGGGGTGGCGCTGGCGCTCAATGTCGATGTGGTGGTGCCGTTTATCCAGAAACTGTTTGGCGTGCAATTCCTCGAAAGAGGTTTATTACATTTCCGATCTGCCATCCGACCCGCAATGGGGCGATGTCTGTGGGCGTGACCGATTTCCTTGTGCTCGCTTGCTGGCGACGATTTACCCCAGCTGGCGCGCTTCGCGCGTCAACCCGGCGGAGGCATTGCGCCATGAGTGAGTTGATTCTTCAGGCGCGTGGGC
>JADJMS010000007.1 GCA_016709495.1 Candidatus Dechloromonas phosphorivorans | reverse complement strand
GCACCGACCGCGGCAACCGGTAGTCAATATGGTGCGCCAGCCGGAGTTCGTCGCTTACCTGCAAGGTGAAGATTTTTCGCGCCCACTCACCCTGCGTTCCGAGCGTGGTGAGGATCGTGTTCTCGATCTGCCACATCATTCCCTGGCGCCGGCACTCGGCGGCTGATGCAGGTCGGTGATGTCACCCGGACCGACCGGCTGGACCGGCATGCGCCGTGATTCGTCGCCAATGGTCGCATGAGCTGCGTACGCCACCACCGTGCTCGCCGGCTTTCTGGAACTTTGCAGAAATCGACGTCGACCGCGACGAACAAAGGCGTTTTTGAAGGATGTCCGAAACAACGCTGCGCATGCAGTCCATTGTTCGGACCCGACGCTGTCCTCCATCGAATCGGCACCGCCACCGGAGGCGGAAGTTGTCGATATGGTCAATATTGTCGACAAACTCCGCCGTGATGCTGAAGCCTTGTCGGCCGGGCGCCATCAGATTGTGGTTGAGACAGATGGTCAGGGTGACCTGCGCGGTTCCGAACCGGAACTGGTCAGTGCCTTCGGTAACCTGGTCGCCAATGCCGTGCGTTACACACCCCAAGGTGGGACGGTCAGGATCATCTGGCGGGCCAGTGCGCAAGGCGCCGAGTTTGCGGTGCAGGATACGGGGATCGGCATCGACCCCAAACACATCCCGCGTCTGACCGAGCGTTTTTACCGCATTGATCGTGGCCGTTCGCGCGACGCCGGTGGTACCGGCCTTGGTTTGGCCATCGTCAAGCACTCACTGAGCCGCCATCAGGCACAACTGGAAATCAAGAGCACTCCCGGCGTCGGTAGCCGCTTCGCTGCGCGCTTTCCGGCCAGTCGGGTGGTCGGTCTTTGAAGTCTTTTTCATAGTCGAATCGGGTATTTATAAATAATGATTGACCCACTTCTCCTTAATGCTGGATAGTGCGCACCTCTAACGGACGCGGGATGGAGCAGTTGGCAGCTCGTCGGGCTCATAACCCGAAGGTCGCAGGTTCAAGTCCTGCTCCCGCAAACTAAAGATCCAACGAAGGATCAACCGCTTTGAGGCGTTGGTCCTTTTTGTTTTTGGGCCCGTTTGGCCATGGCTGACTTGTGGTTACTGCGGTTTTTCGATATTCAGACCAAATGCCAAAAGATAATTCCGCTGACGCCCTCACCTTTGGGACAGATGCCACGTGCCATCTGGGTTCTCGGCTTCGTCAGCCTGCTGATGGATATATCTTCGGAACTCATTCACAGCCTGCTCCCGATGTTCATGCTGACCACACTGGGCATGAGCGTATTCACCATTGGCCTGATTGAAGGTATAGCGGAATCGACTGCGCTGGTGGTCAAGGTCTTTTCCCGGCAATGAGCGACTATTGGGGGAAAAGAAAAGGCTTGGCGGTGTTGGGCTATGGACTCGGTGCCCTGACCAAACCGCTCTTTGCGTTGGCAACGGGTTCCGGGCTGGTTGTCACGGCGCGCTTCCTTGATCGCATCGGCAAGGGAATACGCGGTGCCCCGCGCGATGCGCTGGTCGCCGATATTGCCCCAGCGGGCTTGCGTGGCGCCGCCTTTGGCCTGCGGCAGTCACTCGACACCGTTGGTGCCTTCTCGGTCCCGTCATTGCAACGCTTTTAACGGTGCTCTGGGCCAACGACTTCGGGCGGTCTTCGAGCGCCTGCCTACCCGCTGGCTTGTGTGCTGTTGCTGGTGGTTGGCGTCAAGGAACCGGAATGTAACGCCCACAGGAGCCGATCAATCCCATCAGCCGGGCCGCACTGGCGAGCCTGGGGCGTCATTACTGGTGGGTGGTCGGCCTCGGCGCGCTTTTTACTCTGGCAAGATTCAGCGAAGCCTTTCTCATTCTGCGTGCCGAGCAGATCGGCATCCCGATGGCGCTGGTTCCTCTGGTGATGGTGGCGATGAATCTGGTCTATGCCGCTTCGGCCTATCCGTTCGGCAAACTGTCTTCACCAGAAGCTGCTGGGCCTTGGTCTTGGTGTGCTGATCATTGCCGATGTCGTGCTTGGGATGGCGCAGGGTTGGCCCCTTATGCTGCTTGGTGTCGCCTTGTGGGGCATTCACATGGGCATGACCCAGGGCCTGCTGGCGACCATGGTTGCCGATACGGCTCCGGCGGCGCTCCCGTGGCACGGCATTTGGTTTCTTCAATTTGATGAGTGGTGTTGCGATGCTGGTTTCAAGCGGCCTGGCAGGGCTGCTGTGGGATAACTTCGGCTCATCGGCCACCTTTGCTGGCGCCGGCTTCTGCTTCCTTACCTTGTTTGGTTTGCTGGTCAGGCAAGTAAATGCTCAGGTTGCTTGAATTCATTGGTCGACGATCAGCCACCACCTTCACCCGGCGCAGCCAGGAAATTCCGTGCTTGGCGTCGGGTTAGGGGCGGCTGGTGGTTTCGGGTAAAATCGTCCTCTTTTCCAGCGGATAACCCCGCGCCCGGCGAGTTCCCTGACCATGACCCAGAATACTTCCCTCTCCTACCGTGATGCCGGCGTCGATATCGATGCGGGTGATGAACTCGTCGAACGGATCAAACCGCTCGCCAAAAAGACCCTGCGCGAAGGCGTGCTCGGTGGCATTGGTGGTTTTGGTGCCTTGTTTGAAGTGCCGAAACGCTACAAGGAGCCGGTGCTGGTTTCCGGTACCGATGGCGTTGGTACCAAGCTGCGCCTAGCGTTTGATCTGAATCGTCACGACACGGTTGGCCAGGATCTGGTCGCCATGAGCGTCAATGACATTCTCGTACTCGGCGCCGAATCGCTGTTCTTCCTTGACTACTTCGCCTGCGGCAAGCTTGATGTCGATACGGCGGCTGCGGTTGTTGGCGGTATCGCCAAGGGTTGCGAACTGGCCGGCTGCGCGCTGATCGGTGGCGAAACCGCAGAAATGCCGGGGATGTACCCGGCCGGTGAATATGATCTGGCAGGTTTCGCAGTCGGTGTCGTTGAAAAATCCAAGGCCATTGATGGCAAAGCGACGATTGCTCCTGGTGATGTGGTTCTTGGTCTGGCCTCCTCTGGCGCCCACTCCAATGGCTATTCGCTGGTCCGCAAAATCATCGAGCGTTCCAATCCGGACATGAGCGCCAAGTTTGATGGCGAGCGGACGCTGGCCGACGTGGTTATGGCGCCGACCCGCATCTACGTCAAGCAAGTGCTGGCGACGATGCAAAAGGTTGCGATCAAGGGTATGGCCCATATCACCGGCGGCGGATTGCTCGAAAACGTGCCGCGCGTGTTGCCGGAAAATACGGTCGCCGAGCTGGAAAAAGGCCGCTTGGCCGCGCCCGAAATTGTTCGACTGGATGCAGGCCGAAGGCAATGTCGCCGAGAACGAAATGCACCGCGTCTTCAACTGTGGCATCGGTCTGGTCATCGTTGTCACGGCAGCCGATGCCGATGCCGCCATGGCCGAGTTGAAGGCACAGGGCGAAACCGTTTATCGCATCGGTCAGATCCGGGCCCGTCAGGGTGACGAAGCGCAGACCCTCGTGGTCTAAATGGCAGCACTGGGTCGCCACTTTGGTGTGCGGCCTGTTGTTGCTGAATGGCTCGTCGGCCGTCTGGGCGGCGAGCAAGAAGGTTTCTGGCAAGTCGACCAAGAAATCAACCAAGGTCCATGTGCACAAGGCCTTGCCGGAGGCCGAGACCGGCCCGGCGGAGCTTCTGGATAGCGAAAGCATAGGCTTGCGTGGCCAGGCCAGCTTTTATGGTCAGGCTTCACGGTCGAAAGACCTCAACTGGCGAACGTTTCGATGTAAAGCAGTTCACTGCCGCCAGCAATCGTTTTCCGCTGGGTAGTACGGTCGCCGTACGGCGCCTGGACAATGACCGCTGTGCCATCGTCAAGGTCAATGACCGCATGCACGCCAAGCATCGGCGCCGCGTCATCGATGTCTCGCGTGGCGTCGCCGAATATCTCGGCATGATTCAGGCTGGCGTCGTGCTGGTCCGCGTCGCACCACTTAAAACCGATGCTTCCGACAAGGGGCTGAGTGCCTGTCATGCAGCGTTCGAACCCGAACCGCCCTGCGTTGATTGCGGTCAACCGCGCGACTGCCCGATTTTTGAATGTCCCGGTGAATTGGTCGTGAATTTCTATCGATGCGCAGGCCAGTTCTGAATGCAGTCCTTTTACTGACCGCCGGTCATTTGAATTCCACGGCGATCTCATGAAAAAACCTGCCCGACTTATCGTTATTGCACTTGCGCTTACCGGACTGGCTGGCCTCGGCTATGTTGCCTACAGCGCGAACCGTGCGCCAACTACCGCTCCTGGATGGGGCCATCGTCGGCAAGGGGCGGTGCTGGTCACCCTTGATGCAGCAATACAGGATGCCGAGCTGGACCAGGCCAAGGCCAATCTGGCGCTGGCGCAAACCAATTTCCAGCGTAATCAGGAACTGGTTGCCAAGAAATTCCTTAGCCAGCAGGCGCTCGATACCTCTGGCCAACCTGAAGGTGCAGCAGGCAAGCGTGCAACTGGCCGAGGCCAAGGTGGCGCGGATGCGGGTCAGGGCGCCGTTCAACGGCATGGTCGGCTTGCGTAATGTCAGTGTTGGCGACTATGTGAAGGAAGGCCAGGATCTGATCAATATTGAAGACATTGCCACCCTGCGCATGGACTTCAAATTGCCGGAAACCTATCTCGGTCGCGTTAGTAAGGGACAGGCGGTTGAACTGACCAGCGATGCCTTGCCCGGCCAGTCGTTCAAGGCGCTGCTTGATGCGGTTGATCCACTGGTTGATCAGAACGGGCGGGCGATTTCGGCACGGGCGCGGCTCGACAATGCGTCGGGCAAGTTGCGGCCCGGCATGTTTGTCCGTGTGCGCCTGCTTTTTGGTGAGCGCAAGGATGTTTTGATGGTGCCCGAACAGGCCATCGTGCCGGGTGCCCAGCCGGCGGTGTTCAAGGTGGTTGAGGGCAAGGCGACACTGGCCAAGGTCAGGATAGGCGTCCGCCGTGCGGCGCAGGTTGAGATCGTTGAGGGATTGGCTGCTGGCGATGTCGTGGTTACCGCCGGTCAGCTCAGGTTGCGTGAAGGGGCGCCGGTACGGGCTATCGGCGATGGTGCGCCGGCGGCTACCGGGACGGCTGCCGCAAAATGAGGATTTCCGACCTTTGTATCAAGCGACCGGTTTTCGCTACCGTGTTGTCGCTGGTCGTCATGCTGATCGGCATCGTCTCCTACAGTCGCCTGCCGGTGCGCGAGTACCCGAAGATTGATGAGCCGGTGGTCACGGTTGATACCACCTACCGTGGGGCTTCAGCCGATATCATCGAGTCGCAGGTGACCAAGCCGCTGGAGGATTCGCTGGCCGGGATTGAAGGTGTCGAGGTGATCACGTCCATTTCGCGCGCCGAAAATAGCCAGATTTCCGTGCGTTTCAAGCTCGAACGGGCGCCGGATTCGGCAGCTGCTGACGTTCGTGACCGTGTTTCACGAGTGCGCAACAAGCTGCCGGATGCGGTGGACGAGCCGGTGATCGCCAAAGTTGAGGCCGATGCCAACCCCATTATCTGGATCGCTTTTTCCTCCGACAAACATTCGGCGCTGGAAGTGACCGATGTTGCCAGCCGCATCGTCAAGCCGCGTCTGCAAACCTTGCCCGGCGCCGCCGATGTGCGTATTTTCGGCGACCGCAAGTTCGCCATGCGCATCTGGCTCGACCGCCAGCGGCTCGCCGCTTACCAGTTAACGCCGGCTGATGTCGAAGACCGAGTTTTCGGTGGTCGCCAACACGGATCTGAAAACCGCCGAAGAGTTCGGCAGCATTATCGTCAAGACCGCAAATGGCTACCCGGTCCGGGTCAATGATCTTGCCCGGGTCGAAATTAGTGCCGCTTCCGAGCGCAGTTCAGTGCGTTTCAAGGGGCGCTCGGCGGTGGCGCTTGGCGTTATCAAGCAGGCAACGGCCAATCCGCTTGAACTCTCGAAGGCGCTGCAAAAGGAATTGCCCAAGATCACCAGTGAGCTGCCGCCGGGCATGCGGGCCGACATTGCCTACGATTCATCCATCTTCATCGACCGCTCGATTCAGGCCGTATTCAAGACCATCGGCGAAGCCATCCTGCTCGTGCTGGCGATTATTTTCTTCTTTCTGCGCAATTTCCGGGCAACGCTGATTCCGCTGGTCACCATCCCGGTATCGCTGGTCGGCGCCTTCGCCATCATGTTCATGCTCGGCTTCACGATCAACACGCTGACCCTGCTGGCGTTGGTGCTGGCCATTGGCCTGGTGGTGGATGACGCGATTGTCGTGCTGGAAAACATCTACCGCCACATTGAAGAGGGTATGCCGCGCATGCAGGCTGCGCTGCAGGGGTCGAAAGAAATCGGCTTCGCCGTGGTTGCCATGACGCTGACCCTGGCGGCAGTGTATGCGCCGATTGCTTTTATGACCGGGCGCACCGGTAAGCTGTTCATCGAGTTCGCCCTGACTCTGGCTGGTGCCGTGCTGGTTTCCGGCTTTGTCGCGCTGACCCTGTCGCCGATGATGTGCTCGGTTTTGCTCAAACATGAGGAAAAGCATGGCAAGGCTTTCCTGCTGATCGAGCGCTTTCTCAACTGGCTAAATTCTGGCTACAAACGGGTGTTGACCGCAACACTTCGCCAGCGCTGGATCATCATCTCCGGGTTTGTTGCTGTCGCGATCTCCTGTGTCGCACTGCTCAATGTGCTGAAGTCGGAACTGGCGCCGGTTGAAGACCGCGGCATCATTCTCGGTGTCTTCCTCGGCCCCGATGGCGCAACGCTGGATTACACCGACAAATACGCGCGCCAGATCGAAACCATTTACAGCCAGACCAAGGATGTCGAGCGCTTCTTCGTGGTTGCCGGCAATCCAACCGTTAGCCAGGGCATTTCCTTTGTCGGCCTGACTGACTGGAATGAACGCAGCCGTCGTTCGCCTGATATCGCCAAGGAACTGTTCCCCAAATTCATGGGCATTCCCGGTGTGCTGGCTTTTCCGGTAACGCCGCCTTCCCTCGGCCAAAGTCCGCGCGAGCGGCCGGTCAATTTTGTGATTGTTACCTCGGCTTCCTACGAGGAATTGCAGAAAGTGACCAGCCAGTTTCTCGGCGAACTGGCCAAGAATCCCGGTCTGACCAACGTCGATACTGATCTCAAACTCAACAAGCCGGAATTGTCGGTCGAAGTGAAGCGCGACAAGGCGGCCGATATGGGCGTGCCGGTCGAGACCATCGGCCGCACGCTGGAAACCTTCCTTGGTGGGCGTCAGGTGACCCGTTTCAAGCGCGATGGCGAGCAATACGATGTGATTGTGCAAGTGGCCGACGTTGACCGCAGAAACCCCAGCGATATCAGCGACATCTACGCCCGTGGCCGCGATGGCAGCATGATCTCGCTCGACAATCTGGTCAGCGTCAAGGAAACCATTGCCCCGCGCGAACTCAATCACTTCGGCCAACGCCGCGCGGTAACCATCACCGCCAATCTGGCGCCGGGCTACACCATGGGCGAGGCGCTGACCAGCATGGATGCCATTGCCAACCAGCTTCTGAAACCGGGCTTTGCCGTCGATTACAACGGCCAGTCGCGCGAATTCCGCCAGTCATCCTCTTCGCTGGCCTTCACCTTCACATTGGCCCTTGCTTTCATCTATCTGGTGCTTGCCGCCCAATTCGAGAGCTTCCGTGACCCCTTCATCATCATGCTCACCGTGCCGCTCTCAATGGCCGGCGCCTTGCTGGCGCTGTGGCTGGCCGGGGGGACGCTCAACGTTTATAGCCAGATCGGGCTGGTGACGCTGGTCGGTCTGATCACCAAACACGGCATTCTCATTGTCGAATTCGCCAATCAATTGCAGGAGAAAGGCATCGAGCGTACCGAGGCAGTCATCGAGTCAGCCACACTGCGTTTGCGCCCGATCCTGATGACCACCGGCGCCATGGTACTCGGCACTGTGCCGCTGGCCCTGGCCACCGGCGCGGGGGCGGAATCACGGCAGCAAATCGGCTGGGTCATCGTCGGCGGCCTGCTGCTTGGCACCTTCTTCACGCTGTTTGTCGTGCCAACGGTTTATTCCCTGTTGGCGGAACGCAAGGAACTGCACATTGAAGAGTTTGTAGAAGGCGCCGCCGTCGCCCACTGATTTATTTGGGCATCCGGATTTTCCGGTGGAGGAGCCAGAATTATGGATAAGCTTTGTGCGCTGCGGAATACATATGCCAAGAAAGATATCGCAACCGGCTAGGTCAGAATCCGGCCAACATTGTGTAAGCGGTCCGAACGCTGCTCAAGACGAAACCGCCAGACACCTGCGGAAGGACCAGCCCCATGCCATTTTGGTTCGGTGACACCGCCTAACAATTCGTGGCGAACTCTCTTTTGGTTAAAGAAATGGCCCAACCAAGGTTGATTGGGCCACATCTCTCTGGATGAGAGGAAAGGACTAGTTGCCAATTGCCTATCTGCAACTGGTCGTTGATGCAATATCCGCTATTTTGCGGTTCCATTTGGGTAAGTGGATTTAGAATTCGGCTTGTCATCATGGCTTTGAGATTGGCTTTGAGCTGTTTGCGTTCGGCTTACCAGAACCACCTTGATGGGCGGCATCCGGTGACTCGAACCAGTTGGCATAGAGTCTGTGAACCGCTGACTCCAGTCAGACGGGCGATGCTCCATCAACCAGTAAAATTCAAGAGTTGAACGCCGGATCATCTTGGCACATGCAACCGTACGGTTCCAAGGGTGCAAAGTTTCCTCAGACTTGGCTGGATCCAGAGTTCGCTCAGGCAAACCGCAGGATATCGTCCTAGGCAAGGCGCCACCCGTCGTCCTCCAGCATTTTGGAATCTGATAATCTTTGCCCAATCAATCTGAATATTGAGATGTTACGGCGCGTACTTACGGAGGACTTTTCGTTCGAACTGCCTGCGGCCGCCGCATCGGACTTATCGCCAGATCAGCGTAGATTTTTAGATGCGCCGCCATTAGCTGCCAAGTATAAAGTGGCTGATCGCAAATGTAAGCTTGCCACGCAGTTGTATGTCGTTGAGCCACCCCCCCGGCTACGTGCCGTTAACCAACAAGGGGATTCGGTTTTGCCCCGTCACCGGAATGCGGACAACTTCAAGGTTTGGCTTTTTCAGCTTTGCCCGCACGTCGTCTACGACAGCATCCGCCGAGAAACAAACTTGGTCGGGTGGGAGAGCGCGTAAAGAATGGGACCGCTAGTCTGGCGGAAAGGGACTGGCCTGCCGGCGATGTTTCCAGTGTTTGGTGGATCACAGACCAGCGGCATCGGGGTTTAGCAACCATCAATAAGGAGCAATGTTAAATTTTGCAGTCATCTTCGTTTCACGTCAGAACCAGACGTGATCAAGAAGCAGCTTCACAATAAGGTTGCCAACGACTAGGCCCACGGCACCAAAAGAGTGGAGTTATCTTCTTATAGGCTGATTGGTGAAGAAAGACTAGGAACAAATCAGAACGATGTCATAAAACTTAACGACCCCGTTCTCGGCAACTGCCGTTGGAGCTCTGGAGAATCGAAAGGCCGGTGTGGGCACCGAGTTGCCTATGGGGTTGCAAATCCCATGTCGGAATTACAGGCGTATTTACGCGGTGCACAATAAATTGACCACAATGCCCATGCAATTCGAGGCACGTCGATCAAACCCGTCCGTCCACCTGGAAAATCCGGATACCCATTTATTTTGAAGTTCCCTGGCGCGTACCAAGCACGAGGGGGAAGTCGGGAACGCCATTGGGGACGATGGTGACCGGCGACTGGGCTCCTTCGGTCAGGCTTTTGACCCGTTCCGAAAGGTAGAGATCAAGCATCTTGTGGGTGATGCGTCCTGATTTGTTGAAGTCGGCGCGCCCGCCCAAGCCTTCGAGGATCGCCTTGGTGAAGGCGCCGTTGCCCCAGTCCGATGACTCCTGGGCATATTGCCGGCCGGTGGCGGCGGCGAAGACGATGACGCCGTTGTCGGCGCTCGACAACTCATTTACCACTGCTGTCGTATCGCTGCGGATCGAGCGCAGACCGGTGCCCAGTACATTGCCGGCGTGGCAGGTGTCGATAAAGAACAACGCTTTGCCGGGCAATGCAATCAGGGTGTTGCGGATCTCGGTGAAGATCACGGCGGTACGCTTCAGGCGCTTGATATCGACATCCTGTGGCAAATAATAATAGACGCCATCGGCGTCGTTAACCCCATGCCCGGCGAGGAAAATGATGGCCACATCGCGTGCGGTCAGTTCGCGGCGTATCCACTCCAGGCCATCGAGAATGTCGTCGCGCTTGGCGCTGGCGTCGGTCAGATTGCGCACGGTGACTTTGCGGTATAAGACCACCTTCCTGGGCTTTCAGGAAGTTGCTCAAATCCCGGGAGTCCTTGGCGGCAAACTCAAGTCGGATCGACGGGTCGCTGTAATTGCTGACCCCGATGGCCATGACATAGAGCACCGGGCGCAAATCGGGGCCGCTGCTCGGTGGTGCGGGTGGAGGTTCCGGCTCCGCCGCTTTTCCTGATTTGATGCGTAGGGCGGCCTCGGGCGAAACACCGTGTTTGTTTTCGGCAAAGGTCAGGATTTTTGACTCACCGGCGGGGAGTGGAATGGGCAGTTCGTAGATGCTTTCGCCGGGCTGGTTGCCGGGCGAGCGGGTCAGTGAGGAAAGAGAGGGGAGTTGAACCAGTTGGCCATTCACGCGCGCCAGTAATTTGTTGGCTGGTGCATCGGCGGCGCTGCGTACGGCAAGACGAATGACAACCTTGTTCCCGGCAACGCTGCTCATGTCATCCGGCCCCATAATGCGCACGCTGGGCGGCAGTCGTTCGGGGATGGTTGCCTTGGCTTCGGTTCGGCCGCCTTCACGGGCGAGGGCGGCGAGTGCCGCTTCAACCCCGCCTTTGTTGACCACTTCGCTGATCAGGTCCGGCCGGTAATACTCGCCTCGAAAACGTGATGCCGGGAAGAAATCAGCCGCCAGCTTTTCTCCCCGATCAAGTTGCCAGCCGACCAGATCCTCGCCGCCGGGGCTTGCCGCGAAGTAGCCGGCGGGCGTCCATGCCACCCAGCGGCGGCCATCGGGGTGCGGAAAAACGGCCAGTTGTTCGCTGCCGTCCTGCTGGCGATACCAGCGCAGGGTGCCGTCGCTGAAGGCAGCGACCAGCCAGCGTCCGTCATCGCTTAAATTGACCTGCCATGGCGTACCGGGGGCGGGGGTGCGCCAGCGTTCGCGGGCGCTACGGTCATAAAGTCGCAGATTGTGGTTGGTGGCGATGGCGACCTGCTCGCCGCTCTTGGCAACGGCAGCTGAAAGTGACCATTCGCCGGCATCGAGATTGATGGTTTTGCCATTGATTTGCGGCCGTTGTTGTTCAAACCAGTTGTCCACATTGGTCTTGCCGGCCATCGTGCGCGGTGCCTGCCATTCCTTTTTGGCTTTTGCCCAAGCGGTTTGCCGGGTATCAAAAGCGGCGTCATTGGCTTCGCCGGGCAAATCACGGAAGGCCAGTGCACTGGCATCCGGTGCCAGCCGGAACTTGCTGCGCAGATTGCGGAATTCCAGTGCGGCGCTGGCGACCGTGATCAAACTTTGTTCTTGCGCGCCGAGCATGCCCCAGACAGGATCGGCGGCGGCGTAGAGCAGCTTGCCATCGCTTGTTGTCTGCAAGGCGGTAATGGTATTGCCGGATACTGCAGTACAGCTTGGGTTCGCCGCGCCGCTTTCCGCCCAGTTACAAACGGCGAAACGACCTTTGTCATCAGTCCACGCACCGGCCGCGAAGAGGCGCTTGCCATCCGCCGACCAGGCAACGGCGTTGAGGCCGCGATTTTTTGTGCTGTTCGGTGGTGTCAGGATCTTGCGGGTTTTCAGGGTGGCCGCGTCGATCAAGGCAACGTTCGACTGATCCGAGGCGCCGGCTGCCAGAGTCTTGCTATCCGGTGAAAAGGCCAGCCCGTGTGGCGTGCCGGCCCCAGCGGGCACGGCGCTGAGACGCAAATCGACGCCTTGGTTATTGGCCTGATAGGCGCGCAAATAACCATCGGCCGTGCTGACCACCAATTGCTTGCCATCCGCTGACCAGGCGCTGGCATTGACCTCAGCTGAGTAGTCCGCATCCCCCTTCAGTTCGCGCACACTCTGCCAGCCATCGCTGCTGAAGAAGATACGCAGACCATGTCGACCCCAGAGGCCGACCGCCAAAGTCTTGCCGTCGGGAGAAAAGGCCAGGTGAGTGACGATATTGGGCAAGCCGGCGATGCGATGGATGATCTGGCCATCGCTACGGCCAACCAGATAGAGATCGTTGCCGGCTGACCAGCCGGCTGTGGCGTAAAGCAAGCCATCAGGGGCCATGGCTGCGGCGAAGAGTTTGCCGTTATTGCCGGCGGCAGACGGTGGGCGGAATATCGAGAGCAGGGCGCCACTCGCGGTATCCCAGACCCGTGCCGACTTGTCTTCGCTGGCAGTCACTACGAAACGCCCGGCGGCATCCATGCTGGCGGCGCGGATTGCCGCCACATGTGTGCCGGTTTCCAGGCGCAGACTGAGTGCCGTCGCCGCTTCCCCGGCCTGGATGCCCGCTGCCAGGAGCAGTCCGCTCAGCATGATGGCTAACTGGTGGAATACCCGGCGAAGCATGGCAATGGCCCTCGTCAACGGCGAAGAATGAGGCTCAGCAGGCGGTCTTCTTGAAATCGATACGTTGATCCAGCACATCGGAGTCGTTGCCCTTGCCGGTGCCAACTAACGTTTTCTGCGAGCCGTAACCTTGTGCCGTGCTGCGTTTGGCCAGTGCCGGGCTGGTTGCGATCAATTTTTGGCGCACGAACTCGGCCCGTTGTAGCGAGAGCCGTTCATCCAGTTGTTCCGAGCTTCCTTTGCGCGTGTGCCCGGCGACCTCAAGGCAGCTGGTCTGACGTTGCGCCTGTTTGGCAATCTCCGTCAGCCACAGGCCATAAGGATATTGGTCAGGCGTGAAGGCGGTGGCGCCGGGTTTGAAATTGAAGCTGATGGCCAGGCGGTCAGTCGCTAGTCCCATGTTGACGAGTTCACCGAAAGACTTCATAGCCGCCGGCTTGCGCCCCAGTTTCTGGTTGTTCATGTAGATGCCGGCATGAACTCGCGCCTGATTGCCAGCCGGGTTTTTCAGCACGGACTGGTAAAGCGCCAGGGAATCCTTGTAACGCTTTGCCTGATAAGCCGCCATTGCTTCATTAATGGTCGACGAGGCCAGGACGGCATCGATGTAGGCCGGGTTGATCGGGTCGCCGGCCTTGGTACCTTGGCAGGTCTTGATGTAGCCGTCCACCGCCGTATCCTTTGACCAGACCGGCATGTCACGGAAGAAAGGCAGCGGAGTCGGGTCGAAGCCATCTGGCAAGGCGCGCGCCAGCCCTTTGCTGATGATCTTCCCTGTTTTCAGGTCAGCCAGGGCGAAGCAGATGCGGTAAGCGTCGCGCTCGCCATCCGCCTTGCCCTGGAGATTGATCGGCGTGAAAGTGCCGACCATAATCAACGGCGCTTGGGCGACTACTTCATTATTGAATGGTTTGAGATCCAGCTGCTGAAAATTGGCCTTGACCATGTCAGTAAAGGTTTTTTCCATACTGGCGGTGGCTACCGTGCGTTGCCCGGTGTTCCCATCGACCAGCGGGTCAATGATCAGGCTGAATTTTTGGTCGGCGGGTAGTTTGGCGTTGGTCAGCACATCCTGTGCCGCCTTGCGTACCGCTTCTTCATAGGGCACGGCAACGATGGGCGGCGGCGCTGGTGCAGCCACCGTGGTTTTTTCGGGAGAGTTAGAACATCCTGCTGCAAGCGTGATGAGTAGCAGGAAGCTATAACCAGAAATTTTTGGAGTGCGGGGCATTCTTGTCTCCTCTGATGGGATATTTATTAAGCCCTCATCATGCAGTTACTCAGTTGAAATGGCAATGCTTCTTATTTGTGCGGCCAGAAGCAAGCCCGTGCCGGATCAAAGCTGGAGAAATTGACAGCAACGCGCGGCGATTTTTTCGCTGAGTGCGGGATCGAGACAATCAAAATTTTCCGCTTCGAATGAGTTGGTCAGCCAGGTAATCTGCCGTTTGGCCAACTGGCGTGTGGCGAAAATGCCGCGATCACGCAACTCCTTTGCCGGCAACAAACCATCTTGCGCTTCCCACGCTTGGCGATAGCCAACGCAGCGCATGGACGGCAAATTCGGGTGCAAATTGTATTTTTGCCGCAAATGTCGCACTTCATCATCCAGGCCGCCGAGCAGCATTTCATCGAAGCGGCGGGCAATCCGTTCATGCAGCACGCTGCGCGCTGACGGCAACAGGCCAATCGACAGAAAATTGTAAGGCGGACATTGCTGTTCGCTTTCGGCTAATAGCGCGGACATCGAGCGGCCCGAGAGTTGGCAGATCTCCAGCGCACGCTGGATGCGCTGACTATCAGTCGGGTGCAAACGTGTTGCGGTCGACGGGTCTAAATGGCTTAATTTTTGGTGCATGGCCGGCCAGCCGTGGATTGCTGCTTCGGCATCAATCTCGGCGCGGAGTCCCGGGTCAGCTTTGGGCAACTCGGCCAGCCCCTGCAAAAGCGACCGGAAGTAGAGCATCGTGCCCCCAACCAGTACCGGAACTTTGCCGGCAGCCGTGATTTCTGCCATCGCCGCCAACGCATCATCGCGAAAACGCGCGGTGGAGTAGCTTTCTTCCGGCGAAATGATGTCGATGAGGCGATGCGGGTAACGCGCCAGGGTTGCGGCATCCGGCTTGGCGGTGCCGACATTCATGTCGCGGAAGACCTGGGCTGAATCGACGCTGATCAGTTCAACGGGAAAACGGTCGGCAAGGTTCATGGCGACAGCGGTCTTGCCCGAGGCGGTCGGGCCCATGATGAGAATGGCGGGAGGCTGGCGGGTCGAATTCATGGCGGCGAATCCTACCATGCGCTTGGCTCTCACTTCGTAGCCTGCTCCGGCCTATAATTCCCAAATCAGATAGGGAGAAATCATGTCGCTTGTTCCGTGCCGCGCCTGCGGCCATAAAGTCGATACGTCAGCCGAGGCCTGCCCGGGTTGTGGCGCAACGAACCCGAGTCGCAAGCTGAGTCGCCAGAAACATGACCTGATTGTTCTGTTGATTCAGTTGGTCCTTGGCACTGCTTTGCTGGTTGTCGGCGGCACACTGGCCTGGAATGCAGTTGGACCGATCATCAAGCAACAGATGCTCAAGCCGCCAGCACCCTGAGGAAATTTTCTTCTCACAATTCTTTTCATGTGATGGCTTTATGACGCTTGAGCTTTTTGCTCGCTGGCCCCATATTCATACTACTTGTATATATGTGAGACCCACGCCATGAAAATCAGACTGTTTGCCCTGCTTGCCTTGATCACCTCCTTTCTTTCCGGTTGTGGCTACAATCAGGTTCAGACCAATGACGAGGCGGTTAATTCGGCCTGGTCCGAAGTGCTCAACCAATACCAGCGCCGTGCTGATTTGGTACCCAACCTGGTTGCCATCGTTCAGGGTTACGCAGCGCATGAAAAAGAAGTGCTGACGCAAGTGACCGAAGCGCGGGCTAGTGTTGGCAGCATCAAGGCAACGCCTGAGCTGATCAATGACGAAGCGGCTTTCGCCAAATTCCAGAAGGCACAGGCCGATTTGTCCAGTTCCCTCGGCCGTCTGCTGGTGGTTTCCGAAAACTACCCGCAACTCAAAGCGGATGCCAATTTCCGTGACTTGCAGGCGCAGGTTGAAGGAACCGAGAACCGTATTACGGTTGCGCGTAATCGTTACATCAAGGCGGTTCAGGAATACAACGTCTCGGTACGCACTTTCCCCAACAACTTGACCGCCATTCATGGGTTGGAAAACCAAGGCTAATTTCGCCGTAGACAACGAAAAAGCAATCAGTACGGCGCCGAAGATCGATTTCAACGCGCCCAAGCCGGCGGCTGCCAAGTAATTCCGCGATGAGCCTTCTGGCTGCTCGACTGGCAAGGCTGTTGCTCTGCCTTTTTTCTTTGTTTGCGGGGGCGGCTCCGGGCGCTGACTCGTCCGGACTGGTTGCCATCCCGTCTTTGACGGCGCGCGTGACTGATCTTACGGCTACCTTGAGCGGTGATCAGAAAGCTGTGCTTGAGCAGCAACTGGCAGATTTGGAAGCGCGTAAGGGCGCTCAGTTGGTTGTATTGATATTGCCCACGACGCAGCCGGAAGCCATCGAGCAGTTCAGTATCCGCCTCTTTGATGCATGGAAAGTCGGTCGCAAAGGTGTCGATGATGGCGTGATGCTGATTGTCGCCAAAGATGATCGGCGCTTGCGGATCGAAGTGGGCTACGGGTTGGAAGGTGCGCTCAATGACGCAACCGCCAAACGCATCATCTCCGAAACGATTACGCCGTTTTTCAAAAATGGCGACTTTCCCGGCGGTATCAATGCGGGCGTCACGGCCATTGCGAAAATCATTGATGGCGAACAACTACCCGAGCCTTCCGGTGTGGCCTGGAGTGGCGCGAAAATGAATATCACCGACATGCCTGAAGGTTTGTTGATCGGGGTTCTGGTGGCTGTCGTTCTCGGCGGTACGGTTCTGCGCCATCTGCTGGGTAATCTTGTGGGGTGCGGTCTGGTCGGTTGTTTGACCGGTGGCCTTGGCTGGTTGTTTGTCGGCGGCATGGCCGGCATCATCGGTGGCGCATTGCTCGGTATCTTTCTCGCCATCTTCGGTCTGGATATCGTTCTAAGCGGAATTTTCAGTGGTGGTGGTCGTGGCGGTTCTGGTGGTGGAGGTTTTAGTGGTGGTGGCGGTTCAGGCGGGGGCGGCGGTGCGTCAGGGAGCTGGTAAATGAACATCGGACGATTATTCAAACACCTGCTGGCGCCGCGATGGCTTGCTGCGCGTCACTTTGGGCCGGCTCTATCGGCTGAGGTTGGGGCGGCAGTTGTTGTCGCTGAAAGTAATCAGCGCGGTGAGTTGCGCTTTGTCGTCGAAGGCCCGATTCCCTTTGTTTACTTGTGGCATGGCCATGTCGCGCGACAACGTGCAGATGACTTGTTTGCCCAACTCCGAGTTTGGGATACAGAAGAAAACAGTGGCGTGCTGATCTACGTTCAACTGGTAGATCGCTGTGTAGAAATTCTTGCTGATCGTGGTATCGCAGCAAAGGTGCCGCAGGCTGAATGGGATGCCATCTGCCGAAGCATGGAGATGGCTTTCAAATCGGGTGACTATCGTGGCGGCGCTCTGGCCGCCATTCGAAGAGCCGGAGAATTGCTGGCGCAATATTTTCCGGCGGGAGATAGAAACCCGAACGAGCTACCGAATCAACCGATTCTGCTCTGAACCTACAGGTGTCAGGCCGTGGGCGCTTCGTATCCCAGGCGCTGCGACAGTTTGCCGGCAGCGATAAGCATGGCTTTGGCAACCGGGCTATCCCATTCGACGTTGAAATCGCCAACGGTGCCGAGTGAGGTTATCGCCGCAACCATCGTTTGGCTGTGGTCGTAAACCGGTGCACTAAAACCATTGATGCCTGGCGTCAGGCTGCCCGTGGCGCGAGAGATGCCATGCTGACGAATATCGATCAGGTTTTTTTCAAGCTGGCGTTTAAGGTTGGTAATTGATGTTTTGGTCGCTTCAGCCGCTTGATGCAGTTCGTCATCCAGCAACTTTTTCAAATACGGTGCCCGGTAGAACGCAGCAAAGGCACGGCCGGTTGCTGATTTGTAGAGTGGAAGGACGGTCCCTGCACGCAGGGTAATTGTGACTGGCCCGCCCGCATCAACAATGCGGACGACAGTTGCGCCATGGTTGCCCCAGACGGCAAGGGCAACAGTTCCGTTGATTTCCTCACAAAGGTCTTCTAGCACGGGTACCGCCAAGCGTACCGGGTCAAGTCTGCCCAACCCCGAAAGCCCCAGCTGAAGCGCGTAACTTCCCAAATCGTAACGCCCACTGGCGCGATCCTGTTCGATTAGGCCGATACGCATGAAACTGACCATGTAGCGATGCGCCTTGGCAGCAGGCATGCCTGCACCTTTGGCAATATCGCGCAGCATCATTGGGCGTGATGTGGCTGCAAGTACATCTAATAGACGAAACCCAACCTCAATCGATTGAATTCCCTGGCGATCATCAGAAACTAGGGTTGGCATGGCGGCATCTGGCAATATCAAAAGCAACATTCTATGCATGTATGACCCGAATGCGCCGGGGAATATAATTTGCCGATCAATAAAAGGGGGATATATATATGCGCTCGGTTCTGGTGGCTAATCCAAAAGGCGGGGCGGGTAAAAGCACGCTTGCGACGAATCTGTCTGGTTATTTCGCCAATCAAGGCAAGGCAGTCACCTTGTGCGATCTTGATCGGCAACAGTCAGCCTTGCGCTGGATGGCATTTCGTGACCCAGCGTTGCCGCCGGTGACTGGCTACTTTGCCGGCAATCAAATCGTTCTGAATCTGCCGCAGGAGGCCGACTGGGTCGTTCTCGATGCGCCCGCAGGTTTGCAGGGATACAAGCTCACCGACTACTTGCGAGTGGTCGACAAGGTAATTATCCCTTTGGTCCCATCGATCTTTGATATGGCGGCCACAGAGGATTTCCTGAATTCAATTCGAAATGAAATGCGTGGTCGGCGTGTCAAAGTAGGCATTGTCGCCATGCGCGTCGATCCGAGGACCAAGGCGGCTGGCATGTTGCAGGAATTCATCAAGCACTTTGACATTCCCATCATCACCTATCTACGCAATACCCAGAACTACGTAAACGTGGCATCTGGTGGGATGACTCTCTTTGATCCACCACGTGCAAAGCATCGTCGGGACGTTGAACAGTGGGCGCCGCTTTTGGAATGGTTAGAGGCAAAGTAAAAGAATCTCCAAATTGTCTTGACAGGGTATAGGGGGGTCCGTACAATGCGCCCCTCTGACGGACGCGGGATGGAGCAGTTGGCAGCTCGTCGGGCTCATAACCCGAAGGTCGCAGGTTCAAGTCCTGCTCCCGCAACCAAGGCCCAGAGAAGGTTTCAGGGTTTTGGAAAGTTTGTTGGAAATAGATTTAAAAGAAGTTTGGTTCAGAAATATTTCTTCAAAAGTCTTGACGAGTTAGAAGAAACGGTTCATAATCTCGCTTCTTTGCTGCTGACGAATTTAACGAGACGGCGCAGCGAAAGCTCTTTAAAAATTTGGACAACCGATAGGTGTGGGTGCCTTGATGCGAAGCGACGCAAGTTGCAAAAAGTATTAAGGCAATCACACGGATGTAGAGATACATCGAAGTAATGAGAATTACTGTCAGTGGATTGTGATGTTTTTGGATTGAACTGAAGAGTTTGATCCTGGCTCAGATTGAACGCTGGCGGCATGCCTTACATGCAAGTCGAACGGTAACAGGGAGCTTGCTCCGCTGACGAGTGGCGAACGGGTGAGTAATGTATCGGAACGTACCATTCAGTGGGGGATAACGTAGCGAAAGTTACGCTAATACCGCATATTCTGTGAGCAGGAAAGCAGGGGATCGCAAGACCTTGCGCTGATTGAGCGGCCGATATCAGATTAGCTAGTTGGTGAGGTAAAGGCTCACCAAGGCGACGATCTGTAGCGGGTCTGAGAGGATGATCCGCCACACTGGAACTGAGACACGGTCCAGACTCCTACGGGAGGCAGCAGTGGGGAATTTTGGACAATGGGGCAACCCTGATCCAGCCATGCCGCGTGAGTGAAGAAGGCCTTCGGGTTGTAAAGCTCTTTCGGCCGGGAAAAATCGCATCAGTTAATACCTGGTGTGGATGATGGTACCGGAATAAGAAGCACCGGCTAACTACGTGCCAGCAGCCGCGGTAATACGTAGGGTGCGAGCGTTAATCGGAATTACTGGGCGTAAAGCGTGCGCAGGCGGTTTGATAAGACAGGCGTGAAATCCCCGGCTCAACCTGGGAACTGCGTTTGTGACTGTCTCACTAGAGTACGGCAGAGGGGTGGAATTCCACGTGTAGCAGTGAAATGCGTAGAGATGTGGAGGAACACCAATGGCGAAGGCAGCCCCTGGGTCGATACTGACGCTCATGCACGAAAGCGTGGGTAGCAAACAGGATTAGATACCCTGGTAGTCCACGCCCTAAACGATGTCAACCTAGGTGTTGGGAGGGTAAAACCTTTTAGTACCGTAGCTAACGCGAGAAGTTGACCGCCTGGGGAGTACGGCCGCAAGGTTAAAACTCAAAGGAATTGACGGGGACCCGCACAAGCGGTGGATGATGTGGATTAATTCGATGCAACGCGAAAAACCTTACCTACCCTTGACATGTCCAGGAGTCCGAAGAGATTTGGATGTGCTCGAAAGAGAACTGGAACACAGGTGCTGCATGGCTGTCGTCAGCTCGTGTCGTGAGATGTTGGGTTAAGTCCCGCAACGAGCGCAACCTTGTCGTTAATTGCCATCATTTAGTTGGGCACTTTAACGAGACTGCCGGTGACAAACCGGAGGAAGGTGGGGATGACGTCAAGTCCTCATGGCCCTTATGGGTAGGGCTTCACACGTAATACAATGGTCGGTAGCAAAGGGTTGCCAACCCGCGAGGGGAGCTAATCCCATAAAGCCGATCGTAGTCCGGGATCGCAGGCTGCAACTCGCCTGCGTGAAGTCGGAATCGCTAGTAATCGTGGATCAGCATGTCACGGTGAATACGTTCCCGGGTCTTGTACACACCGCCCGTCACACCATGGAGCGGGTTCCGCCAGAAGTAGGTAGCCCAACCGCAAGGAGGGCGCTTACCACGGCGGGGTTCGTGACTGGGGTGAAGTCGTAACAAGGTAGCCGTTGGGGAACCAGCGGCTGGATCACCTCCTTTCTAGAGAAAGCATCCTGGCACCCACAACCTATCGGTTGTTCAATAGTAGCGTACAGACGAGGTCTGTAGCTCAGTCGTTAGAGCATCGTCTTGATAAGGCGGGGTCGTTGGTTCGATTCCAACCAGACCCACCAACGTCTTATCAGATAAACGAGTCAGGCAAGGCGCGAAACTTCGCCACATAGCATCGCTATGCAAGAAGTTGAGCAACGCAGCATGGCGCGTTTAGAGGGGATTAGCTCAGCTGGGGAGAGCACCTGCTTTGCAAGCAGGGGTCAACGGTTCGATCCTGTTATCCTCCACCCAAAACCTAAAGATAAGCAGACTTGTTTATCTTTAGCTTTTGAGCAATCAAAGGTTACGCTCTTTAAAAATTTGGAAGAAGGTTGTGTCACTCGTGCTGATGAGGCATGGGTGATGCGTTGTGATTGCATCGATCGTTACACTGGGAGTGTAACGATCATGAACAAAATGAGTTTGCCATCCTCCAAGGCTAAATACTCGTGATCGACCGATAGTGAACTAGTACCGTGAGGAAAGGCGAAAAGAACCCCGGAGGGGAGTGAAATAGATCCTGAAACCGCATGCATACAAACAGTGGGAGCGGACTTGTTCCGTGACTGCGTACCTTTGTATAATGGGTCAGCGACTTACGTTGTGTTGCGAGCTTAACCGAATAGGGGAGGCGTAGCGAAAGCGAGTCTGATAAGGGCGTTTAGTAGCACGGCGTAGACCGAAACCGGATGATCTATCCATGGCCAGGATGAAGGTGCCGTAACAGGTACTGGAGGTCCGAACCCACTAATGTTGAAAAATTAGGGGATGAGCTGGATAGGGGTGAAAGGCTAAACAAATCCGAAAATAGCTGGTTCTCCCCGAAAACTATTTAGGTAGTGCCTCATGTATCACTTGCGGGGTAAAGCACTGTTATGGCTAGGGGGTCATCGCGACTTACCAAACCATGGCAAACTCTGAATACCGCAAAGTGCGAGCATGGAGAGACAGACAGTGGGTGCTAACGTCCATTGTCAAGAGGGAAACAACCCAGACCGCCAGCTAAGGTCCCAAAGACACAGTTAAGTGGGAAACGAAGTGGGAAGGCATAGACAGCTAGGAGGTTGGCTTAGAAGCAGCCATCCTTTAAAGAAAGCGTAATAGCTCACTAGTCGAGTCGTCCTGCGCGGAAGATGTAACGGGGCTCAAACTGTGAAACTGAAGCTGCGGATATCCGTAAGGATATGGTAGGGGAGCGTTCTGTAGGTCTGTGAAGGTGTCTTGTAAAGGATGCTGGAGATATCAGAAGTGCGAATGCTGACATGAGTAGCGATAAAGGGAGTGAAAAGCTCCCTCGCCGAAAGCCCAAGGTTTCTACGCAACGTTCATCGGCGTAGGGTGAGTCGGCCCCTAGGCGAGGCTGAAAAGCGTAGTCGATGGGAAACAGGTCAATATTCCTGTACCGATTCTAGATGCGATGTGGGGACGGAGAAGGTTAGGTCAGCCATCTGTTGGAATAGGTGGTTTAAGCGTGTAGGTGCCCGCCTAGGCAAATCCGAGGAATTATCTGAGGCGTGACGACGAGGCACTACGGTGCTGAAGTGATTTGTACCAAGCTTCCAGGAAAAGCCACTAAGCTTCAGTCTAGAATTGACCGTACCGCAAACCGACACAGGTGGGCAGGATGAAAATTCTAAGGCGCTTGAGAGAACTCAGGAAGGAACTCGGCAAATCAACACCGTAACTTCGGAGAAGTGTGCCCCGGTAGGTATAAGGCCTCGCGCCGAAAGCCCGATGGGGTTGCGGTGAAATGGTGGCTGCGACTGTTTATCAAAACACAGCACTCTGCAAACACGAAAGTGGACCGTATGGGGTGTGACCTGCCCGGTGCCGGAAGGTTTAATTGATGGGTGCAAGCTCTTGATCGAAGCCCCGGTAGGCACGGCCATAACTATAACGGTCCTAAGGTGGCGAAATTCCTTGTCGGG
>JADJMS010000006.1 GCA_016709495.1 Candidatus Dechloromonas phosphorivorans | reverse complement strand
TCAAGATTGGACGGCACTCGACCAGGATAGGGGACCGTGCCATTATGAACGACAGAATCGAGTAACGGCGTCGTGCCATGGCGTTGAAATTGCATTGTTGATTCCATCGCGTGAAGGCCATACGTTTCAAGTATGGCCTTCGACTTAAGCCCTGGCGCATCTGGCTGGGGCGGTGACGGCTTGCGCCGTTAAGGTGTGCTACACAGTCATCTCAAGAATACCCGGATCACGAACCATGGAATCCCCTGCTACTCAGCTGGACAACCTAGCTTGCCGGGCTCGCTGCTAACCTCAGCACAATTTCATCTTAGTATCGATTCGCGAAAAAGCCAGAAGAATTTACAAATCAGGGTTTGAAAAAATATTGCCCCTGTTGGTACTTTCAGCTAAGGGGACATAGCCAACGGCTCCGAGATTGGTGCATATGGCCTGGATGATCTCTTCCGCTATTAGTCAGTTCTGCGGTGGAGCACCTTGCCACAGGTAACGGCGAACCAGCCAGTAGCCTGAGTATTGCGCTTCATTCTATCGAGGATGCTGGTAGAAAATTGTTCACGGAAAGGTGCCTGGCGGCAGATTGAGCGGTGTTGCGGGTTGCTGATTGAGTGAAAAACACGCCCGCTATACAGTCGCCGGAAGGTTGGTAGGTCGGTTTTTGGCGAGGAACGATGGCCAATCAGAACGAATGCTTCTTCAGCCAGCAACGGAGGACTGAGTGAGGCAAAGCAAAAAAGTGAGAGTAATAGTTTCCCCATGACGGTACTCTCAGAACGTAAAGTTGTACGAGAGTGAGAACACGTTGATCTTCTGGTCGGCGCTGTTACTACCGGCTGGCGCATCAATAAAGCTGGACACAATGCCGGTACGGGTGTGTGACCATTCGGCTTTGATCAGACTGTTCGGTTCGTAAAGGCTTAACACACCACCATTGGAGCGTAGTTTTGCGTAGTAAATATATGGCGTCCAGGCACCGAGTTGTTTTGATAAAGCACCATACGCAGCCCAGCGATCCCAGCCGTTGATGGCGTTGGTTACCCTGACTCTGGCGTATTCTGCCGAGGCGCGGAATTTCATGGGCAAACCAATGCTGGCGCCAATAACGAATACTGGTGAGGTGGTTTTATCAATCTCAGGCGATGCTGCCAGATTGAAATAACCTTGCCCTGGCGGGAAGGGGAGCGGCGTGAATGTCAGATCAGACATGATGCGACCGTTACGTAGCCTGGTTTCAATGCGGTGTAGCCCTAGTCGGTAGATGTCTTCGCTATCACGCAAGGAAAGTACCAAGCCACCGCCCTTGAGGTTTGTCGGTTCGAACCATGAACCGCCGCCTTGGCCATTGTTTGTCATGTCTCGACCGTAAAAACGCTGGTAATAGCCAATTTTCCCGAAATAGCCATCCAGACTCCATTCGAGATTGGAGGTGGTGAACCATGTTTTGGTCAGCATTGCTCCATAAATATCGGTTGTCGGCGCGGTTGCGTAAACTTCGACCGGGAGGCGAGCATAGGGAAAGGTGACACCCACTTCCTGGTTTTCTGTATTTAGCATGAACGGGACGCGAAGTTTGCCCGCGCGCAGGAGAACGTCGTCCGTTGGTCGCCATGAAAGAAAAGCCCAGGCGAGGGAGGCTTCCGTGCGCGAATCATTGTCTGGCGCGGCAGATAGACGCCCTTGAATTGTTGCTCCCCATTGCTGGTTAAATTTCACATCAACCTGTGCTCCCAGTATGCTGTCGCTCTTGAGTGTGCCGTGATCATCAATAAAGCGCTGATATTTATAGGGCTGGTCGGAGATTGTGTAACCTGCCGTGCCGAAGCCGGACCAGTTGATATCTACCGCAGAGGCGCTTAATGGCAGGGCAAGAGTTAGCGCAAGCAGAAATTTGAGGAGCATGGCGTTAGCGGGTTTCTATTGAAACGTTTATTCATTCATCTGCCAATTGAGCGGCAATTTTCTCGAATTCATCTGCCAATGCGCTGAAGGCGTCGACCAGCGCCGGATCAAAATGCTTCCCTCGTTCGCCCATGATCAGCACGGCTGCTTCTTCGTGGGTAAAGGCCGATTTATAGGGGCGGCGAGAGCGTAGTGCGTCGTATACATCAGCAACAGCCATCAGGCGGGCGGCCAGCGGGATGTTTTCGCCGGATAAATTGTCCGGGTAACCACTGCCATCCCAACGCTCGTGGTGACTACGGGCGATTTCGGTGGCGTACTGCAACATCAGGTTGTCTTCGCCCATTTCGCGGCGGGTGGTGGTCAGCATGTGTTCACCTTTGGCGCTATGCGTTTTCATGATCGCGAACTCTTCCGTTGTGTGCTTGCCCGGTTTGAGCAGGATGTGATCAGGAATAGCAATTTTGCCTATATCGTGCAGAGGCGCAGCTTTGGCGATCTGGTCAATGTGTTCCGGGGTGAGAAAGTCGCGATCACGTGCTTGCTGGCTCAGGTATTCGGCAAGTAGACGGACATAGTTCTGGGTGCGTCGGATATGGTTGCCGGTGCACTCATCGCGAAATTCGGCAAGCGAAACCATGACGCGGATGGTGGCTTCCTGCAGGTGCAATACCTCGTTTACCCGGCGCTCGACTTCATGCTGCAGCCATTCACTCTGGTCTTCAAGGAAGGTTTGCCAGGCGCGAATTTGAAGATGAGTGCGGACTCGGGCGAGAACAATCGAGGGCGCAATGGGTTTGTGGATGAAGTCGACCGCGCCAAGCTCAAAGCCCATTTCTTCATCCGCCAGTTCAGTCTTGGCCGTTAGAAAAATGACCGGGATGCCGGATGTTTTGGCGCTGGATTTGAGTTGCTTGCAAACTGTATAGCCATCCATTTCCGGCATCATGATGTCGAGCAGGATCAAGTCAGGAGGGGTGGCATTCGCAATTTCCAGCCCCTTGGCCCCGCTATTGGCGAGCTTGACCCGGTAATGTTCGCCGAGCAATTGATTGAGCAGGCTGAGGTTGGTCGGCGTGTCGTCAATGACCAGAATGGTGGAGCGATTGTCGGCGATCATGATTTTTTCTCGTTTTCGGGTGTTGACCGTAACAAACCGGCGAGTGCTTGATCAAAGTTCCAGTTGCTGATGGCGCGTTCGATATGGTCCATTTCAGCCAGCGTATAGATACTGGAAAATTGTACTTTGTGGTTTGCCCACAGGTTTTCTGCCTCGCCGTCCGCCTCTTCGAGATGATGGCGCAGGCGGTCCAGCAGTTTTTGGGTTTCCTTTGGCTCGAAGTTGCTAACTTTGCCTGTACTATCTGGATGGTCAAGCTGACGGATCGTATCCAGAACCACACTCAATTCGTTGTTCAAATTTTGCTGAAGAGATGCGCTGCAAGTGCCTTCTGTGCGTAGAGAGTTTTCGGCGAATAGTGCCGCGCGTTGGAGGCGAGTCATGCCGAAGGTGCCGGCGAGTCCTTTCAGTGAATGAGCATGGCGCATTGCGCCTTCAGTGTCGTTGCGCGCGAGAAAATCCTGCTGAACCTGGTTGAAGTTGCCGAAATCGGCGGAAAATTTCTGCAGCATGCGCAGCATGAATGTGCTGCGGCCCTTGAACCGGTGGCTTAACGCGGCAATGTCGAGTTCAGGTATAGCGAGCAACTGCTCTGGAATGTCGCTGGGCTCGACGCGTATTTCGGCAAGGGGTGGCTGCTTCGGTGTTCGTTTATATGAGCGGAGTATGGCCAGGAGCTCATCCGGATCGAAGGGTTTGGGGATGTGACCATTCATGCCCTCTCGCAGCGCCAGGTCGAGCTCGTGACCAATGGCATAGGCGGTCATGGCCAAAATTGGCAGCTCTGTAAAGCGCGGGTCGGCGCGCAGTTGCTGAGTGGCTGCGTGGCCATTCATGATCGGCATTTCCAGATCCATCAGTACCAGATTGAAATGCTCAGGCGGTTCGGCGAAGAGTGTTCTGACAGCGGATGCGCCATCCTCATTGAGAATTACTTCAGCACCCCAGCTACGCAGCAGTTCGTCAGCAATCAGTCGATTGATAGGGTCATCGTCGACGACCAAAATTCGCATGCCGGTCAGTTGTTTTGCACCAGTTTCTGGGTTGGCGGGGGTCACTGAGGACTGCGCTTCAGATGACTCCTGCGCCAAATCAAGCATATCCGGGAGAAGTGGCTTTTGTAGTACTTCAGAAACACCCAGGGCAGCTACTTCGTCGCGCAGTAACGAGGCATCCATCGCTGACATGACGATGCTGCGTGCTGGCAAAGGAATATGTCGGGTATGCAGTGTTTCCAGTACTTCGTTACCGGAGAAATTCGGCATCAACCAGTCAAGCAAGAGCAAATCGTAAGCTTGGCCGTTTTGGGCGGCGCTTTGCAAACGCGCGATGGCATCGTTCCCATTACTGGTGATATCAACCGTCGCGCAACCAAGCTGGCGGAGTAGCCCTGCCATGCTTTCGCGTGCGGGCTGGTAGTCGTCAACCACTAGCGCGCGGTTGCCGGCAAGCGGTTGTTGCCTGGCGCTGGTCGAAGTCGATGTGCAGCGGGGAGTTTGATGGTGAAGGAGAAGCAACTGCCACGGTCCACTTCACTAGTGACCAGAATTTTGCCGCCCATGGCTTCGACCAGGTGTTTTGAAATGCTTAGCCCGAGACCTGTGCCGCCATATTTGCGTGTGATTGAGCCATCGGCTTGACTAAACTCCTGGAAGAGTTGATCGATTTGCCCTTTTGTCATGCCGATGCCCGTGTCTTCAATGGCGAAGCGAAGTTTTGCGCTATCTGTGTCGGCAGCCAGTTCTTCTATGTGCAGTGCGACGTGGCCAGTGTTGGTGAATTTGACGGCGTTTGACAATAGATTTATCAGAATCTGCCCGAGGCGCAGCGGGTCGCCATTAAAACGGCCTGGATTGTGCGGCCTGGTGCAATTCAGAATCAGCTCCAACTGCTTTTCGCAAGCGCGTTGCTGAATCATTGTAAAAGCGTCGCGGGCAACTTCCTCAAGCGAAAATGAGGTTGTTTCGAGCTTGATTTTGCCCGCTTCGATTTTTGAAAAATCGAGAATGTCGTTGAGAATGCCGAGCAAGGTTTTTGCGGCGCCGTGAATTTTGTTGATCTGAATATGTTGGCGTGGCGGTAGCCCGGATTTCATTACCAGATATGCCATGCCAAGGATGGCATTCATCGGTGTGCGAATTTCGTGGCTCATGTTAGCCAGGAAGATTGACTTGGCTTCAGTGGCAACTTCAGCTTTAGCGCGCGCCTCGCTGAGTTCGCGTTGGGTGATTTCGCGTTGCCCGATATCGGCCTCGATGGCGGCGGCCATGCCGTCGATTGTGGCGGCCAGGATTTTGACCTCCTCCACGCCACGTATTTTTCCAACGCGTTCGGCGTAGGATTTGTCGGCAAGGGCGGTGGCAGTCCGGTGCAGCGCAATGAGTGGTTTGAGCAGATTACGGCGCAAATAGCGGTAGCCAAAAATTAGCCACAGTATGGTTACGGCGAGCATGCCAAGCGAAGCGATGATCCAGCCTTTGAGCAGGCGGGCCGCATTTTCCAGGCTGTCTTGCGTTCGCCTGTCGACCAGAAGGGAGAGGTCTTCGACGGTAAGTGCCAGATCAGCACGCAGTTTCAGATAATCGGCGCGGTGCAGCAACTGATTAGCAAATTCACGTTGCGGCTTGGCTTCTGAAACAAATTCGTCCTTCTCCGGGTCGTACAGCCCTTGGGTTGCGGCAAAGGCTACCTGTTCGATGCGTTTCATCTGTTCGGTGAGGGCTAGTATGCGGCTGACGATGGCTTGTTCCTGCGCATCGAATTCCAGCTTCTGTGTCTGCATGACCAACGTGATCGGTTTAGTGCCGGCAGGTAATACATAGGGCTTGCTGCTGGCGATGACCTCGTCCCAAAAGGCCGGCGGGAAAATCTCCGGGCGAACCTTGTTCCCTTCGCGGATCGCCAGAATGTCGTAGTAATAGTGGAGAAAGCGTGGATTAGCCGTGCTTACGTAGGAGTTGACCAAGCGCCCGAGGAGATCCACCTCATGGCGTACATCGCTCATTAACGCCAGCGAGTTTTGGCGATGGCGCTCCTGATCGGCCGCGTCATAAAACGAATTTAGCGCCGCCCAAGTGGTGATGGCGATGATGAAAAGCAGGCCGCACAGTGATGCTGCCATGGTCAGGAAACCGCGCCGTAAAGTCACCCAGTCACCCCTGGCGCGCCGTGGGCGGTGGTGTTTTTGGATGGCTGATTTGGCAAGGCATACGGGTCGGTTTCGCTGGAGTAACAAAACGAAAATATATGGATTCGAATCATATGCCATATTCGCAATATGCAATGCCAAAAACCGGCTGACTGGACAATTGGCGGCATTCGATCAGAATAGCTGTATGGATAACCTGATCAAGGACACCGCCACGCTTGAACTCTTCTGCTGGCTTGAGGCCGGGGCAGATTTGCCGGGCTGGGACATTCTCAAGGGCAGCCCCTTTGGTGGCACGCTGGCTTCGCCGGAAGGTGGCGAGCCAACGCCGGGCGACCAGTTGATTTCGGTGCAGAATTATTTTGCGGAATACCATCTGGAGTATTTCCGCCAGCGGCGTTACAACCATTTTCCCAGCCGTCTGCACGCCTTGTTGCTGTTTGCAACGCGGACCGATGCGATGACTTTCCGCCTCAAGCATCCGCAGCGTGTTTTTGCCAAGAATCTGGCATGTGCGCAGACCAAGGGGCCGTACATTTGCTCCTTTCACGATGCCAGCTGGCTCGACTATCTGCGCCTACCGCACAGTTTGTCCCTCAGCGCGCTGGATGAAGTGGCCGAGCATTATTGGTCGGGGCGCACGGTGGAAGAAGTTGGCTTGATGTTCATGAACGAACCGTGGCAAGACCCGCCGGTGATCGAGGCGCTCTATCAAGGAACGCTCGAACCGGTTTGGGGTCACGCCAATCAGTCCGGCTGGTTGCCGGGTTTTAACTGAGGATTTCAATGTTGCGTCGTATCGTCATTGTTGTGCTTATTCTTGCTGCACTGGGAGCCGCATTTGCCTGGTTCACCCGCAGCAAGCCGATTCCTGTCGTGCTCAAGGAGGTGGCGGAAGGCAAGGTTGAGGCGACGTTGGCCAACACGCGTGCCGGCACGGTTGAGGCCTGTTTGCGCACCAAGTTATCGACCATCATTGGTGGGCGCATCGAGTTTCTGGGGGTGAAAGAGGGCGACAAGGTCAAGAAGGGGCAGTTGTTGCTCAAGCTGTGGAATGACGACCAGCAGGCGCAGGCAGCGCTGGCCCAGACGCAGATCGCGCTGGCGGCGCGGCGGGTGGATGAGGCTTGCCTTGTTGCGGTCAACGCCGAAAAAGAGGCAAAAAGACAGAGTGAGTTGCGGGCCAAGGGGTTTGTCTCGACTTCCCGCGAAGAGGCGGCGCGCACCGAGGCCGCGGCGCGCCAAGCCAGTTGCAATACCAGCAAGGCGGATGTCACGCAGGCTGAGGCCAAGTTGAAGGCAACTCGCGTCGAACAGGGCCGTGTTGCGCTTTATGCGCCGTTCGACGGCACGGTGGCCAAGATTGTTGGTGAATTGGGCGAGTATTCGACGCCGTCGCCACCAGGTGTGCCGACGCCGCCGGCGATTGATCTGATCGATGACACCTGTCTCTACGTCAAGGCGCCGATGGATGAGGTCGATGCCCCGAAAATCAGCGCCGGGCAGATCGTGCGGATCAGCCTCGATGCGCTGCCCGGCAAACAGTTGGCTGGCAAGGTGCGGCGTGTGGCGCCGTATGTTTCGGCCGTTGAAAAACAGGCGCGCACGGTGGATATAGAGGTCGATTTTGTTCAGCCAGAGGTTATTGGCAAGCTGCTCGTCGGTTACAGCGCCGACGTTGAAATCATCCTGGATGGCCGTGACAAGGTTTTGCGCATTCCGACGGCAGCAATACAGGAAGGTGGCCGTGTGCTGCTTTTCAATGCCGAGAGCGGCAAGCTGGAGGAGCGCAAGATCAAGGCTGGCCTCGCCAACTGGGAATACACCGAAATCAGTGAAGGCCTGAAGGCTGGCGACCGCATCGTCACCTCGCTGGAAAAAGAAGGTGTCAAGGCGGGTGCGGCGGTGGTGCCGGATGAAAAGGCCAAGGGCAAGTAGCCCATGGCGCTGATCGAACTCAAGGGCATCGCGCGTACCTTCCAGTTGGGAGATACCACGGTCAACGCGCTGGCTGACCTCAATTTGCAAATTGATGCCGGTGAATACGTCGCGGTCATGGGGCCGTCCGGCTCTGGTAAATCGACTTTGCTCAATCTGCTCGGCCTGCTTGATCGGCCCAATGCCGGCAGTTATTTGCTGGAAGGGCGCGATGTGACGACGCTTTCGCCGGACGAGCAGGCAAAAGTGCGCAGCACGCGGATAGGTTTTGTCTTTCAGAGCTTTCATCTTGTGCCGCGCCTGAGTGCCGCCGAAAACATTGCGTTGCCGATGACGCTGGCCGGCATTCCGGCGGCCGAACGGGGGCGCCGGGTGGCACAGGCACTGAAAGATTTTGGTCTGGAAAACCGTGCCGACCATCGCCCCGATCAGCTGTCCGGCGGTCAGCGCCAGCGGGTGGCGATTGCCCGCGCCACCATCATGCAACCAGCCCTGATTCTGGCTGATGAGCCAACTGGCAATCTGGATCGCCATACGGGTGAAGAGGTCGTTCGTCTGCTGGAAGCGCTTAACGGGCGTGGTGTGACGCTGGTCGTGGTGACACATGATCAGACGTTGGGTGCACGCGCTCACCGCCAGTTGATGATGGAAGACGGTCGCCTGCAGCACGATAGCGCGCTCTCTGGTTGATATGCGCCTGCCTGACATTCTGCGTTTTGCCCGCGATGCCGCCACCGGTTACCCAATGCGCACTTCGTTGTCGGTGCTGGCGATGTCGATTGGTGTTGCCGCCGTGGTCATTCTCACCGCGCTGGGCGATGGCGCGCGACGTTACGTAGTTGGCCAGTTTTCTTCTTTGGGTACCAATCTGGTCATTGTCCTGCCAGGTCGCTCAGGTACTGGTGGATTCAATCCGGCCAATGCCATCACCTCAACGCCGCGCGATCTGACGATTGACGATGCCGCCGCATTGTTGCGTGCGCCCGGTGTGCGGCGAGTCGCGCCGCTCGCAGTCGGTACCTCGGAAATCAGCGTCGCCGGGCGTTTGCGTGAAGTGATGGTGGCCGGTACAACGGCAAGCTATTTCCCGATCCGCAACTTCGAACTGGGGCAGGGTAGCGCCTTGCCGGAGGAGGATTGGGGGCGCGGTTCCAGCGTGGCGGTAATTGGCAACAAAATTCGGGAAGAGCTCTTCGGTAGTGCGCCGGCGATTGGCCAACTTGTCCGGGTTGGCGACCGTCGCCTGCGCGTGGTTGGCGTGCTGAAGCCAGTCGGCCAGGGCTTGGGTATGAATACCGACGAACTCGTGATCGTTCCCGTTTCCTTGGCGCAGGCCTTGTTCAACTCCAATACGCTGTTCCGCATTCTGATTGAGTCGAAGAGCCGCGAAGCCATCCCCGAGTCCCGTGATCAGGTCATGGAAATCCTCAAGCAAGGCCATCGTGGCGAAGAGGATGTGACGGTAATAACGCAGGATGCCGTGCTTGCCACTTTCGATAAACTGCTCGGTGCGCTGACCCTGGCCGTGGCCGGCATCGCCGCGATCAGTCTGGCAGTGGCCGGCATTCTGGTGATGAACGTGATGCTTGTTGCCGTCACTCAGCGCACCGGCGAAATCGGCCTGCTCAAGGCGCTGGGTGCGACATCAAACACGATACGCCTGGCATTTCTTGCTGAAGCGGCGATGCTGTCTTCGCTGGGTGCGCTGCTTGGCTACCTGCTCGGCGAGGCGGGGGCTTTTGCGCTGCGCCAGGCTTTCCCCGTATTTCCAGCCTATCCGCCGGATTGGGCGGTGATTGCCGGACTTGGCACCGCACTGGGTACTGGTTTGCTGTTTGGCGTCATGCCCGCCCGCCGCGCTGCCCAAATGGACCCGGTGCAAGCCTTGATGAAACATTAACCATGTTCTGGGCCGATTCCCTCCGCCTTGCCATTCGCGCCATCACCGCCCAGCGCCTGCGCAGCTTTCTGACCCTGCTTGGCATTGCCGTCGGTATTGCGGCGGTCATTTTGCTGACATCGATAGGCGAAGGCATCCACCGCTTTGTCCTTGGCGAATTCACTCAATTCGGCACCAACGTGATTTCCGTCATGCCGGGCAAGACAAAGACCGGCGGATCGCCCTCCGGCCTGCCTTCCAGCGCCCGCCCGCTAACGCTGGAAGATGCCACGTCACTCGAACGCCTGCCGCATGTCGTTGCGGTCACGCCCAATGTGCGTGGCAATGCCGAGGTTGAAGGCAATGGCCGGACGCGGCGGACCCTGATTTACGGCGTTAACGCCAATTTACCCAAAGTGTTCCGGTCAACCGTACAAAGTGGCCAATTTTTACCACCGGATGATGTCGGTAGCGCTCGTGCCTTTGTCGTTCTCGGTTCAAAACTTAAAAATGAATTGTTTGGCAGCGAAAATCCGCTCGGTCAGCGCCTGCGCATCGGCGGCCTACATTTTCGGGTAATCGGCGTGATGGCACCAAAAGGCCAGTTTCTCGGCATCGATCTCGACGACACTGCTTTCGTCCCCGCTGGCCGCGCCCAGGAATTGTTCAACCGCGAGGGCGTCGATGAAATCAATATCGCTGCCGAAGAAGGTGTTTCCTCCGCCATCGTTGCCGCCTTGATCAAGGAGCGCCTGATCGCCCGCCATGGCCGCGAAGACTTCACCATCATCACGCAGGAGGAGATGCTCAAAACGCTGTCCAATATCCTCAATGTATTGACCATGGCGGTTGGCGCGCTGGGCGGGATTTCTCTGCTGGTCGGTGGCGTCGGTATCGTCACGATAATGACCATTGCCGTGACTGAACGCACCGGTGAAATCGGCCTGCTGGTGGCCCTCGGCGCTCCTCGGCGCACGATTCTCGCGCTATTTCTCGGCGAAGCGGTGGCGCTCTCGGGACTTGGTGGATTTCTCGGTTTGCTGCTTGGTTTCGGCCTCGCCCAGTTGATTCATCTTTTTCTGCCTGCCTTGCCGGTTCATACGCCGATCAGTTTTGTTCTGCTGGCAGAACTGGTTGCCATCGTCATCGGTCTGGCCGCCGGTGTCCTGCCGGCGCGCCGTGCCGCACAACTTGATCCGGTTGAAGCATTGCGGACAGAATGACGTGATAAAGTTCACCTCACAAATTTCATAACCCTAAGGAAAACAGCTATGACTTATTACATTCAGGATCTGACACCCGGCATGTCCGCCAGCACGTCCAAGACTGTCACCGAGACCGACATCATTCTTTTCTCCGGTATCTCCACCGACGTCAACCCGGCTCACATCGACGAGGAATACGCCAAGACCACCATGTTTGGCACCCGTATCGCCCACGGCATGCTTTCCGCCGGCTTTATTTCTGCCACGCTTGCCAACAAGTTGCCTGGCCCTGGCACCATCTATCTGTCGCAAACGCTGAAATTCAAGGCGCCGGTCAAGCCGGGCGATACCGTCACCGCCACCGTCACCGTGCGCGAAGTCAATGTTGAAAAGAACCGTGTCATTCTCGACACCGTTTGTACTGTCGGCGGCAAAACCGTTATCGATGGCGAATGCCTGATGATGCCGCCGGTCAAGCCTGCTGCCTGAGTTTTGAGAGACACCAATGAAAACGCCAGCTAGACGCTGGCGTTTTTGTTTGGGGCTGGTTACAGCGGGTTAAAAAGACTCGTTCGCCCGCAAAAACCGCCACTGCCCTTGCTGCAGATCACCGAGCATGACGCGGCCGATGCGGACCCGTTTCAGGCCGATGACTTTCAAACCAACCAGTTCGCACATGCGACGAATCTGACGTTTTTTGCCTTCGCGCAGGATGAAGTGCAACTGGTCTTCATTCAGTTGCTTGACCCAGGCTTGTTTGAGCGGCTTGCCATCGAGTTCCAGTCCATGTTTGAGCAAGGCCAGCCCGTTCGGGATCATCTGGCCTTCAACACGCACCAGATATTCCTTCTCGACACCGCTGTCTTCACCAATCAGCTTCTTGGCAACCCGTCCATCCTGGGTCATCACCAGCAGGCCGGTCGAGTCGATGTCGAGCCGTCCGGCCGGGGCCAGACCGCGCAACATCCACGGCTTGAACTCCGGGTCGCCGGATTGTTTGACCTGGCTTTCGGCCAGAATCAGCTTCACGGCAGGCGTGCAGTTCGGTTCTGGCTGGCCGGAAACATAACCAACCGGCTTGTTGAGCAGTATGGTGACCTGTTTGGCCTGGTCGCGCTCTGCGTCTTTGGAAATAACGATTTCAGCCTGCGGATCAATCCGCGAACCGAGTTCGCTGACTCGCTCGCCATTGACCAGCACCCAGCCGCGCTCGATCCAGAGATCGGCTTCGCGGCGCGAGCACATGCCGCGCTCGGACATTACCTTGGACAGGCGAACGCCATCGGCGGTGTTGTTGGCAACCGGTGCCGGGCCTCGGACTGCCGAGTTGCGCTCGGCCGGTCTTTCGGTGCGACGCGAGGCGCTGGTGCGCTATAAGGGGCTTTTACTACCGACAACGTGCCCGCAACCGGTGCGACCGGTTTTTGACCGGTGCAATTTTTGCCGGTTTTTCCGCGTCGACCGTAACAGATGCCTCAGGCTTGCGCCATTTGGCCCACGGGTCGTCCTGGTTCGGGGTGTCGCTCATCGAATACCGAGCAATTCAACCTCGAAGACCAGCGTCGCGTTCGGCGGAATGACACCGCCGGCACCGCGGGCGCCGTAACCGAGTTCTGGCGGAATGGTCAGCTTGCGCGTGCCGCCGATCTTCATGCCCTGGACGCCTTCGTCCCAGCCGCCAATCACCTGGCGCATGCCGAGCGAAAACTCGAACGGGTCGTTGCGATCCTTGCTCGAGTCGAACTTGCTGCCATTGGTCAGCCAGCCGGTGTAATGGACGCTGACCTGCTGGCCCGCTTTGGCCTCAGCGCCTGCGCCGACGACGGTATCTTCATAAACCAGCCCGGAGGCAGTGGTGATTTCGGACATAGTGAACTCCTCTGGAAAGCCCGAAAGTCTACCACAGGCAACGACAAGGCTTTGACTCCCAAGAGATTTTCCGTATAATGCACGGCTCTTTGTAGCACCCTTTGGTTTATTTTCGGAGTCCAACCCATGTATGCGGTCATAAAAACCGGCGGTAAGCAGTATCGTGTTACCACTGGTCTAAAACTTAAAGTAGAACAGATACCGGCAGACGTTGGCGCAGAAGTTACCCTTGACCAGATCCTCATGGTAGGCGAAGGCGAGTCAGTACAGATCGGCGCCCCCTTCCTTGCTGGCGCCACTGTCAAGTGCACCGTGGTTTCCCACGGCCGTCACGACAAGGTCAAGATCTTCAAGATGCGTCGTCGTAAGCATTACCAAAAGCATCAAGGCCATCGTCAGAACTACACCGAATTGCGCATCGACGCGATCGCTGCTTAAGTTCAAGGAGCTAATAAATGGCACACAAGAAAGCAGGCGGCAGTTCACGTAACGGCCGCGACTCACATTCCCAGCGACTGGGCGTCAAACGTTGGGGCGGTCAATTCGTTCTGGCTGGCAACATCATTGTTCGTCAGCGCGGTACCGAATTCCACCCGGGCGAAAACGTTGGTTGCGGCAAGGATCACACCCTGTTCGCACTCAAGGACGGCACCGTCCAGTTCTCCGTGAAAGGTGCCAAACAGCGCCGCACGGTGACCATCGTTCCGGTTGCTGCTGAGTAAATTCAGCGCGGCGGAACCGAAAGCCCTATCCGCCGGATAGGGCTTTTTAGTTTGTACTTTCGTCAATCTGGACTCGAATTCGATCCGAGGCCAAGGCGGCAAGTCCGGCGGCAACGACAGTACTGTAGTACGGTGAGGCGCCGATGGGCGCAGCCAACGCAGGCATCGGAGAAGGCGGGTCCAGTAATGAAATTCATCGACGAAGCAAAGATTTACGTCAAGGCGGGCGACGGCGGTAACGGCGCAGCCACGTTTCGTCGTGAAAAATATATCCCGATGGGTGGCCCTAATGGTGGTGACGGCGGTCGTGGCGGCAGTATTTATCTGATCGCCGACTGCAACATCAATACGCTGGTCGACTATCGCTACACCCGTAAATTCATCGGCAAGCGCGGCGAAAATGGTGGTGGCGCTGATCAGTACGGCGCTGGCGGCGACGATATTGTCCTGCGCATGCCGGTTGGTACGGTGGTTACCGATTCCGTGACCGGCGATATCCTCGCCGATCTCGATGTTAACGAGAAAAAAGTGATCATCGCCAAAGGCGGCAAGGGCGGCCTCGGCAATATTCATTTCAAATCAAGTACCAACCGCGCCCCGCGCCAGCACACTCAGGGCCAGCAAGGCGAAGAGCTGGAGTTGACGCTTGAGTTGCGCGTCCTAGCTGACGTTGGCCTGCTTGGCTTGCCGAATGCCGGCAAGAGCACGCTGATCCGCTCGGTTTCGGCGGCACGCCCGAAGGTGGCGGATTATCCCTTCACCACGCTGCACCCCAATCTCGGTGTGGTGCGTGTCGGCGCGGAAAAGAGCTTTGTGATGGCCGACGTGCCGGGCCTGATCGAAGGCGCGGCGGATGGTGCCGGCCTCGGCATCCGCTTCCTCAAGCACTTGCAGCGCACACGCATTCTGTTGCATCTCGTTGATATTGCGCCGATTGATCCGGATTCAGACCCGGTGCGCGATGCCAAGGCGATTGTTGGCGAACTCGTCAAGCACGATCCGGAACTGGCCAACAAACCGCGTTGGCTGGTCTTGAACAAGCTCGACCTGATTCCGGAAGAGGATCGCGAAAAGGCGGTCAAGGATTTCCTCAAGGCCTACAAGAAGGCGACCAAGTACGATGGCCCGTATTTCCCGGTTTCTGCCATCAATGGCGAAGGCACCAAGCCGTTGATTTACGCGATTCAGGAAGCGTTGGATCAGATGGTTCGCCCGGAAGTCGACGCTGATGACCAGGAAATTGCCGATGTTGACGCAAGCGAACGCTCTGCAACTGAGCAAAATGGCGCCGATCAGATCGATGACTAAAACCCGCCTCGCCTCCGCCAAACGTCTGGTCGTTAAAGTTGGCTCGGCGCTGGTCACCAATAACGGCGCCGGCCTTGATCTGGTGGCGATTGATGACTGGGCTCGGCAGATCAGCGTGCTGCGCCAGCAGGGCAAGGAAGTTGTGCTGGTTTCCTCCGGTGCGATTGCCTGCGGCATGCAGCGTCTGGGCTGGAGCAAGCGGCCGAAGTCGGTGCATGAGCTGCAGGCGGCGGCAGCGGTTGGGCAAATGGGGCTGGTTCAGGTTTATGAAGGCGCTTTCGCCAAATACGGCCTGCACACCGCGCAAATTCTGTTGACCCACGATGATCTGGCCGATCGCAAGCGCTTACCTGAATGCGCGTTCGACCCTGACAACCTTGCTGCGCCTTGGCGTGGTTCCGATCATCAATGAAAACGATACGGTGGTCACCGATGAAATCAAGTTCGGTGATAACGATACGCTGGGGGCTTTGGTCGCTAATTTGATTGAAGCCGAAGCGCTGATCATCCTCACCGATCAGATCGGCCTATTCACAGCCGATCCGCGCAAAGACCCGAATGCGACCCTGATTGCCGAAGCCACTGCCGGTGATGAAGCGCTGGAAAGCATGGCCGGCGGCGCCGGTTCATCCATTGGCAAAGGCGGCATGATTACCAAGGTGATCGCTGCCAAGCGTGCCGGCAAGAGCGGTGCGCATACGGCGATTGCCAGTGGCCGCGAAATTGATCCGATCATTCGTCTGGCCAATGGTGAGCCAGTTGGCACGCTGCTGGTTTCGGATACCCAGCCGCTGGCCGCACGCAAGCAGTGGCTGGCCGATCACTTGCAACTGGCAGGTCGGCTGATTCTCGATAATGGTGCGGTCAACGCACTAAAAGCCGGGAAAAGTTTGTTGCCGATTGGTGTCGTCAGCATCGAAGGTGACTTCGAGCGCGGCGCTGCCGTTGCCTGCATTAGCCCGGAAGGTTTTGAAATTGCCCGTGGCTTGAGCAATTACGGCAGTGGCGAATCGCGTCTGATTGCACGCAAATCAACGCCCGAGATTGAAGGTGTCCTCGGTTACGTTGATGAGCCTGAAATCATTCACCGCGACAACCTGATACTGGTTTAACCCGGCTCGCCGCCTGCTTGGCGCGCATCCGGGCTTCCGTCGTATCCGCGCCATTGGCAACGGCAACGCCCATCCGCCGTTTTTTGAACGACTCCGGTTTGCCGAACAGACGGATGTCGCTGCGCGGCACGTTGAGCGCCTCGGCCAGTCCCTCAAAGGCAATGCCTTTTTCTTCCAGTCCGCCGTAAATCACGGCGGAAGCGCCAGGTTCGCGCAGGCCGGTGTTGACCGGCAGGCCAAGAATGGCGCGGGCGTGCAGTTCAAATTCCGAGAAACGTTGCGAGCAGAGTGTGACCAAACCGGTGTCGTGCGGGCGCGGGCTGACTTCGGAGAACCAGACTTCGTCACCCTTGATGAACAATTCAACGCCAAACAGGCCGCGTCCGCCGAGATTGCCGGTGACGGCAGCGGCGATTTCCTGCGAACGCTTGAGCGCGGTTGGCGTCATTGCCTGCGGTTGCCAGGATTCGACGTAATCACCGGAAACCTGCACGTGGCCAATCGGCTCGCAGAAATAGGTCTGCACGACGCCGTTTTCATCGCGGGCGCGCACGGTGAGCAGGGTGATTTCGTAGTCAAAGTTGATGACGCCTTCTACGATGATCCGCCCTGAATTCACCCGCCCGCCGCTTGCCGCATAGTCCCAGGCCGTCTGCACATCCTGCGGGCCGCGCAGCATGGATTGTCCTTTGCCGGAGGATGACATCACCGGTTTGACGATGCACGGATAGCCTATGCCGTTATCAATGGCGGCTTGCAAGTCGTCCAGCGTATCGGCGAACTTGTAAGGTGAAGTGGACAGACCGAGTTCTTCAGCGGCCAGGCGGCGTATGCCTTCACGGTTCATCGTCAGCTTGGCGGCGCGGGCGGTCGGGATCACTTCGGCCAGTCCTTCGGCCTCGATCTGCACCAGCATGTCGGTAGCGATGGCTTCAATTTCCGGCACGATCAGGTGTGGTTTCTCTTTCTCGACCAGCGCGCGCAAGGCAGCACCATCAGTCATTGAAATCACGTGGGCGCGATGCGCTACTTGCTGGCCGGGCGCATTCTCGTAGCGGTCGACGGCGATCACTTCAACGCCCAGCCGCTGCAGGGCAATGATCACTTCCTTGCCAAGTTCGCCGGCGCCAAGGAGCATGACGCGCAGGGCGGAAGGGGAGAGCGGGGTGCCGATTTTCATGGGGGTCTCGATCGTCGAAGTGAAGTATCCGGCAATCTATTGGCTGGCCGTTTGGCCGTCAAGCGACTCGCGTTAGAATGCGGCCTCTTGTTTGATCATTACCCGGTTTTGAAGGAGTTTCTATGTCTGGTCACGGATTTCACGTGCATGGCCCGCACGACCATGAAGTTGAACATGTCGCACAACACGGAGGCGACAGCTTTACCTCACGCCTAGCCGTATTGACGGCTTTGTTGTCGACCGTGGGTGCTATTTTTGGCTACATGGGCGGCCATTCACAGAATGCAGCCCTGCTCTACAAAAATGAAGCGGCGATCCAGAAAACATCAGCCTCCAACCAGTGGAATTACTATCAGGCCAAGAGCAACAAACAGAATCTGGCTGAGCTTTCAGTCACGCTGACCACTGGCGAGGCACAGCAAAAATTTGCTCAGGCCATCGAGCGCTACAAGAAAGAAAAAGAAGAGATCAAGGTAGAGGCTGACAAGTTGGAAGCCGAAGCCAAGGCAGCCGACAAAAAGAGCGAGGCCGAAATGCATGTGCATGAACGCTGGGCGCTGGCTACCACCTTGTTGCAAATTGCCATTGCCCTTGCTGCCATTACCTTGCTGACACGCAAGCGCTGGCTGCTGATTGGCGTTTATGGCTCGACCGCGCTGGGGCTTGCTGCCGGCGTGATGGGTTACTTGCATCTTTAATTTTTTAGCCGGATTTTTGCGTTGACCGTAACAGTTCGTTTTTATCGCCTTGCTGTAACTGCTGCCATGCTCGCGCTGGTCGGTTGCGCCATTACGCCTTCCGCGCCGCCGTCAAGCTTGGCCGCGTGGACGCAAATGGCGCCGAGCGGACTGGTTTCGGTACGCGCCATCGTTCCGGAAGGTGCGCCTTGCCCGACGGCAATGGTTGATCAGCAGCCAAAAGCCATGCTGGTGCGGGCAGGCGGCAATGCGCAACAGCCACAGGCGATAGACAAAAATCGCGCCTTCGATCCGCCTTTTGCCGTCGCCACTTGCCAACTTGATCTGCCGGCTGCACCGCAGGAAGTGCTGCTGGCTGGACAGCCGCTGGCAATGCCCAAGGCGCAGGCGCAACGCATTGTTCTGCTGGGCGATACCGGCTGCCGGATCAAGATGCCGGCCAATGGCAAAGGCGATCCTTTGCAGGATTGCACCAGTCAGGAGGCCTGGCCGTGGGCGCGTATTGCCAGCTCCGCAGCGCGGGAAAAACCGGATCTGGTGATCCACGTTGGCGACTACCATTACCGCGAATATTGCGATGATCCCAAGCAATGCGCCGAGCTAATCCAGCGGGGTGTCGCGGTCAGTTACGGCTGGCCAGGCTGGCAGGCTGATTTTTTTACGCCGGCAACGCCTTTGCTGGCGCAGGCGCCGTGGGTTTTCGTCCGGGGCAATCACGAAAATTGTGATCGGGGCGGCGAAGGCTGGATGCGTTTCCTGTCGCCCTCAACCTATCAACCCTGCACTGATCAACGTTCCAAAACCGATTCGCGCTCGGTGCTCGGCAATAACTTTACGTCAGCTGCCTGGCATCTGGATATCGATGCCGGGCTGGGCATTGTTGTGGTCGACAACGCCGGCCATGAAGATTATCGCCACGTCAAAGAGTCGCCGCAGGATGTCGAGCATTTCCGCCGCACGCTGAGCGTTTTGCGTCAGCCAACCGCGCAGAAGCTTTGGCTCCTGTCGCACCGCCCCCTGTGGTACGACCTGATCGGCCAGGCCTCGCAACCCAATGCCTTCCAGAAGGTTCTGCACGATGCCTTGCCGGCCAATGTGCAAATGGCGGTTGGCGGTCATGAACACGCTTTCCAGACGCTCAATTTTGCCAATGGGCGGCCAACCCAGGTGATCGTCGGTGGTGGCGGCACACAACTTGAAGCCTTTGACCCGGAATCGCCCTTCTTTGAAGGCAAATCGGGCCATGGCAGCAAGGAAAGGGCGCAGCCGGATGGCCGCAACTACGACGGCGTGCCGGCGCAAAGTGGCTTGGTGCTCAATCGTTACAGCTTTCTCGTGCTTGATCGCGATGCGCTAGGCTGGGCCGGGCGTTTGCTTGATGCCGATGGTGGCTTGATCACTCGCTGCCGCCTCGACGATGGCCGCAAGGAAATGGCCTGCGCGTTTCCTGCACGCTGAAACAAGACGGTAACCTGAGCGTCACAAGGGCTTAACCTGCGTTCGTTATCGTGGCGCCATGCCACGGGTCCGCTCAGTTTTCCTCTCCGATATTCACCTCGGCACACGCGCCTGCCAGGCTGAGTGTCTCCTCGATTTTCTACGTGAATATCCGTCTGAACAGACCTTTCTGATCGGCGACATCATCGATTTCTGGGCGATGAGCCGCAGCATCCACTGGTCGGCGGCACAAAATACGGTTGTCCAGAAATTCCTGCGTCGTGCACGTCACGGCGAGCGGGTGGTCTTTATACCAGGCAATCATGACGAGGCTTTACGCGATTACTGCGGCGTGGTTTTCGGTGATATTGAAGTGGTCGACGAACTGGTCCATGAAACGGCCGATGGGCGGCGCTTCCTGCTGATTCACGGCGATGTTTTCGATCAGGTGACGCGACACCATCGTTGGGTCGCCGTGCTCGGCGATATGGCCTACAACCTCCTGGTTAGCCTCAACCACGGCTTGTCGCGTGTGCGCCGCCGGTTGGGGATTCCAGGCTACTGGTCGCTGGCTGGCTACGCCAAGCGCAAGGTGAAAACGGCGCTCAATTTCATGTTCGATTTTGAAGAGTCAGCCATCCATCACGCCCGTGAACGCGGGCTGGATGGGGTTATCTGCGGTCACATCCATTGGGCGACGATCAGCGATATCGGCGGCCTGACCTATATCAATTGCGGTGATTGGGTCGATTCCTGCACCGCCATTGTCGAGCACTTTGACGGCCGGCTGGAACTGGTCGCCTGGGGTATGCGCAGCAAGATACCGGCGCTCTCTGCCCCAACGGTCGAACATGCGGAGGTTTAAATGAAAGTGTTGATGGTCTCGGATGTTTATTTTCCGCGAGTGAACGGCGTTTCTACTTCGATAGAAACATTTCGCCAGACCCTGAGCCGGTTTGGTGTCGAAGTGCGCTTAGTTGTGCCAAGTTATGGCAATGAAATTACCGAGCCTGATGTGATTCGTGTGCCGGGACGCCCGCTGCCGGGTGATCCCGAGGATAGGCTGGTTGGCTGGCGCGCCATGCACAAGGCGGTTCTGGCTGCGGCCGAGGATTGTGATCTGATTCATATTCAGACCCCGTTCATCGCCCATTACGCCGGCCTCAAGGCGGCGCGCAAGCTTGATCTGCCCGTTGTCGCGACTTATCACACACTGTTTGAAGAATACTTGCAGCATTACGCGCCGCTGATCCCACGTGCCTGGCTGCGCGGGCAAGCACGCGGTTTCTCGCGGCGGCAATGCAATGCGCTGGATGGCGTTATCGTCCCATCAACGGCGATGCGTGAGCGGCTGACTTCTTACGGTGTCGAAACGCCTTCGCACGTATTACCTACCGGGATTCCACTGGAACGCTTTGGTGGCGGCAACCGGCAGCGTTTTCGCCGGGAGCATGGCATTCTGTCGACAAGACCGGTGGCGCTTTTCGTTGGCCGCGTGGCGCATGAGAAAAACATTGAGTTTCTTTTGTTGTCCATGCTGGTTGCGCTCAAACAGCGCCCTGATCTGCTGCTGGTCATCGCCGGCGAAGGCCCGGCTACGGATGATCTAAAAAAACGTGTCAAAACGCTGGGCTTGCACGATAGCGTACAGTTTATTGGTTATCTGGACCGCCAGCAGGAATTGCCCGACTGCTACGCCGCTGCCGATGTTTTCGTATTTGCTTCAGTGACGGAAACGCAGGGATTAGTCCTGCTCGAAGCAATGGCAGCCGGCCTGCCGGTGATTGCCCTATCGGAAATGGGCACTCGCGATATTCTTGAAACGCAACGCGGTGCAATCACGCCCCGCGCCGAGCCTGCCGCTTTCGGCATTGCGCTGGCTGATTTTCTCAATCGTCCGTCTGCCTGGTCGCATTTGCGTCATGAGGCGCCTGAATATGCCAAAGAGTGGTCTGATGTGGCGATGGCCGGGCGTCTGGCCGGGCTTTATCAACAACTGGCGGGCGAAAAAATAAGCGCAAAATCGCTGTCGACCGTAACCGCTTAAGAAATCTTATGGAAACTTATCCCAACTGCAGTCAGTGTCACTATTGGGTGGCGATTGATGCGCTGAATGGCGCATGCCATCGCTTTCCCCCGATCTTTGCCGGCGAAAGCTCACCGCGGGAAACGCATCACTGGCGCTTCCCGACCGTCAGCGTCCATGCCTGGTGCGGGGAATTTCTCCCGGCACGTAACGATCAGATATCTTCGACCGGCGCCAGCAGCTGATTGGCTGCACGCAAGCGTTCGGCCAGAACGCGCATGACCTGCATGGCAAAAAATGGCGTTTGCTGAACCAGATATTGGAAACGCTTTTCGTCTACTGCGACAAATTCGCAGTCAGTCAGCGCAACTACGCTAGCCGAGCGGGGGCCGGGGGAAACCAGGCCCATCTCGCCAACGATATTGCCGTGCTGGATGGTTTCAACGACGCGATTATTGACAATAATTTCGGCATTACCTGTCGTCAGGACATAAAGCCGATGTCCTTCATCGCCTTCAGAAAACAAGGGTTGACCAGCGTCGATACGAACGATGTCCGGGTTATTGGCGAAGAGTTCGAAGAAAACCATGCAAATTGCTCCAATTGGTAATAGCACCCTTTTAGCACGGGAGCTTGGCTACAATTCTTACAGTAATGTGACAGTCGGCTTCGCTTGGATCTAAAACAAGGGGGACGTGATCAGGCGCAAGCCAATCGAAGCCCAGCGTTCGTCATGAATATTGCCGATCTGGCTGCCAAAAGTGGTGTCGATCTGAACGTGATTGGGGACAATCCAGTAGCGCAAACCCATCTGGTAAAACGGGCTGCCTTTGTCCTGGCCGTAAGTTTCGGCAATGATGTAGAGGCGATCCGTGGTCTGCGTTTCGCTGCCTATGCCCCAGGTCAGGCGTGTTTGGCGACCTTCTCGTTCACGTACTGCGCCAAGATTGGTGTGCAGCACAAAGCGGTCATCAGCAAAGGAAAAGCTGGCCGGTACGTAAAAGTAAGGCGAGCCGGATTGCCCGTTGCCCGGCTGGCTGGCGTAGCCTGCCGCCACGCCGATCCCGAAACTATTGGTTTCCAGGGTTTTGAACAGGGTTTTGCCTTGAATCAGGATAGCCCCGCTATCACTTTGGCCATTGGCCCGGCTCAAGGCGCCGCCCAGCGTCAATTCGAAGTTGCCGCCGGGGTTGCATGCGGGTAGCGCCCAAAATTCAGTACGCTGGCGATGGAAATGAACCCAGCTTTCCATCTGGCAAGCCTGTGGGTCGGTCAGTCGCGCATCGTCGGTAATCAAAGGGCGCGCCGCGTGAGCTGCCGGTAGCGCGGCAAGCATGGCGAGAAGTGGCAGGAGGCGGCGCAGCGTCATAGGCAGTGGATACTAGGCGGCAATTGTGTCATTTTGGTGAATCAAATCAGCGAATCTCAACTAGCCTTGGATCGTCGCCGTGATCAACCAGAATTCGTTTTACGCGATCTTGCCAGAGCTCGCCAAACAAACGGCTGTCGCTCGTACTGGCATTCCCCTGCAGGATGGCTGGCAGCAATTGCCCCAGGCGCGGGTCGGGCGGGACAAAATTAAGCCTTAAAACGCAGTCGACCGTAACATTTGTATCGAGGCGGTTAAAAGCCAGGCCTGCAGTGCCCGCTAACGCCAAATGCAGCAGATTGCGCCGGCTGTGTTGTCCGCCCAGCCCCTTGAAACCGCCGTCGCCCGCTGCGCCGGTCAGCAATGTGGCAATGCTGGCAATCACGCCGGCAACACCCGTGGCGAGAGTTTCGTTCATCGCTACGGCAATATTGCCACGCACCGGGGTTTCGTCGCCATAGAGCGCACGCAAGGCGCGTACCGTCATCAGCCAGGCGCCAGCCACCGTCGGGCAGGAATGGCCGGCCAGCTTCACGGCATCGGCAAAGTGGTATTCGATCAGGCCATTCTCGGCTGCGCCTAGCAACTCAGCCAGCGGGTCGCGCAGGGTGATGGGGGGAATGTCGGCAAAGAAGGCGGGAAAGGCCATATCAGTCGCGCTGGATCAGTTCGATCTTGTAGCCGTCTGGATCATCGACAAAGGCAATGATGGTCTTGCCATGCTTCATCGGCCCTGCTTCGCGCACCACCTTGCCACCGCGCTTTTTGATTTCGGCACAGGCAGCCGCGGCATCCGGTACGGCCAGTGCGATGTGGCCGTAGGCGTTGCCCAGTTCATAGCTTTCCGTATCCCAGTTATGGGTCAATTCCAGCACGGCGCCTTGCTCCTCCGGGCCGTAGCCGACAAAGGCCAGCGTGAAGCGGCCTTCCGGGTAATCCGTGCGGCGCAGTAGCTTCATGCCGAGGATTTCGGTATAAAAAGTGATTGAACGATCGAGATTGCCGACGCGAAGCATGGTGTGCAGGATGCGCATGAGTTTTTCCTTAAAGGTTTGGAATTTGCCTGGCCAGTTGGCGAAGCTCCAGTCGGCGCAAGCGCCAATCCGGGCAAAGTTGCTCAACGACAGACCAGAAGCGTGGGCTGTGGTTCATTTCCTTGAGGTGGGCGAGTTCGTGGCAAACCACGTAATCGACCACCGGCAGCGGCATGAAAATCAGTCGCCAGTTGAGCGAAATGCCGCCGTGGTGGCTGCAACTGCCCCAGCGTGTTCGGGCCGAAGACAGGCGTAGCGCTGGCATGGCAACGCCCAGCAAAGGCGCGTAATGGGCCAGACGTCCGAGAAAAACGCCGCGCGATTTTTCACGCAAGGCTTTCCAGCAACTGATTGGCGTCGACCGTTGCCGATGGCCAGAGATGCAGCTTGTCGCCGGCAAATTGCCAGCGTGGGCGGCCGATTGGCGTAACGGTTACGGTCAACGGCGAATCGAGGATAAAAATTTCGACGCCGTCGCTGATTTCCAGCTTTTCGGGGGCGGGGCGCTCGCGCCAGTTGGCGAGTTTGTCGAGCACCCAGGCGCTGTGCTGGTGGATCAGGTTTTCGATATCGCCAATCCGCGCCTGCTTGGGTGCGCCGACACGCAGGCCACGATGGTCGATGGAGATGCCGATGGTGCGCCGCTGGCTACGGCGCAATTGATAGGCGACGGCTTGACCGGCAATGACAATGCGGCGTGCGGCTTCAGGCGCTGCGCTGGGCATCCGGATAACGATGCGGGGAAATGCGCTGCATTTCGGCTTCAATCCAGGCTTCGGCGCGCTGATTGACTTCGCCTTCGCTCATCCCGGTCGTATCAAAAGCCGGGCCGATGCTGATCGTCACTGTGCCGGGTTTCTTGAGGAAGGACTGACGCGGCCAGAGCTCGCCGGCATCATGCGCAATCGGCACCACTTTGCAGCCAACGTGCGTGGCAAGGTAGGCGCCGCCTGCCTTGTAGCGTTTTTTCTGGCCCGGCGCGACGCGCGTGCCTTCCGGAAAAATAATCACATAAAAACCCTGCTCCAGCCGCTCACGGCCCTGGCTGACGACCTGGTCAAGTGCATCCTTGCCGGCCAGGCGATCAATCGAGATCATTTTCATCGCTGCCAGCCCCCAGCCGATCAAGGGCAAACGCAGCAGTTCCTTTTTAAGCACAAAAACACAGTAGGCGCCCTTTGGCACGCAGTCCTGCAAAGTCATGGTTTCCCAGGCGGACTGGTGCTTGGCGAGGATAACGCAAGGCTCTTGCGGCATGTTTTCCTGACCAATGACATGCGGCCGGATGCCGAGCAGGTTCTCGACGCCGAACTGCATGCCCAGGCGCCATAGCTTGCCCAGGCGATATGCCCAGATGCCGCGCAACACAATCGCGCCGAGGACAACCAGCGGGGCGGTGAGTACCGACCAAACCAGTACCCAGACCAGAAATAATGTGGAGCGCAGCGCGTTCATGGTTTTTTGCCCGCCAGAATCCAGTCGACTGCCGCTTCCAGATCGGCAAAGTCACGTGTTCCCGGTGGCAGATTGCCTTCAGCTAGCGTTTTTTCACCTTTGCCGGTATGTACCAGCAGAGGCAGGCAGCCAACGGCTGCACCCGCTTGCAGATCACGCAGAGAATCGCCGATGGTCGGCACGCCTTTGAGATCGGTATTGAGCACTTCCGAAATGCGTTTGAACATGCCGGGCTTCGGTTTGCGGCAATCACAATCCGAATCGGCCGTGTGCGGGCAGTAAAACACGGCATCAACCCGGCCGCCGACGGTAAACAACGCCTTGTGCATCTTTTCGTGAATGCTGTTCAGCGTATCCATGTCGAACAACGAACGCCCGACGCCTGACTGGTTGGTCGCAACAACGACTTTGTAACCACTCTGATTGAGCTTGGCGATGGCCTCAAGACTGCCCGGAATCGGTTTCCATTCCGCCGGACTCTTGATGAACTTGGCGGAATCGAAGTTGATGACGCCGTCGCGGTCAAGGATGACGAGTTTCATGTTGAAAGCTTGGAGATGTCTGCTACCTGATTCATTGCCAGATGCAGCTTGGCGAGCAAACCGAGGCGGTTGGCGCGGATCGTCGGATCGTCGACATTGACCATCACATCGTCAAAGAAGGCGTCGACCGGGGCGCGCAAGGCGGCCAACGCCTGCAGCGATTCGGTGTAGTCGCCGGTGACGAAGGCGGCGTCGGCTTGCGGCACGACCTCGACCAGCGCCGCGTGCAAGGCGACTTCAGCGGCTTCCTTGAGCAAAGCGGTATCGACCCAGGCGTCGACCGTGTCTTCGACCTTCTTCAGGATATTGCCGACGCGCTTGTTGGCAGCCGCCAATGCGGCAGCTTCGGGCAAGGCCGAGAAGGAACGCACGGCAGCGAGACGTTTGGGAATGTCGCCGAGGCGTTGCGGGCGCTGGCTAACCACGGCATCGACTTCCTGCGCCGTGTAACCCTGCTCGCGCAGGCTACCGGCGAGGCGGTCGTAGATGAAGTCGGCGAGGCAAAATTTCTGCCGATTTAAAGCCGTCGACCGTAACAAAGGGTGCCGCAGCGGTTTGCAGAAGATTGCAACGCGGCAGAGCGAGATCGTTTGCAGCCAGCATGCGAATCACGCCCAACGCATGACGACGCAGGGCAAACGGGTCGCGGTCGCCAGTCGGAATCTGGCCGATGCCGAACATGCCGATCAGCGTCTCCAGCTTGTCAGCCAGCGCCACGACGGTGCCGACCTGGCCACGCGGTAGGCTGTCGCCGGCAAAACGCGGTTTGTAGTGATCTTCGATGGCGTCGGCAACATCAACCGCCAGACCATCATGCAATGCGTAATAACGACCCATGGTGCCCTGCAGCTCAGGGAATTCGCCAACCATATCGGTGACCAGGTCAGCCTTGGCCAGCACCGCAGCCTGTTCAGCCTGCAACGCCAGCGTTTCGCCAGCCAGTTGCTGGCCGATGGCGCGGGCAATCGCTGCGACGCGTTGGACGCGCTCGCCCTGAGTGCCCAGTTTGTTGTGATAAACGACTTTGCCGAGGCCGGCAACGCGAGACTCCAGGGATTTCTTGCGATCCTGGTCGAAGAAAAATTTGGCATCGGCCAGGCGTGGGCGCACAACGCGCTCATTGCCGCCGATGACGGCGCTCGGGTCAACCGGGCTGATATTGCTGACGACGAGGAATTTGTTGGTCAACTTGCCGGCGGTATCAAGCAAAGGAAAGTATTTCTGGTTCGCCTTCATGGTCAGAATCAGGCATTCCTGCGGTACTTCGAGGTATTCCTGTTCGAACTGGCCGATCAGTACATTCGGGCGCTCAACCAGCGCGGTGACTTCGTCGAGCAGGGCGTCGTCTTCAATCGGCTTGCCGCCGGCCTTGGCCGCAGCAGCGACCAGTTGACGGGCAATTTCAGCGCGACGTTCGGCGAAGGAGGCAATCACGGCACCTTCAGTCGCCAGCTTGGCGGCGTATTCATCCGCATTGGCGAAGATAACCGGATCAACCGCTGCTTCAAAGCGGTGGCCATGCGTTGAGCGGCCGGAACTCAGGCCGAGAATGTTGAGCGGCACGACATCGGCGCCATGCAACGCGACCAGCCCATGCGCCGGGCGAACAAAATTGACGCTGCTCCAGCCGTCGGCCAGTTGATAAGTCATTACCTTGGGGATCGGCAGCGCAGCCAGCGCGGCTTCCAGTGCTTTTTGCAGGCCTTCAGCCAGCGTCGCGCCTTTGGCCATGCTGTCGTAAAACAGGATGTCCGCCTTGCCGTCATTCTCGCGGCGCAGGTTGGCAACGGCAGACGCATCGGCACCCAGGGCTGCCAGCTTTTTGGCCAGCGCCGGCGTGGCGTTGCCATCTGCGTCGAGGCCAACACTGGCCGGCATCAGCTTTTGCGCTACGGCCTTGTCTGCGGCAACGGCAGCAACGTCAGTAATATGCGCAGCCAGACGGCGCGGTGAGGCATAAGGAGTAACTGTTACGGTCGACGCCGCCAAACCGCTATTTTTTAGCGACTGCGCCAGCGTCTGGGCAAAAACTTCACCGAGCTTCTTCAACGCTTTGGGCGGCAGTTCTTCGACAAACAATTCAACGAGCAGGTTCTTGGTCGACATATCAGGCAACTTTCTTTTCAATCTGGGCCAGCACTTCGTCGGCCCAGGCTTTCGGCGCCATCGGGAAACCAAGGCGGGCGCGGCTGTCGAGATAGGCTTGCGCGACGGCGCGGGCGAGGTTGCGGATGCGGCCAATGTAGGCGGCGCGTTCGGTGACCGAAATGGCACCGCGGGCATCAAGCAGGTTGAAGGTGTGTGCAGCTTTCAGTACTTGCTCATAAGCCGGTAGCGCCAGTTGTGCGCTCATCAGGTGTTGCGCCTGTTTTTCATGCGCAGCGAAGGCGGTGAACAGGAACTCAGCGTCTGAATGCTCAAAGTTGTAGGTCGATTGTTCGACTTCATTCTGGTGATAAACATCGCCGTAGGTCAGGCCATCCGTCCATTTCAGGTCGAAGACGTTCTCGACGCCTTGCAGGTACATGCTCAGTCGCTCAAGGCCGTAAGTGATTTCGCCGGTGATCGGCTTGCAGTCAATGCCGCCGACCTGCTGAAAGTAGGTGAATTGTGTCACTTCCATGCCATTCATCCAGACTTCCCAGCCGAGGCCCCAGGCGCCTAGCGTCGGATTTTCCCAGTCATCTTCAACGAAACGCACGTCGTTCTGCTTGAGATCGAAGCCAAGCGCCTCGAGCGAGCCGAGGTAGAGTTCAAGAATGTTCTCCGGCGCCGGTTTGAGTACCACTTGGTATTGATAGTAATGCTGCATGCGGTTCGGGTTTTCGCCATAGCGGCCATCCTTGGGCCGGCGCGAAGGCTGCACGTAAGCGGCTTTCCATGGCTCCGGGCCAATCGCGCGCAGGAAGGTGGCGGTATGGCTGGTGCCGGCGCCGACTTCCATGTCGTAAGGCTGCAGCAGCGCGCAGCCTTGCTTGTTCCAGTACTCCTGCAAACGCAGGATGACTTCTTGAAATGTGGGTTTGTTGCTGGTGGTCATCGGACGCACTCGGTAAGACGGAAAGCCTTGAATTTTACTAGCTTTTCGCTTGAATCGGCAGGGCGTGCGGGGTTGTCTGAAAGCGTGGCATGTCACCCGGTGGTGTTGTTGCGACGCAACATGAAATTGGCATGTTGGTGGTTCCGGATTGACAATGTTCAATGTAATCAATAAACTGCATTTCATGTTGCGGTGCAGCATTCAATTGAATGCCGTATCCCCCTGTAACCGTTCGCTGTCGGCGTAGTTTGCCGCAGTGGCAACAGTGAAGGAGGTCACGTGTTCGCTACGTCTCTTTTCCCCCCTGTCATGTCGCGTCTGACATTGTCAGTTCTCACCCTGATTCAAAATGCCCTGATGGTATCCGGCATCGTCCTCATCGTTGGTCTGTTTGGCGTTTATAGCGGCAAAACGGCATTTATCGATGGCCTGAAGTCTTTCCTCCCGGCAAATACGGCATCAGTAACAGAAGATGCGGTTGATGATGAAGTCGCCGAAGCCCCTGCCGAAGCGCTTAGCCCACGCATGCGTGGCGCACTGGATTATGTTGCCAAGCGCTACCGTGTTTCAAATGACGCCTTGCTGCCAGTTTTTGCGACTGCTCAGGCTGCCGGTCGTGATCTGAAGCTTGATCCCTTGCTGATCATTGCCGTGATTGGCGTCGAATCCGGTTTCAATCCGCTCTCGCAAAGTGTCGTTGGCGCCCAGGGCTTGATGCAAGTGCTGCCGCGCTTCCATAAAGACAAGCTGCCCAGCGATGCTGGCGAGTTGCCTTTCCTTGACCCGCTGACCAACGTTCAGGTCGGTGCCAAGGTGCTCAAGGAGTCAATCCACCGTAACGGTGGCATTGAAAACGGCCTGCAGCAGTTTGCTGGCGCAATTAATGATCCGGAGCGTCGCTATTCGACCAAGGTGCTGGCTGAACGCCAACGCCTCGAACAAGCCGGCCAGCGCCTGCGTTCTACCTGATACGGCGGACTGGCAGGCGGCCAATAACCAAAAGCTGATTGCCAGTAACAAAAAGCCGAGATTGCCGAAGCTTGCGTAAGGCGTCATGCCCTCATAAGCGCGGACTTCGGCTTTCAAAACCCCCTGCGTGAAGGCTGGCAGGGCGGCTTGTACGAAACCATCGGCGCCAACCACGGCCGTCATCCCGGTATTGGTTGCGCGCAGCATCGGGCGACCGGTTTCGCTGGCCCGCATCTGGGCGATCTGCAAATGCTGCGGTTGCGCCAAGGAATGGCCGAACCAGGCGGTATTCGAGAGATTGGCAAGTATGCCGGCAGCCGGTAAGGCAGCAATGATTTCTTCGCCAAAAACATCCTCATAACAGATGTTGACCGCAACATTCTGCCCGGCCACGGCCAGCGGCGGCTGAGATTCCGGCCCGCGCGAAAATGACGACATGGGGATGCTGGCAAACTTCATGAACCACGAAAAACCTGGCGGAATCGTCTCGCCAAAGGGTACCAGATGGCTTTTGCTATAAACCTGCAAGGGCGACTGTCCGAGGCTGATTGCGCTGTTGAAATAACGCTCGCCGCCACCGGTCAATGTGCCGAGAATGATGTCGCCACCGTGACGCTGTGCCGCTGACTTGAGCGCTTCAATGTAGTGCATCGGCAATTGGTCAAAGAAAGCCGGAATCGCCGTCTCCGGCAGAATGATCAGTTGTGCCGGATTCTGCTCGACCAGCTCGCGGTAAAGGTCCAGAGTGCGAATAAAGGCTTCCGGGCGGAATTTTATTTCCTGCGGCACGTTGCCTTGAATCAGCGCAACGCTGATCGGTTCCCCGGCCGGTGTTGTCCATTGCACCTGACGCAGTCCGACGCCGCACAAAACCAAGGTGCTGACAAACACCAGACCAATCCGCCAGTGTGCCAGCAATGCGCCGCTAAGCGCAACCAGCAGACTCAGTCCATGGACGCCGATTAGCGGCGCAAAACCGGCCAGTGGGCTGGGCGCGGCTTGCGAGTAACCCAACGCCAGCCAAGGGAATCCGGTAAAAATCCAGCTTCTTAGCCAGTCGACCGTAGCAATCAGGGCGGCAAAGAACAGGGCTTGTTGCCAGAGATTTTCCGGTTGCCAGCGTTTGAATACGCCTCCGGCAAGCATGGGAAACAGTGCCATGACAGCGCAAAACATGAAAGCCGCCGGCCCGGCAAGCCACCAGGGCATGCCACCGAAAACGGAAAGGCTGACATAAACCCAGGAAACACCGGTCAGGAAAAATCCAAGGCCAAAAGCCAGGCCGCTCAACGTTGCCTGACGAACGCTTGTCGCCTCGCGTAGTAGCTGAAAAAAACCAAACCAGATCAGCGGCGTCAGCCAGAACAAGCCAAAGGGAGCGAAGCATAAAACGCCAGCGACCCCAATCAGGGTCGCAGCGACATAGCGTGTGGCGGCGTGCCTAGCCAGCAGCGACTTCAGCACCGGTTTCCGGTTTTTGTGGCGGGGATACGAGCAAGGTGTAGAGCCGGCGACTGTCGGCGCGCAACACCTGAATGCTTACGCCATCTATGTCCATGATCTCGTTGCGCTTGGGAACGCGGCCCAAATGGCGCAGCACCAGACCGCCGACTGTATCGAATTCCTGGTCGGAGAATGTGGTGTCGAAGGCCTCATTGAAGTCTTCGATTTCGGTCCGCGCTTTGACGCGATAGCGGCCAGTTGAGTCGAGACGGATATTGTCGTGCGCTCCGTCAAAGTCGTATTCGTCTTCAATGTCGCCGACGATTTGCTCCAGCACATCCTCAATCGTCACCAGACCGGCAACGCCGCCGTATTCATTGACGACAATTGCCATGTGATTGCGTGAGACGCGGAATTCGCGCAGCAACACGTTGAGTCGCTTGGATTCCGGGATGAAAACCGCCGGCCGCAGCCAGTCGCGCAGGTTGAAATCCTTTTCAATATGGATGCGCAGCAAATCCTTGGCGAGCAAGATACCAAGCACCTTGTCACGGTCGCCATCAACTACCGGAAAGCGCGAGTGAGCTGCTTCGATGACCACCGGGATGATTTCGCTCATCGGATCATCAATGTCGATGACGCCCATCTGTGCTCGGGGAATCATCACATCCGTCACACGTGTGTCGGAGGCGGCGAGTGCGCCTTCGATGATGGTCAGCGCATCGGCATCCATCAGGTTGCGCTGGTATGCGCCGTGCAACACTCCCAGTAATTGCTCGCGGTCTTCAGGTTCGCGTAGCAGCAGGGAAGTCAGTCGTTCAATAAAACCGGGTTTACTGTCACTATCCATAATGTTTAAACCGCTCAGTTACCCAGATAAGGATCCGGGTAACCCATGGCGGCAAGAATCTCCGTTTCTTCAGTTTCCATCGCCTGGGCATCATCGTCATTCTCATGATCCCAGCCTTGCAAATGCAGCATACCATGCACCGTCAGGTGCGCGTAGTGGGCGGCCAGCGGCTTGTTCTGCTCGCTGGCTTCGCGCGCCACGACGCTGGGGCAGATGACCAGGTCGCCACTCACTACCGGTTCGGTATCGTAGGGAAAGGACAGCACGTTGGTCGCGTAATCCTTGCCACGATATTCCTTGTTCAGCGCTTGGCCTTCATCAGCTTCAACCAGGCGGATGGTGATTTCTCCGCCGCCGACCAGAGCGGCACGTGCCCAGCGCACAAAGTCTGCGCGCAAGGGTAAGCCATCCCGGTTACATGCGTATTGCAGCGAGAGGTTAAGTCGATTGCTTGTCTTTGGTTTCATAGGCGGCAACGATGCGGGCGACCAGCGGGTGGCGCACCACGTCCTCCTTGGTGAATTCGGTAAAGGCCAGACCGCGTACTTCCTTGAGGATGTCACGCGCTTCGCGCAGGCCGCTCTTTTGTCCTTTGGCCAGGTCAATCTGCGTCAGGTCGCCGGTAACGACCGCTTTGGCACCGATACCGATGCGCGTCAGGAACATTTTCATCTGCTCGGGCGTCGTGTTCTGCGCCTCGTCGAGGATGATGAAGGCGTGGTTCAGGGTGCGACCGCGCATGAAGGCGAGCGGGGCGATTTCGATAGCGTGCTTCTCGTACAGCTTGCTCACCCGGTCGCTGCCCATCAAGTCGTACAGCGCGTCATAAAGCGGGCGGAGATAAGGGTCAATCTTCTGCGTCAGATCGCCGGGCAGGAAACCGAGGCGCTCACCGGCTTCGACGGCGGGGCGAGTCAGGATGATGCGTTCGACCATATCGCGCTCAAATGCATCGACGGCGCTGGCAACGGCAAGGTAAGTCTTGCCCGTGCCGGCGGGGCCGATGCCGAAGGTGATGTCGTGCTCCTGAATCGCCTTCAGGTAAGCCACCTGTCGTGGCGTGCGGCCGTGCAGCTCGGTCTTGCGCGTGATCAGTTGCGGGCCATCAGTCAGACTGTCCGCCTTGCGCGAAATGCGGCGAACCGGAGCGTTGGTCAGTTCGATCAAGCAGAGCTGAATTTCATCGACCGATAGGGCCTGGCGTGCCATGCCGTAAAAGTGGCGAATGGCATCTACGGTTAACTGCGCTTTTTCGCCAGAAATTGAAAAACGTTCATTGCGGCGGCGTATGGTGACATCAAGGCCGGTTTCAATCTGCCGAATGTTCTCGTCGAGCGGGCCGCATAAATTGGCGAGCAAGACGTTGTCGACCGGTGTCAGTGCAATTTCCACCGGCCGGCTCTTCGGTGCCGGTTTAGTCTTCGTGGATGACAATTTCACCCCTCAGGCTATGCGGCAAGGCATCCGTAATCCGGACATTGACGAAGGTATTGATCAAGCGTGGGTTACCAGCAAAATTAACAATCCGGTTGTTATCGGTACGCGCAGCCATTTCAAGGACATCCTTGCGTGATGTGCTCAACCAGCACGCGCAGAACGCTGCCGATCATCGCCTTGCTGATCACCTGTGCCTGTTCGTCTATACGCTTCTGCAGGCGGCTTAGGCGGGCCGATTTAACCTCGGGCGGGGTTGTGTCTTCCAGATCGAGCGCCGGCGTTCCTGGGCGCGGGCTGGACGAAGGAGAATGAGTTGTCGAAGCCAACTTCCTCGATCAATTTCATGGTTTTCTCGAAATCATCATCCGTTTCGCCGGGGAAGCCGACGATAAAGTCGGAGGACAGGGAAATGTCCGGGCGTGCGGCACGCAATTTGCGGATGATCGACTTGTACTCAATCGCCGTGTAGCCGCGTTTCATCGCCGCTAGTACACGATCAGAGCCGGATTGAACCGGTAGGTGCAGCTGCGACACCAATTTCGGCACAGTGGCGTAGGTGTCGATCAGCCGCTGCGACATTTCACGTGGGAGCGAAGTGGTGTAGCGAATTCGTTCGATGCCCGGCACTTCGGCAATATATTCAATCAAAAGCGCCAGATCGGCTTTCTCTTCAGTTTCGGCCATGTCGCCGCGATAGGCATTCACATTCTGGCCTAGCAGTGTGACTTCGCCAACGCCGTTGGCAGCCAGCCCGGCAACCTCAGTCAGCACATCATCAAATGGTCGTGAAACTTCGCCGCCACGCGTGTAAGGCACGATGCAGAAAGTGCAAAATTTGGAGCAGCCTTCCATGATCGACACAAAAGCCGAGGCGCCTTTGACTTCTGCTGGCGGCATTGAGTCGAACTTTTCAATTTCCGGGAAGGAAACATCGACGGCCGCCTTGCCGTTCGCCTTGCGTTGCGCAATCAACTGCGGCAAGCGGTGCAGCGTTTGCGGGCCAAAGACAACATCGACGTAAGGCGCACGGGCAATAATCGCATCGCCCTCCTGGCTGGCAACGCAACCGCCCACACCAATCACCAGGTTGGGGTTGAGCTTCTTCAGGTGGCGCACACGGCCCAAGTCATGGAATACCTTTCCTGCGCCTTCTCGCGCACGGAACAGGTATTGAACAGGATGATGTCGGCTTCTTCAACGTTGTCAGTCTTGACGACGCCTTCTGCTGCATTGAGTACATCGGCCATCTTGTCCGAATCGTACTCATTCATCTGGCACCCGAAAGTGCGGATGAATAGTTTTTTTGGCATAAGTCTATTTCTTGGGGGTGAAAATGGCCGGCGTGGCCTGAATTGGAATTGGCGTATTGGCAGACTCGGCCAAGGCCGTTGCTGCTGGGCTGATGAGAGTGTCAAAGACAAGAGTTGCGGTCAAAAGCATTGCTGCATTATAGCCGACGATGAAAACCCTTGACCGATCAAAGCCTGAGCAAATATAATCCGCGCCCTCGAATGGTGATGTAGCTCAGTTGGTTAGAGCGGTGGATTCATAACCCACAGGTCGGCAGTTCAATTCTGCCCATCACCACCAAAAATGCAAAGAGCCGTTGATCCGCAAAGGTCAGCGGCTTTTTCATGCGCGGAAGCCATCGCGCAAGGACGGGAGCGTGAAATTGTGATTGCCCGTAACGGTCGTCCTGCCGCCAGGCTGGTGCCAATGGAGGTTGTTCCGGTAGGCAAACGCCTCGGTGTAGCCAAAGGCTTATTCGAGGTGCCGTGCCTGAAAGTATCGACTTGCACAACGATGAAGTGGCTCATTTGTTCATGCGTGGGGTGCTGGCTTGAACTTGTTGCTCGATACCCAAGTTGCCTTATGGGCAATCACAGATAACCCCAAGCTATCGCATAAGGCCGGGATTTGATAGCTTCGCCTAAAACGACGGTTTGGGTCGGTGCTGCGAGCGTATGGGGATAGCGATCAAGCATTCACTTGGCCGTGGCGATATGCCCGTTACTGGGCGCGACGCAATGCGCTATTTCGAGGAGTCAGGTTATCGCTTCCTGTCCATCGATGCCGAACATGCCGTAGCCGTTGAAGAATTGCCAGCACATCACCAAGATCCATTCGACCGCATCCTGGTTGCTCAAGCGCTTGTGGAACCGATGCGGCTGATGACTCACGACCCATTGATGGCACTTTATTGCGACACAATCATCAAAATCTGAACTGCAACGGATGCTGAAGGAAAACAGGTGCCACGGTTCTGCTTTAATGCCAGGTAGTAATCCTGAATTTGATTCCATAGACTTTGTTGGCTCCCAGAAACGCCTTGCACCGTATGGCCACTGAGTCAGGCAGGAGCGAAAGCGCCCTTCCCACATTGTGCCGCTACGCCGGTAAATACGATTTACATACTGAACGTAGCGCTGCCCCAAAGCCTTCATCAACTCACCCACGCCATTGGCTACGTCAGTCGAAACCAACAAATGGACGAAGGGGACAAAGGGTTTGGAGCATTTTTTGTGCCTTTAGGCTAGCACAGAGAGCGAAGGAGATGTATAAAAAACCGTGTCCCCTATTCTCACTTTTTGTGATGATAGCCAAAATAAAAAAGGGTGCCGAGGCACCCTTTTAGGTTCTAAGTGACGGTTAGGTCAAATTAGAAGGAGTGATTGACACCAGCACCGAAGGCAGTGGTTTGGCCGCCTGCATTGTCGACATCATTGTCGGTGTAACGCACACCGGTGTACAGCGTGGTGCGCTTGGACAGGCCGTGGGTGTAGGCAACAGTAGCGCTGTTCATGTCGCCACGATAGGTTGCCGGGCCAACGCGGGTGGCGCTGTCACGGTTTGCGTAGGCGTAGGAAGCGTGGATGTTACCCTTGCCAACCGGAACGACAGCGCCGATTTGGTAAGCTTGGCCTTCAGCAGCCTGGCCGCCAGCATTGGTGCGGCTACCCTTGTCAACCATCTGTGCCGAAGCGAGGATCTTGACAACCTTGGCATCGAAGCTCAAGCCGATGTAGTGCTCTTGCTGGGTGCCGTTATTGGAGCCAGGAACAGTGCCGGTCGGGAAGGTGGTAGCAGCAGCAGTGCCTTGGGCATTAGCGGCATTGTGATAAACGTATTTCACGGAAACCGGGCCGCCAGCGTAATTGACGCCAACACCGTAGGAGGCACCCATCTCGATTTCGTTGGTGTTCTCACCGAAAGCGTAGATACCTTGAACGGTCACGCCACCCATGGAGTTGGAGGTGTAGTTAACCGAGCTGTTCCAGCGAGCTGATGAAGCGCCGCGAATGGTGGCGCCAAGGTGAGCTTGACCGGCATCAAGCGAGCTCAGTGCCGGGGAGGCAGTCAGCGGGTCCAGTGCAAAGGTGTAGTAGCCAGGAGCGTACTGACGACCCAGGGACAGGGTGCCAGCCTTGCCGGACAGGCCGGACGTACTGTTGGCGAGCATTCAGGCCGGAGGCGTTGTTGCCGATACCATTGTTGTTGTCGAGTTCGATGGCGTATTCCAGAACGAACACAGCCTTCGAGGCCGTTGCCCAGATCTTCCGTACCCTTGAAGCCGATACGTGAGCCAGTCAGCTGACCACTTTGAATGCCGTTGAAATCATTGCCGTGCTTTTCGTTGGCTTTGTTGTTGAGCCGGTCGCCACCGTTGGTGTGGGTGTAGATGTAGGCCGCATCAACAACACCGTAAACGGTAACGTTGGATTGTGCGAATGCTGCGGTAGAAGCCAGGCCAGCGATGGCCAGAGCGATAATTTTCTTTTGCATCTTGAAAATCTCCTTAGTGGTTAGTTTTTAATCTGATCTTGCGAGCCGATTAAGCTTTACCTCTCGGATTGAGAAGTTGAATGGATTGTCGCAAAGAGGCGAGTGTCGGGGCAATCAATGTTTGTTGTCGAACACAACTTTTGTGTTGAGTTGTTGCGCTGATGCAACAGCCTGGTCAAGTTTGTGGTGTATTGAAACCACATTGGCGCCAAGCTTCATACACCGTAACGGCTACTGCATTGCTCAAGTTCAGGCTCCGTTGATCAGGCAGCATGGGCAGGCGCAGGCGTTGGTCCGCTTTGAATTCGGCCATGATCTCGGCTGGCAGGCCGCTGGTTTCGCGGCCAAAGACGAAAACGACGTTATCGCTTAGTTTAATATCGTACGGACTGCAGGTGCCTTTGGTGGTGATGGCGAACATTCGGCGCCCGCTGAGTGTTCTCATGCAAGTTTGCCAATCGGCGTGGCGAATGATGCGGGCGGTGTCGTGGTAGTCGAGCCCGGCACGGCGCAGCGCTTTGTCGTTAAAGTTGAAACCGAGTGGTTCGACGAGATGCAATTCGGCGCCGGTATTGGCGCAGAGACGGATGACGTTACCGGTGTTGGGCGGAATTTCTGGCTGGTAAAGGACGACGGCGATCATTGCTGTTCTGCTTCTTAGTGTTTATAGGCGCGGGCAAGGGTGGCGACATCTATATATGTAGCGCCGTGGAGTTTGATGACACGCGCTGCTTCTCTGAGGGTTGCGCCGGTGGTCATGACGTCATCTATTAGAAGCACGCGCTTTCCGCTCAGGTCAATGCTGCATTCAAAGGCGCCGCGCACGTTGCGGGTACGCTCTTTCATTGGCAACTCAGCTTGAGGCGAGGTGGCGCGGCAGCGGGTTAGTGCTACTGTATTGAGGAGTTGTCCTGTGCTATTGGCAACGTAGCGAGCGATTTCTGTGGCCTGGTTAAAACCACGCTCGCGCAGTCGATCCGGGTGGAGTGGCATGGGGATCAGTAAATCATAGGAGTTATTGACAAGTTGTTTGACCATGATTTCTGCCGCCCATTTGGCAACAGCGAGTTGATGGCCGTATTTGTATGCATGAATGATACGGTCAACAGGAAAGTCATAGCGAAAACAAGCAAGGCTGTGCTCGAAGGCTGGCATATCTTTGAGGCAGGTGCCGCAGCGCTCGCCGTGCGTGGTTTGTTCGCCGCATTGCGGGCAACGGTATTCCGGCAAAGGTGGTAAGTCTATTGTGCAGTTCGGACATAGAAGAAGATTTCTGCTGTCGGCGCTACATAACAGGCAACTCCCCGGTAAAAGGCTTGTTTGTAGTTGCTTTAGAGCAAGTTGTATTGGCTGGGGTAAAATTGACAGCACTAATAGCGTCCTTGATAATTCATAATTATGAGTGCGTTTAACACTCCGTTTTTGACCAATTTACCTGATTTTCTCACGCAAGGTCTTCCATGCAACAAGCCAGCTCTCTCGCCCAAGTCGCCCCTCTTTCACAATCCAGCGCGCCGCGTCGGTGGAGTGTTGATGATGTGTTGGCAATTTACGACATGCCGTTCATGGATTTGATCTGGCGCGCTCAGGGCGTGCACCGAGAAAACTTTGATCCGAATGCCGTGCAGCGCTCAGCATTGTTGTCGGTGAAAACCGGTGGTTGTTCTGAAGATTGCAGTTATTGCTCGCAGTCTGCGCGCTATGACACGGATACCGAGCGTGAGCGCTTGATGCCGTTGAATGAGGTGGTTGCTGCCGCCCAGGCGGCAAAGGATAAAGGGGCTTCGCGTTTCTGTATGGGCGCCGCCTGGAAAGGCCCGAAAGACAACGATCTCGACCGCGTGCTGGATATGGTGCGTGAGGTGAAGGCACTTGGCATGCAGACTTGCGTGACTCTGGGCATGCTGAAGGAAGGTCAGGCAGAGAAGTTGAAGGATGCCGGGCTGGATTATTACAACCATAATCTGGATACCGACAAGGAATTTTACGGTCAGGTGATCAAGACGCACACCCATGATGACCGGCTGGATACGCTGGAGCAGGTGCGCGAGGCGGGGATCAATGTTTGTTCTGGCGGCATTATCGGTATGGGCGAATCGCGCAAGAATCGCGCGGGGCTGATTGTTCAGTTGGCCAACCTGCCAAAACCGCCGGAGTCTGTGCCGATCAATAATCTGGTGCCGATTCCCGGTACGCCAATGGCCGATAATGAACGCATTGATCCGTTTGAATTTGTGCGGACGATTGCGGCGGCTCGTATCACCATGCCGACTTCCTGGGTTCGCCTCTCGGCTGGCCGTCAGGAAATGACCGACGAGTTGCAGGCGCTATGCTTCCTGGCTGGTGCCAATTCGATGTTCTATGGCGAGCGTTTGCTGACCACGGGTAATCCGGACGTCGCGCGTGATGAAGCCCTGTTTGCGCGGCTTGGCCTGAAAGCGGTGTGAGCGAAGCGCCTCAGTTTGTGGATTGCCGGCAAGTCCGGCAATCGTTTTCCCGCATTGCAGGGCGTTACGGCGAAGGGGATTTTTTTGCCCGTGAAATTGATCGCCGCATGCAGGAGCGCCTTGATTACGTCCGGGTGGAACCAAAGCGCGTGCTTGATCTCGGTTGTAGCCGTGGTGCCAGCCTGCCAGATTTGGCGGTGCGGTATCCGGCTGCGCAGCAACTTGCGGTTGATCTGGTGCCGCAAATGCTCGCCGGCCTGCGTGCAGCGCGCCCGGCCTGGCAGCGCTGGATTGGCGTTGGTGCGACTGGCGGTGTCATGCCTTTGGCCGCAAATGCAGCCAAATTACCCCTGCTGTCACGGTCGACCGATTTAATCTGGTCAAATTTATTATTGCACTGGCTGGATGATCCGTTGCCGGCCTTGGCCGAGGCGCATCGTGTGCTCGATGTCGGTGGGTTGCTGATGTTCTCGACCTTGGGGCCGGATACGCTCAAGGAGTTGCGTACTTCATTTGCCGATGGCTATGCCCACACCCAGCGCTTTATCGACATGCACGATCTCGGTGACATGCTGGTCGAGTGTGGTTTTGCCGATCCGGTGATGGATATGGAAGTGGTCAAGCTGACTTACGACAGTTTTGATGATTTGTTGCGCGAATTGCAGTCAGCCGGTTCGAGTTGCGCCATGAAGGCGCGTCGCCATGGATTGACCGGGCGTGCCGCTTGGGCGAAGGCCAGGGCTAGCTATGAAACCTTGCGTGCAGATGGCAAGTTGCCGGCGAGTTTTGAAGTGGTTTATGGTCACGCCTGGAAAGTGGCGCCGAAGCAAACAACGGATGGGCGGGCTATCGTCAGCCTGGATGCCCTGCGCAAGAAAAAAATCTAATCAGGTTTTTGTTTGTAAAACTTGATGGGCTTGATGTCTGTCGTTTTTGGTACTGGCGGCATGGATTTGCGTTTCCGTTCGCGAATCCTCCAGCGCAACAGCAGGCCCAGAATCACCGAATAGGCAATCGGCCACATCAGGTTTTCGGCTTTGCTCAGCCAGAGGTAGTGTGCACAAGCGAGTATGGCGATCAGATAGATGCCGCGATGCACTTCTTGCCAGCGTTTTCCGCCCAGTTGTTTGATCGCGAACTGATTGGAGGTTGCGGCAAGGGGCAGCATGATCAGAAAGGCAGCAAAACCTACGGTGACGTAAGGGCGCTTGAAAATGTCGCGGGCAATCTCAGTTAAATCAAAATTGTGATCAAGACCGATGAATGACAGGAAATGTAGCAGCGCATAGCCAAAGGTGAATAAACCGAGCATGCGACGCAGACGCAGAATCCAATGCCATTGGGTGAGCGCCCGTAAGGGCGAGATGCAGAGCGTGAGCAGCAGGAGATTGAGCGTCCAGGTGCCGGTCCAGCGTTGTGTACTCTATAAAATCCGGGCCAAAATCACCGTTGACCGTAACAGATGCCAGTCGGGCAAGCGGGAGAAGCGCCAGAATGAATATGGCGAGCTTGATCAGTGTGAGTTGGCTGGGGCTAGGTTGATTCATTGTTTTTGAGTGTATTCCGCGGCCAAGAAGGCTACGGTTTCAAACCGAGAGTGCGGAACGCAATTCGGCGATGTCTTCTTCCGCTTCGGCAACCAGATCGGCGTAGCGGTCACGGTCAGCGGCGCGGATGGCGGCTTCTTGCTCATCGACCGGGGCTGGTAACCAGTCGGCGTCCCAGCCGGCAAGCAGGTTGGCGAAATAGAGTACATCGCGAACGGAACAGGGGTTTTCAACATTCTGCAGGCTGTCATGGTCGCGCACGGCATCGGTAATGCGGTCTGGAAGGCCGAGAATGTGCAGCAGGCTTTCGCCGATGCCTTCATGCCAGCCGCAGATCAATTCGATGATGGCGGATGGATTTTCGCGGTATTCGGGATATTCAGTGGCCCGATAGAGCAAATAAAAGATGCCGATATCGTGTACCAGTCCGGCGAGCATGGCTTCATCCGGGTTGATTCGACCAATCCGGCGAGCCAGAACACGGGCAATTGCGGCAACGCGCAGTGAATGCTCCCAGGCGTTACGTGAAATATCATCAAAAGCTGTCAGATTGCGCGACTTGAGCATCTGATCCATTGCCACGGCTAGTGACGTAGTGCGTACTGCCTCAAAGCCAAGGCGGTTAATGGCGGTAGAAAGCTCAGAAACCGTCTGGCCGGAAGGGTTGAATGCCACCGAGTTTGCCAGTTTTAGCAATTTGCTGGAAATGAGCGGCTCGACACCGATGACTTGAACGACACGTGTCAAATTGGCATAGGGATCACGCAGCGTGTTGCGAACCAGTATGGCGGCATCCATGCAAGTTGGAAAATTGACATCGCCCGAGAGATCCCGGGCGATGTCTTGGAGAATCTTGAAGTGCGGACTGCTGGTTGTCATCGTCTCAGCCGGCGATGTAACGTTCCAACTCGGCAATCAAAAATTGCTGGCTGCTGATCGTTTCTTTGACCAAGTCGCCAATCGAGACCATGCCAGCGACCGAGCCGTCTTCATTCAGCACCGGCAGGTGGCGGAAATGTTTTTCCGTCATCAGGGCGCGGCATTCGTCGAGCGTGGCGGCCGGTGTGACGTAGGCGACCTTATCACTCATGATTTCGCGGACCAAGGTTTCCTTGGATGTTTTACCTTGCAGAATGATTTTTCGGGCGTAGTCACGTTCGGAAAAAATGCCAACCAGTTGTTCGCCATCAAGCACCAGCAAAGCGCCTACATCGTTGGCTGCCATGACGGAAAGGGCATGAAACACGGTGTCGCGTGGGGCAACGACGGCGAGCTGACGATTTTTGCCGGATAGCATCTGTTTGAGCGTTTTCATATTTGTCTCCTCTGCGTGAGTGGGCGCAATTGTGCGGCTCAGTCTAGCCCTGACCCGTGTTTATGCCAAGAGCCAAAGTACTATAAAAACAAAAAAGGCAGCCGAAGCTGCCTTTTTCAGAGTCAAATTTGCTTAGCGTAGACCGGCTGCGTATTCGGCAACTGCCTTGATTTCAACATCGGAAAGCTTGGCGGCAATCATGCGCATCATTTTTTCCGGGTCATTGGCACGCTCATCAACGCGGAATGCTTTCAACTGGGCTTCAGTATATTCCGGGAACTGGCCGGCCAGTTTCGGGTACTGAGCTGGCAGGCCAGCACCAGCCGGGCCGTGGCAGCCGGCACAGGCGGGAACGCCTTTCTTGAAGTCACCCTGACGCCAGAGCTTTTGGCCCAGAGCAATCTTGGTTTCATCCTTGGCGGCAGCCGGCTTGGACTTCTGGCTGGCAAACCAGGCTGCAACGTTTTTCATGTCCTCATCGGACAGCGGTGCTGCCATGCCGCCCATGATGGCGTTGTTACGCGCAGCCGGCTTGCCGTCGACCGCCTTAAAATTTTTCAATTGCTTGTAAATGTATTGCTCAACCTGACCAGCCAAATGCGGATTGGCTGAAGCTGCGCTGTTGCCATCGGCGCCATGGCAGGCGACACAGACAGTTTCGGCGATAACTTTGCCTTTGGCAGGGTCTGCCTTGGCGTGCGCTTGTTCAGATGCGTGGGCGATAAAGCTGGTGGCAAGAAGGATTGCCATTGCCGTGGTGCGAATCATTTCTGAGCTCCTTGTACGCGTTTGTGGGCGCTTTGGCCGGAACGGAAGTTTCAAACCTGCTATTCTATATTAGTTCGCCGCCCACTTGGCGGGTCTTCCGAGTTTTTTATGCCACTGTTCCAACAGGCCGTTTTCTTAACGACCGTCGCCAATCTCCGTGATATGCCGCAGGATTCCGTACGCGAAGTCGCTTTCGCCGGACGTTCCAATGCCGGTAAATCTTCTGCTATCAATACGCTTGCGGGTCGTGTTCGTCTGGCTTATGTCAGTAAAACACCTGGCCGCACGCAGCATTTGAACTATTTTACCTTGGCCGAGGGCAAGTATTTTGTCGACTTGCCAGGTTATGGTTATGCCAAAGCACCTGAAGCGATTCGCGCGCAATGGGAGGGGCTGATTGGTCCTTACCTGAACCAGCGCGAGCAACTGGCCGGCTTGGTGGTCATCATGGATATCCGGCGGCCCATGACTGATCTTGATTTGCGCCTGATCGACTGGTTTCGTCCAACCGGGCGGCCAATTCACATCATGTTGTCAAAGGCGGATAAATTAAGTCGGCAGGAGCAAACCAAGTCTTTGCGTTCGGTTAAGGCCGAGGTGGCAACTTGGGGGGATGCCGCGCTTTACACTGTTCAGCTTTTTTCCAGTCTCAAGAAAACCGGCGTCGAGGAGTGCGAAACAGTGTTGGCTGGTTGGCTGGATATTGAAATCAAGAAGCGTGAAAATAAAGGGCCCCCGGATAAGGGGGGTCCGGGGGCAAAAAATGCCTTAACGTAGTCAAGGCACCCGCTCAGGGAGGTGAAGCGGGAGATAGCGCGTGCCATCTGCTGACTCTGACGTGGGTCAAAGTCAAAAGTTCCGAGTTGATTGAAAATTTTTTAATAAATATTTTGAGGTTGACGCATGACTGCCACCGGTAATTTTCCTGAAACCCGTATGCGCCGGATGCGGCGTGATGATTTTTCCCGCCGCTTGATGCGGGAGTCAGTTGTTACGGTCGACGACTTTATTTATCCGGTTTTTGTGCTCGAAGGTGAAGGGCGGATCGAAAAAGTTGGCTCTATGCCCGGTGTCGAGCGGCAGTCGCTGGATATTTTGTTGAAAACGGCTGAGCGTGCAGTCAATTTGGGAATTCCGGCGCTGGCCTTGTTTCCGGTGATTGATTCTTCGCTGAAAACTTTGGGAGCGGAAGAGGCATTTATGGATGGCCGTATCGGGCGTATTCGTGCTGAATTGAATCAGGCTGGGCAGATTTATACCCGGATTCTGGCTTATTCGGCCAAGTATGCCTCAGCATTTTACGGCCCCTTCCGCGATGCTGTTGGTTCGGCGGGCAATTTGGGCAAAGGCAACAAATACACCTACCAGATGGATCCGGCCAATACCGACGAGGCGCTGAAAGAAGTCGCGCTGGATTTGGCCGAGGGCGCTGACATGGTCATGGTCAAGCCCGGTATGCCGTATCTGGACATCGTTAGGCGGGTCAAGGATGAATTCAAGGTACCGACCTACGCTTATCAGGTGAGCGGCGAGTACGCGATGCTCAAGGCTGCAGCGCAGAACGGCTGGCTCGATGAAAGGCTTGTGTGCTGGAGAGCTTGCTGGCCTTCAAGCGCGCAGGGGCTGATGGCATTCTGACCTATTTTGCGCTGGATGCCGCCGAGTATCTAAAGTGCTAAGGACTCAGGTGCTGCCTGGCGTACCGGATTGCGACAGGCAAGCGAAATAAAGCATCGGCCATTGCTGTTGCCACTGCGCCAGTGGCTCGCGGCCAAAGCTGCTACGGGCATATTGCTCCCAGCGGCCCATTGCGTAACAGCGCAGTAGATTGGCGAGGGCGCCGAAGTCGGCATCGGCTTTCAGGTTTTCCTGTGTCGCGGCAATTCTCAAGGCCTGCTTGAGTGCTGCTTCAACCTTGTCGAGCAAGGCGTTGATCCGTGTTTGCAGGCGCTCGTTTTCATTGACTAGCGCATCGCCAATCAGGACGCGGGTCATGCCGCGATTTTTTTGAGCAAAGCGCAGTAGCAGGCTGATAATTTGCTCGACTTGTTTGAGCCCTTCTGACTCTTCAGAGGTGATCTGGTTGATGACGCCGAACAGGCTTTGTTCGATGAATTCGATCAACCCATCGAACATCTGCGCTTTGCTGGCAAAGTGGCGGTAAAGCGCGGCTTCGGAACAATCAAGTTTGGCCGCCAGGGCGGCGGTGGTGATTTTCTCCCCTTTTGGAGTTTCCAGCATGCTGGCCAGGGTTTGCAGGATTTGCAGACGGCGTTCGCCCGGTTTGGTTGCCATGATTGTCCCCTAAAAATTATTGTCTAAATTACAGTTGACCGTAACGTTTTGGTAATTCTAGAACGGATGTGATTTTGGCGTCTACATAAGGTGATTGGCGATAGCCAGCACTTACCAATACAGTTTTCATGCCGAGTTTTTTGGCGCTGACCAGATTGGGCAGGCTGTCTTCAACCATGATGCAATTGCGCGGTGAGATGTGTTCGGCCCGGAGTAATGTACGAAAACCCGAGGGCATTGGTTTGGGCTGAAATTTGACGTTTTCTACCGAGTAGAGTGCATCAAAACAACGGCCAAGACCGGTGATCTCCAGAATGGCCTCGGCGTAATGGCGCGGGGCATTGGAGAAAATGATCTTTCTTCCCGGCAGTCGACGCAGGGTATGAAGGACAGCTTTGTCGAATACCACCATGCGCTTGAGATCCGCGAATTGGTGCGTTTCCCGGAGAAAGTGCCGTGGATCGGTGGCGTGGTGGCGAACCATGCCGAGTAATGTGGCGCCGTAGCGTATCCAGTAGTCCTGGCGGATACGGGTGGCTTCCTCTTCATTAACGCCGAGATTGCGTTCTATGTATTCGCACATCGAACGATTGATGTGCGGAAAAATGTGTGGGGTCGCGTTATGTAAGGTGTTGTCGAGGTCGAACAACCAAACGCGACCCGCTTTGCTCATCAGTGTGACTTGATCATCGTGCCGACGCCGTGGTCGGTGAGAATTTCCAGCAACAAGGCATGTTCAACGCGACCGTCGATGATGTGCACGCCCTTGACGCCATTGCGTGCCGCATCAAGCGCCGAGGAAATCTTTGGCAACATGCCACCGGAGAGCGTGCCGTCTTCAACCATTTCGTCGATTTGTTTGGGGGTGATGCCGGTAATCAGGTTGCCGGCCTTGTCCAGCACGCCGGGGGTGTTGGTTAGCAGCACAAGCTTTTCTGCTTTCAGGACTTCAGCAATTTTGCCGGCGACGACGTCCGCGTTGATATTGTAGGTTTCGCCATCCTTGCCGACGCCGATTGGGGCGATTACCGGGATGAATGCACCCTTGTCGAGGTGGTCGATCAACGAAGGGTCGATCTGGGTAATTTGGCCGACCTGGCCGACATCAATCAGGTCGCCCGGATTGTCCTTGTCATCCAGCATCAATTTTTTGGCGCGGATGAAATTACCATCCTTGCCGGTCAGACCGACTGCCTTGCCACCATGCTGGTTGATCAGGTTAACAATGTCCTTGTTGACCTGTCCGCCGAGCACCATTTCGACAAGTTCCATCGTCTCGGCATCAGTGACGCGCATGCCCTGGATAAACTCCCCCTTTTTGCCGACACGTGCCAGAAGACTCTCGATTTGCGGGCCGCCGCCGTGCACTACGACAATGTTGAAACCGACCAGCTCAAGCAGCACGACATCACGGGCAAAACAGCTTTTCAGGTGTTCGTCGGTCATCGCATTGCCACCGTATTTGACGACGATGGTTTTGCCATGGAAGCGTTTGATGTAGGGCAGGGCTTCGGCGAGAACGGAGGCTTTGATGCCGGGGGTGAGGTTTTCGAGGCTCATGGTGTGCTCCAAGTGAAATCGCCGCAGATTCTACAAAGAAAAACCTTATTGTGGGACTTGCTTCTGATTCGCGAGTCGTCCAGGAAGCTCAAGAATGGCTTCGCGGTTGCTCGATGAGAAGCAGGCGGCAGCAGCTTCCTGCCAAGCCGCCCAGCGCCATTGGCGATGTTCTACGGGGGAGATTGTTACCGGCTGGCGTTCCGGTAATAACAATCCGAATACTTGTTCGGTGTTTTGGGTGATGCCGGGGGCATAGCGATGCCGCCATTCCGTGAATATTTCGTATTGATTGGTCTTGTGCCAATCATCTAGTCTGAATTGACTGACATCCAGCCCTGTTTCTTCACCGACTTCGCGAGTTGCTGTCGCCAGCATGGACTCATTGCTCTCACGGCTACCGGTAACTGATTGCCAGAAACCGGGATGTGCTGCACGTTCAAGGAGAAGAACGTCGAGTTCAGTGGTGTAGATAACAACCAGTACGGAAACTGGCTGCTTGTAAGCGGTCATGCCTCGGGAAGTGAGGGTATGCCGCGCGCCGGCGTGTCGAGCAGTACCCAGAGCGGGAAGCCCAGTTCGCGCCGGGCTTCAGTTGCTGCTTGCAAGACTTCAATCAGCGTTGTGAAATCATCCGGGTCGCTGACCCGCAGGCTATCAATGCCGCTGAGTACAATGACGTGGCCTTTGGCTGGATACCAGTCCGGATCAGCCAGGCAGTCAAACAGGGCATCAAAATTTGCGCCAAACCAGATCGGGAAATGTAGAGCGCTGCCCAAGTTACGTAGCGTCTTATCCATCTTTTGATGAACGCCGATATCGGCGGTCAGTACGGGGAAGTGATGTTTTTTTGCAGCAGCTTCAAGCTCCGTGCGGCGTAGTGGCGGAAGATGATAAACACCCGCCTGAGCAGCATTTTTCAAGAGTTTGTCATTCATTGCTTACTCCCGAATGCGCCGAAAGCTGCGGTAGTGATCATCAGTATAGTAATACTCACTTTCGCGGCCCGTAATGATGCGACGGGCTCCCCGGTTACGGCTGCCCGGGGTTTTGACGGTGTATTCGTGATAGTAGCCACGCTGACGCAACGGCAACAGCTTTTCATAATTGCCAAAAGTAACACCGTCGCGATCATAGGGGAATGGTCCGCCCTGCTTGATCAGTGCAACTGTACGCTGAGCCTCGATTGGCAAATCTGCCAATAAAACCCAGTCGACCGTAACACGTTCTCGCGCGAGGCCAATTGATGCGCCGATGGCGAGCCAGGCGATCAGCAGGAAGCGAAACCATTTTTTCATGGAGGCTTAGGCTTTGTTCAAATCGCCCGGACCACCCGTTTGAACTTCGGCCTTCTGGCGAAGGCGGATGTGTAATTCGCGCAATTGCTTTTCATCGACCGGAGAAGGGGCGTCGGTGAGCAGGCACTGAGCGCGCTGGGTTTTCGGGAAGGCGATAACGTCGCGGATTGATTCGGCGCCAGTCATCATGGTGACGATACGATCCAGACCAAAGGCCAAGCCACCGTGCGGTGGCGCGCCGTATTTCAGTGCGTCGAGCAAGAAGCCGAACTTGGCCTGCTGCTCTTCAGGGCCGATATTCAGAGCGCTGAACACTTTTTCTTGCACGTCGGAGCGATGAATACGGACAGAACCGCCACCCAGTTCCCATCCATTCAGTGCCAGATCGTAGGCTTTAGCCAGGCATTTGCCCGGATCTGTAGCGAGGAACTCAAGATGCTCGTCCTTCGGACTGGTGAACGGATGGTGGCAAGCGCTCCAGCGTTTGTTCTCATCGTCGTACTCGAACATCGGGAAGTCGATCACCCACAGCGGTGCCCATTTTGCGCCGGTAACAAAACCCTTTTCATGACCGATTTTGATACGCAGTGCGCCGAGGGCGTCGTTGACGATCTTCGCCTTGTCGGCACCGAAGAAGATCAGGTCGCCAGATTGTGCGCCAGTGCGCTCGATGACTGCGCGGAGCGAGGCTTCCGACAAGTTCTTGACGATGGGCGATTGCAGGCCGGTTTCGTTGATCTGGGTAACGTCATTGACCTTGATATAGGCCAGGCCCTTGGCGCCATAGATGCCGACGAATTGCGTGTAAGCATCAATTTCACCACGGGTCAGCGTGGCGCCGCCCGGAATGCGAATGGCAGCAATACGACCGCCATCGCTGTTGGCGACGCCCGCAAAAACCTTGAAGGCAACTTCCTTGAAGGCGTCAGTCACTTCCGTGAGTTCGAGCGTGACCCGCAAGTCCGGCTTGTCCGAACCAAAGCGATGCATGGCTTCGGCGTAGGTCATGCGCGGGAAGTCAGGCAGGTCAACGTCAATTGCTTCCTTGAATACGGTGCGAATCAGCTTTTCAGTCAGCGCAATGATTTCAGCCTCGCTCATGAACGAGGTTTCAATATCGACCTGGGTGAATTCTGGTTGGCGGTCAGCACGCAAGTCTTCGTCACGGAAACATTTGACGATCTGGTAATAGCGATCGTAGCCGGCAACCATCAGCAACTGTTTAAAGAGCTGCGGCGACTGCGGCAGGGCGAAGAACTGGCCGTCGTGGACGCGGCTGGGTACCAGATAGTCGCGGGCGCCTTCCGGGGTTGACTTGGTCAGCATCGGTGTTTCGATGTCGATGAAGCCGTTGTCGTCGAGGAAGCGGCGGAAAGCACGCGCCGTCTTGTAACGCAGCATCAAGTTGTTCTGCATCTGCGGGCGACGCAGGTCAATGACGCGATGGGTTAGGCGGACATTTTCCGTCAGATTCTCGTCGTCAAGCTGGAACGGCGGGGTGACTGATGGGTTTAGCACTTCAATTTCGTGACAGAGAATTTCGATCTCGCCTGAGGCCAGATTGGCATTGGTTGTGCCGGCAGGGCGCGGGCGTACCTTGCCGGTGATCTTCAGACAAAATTCATTGCGAACTGATTCGGCAATCTTGAAGGCATCAACGCGATCCGGGTCACAAACGATCTGAGCCAGACCTTCGCGGTCACGCAAATCGATGAAGATAACGCCGCCATGGTCGCGGCGACGGTGGGCCCAGCCGCACAAAGTGACTATTTGGCCATCCAGTGAGGCATTCAGCTGCCCGCAATAATGAGTACGCATGAAACTTTCCGTTGAGTTTTTAGGTATTGGTAATGACGCGAGTGTGCGGCGGCGGCGCCACGACACCCATGGATATTATGTATTTAAGGGCTTCGTCGACAGTCATGTCGAGTTCAATCACCTTGTTTGCCGGCAGCATCAGGAAAAAACCGGATGTCGGGTTGGGCGTGGTTGGCACATAGACACTGACATGTTCGCCAATGAGATGATTGACGACATCTCCCCCGGGTTGGCCAGTCAGAAATGCAATGGTCCAGCTTTCTTGATGCGGATAATTGACCAGCACGGCTTTGCGGAATGCGTTGCCATTAGGTGAAAAAATAGTATCGGATACTTGTTTGACGCTGTTGTAAACCGAATTCACGACAGGAATTCGCGCCAACAACTTTTCCCACCATCCCACCAGTTTCTGACCTATGAAATTCGCCGCGAGAAGTCCTGTGAGAAAAATCATCAGGAGGGTCAAGACCGCACCAGCGCCGGGGATGGCAAAGCCAAACAGGCGCTGTGGATGAACTGACTCTGGCAGCAGGTGCAGAGACTGGTCGAGTGTGCCTACGATCAGGGATAGTACCCAGAAAGTAATCGACAAGGGCACCCAGATCAGGAGCCCTGTGATGAAGTAACGTTTGATTAGCTGGCCGCGCACGGAGTACACGCTCCTGAGCCACCCTGGCAGGGCGGTGTGCTCTCGGTGGCAGGTGTTGATTTGCTACCACCTTTGAAATCGGTTGCATACCAGCCACTGCCCTTGAGCTGAAAGCCGGCAGCGGAAAGCAGCTTGCTATAGCTTTCCTGGCCGCATTCGGGGCAGGTGGTGAGCTGCGGATCACTCATCTTTTGCAGATGTTCTTTCTGGAAACCGCAGGAGTCGCAGCGATATTCGTAAATCGGCATCAGAGTCCTCCAAAACCTTGAATTATAACTGATAGGGTCAATGACCTATATTGTCATCGAGGTCGATTTTTCAACCTAGTAAGCCGAGATAGGTTCGTGTCAGCTCCTGTCCCCAAAAGAGCACAATGACTCCGGCTGCCGCTAGGTAAGGGCCAAAGGGAATTGGGTTGTTTCGCCCGTGTTGGGCAAAAACAATCAATGAAATGCCAGTAACAGCGCCAACAATTGACGACAAAAGAATGATTGCAGGCAGCATTTGCCAACCTAGCCATGCACCCAGCGCGGCCAGTAGTTTGAAATCTCCATAGCCCATGCCCTCTTTTCCTGTGGCTAATTTGAATGCCCAGAACACGCTCCATAATGCGAGGTAACCGACCATTGCGCCAAGAACCGCAGATGAAAGGTTGGTCATCGTGCCGTTCAGGTTAAAGGCAAGGCCAATCCAGAGCAGAGGCAGTGTGATTGAGTCAGGTAGTAACTGGGTGTCGTAGTCGATTGCGGCAAGGGTGATCAGCGCCCAAAGCAATATCAAAGCACCGACTGCCGCCCAGCCAAAACCAAAATGCCCGGCGGCAAAAGCCGAAATTCCCCCTGTCATCAACTCAATGAACGGATAGCGCAAGGAGATCCTGTCACCGCATGCTGAGCATCGTCCACGTAGAAACAGATAGCTGATGACCGGTATGTTTTCGAGTGCCGAAATTTGATGTCCGCAAGCCGGGCAACGTGAGCGAGGTTGCGACAGATTCAGTGGAGGAGCGTTTTCGGATTCTCTTCCATGAAGTTCTAAGCATTGCTCATGCCATTCACGCTCCATCATCTTGGGGAGTCGATGGATGACGACGTTCAGAAAGCTGCCGATGCACAAACCGAACAAGCCAGCGAATGCCGGCCAGTTATTGCCAATTAGTTCAATCATCAACCGACGACTGCGCCCAGCTTGAAAATGGGGAGGTACATGGCGATAACCATGCCACCGATCAATGTTCCCAAAACCACCATGATCATCGGTTCCATCAAGCTGGACAGAGCCTCCACTGCATCATCGACTTCTTGTTCAAAGAAGTCGGCAACTTTTGATAACATTGAATCGAGAGCGCCTGACTCTTCGCCAATGGCAACCATTTGCGTCACCATATTGGGGAAAAGATTGCTGTTTTGCATGGCTTGGGTGAGATTTGTTCCGGTCGATACCTCGCCCTGAATTTGACGGGTGGCCAGTTTGTAAACATTGTTTCCTGCCGCTCCGCCAACGGAGTCAAGTGACTCCACGAGTGGTACACCGGCGCTGAACATGGTGGCAAGTGTACGCGTCCAGCGCGCGATGACCGATTTGCGAATAATGTCACCAAATATCGGGACGCGAAGCGAATAGCGGTCAAATGCGTATTGCATGGCCTCTGAGCGCTTGTATGCTTCTAAAAAGGCATAAATGCCGCCACCGATGCCACCGAAAATTAGCCACCAGTAGGCAATAAAGAAGTCCGAGATCGCAATCACAATCAAGGTCGGCGCAGGGAGATCTGCGCCAAAGCTGCGGAATACTTCCTTAAACGCCGGAATAACAAAAATCATGATGATCGCTGTAATGACAAAAGATACAACAATGATCGAAATTGGGTAAAAAAGTGCGGACTTTATCTTGCTCTTGATGCCAATGATTTTTTCTTTGTAAGTTGCAAGGCGGTCCAGCAAGGTGTCCAGAATACCTGCTTGCTCACCCGCTGCAACGAGGTTGCAATAGAGGTTGTCAAAATAAAGCGGGAATTTACGAAAAGCTTGGGAGAGTGAACTACCTGTCTCAACATCTGCTTTGATATCAAGCAGTAACTTGCCAACAGCCGGGTTGGCGTGACCGCGGCCAACGATATCAAACGCCTGTAAAAGTGGCACGCCCGATTTCATCATGGTTGCCAGTTGTCGGGTAAATAGAGAAATGTCTTTTTCAGTGACTTTGCCACCGGATTTGAAGCGTAGTTTTTTGACTTTGGTATTGCTGATACCTTGGCGGCGTAATGTGCTTTGCACAACAGCTTCGCTGGCGGCGCGCATTTCTCCGCGCATCGCTTTGCCGTCTCTGTTTTTTCCTTCCCAGACAAAGGTGCTTTCCTTGACAACCAGCGTGTTTTTCTTTGGTGAAGTTGCCATCCGTATGATCTTCCCGTTATATGTTTGTAGTGCTCAAGATCTCATCAAGTGAAGTGAGCCCTTGTTTTACTTTGAGTAACCCGGATGCGCGCAAGTCTTTGACGCCCTCTTTTTTTGCTTGAACCGCCAGATCCAAGGCGGTAGCGCCGCCCATGATCAGCCGCTGCATGGATTCAGAGACAGGCATGACCTGATAGATGCCGACTCGTCCCTTGTATCCGCTACCCTTGCAGCGCTCGCAGCTTCCGGGGCCATAAAGTTTCCATGTGCCATCCAGATCGTCCTCTGTGTATCCCGCTTCAAGCAAAGCTTCGTGCGGCACGGTGATCGGTTGTTTGCAATTGCAGAGTCGTCGAGCCAAACGCTGAGCTGTTATCAGCAGAATGCTTGAGGCTATATTAAAGGTTGGTACGCCCATGTTCATCAGGCGGGTCAGCGTTTGTGGAGCGTCATTGGTATGCAGGGTTGATAGCACCATGTGACCGGTCTGCGCTGCTTTAATAGCAATTTCGGCGGTTTCCAGGTCGCGAATTTCACCAACCATGATGATGTCCGGATCCTGGCGCAGGAAGGCTTTGAGGGCGACAGGGAAAGTTAGCCCTGCTTTATCATCAACGTTTACCTGGTTAACACCGGGTAAGTTGATTTCCGCCGGGTCTTCAGCCGTGGAAATGTTGACGCCATCCTTATTCAGAATATTCAGGCAAGTATACAAGGATACCGTTTTTCCTGAACCGGTCGGGCCAGTAACCAGAACCATGCCGTAAGGGCGACTGATTGCGTCGAGCAGTGCTGTTTTTTGTTCAGGTTCATAACCCAGCGCTTCAATGCCCAGTGTTGCTGACGATGGATCAAGAATCCGCATGACGACTCTCTCGCCCTGCAGCGTGGGTAATGTGCTGACTCGAAAATCAATGGCACGTGTTTTCGATAATACTAGGCGCATCCGTCCATCTTGCGGGACGCGTTTCTCGGCAATGTTAAGTTTTGAAATGACCTTGATACGTGAGGCCAGCTTTTCTTTAATGGCCAACGGTGGGGTTGCTACTTCACGCAGAATGCCATCGACACGAAAGCGAATCCGATAGACTTTTTCATACGGTTCAAAGTGAATATCCGAAGCGCCATCGTTGATCGCATCCATCAATATCTTTTGGAGAAATTTGACAACTGGAGCATCGTCAACATCCTGCCCTAAAGTCTCGTCGGACTTGGTGTCCGCTTCCTCGTCGAGGAAGTCAAGATTGATGTCATCACCACCCATGTTCTTGAGTGTTTCAGCCGCAGACTCTGAGTGTTTAGCGACGAGCGGAATTAGTTTGCTGTGTTCAACGACAATTGGGTCGACTGCAAGCCCTGTTTGAAAGCGAATTTCATCCAGCGCTCGTAGATTTGTTGGGTCTGCTATCGCAATCGACAGACGGTTGCCGCGCTTGTTCAGCGGTATGACCTTGTGGGTGGCGATGAGTTTGCGATCAATGGCACTAATCTGGATATGCTGCTCATCAAAGGCGTCGAGATCAAGTAGCGGATAGCCGAAGGTTTCGGCTACAAAACGCGCCATATCAAGTGCGCTGGCCTTTTTGCTGATGACTATTTGTTCGATCAGTGAAATTTTGCTTTGGCTGGCTTGCGTAAACAGCTGCTCAGCTTCCGCCTCCTTAAGGCGACCTGCTTGAACCAGAGCTCGGGCGAGTCCGCTCAGTGAGCTTGCTTGTGGGGTAGCTGCCATCGATGCAAATCGGCTGTCTTATGATCAGCCCATGATGCTACGTAGGCCTTGGTTTGTAAAGACTTTAGCTATTTTCGGGGCGGAATATGCGTGTGGTGACTACGCTGCGATCTTGGGTGTGAACAATTTCCACAAGAATTCCCGTTAGTTTGATGCTGACACCTGATTCTGGGATGTCCTGAAAGTGCTCAAGTATCAGCCCGTTAAGCGTTTTTGGGCCATCCAGCGGAAAGTCGAGACCAAGCATTCGGTTAAGATCGCGAAGCTGACGAGAACCCTCGACCATGGCGCTACCGTCGCTATCCCAGTAGAGTGAGTTCCCAAGCCCTGGTAGCGAGGTAGTGAAATCGCCAACAAGTTCTTCAATAATATCCTCAAGGGTAAGCACACAGAGAATGTCACCATATTCATCGACGACAAAGCCAATGCGCTGATGGTTTTCCTGGAAAAAAGCGAGTTGTGAAAAAACAGCGGTGCCGGCCGGGATGTAGTATGGGGGTTGTAAATGGTTGATCAGTTGAGCTTCGTCGAAATCCTCATTTCGAAGTGGCCCGATCAGGCGACGTGCTTGGAGTACGCCCAATAATTGATCAAGCGAGCCCCTGCAAACGGGCAGTCGACTATGGTGACTGGTGCTTAACTGGATAAGCACTTCATCCCACGGGCAGTCAATGTCAAGGATCTCAATATTTCCGCGCGGTGTCATCAGATCCTCAACAGTGATGCTGTTGAGTTCAAACAGGCTGCCAAGAATTGCTCTGTGTTTCTGTGGAATCAAATGAGCTGATTCAAGAACAAGGCTGCGCAACTCTTCGGGAGAGAGTTTGACCTCTACGTTTCCCGGGGGCGGTGAGAGTCGCATTAGCCGCAGCAGGCCGCTGGCGAAAAGGTTGATAAACCAGACTGCGGGATAAAAGAGTCGCAGTAGCGGGGTGAGCAGATAACCAAGAAAAAGAGCCAATCTGTCGGCGTGAGTAGCGCCAATGATTTTTGGCGTAATTTCCGAAAAAACCAGAATGGCAAAGGTAACTGCCAGCGTTCCGATGCCCAGCGCCCATTTGTCGTCGCCAAATAGCTCTATCGCAATGACGCTGACCAGTGTGGCGGCAGCCGAGTTGACCAGGTTGTTGCCGAGCAGAATAACACCGAGCATTTTGTCGGTTCGACTTAGTAGTGCGAGCGCCTTTTGCGCACCACGATGGCCGGACTGGGCCATATGGCGAAGACGAAACCGGTTTGATGCCATCATCGCGGTTTCGCTGAGCGAGAAAAAGCCCGAGGCTGCCAGCAAAACGATCAGCGTTATCGAGAGCGCTGAAAGCGGGATTTCCTCCATCAGCTATATACGCCCAAGTACAACTTCGGCAACGAAGCGGCTGCCAACATAGGCCAGAATCAATAGAGCAAAGCCGGAGAGAGTCCAGCGCAAGGCTCTTTTGCCGCGCCAACCCCAAGCGTGCCTTCCGATCAGAAGGGTGGCAAAAATTCCCCAGGAGGCAAAGGCGAAGAGGGTTTTGTGGTCGATTGTAAATGGTCTTCCGAACAGCTCTTCCGAAAACATGACGCCGCTACTAACCGTCAAAGTTAGCAGCGTAAAGCCGAGTAACAGCATGCGAAACAGCAGGGACTCCATCGTCAAGAGCGGCGGCAGGCTGGTCAGGCTGCGTTTGAGCGAGCGTTTGTGTAATGCGTTTTCGGTGAAGCCCATGAAAATGGCGTGCAGGGCGGATAGGGTCAGCAGACTGTAGGCGAGCATGGCCGCCAAAAAGTGAAGTTTGAATCCTGTCGCGCCGGCGTGTGCAACGACGTGAACGTTGGGGAAGATGACAGGTAAAACAGTGCACGCAGCGGCCAGCGGTAACACCATCGGCTGCATGCCTTCCATGCGAGACATAAAACTTTCCAGCCAGTAGATCAATACGGCGAGCCACATCATCAGCGATAGCGCAAAGCTGAAGGAAAAGCGCATGCCCACTTCAGAAAATAGCGCGTTGTACAGCCCCGCTGCATGAATCACCAGTGCGGCTGCAATGGTCGCGCGTTCCCAGCCCTGCATGGGGCAGGCAACACACTGATGCTCGCTCTCGCGCCAACGGGTGTTCCAGAAATGGAAGCCCAGGCCACCATATAAAAGAGCGGCGAGGATGTGAGGCAGAAGCTGAATTACAATGTTGGACATCCTTGAATTCTACTAGAAGCCCATAGCCCATGCTTGATAACCTGACCAATCGCCTTGCCCGCGTCATGAAGACGTTGAAGGGCGAAGCTCGCCTGACTGAGTCTAATATTTCAGACGCCTTGCGCGAAGTGCGCATGGCGCTCCTGGAGGCTGACGTTGCCTTGCCAGTGGTCAAGGACTTTATAGCTGCCGTCAAGGAAAAGGCAGTCGGTGAAGAGGTGATCGGTTCCTTGAGCCCAGGGCAGGCATTGGTCGGTGTCGTTCATCGTGAACTGACCCGGATCATGGGCGGAGCGAATGAGGGTATCAATTTCAATACTCAGCCGCCGGCCATCATTTTGATGGCAGGCTTGCAGGGTGCAGGTAAGACAACGACAGTCGGCAAGCTGGGGAAGTTCCTCAAGGAAAACCACAAGAAAAAAGTCTTGGTCGTTTCCTGTGACGTTTATCGACCGGCGGCTATTGAGCAGTTGAAGTCGGTCGCTGGGCAGGCTGGAGTCGATTTTTTCCCGTCCACTATTGGTGAAAAGCCGGAAGCCATTGCGCTGGCTGCCGTCGATTGGGCCAAGCGGCATTACCATGATGTTCTATTGGTCGATACGGCAGGACGTCTTGCGGTCGACGAAGAAATGATGGCGGAAATCAAGCGCCTGCATGCCGCAATCAACCCGATTGAGACCTTGTTCGTGGTTGATGCCATGTTGGGCCAGGATGCGGTCAATACGGCCAAATCCTTTAATGAAGCGCTACCGTTGACTGGTGTCGTGCTGACCAAACTGGATGGCGATGCTCGCGGCGGTGCTGCATTATCGGTTCGACACGTTACAGGCAAGCCGATCAAGTTTTCCGGTGTCGGTGAAAAGCTGACCGGGCTGGAAGCTTTCCACCCGGAGCGGATGGCATCGCGCATCCTCGGCATGGGCGACGTTCTGTCGTTGATTGAAGATGCCAAGAAGGGAATGGACGAGGACAAGGCGATTGCCTTTGCCAAGAAGCTCAAGTCCGGCAAGGGCTTTGACCTCAATGACTTCAAGGAACAGATCGGCCAGATGCGTAGCATGGGCGGCCTCTCTGCGCTAATGGACAAAATGCCGGCGCAGATTGCCCAAATGGCTGGTCAAATGCCAGCCGGTGCAGAGAATAAAATGGTTGGGCGGGTTGAGGGCATCATCAATTCAATGACACCAACTGAACGCGCCAAGCCGGAAATTATCAAGGCCAGCCGCAAGCGCCGGATTGCTGCGGGGGCGGGGGTTCAGGTGCAGGAAGTCAATCGTCTGCTGAATCAGTTTGAGCAGTCGCAGAAAATGATGAAGCAACTGACCAAAGGCGGCATGGGTAAATTGATGCGCGGCATGAAGGGCATGTTGCCTGGGATGGGCCGTTAATCAGCGCTCGGCCTGGGCAAGCCGGGCCGGTTTTTCGTAGCTCCACTGGCTGTGCCAGGCGGCGCGAACCATGTTTGGGTATTCCGGCTTGCCTAAACTGCCGTTGTAACGGCCAAGGGCGCGGTAAAGGTCGCCTTTTTCAATATCCAGATAGTGCCGCATGATGGTGCAGCCATAACGCAGGTTGGTGCGCAGGTCGAACAGGCTGTCCTCCGGGCGCCCTAGTAGTCTTAACCAGAACGGCATGACTTGCATGTAGCCGCGTGCGCCCGCTGATGATACGGCATATTTGCGAAAGCCGGACTCGACGTGGATAAGGCCGAGAACCAGTTGCGGATCCAGACCGGCGCGCGTCGCCTCGTAATGCACGCTGCGCAACAGGTCCAGACGGTATTCCTGACTAGGAATGCGCTTTTCAAGGCGGCGGGACATTTCGGTAAGCCAGTCAACGGCTTCCATTGAGCTGCGAAATGAACTGCTGGGCGGCTTTGAGTCAGAAACAGCTTTGTGCAATGCGGCTTGGACAGTGGCAGAGAGCGGTTCGTTTTTTTGTGCACCGGCGTAGGCCGCCGATGCACAAACCAAGGCTATTGCAACAATCAGCCAGCGCACAGTTTTGCTTTGAGTGAATCCATGATATCTGCCTGTGCAATCATGCTCGCTTCGGCTTCCAGGCGACCTTTGTATTCAAACTGGCCTTCCTTCAGCCCGCGCTCACCAATTACGACACGGTGCGGGATGCCGATCAATTCTATGTCGGCAAACATGACGCCGGGGCGCTCGTTGCGGTCATCAAGAATGACGTCGATGCCTTCAGCTTTCAATTGGGCGTAAAGCGTGTCGGCGGCAGATTTGACGGCTTCGCTCTTGTGGTAACCCATTGGGACGATGCAAACTGCAAATGGAGCGATTGAAGGCGGGAGGAAAATCCCTTTTTCATCATTGCCTTGCTCTATCGCTGCGCCGACGATGCGTGAAACACCGATCCCATAGCAGCCCATTTCCATGATCTGGCTTTTGCCGTTCTCGTCAAGGAAATTGCAGTTCAGCGCAGCGGCGTACTTTTGACGTAGCTGGAAAATATGGCCGACTTCGATGCCGCGACAGATTTCCAGTTTGCCTTTGCCGTCAGGTGAAGCATCCCCGGCGATAACGTTGCGCAGGTCGGCAACTTGCGGCTCGGGTAGATCGCGGCCGAAATTGACACCGGTCAGGTGGTAGCCGGCCTCGTTGGCACCACAGACAAAATCACTCATTGCCGCAACGGAACGGTCAGAAAAAATCAGCACTTTTTTTCTGTCGACCGTAACCGGTCCGATAAAACCCGGTTTGCAGCCAAGATGCTCTTCAACTTCGCCTTCGGTGGCGAAGCGGAAGGGCGAAATTGCCGCAATTTTGCTGGCCTTGATTTCATTCAGTTCGTGATCGCCACGCAGCAAGAGGAGGGCAAACGTGTTGCTGCCATCTTCCTTTTCGCTGAATACAGCAATCGATTTGACGATTTTGTCCAACGGCACATCTAGGAATTTGGCGACGTCAGCACAGGCTGATTTACCCGGCGTGGCAATTTTTTCTAATGATTTGGTGGCCGCTGCGCGTTCAACAGAGGGGGCGACAGCCTCGGCCAGCTCGACATTGGCGGCATAATCGGAGTCCGGGCAGAAGGCGATGTCGTCCTCACCGGATTCGGCGAGAACATGGAATTCATGCGAGCCGGTACCGCCAATCGAACCCGTATCCGCCGCTACCGCACGGAATTTCAGGCCAAGGCGAGTAAATATTTTGGTGTAGGTGGCGTACATGTTGCCGTATTCACGCACCAGATCATCAAATGAGGTATGGAAGGAGTAGCCATCCTTCATAAGAAATTCGCGGCCACGCATGACGCCAAAGCGCGGGCGGATTTCATCGCGAAACTTGGTTTGAATCTGGTAAAGGTGGATCGGCAACTGGCGATAGCTCTTTACATCCCGCCGGACGACATCGGTAATGACTTCTTCGTGCGTTGGCCCAATAACGAAGTCGCGCTGGTGCCTATCCTTGAAACGCAGTAACTCAGGGCCGTACTGGTCGCCACGGCCTGATTCCTGCCACAGTTCGAAGGGCTGGACTGCCGGCATCAGCAATTCCAGCGCGCCAGCATTGTTCATCTCTTCGCGAACAATGTTTTCCACCTTGCGCAGTACGCGCAGGCCAAGCGGCATCCATGTATAAATGCCGGCAGCGGTGCGTTTTATATAACCGGCGCGCAGCATCATTTTCTGGCTAATGACTTCGGCGTCGGCAGGGGCTTCCTTCTGGGTGTTGAAAAAGAACTGCGATGTGCGCATGGGATGCTCTTGAATTCGTTGCAAAAAGATGATTTTACACGTTGCCTGTCCTTTGCACGGGCCGGCCTTTGTGAAAGAATCGGGGTAACCGATAATTTTGCAGGATTTCTATGCTCGACCGTGAAGGCTACCGCCCGAACGTCGGCATCATTCTTTGTAACGCCAAGAACGAGGTTTTCTGGGGCAAGCGCATACGTGAGCATTCGTGGCAGTTTCCGCAAGGTGGCATCAAGCGCGGCGAAACGCCGGAGCAGGCCATGTTCCGCGAACTGCATGAAGAGGTCGGGTTACATCCCGAGCACGTGCGCATCCTGGGGCGAACCAAAGGCTGGTTGCGTTATGAAGTGCCGACACATTGGATCAAGCGCGAATGGCGCGGATCTTACAAAGGACAGAAACAGATATGGTTTTTGTTGCGCCTTGCCGGGCGCGACAATGACATTTGTCTCCGTGCGACCAATAAACCTGAGTTTGATGCCTGGCGCTGGAATGAATACTGGGTTCCGCTCGATTCCGTTATTGAATTCAAACGCACCGTATACGAGCAGGCATTGAATGAACTGGTGCGCTTTCTTGATCTTGAGCGCCGTGGAAAGTTGCGTCATGCGCCTGATGAAGATGATTCCTCCCCTTCTGAAATGGAAGCTTAGGGTGTTTTCCATTCAACGAGTTGTTTTTTGGAGCTTGGTTGGCATTTTTGGCCTCTCATTTGCAGCAACTGCTGCCGACTTTGATGAAGAGTCCGACGTAAAAAAGTGGCAGGAAATCGCTGTTTTGATGCCTGCGGCGCCGAGAAAAGAATCGCTCATTCCGTTTTATGTCAGTGCGGCGACGGAAAACCTGTTTTTCATCGATGGCGCCACACTTTCGGTTGGCGAGGATGGCGTTGTCCGCTATGTGCTGATAGTCCAGGCGGCCGGTGGTGCCAGAAATATAAGTTACGAAGGAATGCGCTGCTTGACGCGAGAGCGCAGAATTTATGCGTCAGGCAGGCTTGATGGCACCTGGTCTAAGTCGCGCAATAACGAGTGGGAGAAAGTCAGGGATGCCGCCGCTAACCGGCAGTACGCCGAACTTTTTCTGGAATACTTTTGCCCTGGTGGCACTATTGCACGCAGTGCCGATGAGGTGCGTAGCGCGCTGAAAGTCGGCTTACATCCTGATAACAGGCGGTAATTTCCATGTCGATTGACCATGTAATCGTCGAGTTTGATCGTGCGCTCCGTACTGTTTTTGCGAGCGCACGCAGTCAGCGGCCTTCGCCGGCCTTGGGTTTGGTTGAGGCGGTCATGAATGAGGGTGAGAAAACGCATGCTTGTGGTCTGATGCGTGTCAATCATTGCGGCGAGATATGTGCGCAGGCACTTTATCAGGGGCAGGCATTAACTTCGTTTGATCCGGCCGTTCGCGATGCGTTGCGTGGGGCCGCAAATGAAGAAACCGAGCATCTGGCCTGGACTGAGCAGCGCATTGCTGAATTAGGTGGGCGAAAAAGCTTGCTTAACCCGCTCTTGTATCTTGCTTCATTAAGTCTGGGTCTGATTGCCGGGCGTTTAGGTGATCGCTGGAGTCTTGGATTCCTGGCAGAAACAGAGCGTCAGGTCGAGGCGCACCTCGATGGTCATCTTGTTGTTTTGCCTGAGCAGGATGTCCGCTCCCGGCAAATTGTTGATCAAATGCGCCAGGATGAAATTCAGCATGCCGAAACAGCCGTTCATTTAGGCGCTGCTGAATTACCCGATGCGGCCAAGTTTGCTATGAAAATGGCCGCCAAGCTGATGACGGTTACTGTTTATCGGGTGTAGGTTGGCTTAAGTGCGGGCTCAGACTTCCTCGATAATTTCGTAGTCGTGAGTGATCGTCGCTGTTTTTGCGATCATGATTGATGCCGAGCAATACTTGTCCTTGGATAGTTCAATCGCACGCGCGACAACCTCGGGTTTGAGGTTTTTGCCCTTCACGCGATAGTGGAAGTGAATATGCGTAAAAACCTTTGGGTCGCTCTCTGCTCGATCAGCTTTCAGGCTGACTTCGCAACCGCTTACTGCGTGCCGCCCCTTTTTTAAAATCAGTACGATGTCAAAGGCGGTGCAGCCGCCGGTGCCTGCCAACACCATTTCCATTGGTCGGGGGCCAAGGTTGCGTCCACCAGCGTCGGGAGCGCCATCCATAACAAATGCGTGTCCGCTACCGGTTTCCGCTACAAACGACATGCCAGCATCCTGGCCTGTCCATCTAACTGTGCATTCCATTGGGGCTTCTCCTCATGATTTCCCGAATTTTAGCGGAGAAGAGTGGGTTGGTGCTGTTCTGGTCAGAATGTTGCAACGCAACAATCGGTATTGTTCGTTGGTAAAATATTTTTGAGGTTTTGTGATTTATTTATTATGTAATGGTTTTATTGAAATTATTTTTATTTCAATAAAACAGTAATTTAATAACAATAAATTATGTTAATAATTCGATAGAATTATGCGTGCTGCGTCGCACAAATTTCGCTTGTCTTTTATTTCGGACTGGCTCAAAATGCGAAGCGTTGGAGCTGCGTTGATCAAGAGATATTTGATGTGTGCGGCTCAGGTTTGTCTCCTCCACCCTCCTCCTTTGGTGTGGATTTAACGCGGCTCGATTGAGTCGCGTTTTTTTTGTCGGGGATTCGCTACTTCCCGGATTTTGTTTGACAAAGTCCGTGTGACTCGAATACAATCCTCGGCTTTCTCCAATCCGCGCCCATTTTTCAGGACGGCACATATACATGAAAACGTTTTCCGCCAAGCCACATGAGGTTAAGCGCGAGTGGTTTGTGGTAGACGCCACAGACAAGGTTCTCGGTCGCCTCGCTACCGAAATTGCTCGCCGTCTGCGTGGCAAGCACAAGGCCATTTACACACCTCACGTTGATACCGGTGACTTCATCGTTATCACCAATGTCGACAAGATCGTCGTTACCGGTAACAAAGCTGAAGACAAGAAGTACTTCCGCCATTCTGGTTACCCAGGCGGTATCTACGAGACCAATTTCAAGAAGATGCAGCAGCGTTTCCCGGGGCGTGCTCTGGAAAAGGCAGTGAAGGGTATGCTGCCGAAGGGTCCGCTGGGCTACGCGATGCTGAAGAAGCTTAAGTGCTACGCCGGCGCGCAACATCCTCACACCGCCCAGCAGCCCAAGGCTCTGGTAATCTAAGGGGTCGTCATGGCTGAAAGTTATTTTTACGGTACGGGTCGTCGCAAGAGCGCTGTTGCTCGTGTGTTCATGAAGCGCGGTTCTGGCGTCATTGTTGTCAATGGCAAGCCGGTTGATCAGTTCTTCTCCCGTGAAACGGGTCGTATGATTGTTCGTCAGCCTTTGGCGCTGATCGAGCAACTGAATGGCTTCGATATCAAGGTTAACGTGATTGGTGGCGGCGAGTCAGGTCAAGCTGGCGCAGTCCGTCATGGTATTACCCGCGCTTTGATTGAATATGATGCGGAGCTCAAGCCTGCATTGTCCAAAGCCGGTTTTGTTACTCGCGATGCACGTGAAGTCGAACGTAAGAAGGTCGGTTTCCACAAAGCACGTCGCCGGAAGCAGTTCTCCAAGCGTTAATTCGCTTTGGACGCAGAAAAGCCGCCAAGTTTGGCGGCTTTTTTATTTCCGTATGGTTTTCATGCGCTTGTTTGTTGATTATTTGCTGCCCCAGATTTGCGCCAATCGAGCATCACGACCGCATCCCCGGCGGTAGTAGGCGTAGCGCACCGGATTTTTTTTGGAGTAGTCCTGATGGTATTCCTCGGCGGGATAAAACACCTTGGCCATCTGGATTTCCGTATAGACCTGTTTGACTTTGCCTTCTTTCAGCAGGGCGTTACGGCTTTCTTCTGCCGCCTTGCGTTCGGCTTCGTTTTGGAAATAAATGCCAGAGCGATACTGCGTGCCAGAGTCGCAGAACTGCCGGTCTTTGACAGTCGGATCGATGGTGTGCCAGAAATAATCCAGTAGTTGCGGGTAGCTGACCTTGGCCGGGTCGTAAACCACCCTGACTGCTTCGGTATGGCCCGTGCCGCCGGCACTTACCTGCTCATAGGTCGGATTGATTGTTTGGCCGGCGGTGTAGCCTGACTCGGCGCTGATTACACCGGGCAGTTTTTCAAAATCCGACTCGGTGCACCAAAAACACCCGCCGGCAAATATCGCCGTCGCTGCTCCGCTGGGGACGGCTAGCGGGGCGGGTTTGTCAGCGGAGGCGGGTGAGTTGCAGGCGGCAAGTGCCAGCGTTGTAATCGATAACAGCATCTTCCAGGACATGGTCTTCTTTCCTTTGTTGTTGATGCTGATTAGTCGTTGTCGCCGCCAAAAAATTACACCCCAAGCACAAATTATTAGCGAATGATGCCGCCACCCAGGCAAACACGGCTTTCGTAGAGCACTACCGACTGCCCGGGCGTCAGCGCCCACTGAGGCTCTGCGAAGCGGACTTCGCAGCTTTCGGCATCAACCCGCTCGATTTCACACGCTTGATCGCTCGTCCGGTATCGCGGCTTGGCGGTGTACACCCAGTGCGGTGTCGGGGCGCGCGGTGAAACCCAGGACAACTGCTCGGTGACCAGTTCGCTGCTGAACAATGCCGGGTGATCGTGGCCCTGGACGACATAAAGTACATTTTTATCCATGTCCTTGCCGGCAACAAACCAGGCGTCGTGGTCGCCGCCGCCGGTCTGACCTTTTTCCTTGATGCCGCCGATGTGCAGGCCTTTGCGCTGGCCCATGGTGTGGAAGGCGAGGCCGTCGTGTTCACCCATCACTTTGCCATCATCGAGGCGGCGAATTTCCCCCTTTTTTGGCGGCAGGTAGCGACCAAGAAACTCCTTGAATGGGCGCTCGCCGATGAAGCAGATACCGGTTGAGTCTTTTTTGCCTGCCACGTGCAGGTTTTCGGCCTCGGCAATCTTGCGTACCTCGCGTTTGTAAATGTCGGCAAGCGGGAACAGGGTCTTCGAGAGTTGTGCCTGATTCAGACGGTAGAGGAAGTAACTCTGGTCCTTGGTGCCATCCTCGGCCTTGAGTAGCTGGTATTCGCCATTAAATTCGCGAACGCCGGCATAGTGGCCGGTGGCGATCTTGTCGGCGCCCAACTGCATGGCGTGGTCAAGAAAAGCCTTGAACTTGATCTCCGAGTTACACAGGATGTCCGGGTTCGGCGTCCGGCCGGCCTGATATTCGCGCAGGAATTCGGCAAAGACGCGCTCGCGGTATTCGGCCGCGAAATTGACTACCTCGACATCAATGCCGATACGGTCGGCAACGCTCATCACGTCGATCAGATCCTGACGCGACGAGCAGTATTCCTCGGTATCGTCGTCTTCCCAGTTTTTCATGAACAGGCCGATTACCTTCCAGCCCTGCTGCTTGAGCAACAATGCCGCGACGGAGGAATCGACACCGCCGGACAAGCCGACCACCACAGTTTTTTCAGACATCGGGTCCAGCCCCCTTCTTCCATTCATCCAGCGGCAGGATCACCGCCGGTTGTCCATTATCAACAAACCAGCTATCGACGACGAAGCGCGCTGCTTCGTCATCGCTGTTTTCTTCAATCACCGCCGAATAGTGGGCGGGAAAAATATATGCAAAGTAGCGCACATCGCTACTCAAAACCCGGTGCCAACGTAAGTCACCGCGTGCTTCGAGCAGCTTGAGAAGGCGCGTCGTCGAGGTCGAGTGATCGATGCAATCCATACGTCCCGGCATATTGGCGTCAGCGTAGTTGCCACCTTTGTCGTTGTGGATATCTGACTGCTCGCCGCCAATGGCATACATTCGGCCAATTGCTTGAGCAAGAATTTTTCGCTCATTTTCGGCGTCGACCGCAACAGATAGCATCTGGTCGATTTCATGCAAGAGACTCTCGCTGTAAACGATTTTCGCTTCGACCAGACAACCGTAGGCATGGCAAATACGCACACTTTCATCGGCCAGCGCTCTTCCGGCCACGATCAAAAGCAGTATTGCCAACCAGTACCGCAGCATCAGTCGTAATGCACCAGCAGATCGAGCGGATAACGCTTGCCGGCGATCAGGTCTTCGATGCAGCGCAATATCAGCGGGCTGCGATGGCGGTCCTGAGTCTGTTTCACTTCGTCGAGCGTCAGCCAGCGTGCCGCAACAATGCCATCATCGAGCTTGCGTTCAGCCTCGTAGCCACGTAATTCGCCGCCAAAAGCGAAGCGCAGATAGGTTACGTCCTTGCTCGGATGCTTCCAGTTATAAATACCCACTAAGTGCGTCGGTTTGAAATGATAGGCAGTTTCTTCGAGTGCTTCACGCGCTACGGCAGCGATCAACGACTCGCCTTCTTCAAGATGGCCAGCGGGTTGATTGAAGGCGAGACCAGCTTCGGTTTCTTCCTCAACCAGCAGAAATTTGCCATCGCGCTGGACGACGGCGGCGACAGTGACATTGGGTTTCCAGATCATGGGGCACATTCGACGGCAAAGCCGTTATTTTACCCGCTGATTTCGGCTAGAATTGTGCGCTTTGATACGCGCATCACGGAGAAATCACCATGTCCATGTCGGACCGCGACGGCTTTATTTGGCAAGACGGCAAGCTTGTGCCCTGGCGCGAGGCTACTACCCACGTCCTTACCCATTCCCTGCACTACGGCATGAGCGTCTTTGAGGGCGTCCGGGCCTACAAGACCGAGCGTGGCACAGCGATCTTCCGTCTTGAAGATCATACCGACCGCCTCTTCAACTCCGCCCACATCTTCCAGATGGCCATGCCGTTCGACAAGGCAACCATCAACGAAGCGCACAAGGAAGTGTTGCGCGCCAACAATCTTGAATCCGGCTACCTGCGTCCGATCGCCTTCTATGGCTCGGAAAAAATGGGCGTTTCGCCCAAGGGTGCCAAGGTGCATGTCGCCATCGCCGCCTGGCCGTGGGGCGCTTATCTGGGTGAAGAAGGCCTGGAGCGCGGCATCCGCGTCAAAGTGTCGAGCTATACCCGCCACCACGTGAATATTTCCATGGTGCGCGCCAAGGCATCTGGCCATTACATCAACTCCATTCTGGCCAATAACGAAGTGACCAACGAAGGTTACGACGAAGCCATGCTGCTCGACCCGGAAGGCTATGTGGCCGAAGGTGCTGGCGAGAACCTGTTCATCGTCAAGAAGGGCAAGCTGTACACGCCGGATTTGACCTCCTGTCTTGAAGGCATCACCCGCGCTACGGTGTTGCAGATTGCTGAAGAACTTGGTCTCTCAGTCCAGGAAAAACGCATCACACGTGATGAAGTTTATTGCTGCGACGAAGCCTTCTTCACCGGTACTGCCGCTGAAGTCACGCCAATCCGCGAACTAGATGGTCGCCAGATCGGCATCGGTCGCCGTGGCCCGATCACCGCGCAGATTCAGGCCAAATATTTCGACGTGGTTTATGGCCGCTCAGCCCAGCACGACGACTGGCTGGCCTACATCTAAAAAGATCAGGGAGATCAAAATGTCTGACAACAAGACTGTTGAAGTCACTGCCCACGACCTGCCGCTGCACTGCCCGCAACCAGGGGCTCAGCTTTCAGCCCTGCATCCGCGTGTCTTTCTTGACGTGCTGAAAACGGGCGAAGTGGTCTGCCCGTATTGCAGTGCCAAGTATGTTTTCAAGGGCGAAGCGCCTAAAGGCCATCACTAAGCCAAGTGTGGCGGGTGTGGTTTTTGCACCTGAGCCCGCCACTGACGCATGAAAAAAGCCTTAATTGTCGCTCCCTCGTGGATTGGCGACACCATCATGGCGCAGCCGCTATTCGTGCGGCTGCATGCCAAACACCCGCGTTTGCAACTCGATGTCCTGGCGCCGCGCTGGGTTGCTCCTGTGCTGGAGCGCATGAGTGAAATTAGCGAGATCATTGATAGCCCTTTCGGCCACGGCCAGCTTTCGTTAAAACCGCGCTGGAAACTGGCGCGTCGTTTGGCGGCCGGCAATTACGATGCGGTTTATGTCCTGCCCAATTCACTGAAGTCGGCGCTGGTACCGTTTCTCGCCGGTATTCCAAAACGCATCGGCTTTACCGGTGAGTCGCGCTACGGGCTGGTCAACGTCCGTCATCATCTTGATAAATCTGCCTTGCCGCTGATGGTCGAGCGTTTCGCGCAACTTGCCGAAACGCCGGGTGCTGTGCTGCCCAAGCCAATTTTTCACCCGAAAATCCGGTCGACCGTAACAGATCAGCAAAAAACGCTGATTGAGCTGAATCTGGCGCGTCCGTCGCGTATTGTCGCCTTCTGCCCCGGTGCCGAATACGGCCCGGCCAAACGCTGGCCGGCCGCACATTTCGCCGCGCTGGCCAAAAGCCTCGCTGCTCAGGGCTGCGCCATCTGGCTGTTTGGCTCGCCCAAGGACCATGCAGTCGCCGAGGAAATCTCGCAACTGGCTCCCGGTCTTTGCCGCAATCTGTGCGGCGCGACCTCGCTGGCGCAAGCTGTCGATTTGCTGGCGATGGCCGAACTGGTCGTCTGCAACGATTCCGGGTTGATGCACGTCGCCGCTGCGCTGGATCGGCCATTGGTCACACTCTACGGCTCTTCTTCGCCGGGGTTTACGCCGCCATTGTCAGATCAGGCGGACATTCTCAGTCTCAAGCTGGACTGCAGCCCCTGCTTCAAGCGCGAATGCCCGCTCGGCCATCTCGATTGCCTCAACAAGCTTTCACCAGAAATGGTGCTGCAAGCCAGCCGCAAACGGATAGCCGCATGAGCAAGCCCAACGCCTACGCCACCCCGGAAGATGTTGAACAAGCCTTCTATCAAATGGTCGTTCAGGGCGACGCCGATTTGCTGATGCAGGTTTGGTCTGAGGAAGAAGAAACGCTGTGCGTGCATCCAACCGGCGTTCGTCTCGTCGGCCTAGCACCGATTCGCGAGAGCTGGCTAGGTATTTTTGCCAACACCAAATTGCGTGTACAGGCCGAAACGGTTGCCCGCTGGCAAGGTGGCGTGCTCGCCATCCATCATCTGACTGAAATTCTTTTTGTTGGTGATGACCCCAGCCCGCATGGCCCGCTCTACGTCACCCACGTCTATGGACGTGGCGCCCACGGTTGGCGCCTGCTCAGTCGTCACGCTTCGGCGGCCGATGATGGCCATCAGGCCATGGCCGAATCCTACCCGCACACCCTGCATTGAAGCCCTACCTGCCCCCGGCCTGGCTCCCCGGCGGCCACGCGCAAACCATCTGGCCGCTGCTGATCAAGCCACGCCCGCTCAAGCTGCGCCGCGAACGCTGGGAAACGCCGGATGGTGATTTCATTGACGTCGATCATCTCGATGGGCCGCCCGGTGCTCCCTTGCTTGTCCTCTTCCACGGCCTCGAAGGTAGCGCGCAAAGCCATTACGCACTTTCCACCGCCCATGCCTGCCATAAAGCCGGCTGGCGTCTGGTGTTGCCACACTTTCGCGGTTGCTCGGGGGAGTTGAATCGTAAACCGCGGTCCTATCATTCCGGTGATTCGGAGGAGATTGACTGGATATTGCGTCGCCTCTGCGCCGCCAACGGTGGACGTCCGCTGCATGCTGCTGGTGTTTCGCTTGGTGGCAATGCCTTTGCTCAAATGGGCTGGCGAAAGGGGTGATGTCGCAAGTGACTTGGTTACTGGTGTGATGGCAGTCTGCGCGCCGCTAGATCTGGCGGCCTGTGGCCATCATCTGGCACGCGGCTTCAATCGGGTTTATACCCGTCATTTTCTCAAGACGATGCGTGTCGTTTCGGCTGCCCGGCTAAAACTATTTCCCGGACTGTTCGACGAAGCCAAAATGCGCGCCGCAATCAATCTCTACCAGTTCGACGATGCCGTCACCGCGCCAGTGCATGGTTTTGCCGGGGCCGATGATTACTGGCAACGTTCCTCGGCCAAACCATGGCTCAAGTCGATTGCCGTCCCGACGCTTACTGTCAACGCCAAAAACGACCCGTTTTTACCCGCCAGTTACCTCCCTAAACCTACCGAGGTGAGTGCTTTCGTGCACCTTGAACACCCGGCCGCTGGTGGTCATGTAGGCTTTGTCAGCGGACCTTTTCCGGGAAATCTGGACTGGTTGCCGCAAAGACTCTTACACTTCTTTCTTTTCGAAACGTCATAAACAGACATCATGAGCCAACTTCCTTCTGAAATCTTCAAGGCCTACGACATTCGCGGCGTCGTCAACAAATCGCTGACCGCTGATGTTGTGCGCCGCATCGGTCATTCGCTCGGTTCGCTGGCCATCGAACAGGGCCAGACCGCCATAGCCGTTGGCCGCGATGGCCGACTCTCCGGTCCCGAATTGGCCGGTGCACTTATGGACGGTATCTGCGCTGCCGGGGTCGATGCGATTGATGTTGGTTGCGTACCGACCCCGGTCACCTACTTCGCTGCCTACGAACTCGGTTGCCACTCCTGCGTTTCGGTCACCGGCAGCCACAACCCGCCCGACTACAATGGCCTGAAAATGGTCATCGGCGGCACGACGCTGGCGCTGGAGGCAATTCAGGATCTCAAGCGCCGCGCTGAATCCGGAAACCTCAAACATGGTCAAGGCAGGCACACGAGCGCTGATGTGCTGGGTGCCTATGTTGAGAAAATCGTTGGCGACGTCAAGCTGGCGCGGCCGATAAAGATCGTCATGGATTGCGGCAACGGAGTGGCTGGTGCCATCGCACCTGAACTTTTCAAGCGCCTCGGCTGCGAGATCGTACCGCTGTATTGTGAAGTGGACGGAAATTTCCCCAACCATCACCCGGACCCCTCCAAGCCGGAAAATCTGGCTGACGTGATCCGGGCGCTCAAGGAAACCGATGCTGAAATCGGCATCGCTTTCGACGGAGATGGCGACCGTCTCGGCGTCGTTACCAAGGACGGCGAAATCATTTATCCAGACCGTCAGCTGATGCTCTTCGCTGCCGATGTGCTGTCGCGCGTGCCCGGCGGCCTGATTATTTACGACGTCAAATGTACCCGTCTGCTCGCCCCGTGGATCAAGCAACACGGCGGTGTGCCGCTGATGTGGAACACCGGCCACGCGCTGGTCAAGGCCAAGCTCAAGGAAACCGGTGCGCCGCTGGCTGGCGAAATGTCCGGCCACACCTTTTTCAAGGAGCGCTGGTATGGCTTTGACGACGGCCTTTATACCGGTGCGCGTTTGCTTGAAATCCTGTCACGTGCCGCGGATGGCAATCCGGTGCTTAAAAACCTGCCAAATTCCCCATCGACTCCTGAGCTGAACATCAAAATGGCGGAAGGCGAACCATTTACCTTGATCGACAAGTTGAAGGCAGAGGGTAAATTCGAGGGTGCTGAACAAATCATTACGATTGATGGTGTTCGGGTTGAATACACTGACGGTTTTGGACTGGCGCGCCCCTCAAATACCACTCCAGTTGTCGTGTTGCGCTTCGAGGCGGACAACAATGTTGCGCTTGAGCGAATCCAGACTGACTTCCGGCAAGCGTTGAGTGCCGTCTGGCCCGGCATACAATTGCCTTTTTAAGGAGCTGTTTTGAGCGAAAACGCGGCAGAGCAACTGTTTCTCGGACGCCAGCCCATTCTGGACAGCGATCAGCAGCTTTTCGCCTACGAGCTGCTGTTCCGTAGCGGAAGTCATAATATTGCCGACTTCACCGATGGGCATCAAGCCACGGCAACCGTGATCATCAATGCTTTCGGCGAACTCGGAATTGAGGCAGCACTTGGCGGGTTTTGTGGCTTTATCACTGTTGATGAAGCCTTTTTGTTAAGTGACTTGCTGGAGCTTTTGCCCAAAGAGTCGGTTGTGCTTGAGATTCTTGAAACCGTGCGCCCCTCGTCGGCCGTGCTTGAGCGATGTCGCGAATTAAAGGCGGCTGGTTTCAAACTGGCGCTGGATGATGTGATACGGCTTGATGCGGATTTCGTAGAGTTGATTTCGCTGGTCGATATCATCAAAGTCGATATTCAGCATTTGGCGCACGATCAGTTGACGCAGTTGGTGGCCAAACTGAAGCCGTTGGGCAAGCAGTTGCTGGCTGAAAAGGTGGATTCACGGGAGCAGATGGAGCTGTGCCAGAAACTGGGTTTTACCCTTTTTCAAGGTTATTACTTCGCCAGACCGACCGTCATTGCAGGCAAGAGACTGGATCACTCCCAGCTCACCTTGTTGAAGCTGATGGGTCTTCTGCTCAGTGATGCCGAGATACCGGCACTGGAGGCCGCCCTCAAGCCCGAGCCCGGTCTTACTGTCAGTCTGTTACGCATGACCAACTCGGTTGGCGCGGGTAGCCGGCAAAGAATCACCTCTTTGCGTCATGCGATTACCGTTTTAGGTCGTCGCCAATTGCAACGCTGGTTGCAGTTGCTGGTGTTCACTTCAGGCAAGCAAGGCGGGCGCAGCAATCCACTGCTCATGCTGGCGGCGACCCGTGGTCGCTTGATGGAATTGCTGGCTGCCGATTTGCAACCGGGCGATACGGTATTTGCCGACCATGCCTTCATGGTCGGGATCATGTCACTCATGCCTGCAGTGGTCGGCTTGTCCTTGGCTGATATTGTCACGCAGCTTGGCCTTGCTGTTGATGTACGTGATGCCTTGTGCGACGGGCAAGGGCGCTTGGGTGACATGCTGCGTCTTGCCGAAAGCAGTGAAAATGGCGAACTGGACTTGCTGGCCAGCAACCTGGCCCATCTGCCCGGTCTCGGGCCAAAATTGCTGAACCGCGCACAAGCGGAGGCTTTGCAATGGGCTAACAGCATCGTTCAGGAAACCCCTGCCGCGGACTGATCGTTACAAAATAGCGACATTCCAGCAACAACAGTCTGAGATTTCTCTGCGTAATATATGGTTTTGAACACTTTGATTTCAAATTCTGGCCCGGAATTCAATGACGACTGAAGAACAACCCAATGCAGCACCCCATATGCGACTTAATCATCCACCGCCGAGTCTGCTCAGTAAATTCATAGCTTTTATTTTAGGTGCTGGATTTCTTGTGCTGGCCTTCATGTTTTCGCTGGTTGCGCTGGCCGTTATCGTCGTAGTCGGACTCGGTGTATGGGGCTGGCTGTGGTGGAAAACGCGGGCGGTTCGCAAGCAGATGCGCGAACAAATGGCTGAGCAAATGAATAATCCGGCAGCAGCAGCTTCGGCAACTCGTGATGGCTTCATCATCGAAGGCGAAGTCATTCGCGAGGAAAGTTCGCCGCCAAGGCCGGAGCGCTTACTGCGTTAACGCAGCCTTATTCCCGGCGTTCCCAGATTGTTACTTCCGACAGCGTATGCTGAAATTTGCGTTTCGTTTCGCGAATCACGAAGGGCACTGAGCGCGGCCCATTGATCAGGCGGAAGTGCTTTTCCAACATGGCTTTCAGGCCATCAAACGTGGTGAAATTTTCACCATCCTTCTTGAATCCGCCAATCCACGCTTCGCGCTTGGTGTGCTCGGTGAGCCAGGTGTAGGGCGAGGTAATCATCAGCACGCCACCGGGATTGAGCCGTTCATGCACGGACTCAAGAAATTGTGCCGGGTCATAGAGGCGGTCAATCAGGTTGGCGGCGAGGATCAAATCAAAATTGCTGAAAACCGGCTTGAGATTGCAGGCATCGCCCTGGAAAAACTCAACTTTTTGCGCCACCTTGTCGAGGCCAAGTTCAGCCAGGCTGGGTTCCTTGTAAGAAACCAGTTCACCTTCATCAACCAATGTGTAGCGCAGGCGGCCTTGCTCGGCCAGACGAGCGCCAAGGCTGATGAAGCGGGCTGAAAAATCGATGCCGGTAACGTGGTCAAAATGCTGCGCCAGTTCAAAGCTGGCGCGCCCGGTGGCGCAGCCGAGATCGAGTGCTTTTTTGGCCGGTTTGTTGCTCATCGCCGCAATGGCCAGTTGGGCCAGTGTTTTCGGGAAATTGGGCACGCCAAAATATTCGTCGCCGTAGTGAAATTCCGCGTATTCCGAGACGAGGCGATCCGTTTCGTAATGCGATGATTCCTGTTTGGCCGATGCATTGGAAACGATATAGCGGAAGCCGGCGTGCTGGAAAAAGTGGCGACGGAAGGCGTAGCGCGAGGCGGGCAGGGCCTCGTTGCCGCAGGAGATCCACGAGCCACCTTTGAAGAGATTGTGGCGCTCGTCAAAAGTGGGCGTCGTGAAATCGTCGTAAATCGGGTGAACTTCAAAGCCTTCAAACGGGTAAATCGGCGTTTCTGTCCATTGCCAGACGTTGCCAATCACGTCGAACAGCGGGCCGTGGGCGAATTGGTTGACCGGACAGGAGGAGGCGTAGTGATCCAGTTGCAGGTTGGCCGCCGGTTGCGCATCAGCCCCGGCAAAACGGCATAGCGCTTGCCATTCGTCTTCGCTCGGCAAGCGCACCGGCTCGCCGCTGACACGTGATTTCCACTGACAAAATGCTTTGGCCTCGTGGTAATTGGTTTCCACCGGCCAATCCCATGGCATGGGTACTTCGTCCAGCATCAGGCGCAAGCGCCATTGATCGCCATCCTTGATCCAGAACGTGGGATGTTTTGCCTGGGCAAATTGTCGCCAGGCCAGACCTTCCTCCTGCCATAGCAAGTCGTCGACATAGCCGCCAGCGTCGACGAAGGCGAGGAACTCCTGATTGCTGACCAGATAGCGGCTGGCCTGAAATGTTACGGTCGACGCCTCGTGGCAGCCAAATTCGTTGTCCCAGCCATAAATCGGGTCACTGCGTTCACGACCAACGCGGAACTCGGCCGACGGAATGGTCACCAAATCGTTTTGCGGCGCGGCTTGGCTGTTCCGGCAAGGTTCCCAGTCCGGGTGTGTTTTGACGTATTTCAATTGATGCTGGCGGATCAGCACCGAGGAGGTTTCAAGGTGGATGCGCTCGTGTTCGATGCCCATGATGATTATCCACCACGGATCATCCCAGGTAATCGGCAAGGTCAAATTTTTGGAGCGAATTAGTCGGTCGACCGTAGCACGTACCGTCTGACGATAGGCTCTGACCTCCTCAACGCTCGGCCAGTCATAGCGGGCTTCGCTGAGGTCATCCCAGCTCATTTCATCAACACCGATGGCGAACATCGACTCGAACTTGGGGTTGATGCGGGTTTCAAGCAAGCCGGCCAGAACCAGCTTGTTGATAAAAAACGTGGCGGTGTGGCCGAAGTAAAAAATCAGCGGGTGGCGCAGGGCTATCGGCTTCTTGAAAAACGCCTCGTCACAGCTCAGTACCTCAAACAACTGCTCGTAGCGGTCGAAAGTGGTGTGAAAATAATTGAGGATCTCGGCGCGCTTTTGCTCGATATCGGTGCCAGTCAGTGTTGGCGATCTTGGAAAAGTAGTGCCTTGCATGCCGTGATTTGCCTTAAACGATAAATACTGCCGGGGCGAGTATTTTACTCGCCCCGGCAGCCTTGCTAATTAACCAAACATATCTTCATACATCCGACCTGCCCAGGCAAAGTCTTCTGAAACCACCTCTTCACGACGCAGATTGTCGTCGTCCTGGTCCTGCATGATGATGCCCTTGTCGTTCACCCAGTATTTGAAGCGCACCGCAATATCCTCGCGCGGTGCCGTATTAACCATCATGAAACACAAATTGTCTGGTAACGCATACTTCGGTTCCCGACCCTTGACACGTTCACTGATGTATTTGGCAACAATTTTGGCATGCGCATTGGCGACGTGGCCTGCTTTTGGGTAAAAACGGAACTGCGGCGAAACCACGCCGACCGCATCACCGATCACATAGACATCCGGGTCGTCCTTCAAGTTCAGGAAGAAAGGATCAACACTCGCCCAGCCGGTCGGCTTGCCTTCCTCGTTCTTGCCGATGACGCCGGCTTTCCAGGCCATATCGCCAGCCTGATGCGGGGCCATCAGAATGCTGTGATCGAAGCTGAAATCACCAACGGCCGTCTTGATTTTCTTGTTGAACGGGTCGACTTCCTTGATCACCGCTTTGGGCACGTAGGTGATCTGGTCCTTGTAGAGGTTCTCGAAGGCTTCCTGGAAGCCGCCGGTAATCGGTGCCGGGCTCGCTTTCGGGTCGAGAATGGTGATCCTGCCCTTGATCTTGCGTTCCTTGAACAGGCCGGCAATCAGGCAGGCGCGCTCATAGGGCGACGGCGGGCAGCGGTGCGGCGGGGGCGGCAAGGTCATCACCAGATCACCCCCCTTGAAGTTCTGGATGCTTTGCTTGAGCTGGAAGTGCTCGGCATTCGGGATGTAGGCGGCGGGGAAATGCGCCTTGGTGTACTCCGCCGCCTTGCGGTCATTACCGAACCAGGCTTCATAGTTGTAACGGATGCCGGCGCCGACGATCAGATAGTCGTAATCGATCCAGCCCTGGGCGGTAATCACGCGCTTCTTGTCGCGCTCGAAGGCGGTGACTTCGGTCTGGACGAATTTGTAATCGTACTTTTGCGCCACTTTCAGGTAGCTGAAAGTCAGAAAATTGGTATCAACGACATCGACCAGCCACTTGTTGCTCATCGGGCAGGAGAAAAACACCGGATTGCGCTCGAGTACCACCACATCCAGCGACGGGTCGAGTAATTTCAGGTGCTTGGCGGCGCTGATACCGCCCCAGCCGCCACCGCAGACCACGACGCGCTTGCCGTTGGCTTTCGGCAACAGCGGGTCGGATTGCATGGTAATCAGGAAGGGCAGGGGGCTGGTCGGCTGGGCCAGTGCGCTGGTTGCGCCCAAAGCAGTGCCGGCGGCCAGAAATTGGCGGCGATTAAAGCTCATTGTGTTCTCCATTCGTTTATCCACCCGGGCACGGAGATGCCCGGATTTACAGGTGATCCGTCAAGGATCGGCGTTATCCAGCGGAGGCTACGCAGAGCCTCCATCATCGCTGTTGCCGCGATTTTAGACGTTTAGCGCAGATCAATCGTGAGTGCTGCCTTGCAATTTTTAAGCTCAGCCCCATTTGCGCTAATATCCCCGCCACCCGATTTGTGAGATTTCCCCATGACCAACTTGTTCAGCCCACTCAAAGTCGGCGCCATGACCGCCCCGAACCGCATTTTCATGGCGCCTTTGACACGTTGCCGGGCGACTGCCGAGCATGTCCCGACGGACTTGATGGCTGAACACTACGCCCAGCGCGCCAGTGCCGGCCTGATCGTTGCCGAGGCGACGATGGCAATGGAAGGCAATTCCTCGTTCTGGATGGAGCCTGGTATCTACTCCGCCGAACAAATTGCTGGCTGGAAATTGGTCACTGATGCGGTCCACACCGCTGGCGGCAGAATTTTTCTGCAAATCTGGCACGGCGGCCGCGCTTGCCACCCGTTGCTCAACGACGGCGCGCAACCCGTTGCACCCAGCCCTTTGCCTATTCTCGGTGACGAAGTGCATACGCCTGAAGGCAAAAAACCTTACGTGATGCCGCGCGAATTGCGCGATGACGAATTGCCGGGCATCGTAGCTGGTTTCAAAAAGGCTGCCGAAAATGCACTGGCTGCGGGTTTTGATGGTGTTGAAGTGCACGGTGCCAACGGTTACCTGCTTGACGAATTTCTGCGCGATGGCGCCAACAAGCGTAGCGGCCCTTACGGTGGCCCGATTGAAAACCGTGCGCGACTGTTGCTCGAAGTCATCGAGGCGGTGGTTAGCGTTTGCGGCAGTGATCGTGTCGGGGTACGCATTTCTCCGCTCAACAGCTACAACAGTATCATCGGCAGCGACCCGATTGGTTTATCAACCTGGTGAGCGCCGCGCCTCAACGACTTGAATCTCGCTTACCTTCACGTCATGCGCAGCGACTTTTTCCAGCAGCAAAGCGGCGATGTCATGACGCCGATCCGCGCCGCCTACAAAGGCGTCATGATTGGCAACATGGGCTACACCGCTGCCGAAGCCGAGCAGGCGATTGCTGACGGCAAGCTCGACGCAGTGGCATTCGGTACTGGCTTTCTGGCCAACCCTGATCTGCCGGCGCGCATCAAGGCAGGCGCCGAACTCAATCAGCCCAATCCGGCGACCTTCTACTCACCCGGTCCGGCTGGTTACACCGATTACCCGTCGCTGGCTGCTGCCCAGTAGTTGTCGATGTCTGAACTGACCGTCGACGACTTCGACTTCCCTCCCCCCCGAACTGATCGCCCAGCATCCGGCGCCTGAACGCTCAGGCAGCCGGCTGCTGCATGTTTGCGGTCAACAGCTGCACGACCGGCAATTTGCCGATCTACCCGCCCAACTGCGCGCCGGCGACCTGCTGGTTTTCAACGATACCCGCGTCATCAAGGCCCGCTTTTTCGGCCAGAAGGAAAGTGGTGGTCAGGTCGAGGTGCTGCTCGAGCGCATCGTCGATGAGCAGCACGCCATCGCCCAGGTGCGCGCCAGCAAATCGCCCAAGCCGGGTACAAAACTAAAATTGGCTGATGTGTTTGAAGTTGTCGTGACCGGCCGGGCTGGTGCCAGTGGAGAATTTTTCGCGCTGGAGACGGTTGACCGCGCCAGTTTCTGGGATTTGGCAGAAAGCTACGGCAAACTACCTTTGCCGCCCTACATCGAACACCCCGCTGAAGGCGCCGACGAAGCGCGCTATCAAACGGTATACGCCCGCGAACCGGGCGCCGTCGCCGCCCCTACCGCCGGACTGCATTTTGACGAAGCTATGCTGGACAGGCTGCGCCAGCAAGGCATCAATACTGCCTTCCTGACCCTGCATGTCGGCGCCGGCACATACCAGCCAGTGCGCGTCGAAAAAATTGCTGACCATCGCATGCATAACGAACGTTACGATATTTCGCAAGCCACCACGGAAGCCATCGCCGCTACCCGTGCTGCCGGTGGGCGGGTGATTGCCGTCGGTACCACGAGCCTGCGCTCGCTCGAATCAGCCGGTAACGTCGATGGCACGGTAAAATCCGGCCCGGCCGAAACCGATATCTTCATTACCCCCGGCTACCGTTTCAAGGTGGTTGACCGTCTGATCACCAATTTTCACCTGCCGAAATCGACGCTGCTCATGTTGGTTTCGGCCTTTGCCGGTTACGACAACATGCGCGCCGCCTACCTTCACGCCGTGGCCGAGCGCTACCGCTTCTTCAGCTATGGCGACGCCATGCTTCTGGAAAAATTGAATGCAGTTTGAACTTCTCAAGACCGATGGCGCCGCGCGCCGCGGCACGCTGACCCTCAATCACGGCGTCATCCAGACCCCGGTTTTCATGCCGGTTGGCACCTACGGCACGGTCAAGGCGATGACCCCGCAATCGCTGCACGACATCGGCGCGCAGATCTGCCTGGGTAACACTTTCCACCTCTGGCTGCGCCCGGGGCTTGATGTCATTGCCGCCCACAAGGGCCTGCACGATTTCATGAACTGGCAGAAGCCCATCCTCACCGATTCCGGCGGCTTTCAGGTCTTCTCGCTCGGCGCCATGCGCAAGATCACCGAGGAAGGCGTCAAGTTTTCTTCGCCACATGATGGCGCCAAGCTTTTCCTGACGCCGGAAATCTCGATGCAGATTCAGAAGGTGCTGAATTCCGATATCGTCATGATTTTCGACGAATGCACGCCTTACCCGGCCAGCCATGACGAAGCGGCCAAGTCGATGCGTCTCTCGATGCGCTGGGCGCAGCGTTCGCGCGACGAACACAACAAGCTGGAAAACAACAACGCGCTGTTCGGCATTGTTCAGGGCGGCATGCACGAAGACCTGCGCAGCGAATCGCTGGCCGGGCTCGATGATATCGGTTTTGACGGCATGGCCATCGGCGGCCTCTCGGTTGGCGAGCCGAAGGAAGACATGCAGCGCATCCTCGCCCATACCGCGCCGCGCATGCCAACCCACAAGCCACGCTACTTGATGGGTGTCGGCACGCCGGAAGATCTTGTCCATTCGGTCACAGCCGGCATCGACATGTTCGATTGCGTGATGCCGACGCGCAATGCGCGTAACGGCCACCTTTTCACCCGTTTTGGCGACGTCAAGATCAAGAACGCCCGGCACAAGACTGATACCGGCCCGCTCGACCCGAGTTGCACCTGCTATACCTGCCAGAACTTCACCCGTGGTTACCTGCACCACCTGTTCCGCTGCGGTGAAATTCTCGGTGGCATGCTCAATACCATCCACAATCTGCATTTCTATCAAACGATCATGGCCGAAATGCGTGCCGCGATTGAAGCTGGCACGCTGAATGAATGGTCTACGGCCTTTGCCCGGGACCGTTCCTCGGGCCAGTGATAGAATCACGCGTTCTGATTTTTAGTTATCCGGAGTTTCAACAATGATTAGCCTTGCTCACGCTCAAACCACCAGCTTTGCGGCCGACCCGACAGGCGGCCTGATGCAGATGCTGCCGATGATCCTGATGTTCGTCGTGCTGTGGTTCCTGATGATTCGCCCGCAAATGAAAAAGGCCAAGGAACACAAGGCGCTACTCGCTGCGTTGGCCAAGGGCGACGAAGTGGTGACCCAGGGTGGTCTTGTCGGCAAGGTCGTCAAAGTGGGCGACAGCTACGTCACCGTTGAAGTTGCTACCGGTACTGAGGCTGTTTTCCAAAAGACTGCCATTGCACTGGTCCTGCCCAAGGGTACCCTGAAGTCTCTGTAATCACCCCTAAGGGCGGCCTTTGGTCGCCCTTTTTGCTTTAAAGCCGCCATGAATCGCTACCCTCTATGGAAGTACATCACCGTCGCCATCGCGCTGGTGCTGGGCTTCGTCTATACCCTGCCCAATTTCTTCGGCGAATCGCCGGCGGTGCAGGTTTCCAGCGCCAAAGCCACGATCAAGGTCGATGAAAAGGCGAAAAACCGAGTTGAAGAAACCCTGAAGGCCGCCGGCATTACGCACGATGGTATCCAACTCGACTTCAATGGCGTCAAGACCCGTCTCAAGGACACCGATACCCAGTTGAAGGCCAAGGATGTCCTTGAAAAAGCCTTTAATCCGGATGCCGGCGACCCGCAATACGTTGTTGCGCTTAACCTGCTAACCGCATCGCCGCAATGGTTGACCAGTCTGCATGCGTTGCCGATGTATCTCGGCCTCGACCTGCGTGGGGGTGTACACTTCCTGTTGCAAGTTGATATGAAGGGGGCGATCACCAAGAAACTGGACTCAACCTCCGCCGATCTGCGCACCGTCATGCGTGACAAGAATTTGCGCCACAGTGGTGTGGGTCGCGAAGGGGATCGTCTGGTCGTCCGTTTCCGCGATACCGAAACCCGTGACAAGGCGCGCAATGCGATTGCCGACAGCCAACCTGATCTGGTCATTGTTGATCAGGGCGAGGGCAGCGATCTCAAACTGGTGGCCACGCTCAAGCCGCAAGCGCAATTGAAAATCGGCGAATTCGCACTCAAGCAGAACATCACCACCCTGCACAACCGGATCAACGAACTGGGCGTCGCCGAACCCGTCATTCAGCAACAGGGCACCGACCGTATCGTCGTGCAACTGCCTGGCGTGCAGGACACGGCCAAGGCCAAGGACATTCTCGGTCGCACCGCAACCCTTGAAATTCGCATGGTTGATGACTCGCCTGGCGCTCTGGAAGCCGCCATGGCTGGCAATGCGCCGTTTGGCACCGAGGTTTATAACGAGCGTGGTGGTCAGCCGCTGCTGGTCAAGAAGCAGGTTGTTCTGACCGGTGACCGTCTGACCGATGCGCAGCCCGGTTTCGATAACCAGACCAACGAAGCCGCCGTCCATCTGACGCTGGATTCAGCCGGCGCCCGCATCTTCAAGGACATCACCCGCGAAAGCATTGGCAAGCGGATGGCTATCCTGCTCATTGAAAAGGGCAAGGGCGAAGTGGTTACCGCGCCGGTAATTCGTAGCGAAATCGCCGGTGGACGCGTCCAGATTTCCGGTCGTATGAGCACCATGGAAGCCAACGACACCGCCCTGCTGCTGCGTGCCGGCTCGCTGGCTGCGCCGATGGACATCATCGAAGAGCGCACCATCGGCCCCAGCCTGGGTGCTGACAATATCAAGAAGGGTTTCCACTCGACGATGTGGGGTTTTGCCGCCATCGCCGTGTTCATGATCATTTATTACCAGATGTTCGGTGTGGTTTCCGTGCTGGCGCTGGCCTCCAACCTGCTCTTGTTGGTTGCCATCTTGTCCTTGCTGCAGGCGACTTTGACCTTGCCCGGTATTGCCGCTATCGCGCTGACGCTGGGTATGGCGATTGACGCCAACGTGCTGATCAATGAGCGTATCCGCGAGGAGTTGCGTAATGGCATGCCGCCGCAGGGGGCGATTTCGGAAGGTTATGAGCGCGCTTTCGGCACCATTCTCGACTCGAACATCACCACACTGATCGCCGGCCTGGCACTGCTGATTTTCGGTTCCGGCCCGATACGCGGTTTTGCGGTGGTCCATTGTCTGGGCATCCTGACGTCGATCTTCTCGTCGGTGGTTGTCTCACGCGCTTTGGTGAACCTGATTTACGGTCGCCAAAAGAAGCTGACCAAGGTGGCTATCGGCCAGATCTGGAAGCCAACTGTTACGGTCAACGGCCAGAAATAAGGAAAAAATCATGGAATTTTTCCGTATCAACAAAGACATTCCCTTCATGCGCCATGCGCTGAAGTTCAACATCATTTCGCTGGTGACTTTTCTGCTTGCCGTGGTGTTCCTCTTCAGCAAAGGCCTGCATTTGTCGGTGGAATTTACCGGCGGTACGCTGATTGAAGTGGCATATCAGGAAACAGCAGATCTCGAGAAGATTCGCGGCTCGCTTGGCAAGGCCGGCTTTAGCGATTACTCGGTTCAGAATTTCGGTTCATCCAAAGACGTCATGATTCGCCTGCCGCTGAAGAGCGATCAGCAGAGCGCGCAGTTGGGTGAATCGGTGATGAAATCCCTGCATGCCGAAGCGCCGGGCGCCGAATTGCGCCGCGTTGAGTTCGTCGGTCCGCAGGTCGGCAAGGAGCTGGCTGAAAATGGTGCGATGGCCTTGTTGCTGGTCGTGATCGGCATCGTCATCTACCTGGCTTTCCGCTTTGAATGGCGCTTCTCGGTATCGGCGATCATCGCCAACCTGCACGACGTGATCATCATTCTCGGCTTCTTCGCTTTCTTTCAGTGGGAATTTTCACTCTCGGTGCTGGCTGCAGTGTTGGCGGTGCTGGGTTACTCGGTCAATGAATCGGTCGTCGTTTTCGACCGGGTCCGTGAAACCTTCAAAAAGGTACGCGGTTTGACCACACCTGAAGTCCTCGATCACGCCATCACCAGCACGATTTCCCGGACGATCATCACCCACGGCAGTACGCAGCTAATGGTGCTCTCCATGCTGATCTTCGGCGGCGAAACCCTCTACTACTTCTCTCTGGCGCTGACCATCGGCATCTGCTTTGGTATTTACTCGTCGGTCCTGGTCGCCAGCCCGCTGGTCATGTGGCTGGGCGTCTCGCGCGAGCAGTTCATCACCAAAACCAAGGTGATCGAAGGGGCGAACGAGGATGGCGCTGTTGTCTAAGTAAGCATTACGGTCAACTCGCAAAAGGAGCCAAAAAATTGGCTCCTTTTTTATTAGCTGGCTGAAAATCATGGGTATGAAGTTTCTCCAATTTAAAGTTTGACGATAACTCATGGTTCGTTACCAAAGCCTCGCCGGTGAAACTGAGAAGCTGATTACTGACGGCGTACTCCGCGCCGGCGACCGCTTGCCATCGGTGCGCCAGGTTTGCCGGACGCACAGCATCAGCCCGGTGACGGTAACCCAGGCCTACTACCTTCTGGAAAGCCGGGGGCTGATCGAAGCGCGGCCAAAATCCGGCTATTTCGTGCGCGCCCGTCTCGGCCAGCGCTTGCATGAACCCGAGATGAGCCACCCGCTGGGCAGTTCGACGGAATTGCAGGTCAGTGATTTCATCTTCCAGATATTAAGCAGCGTCAGGAATCCGGCGGTGGTGCCCCTGGGGTCGAGCTTCCCCAGCCCCTACCTGTTTCCCTTCGACAAACTGGGGCGTTTTCTCAGCCAGGCAGCACGCAAGTTCGACCCGATTTCGACGGTGACTGACTTGCCGCCCGGCAATGAAGAGCTGCGCCGGCAAATTGCCTTGCGCTACCTGTCGCGTGGCGCCGTGGTGCCGACTGACGAAATCGTCATTACCTCGGGCGCAATGGAAGGGCTGAATCTCTGCTTGCAGGCGGTGACTGCGCCGGGCGATCTGATCGCCATCGAGTCGCCCACCTTTTACGCCGGGCTGCAGGCCAGCGAGCGGCTGGGCCTGAAAGTCATCGAAATCCCCTCGCATCCGCGCGAAGGCATCAGCCTCCCGGCGCTGGAAGAGGCTTTGCGTCTGCATCCGATCAAAGCCTGTTTGCTCATGCTCAATTTTGCCAATCCAACCGGCGCATTGGTTTCTGATGAGCGCAAGAAAAGCCTGATCGACTTGCTGCGCCGGCATGAGGTGCCGTTGATCGAGGACGATGTTTATGGCGAGCTGTATTTCGCCGCGCAAGCGCCCATGTGCAGCAAGTCAGAAGCCAGTAACGATCACGTCATGCACGTCTCGTCCTTCTCCAAATGCCTCGCCCCCGGTTACCGCCTGGGCTGGGTGGCCGCCGGGCGCTATGCGGAGAAAATCATCCGCCTCAAGTTGTCGACCACGCTCGCCACCACGGTGCCGGTGCAGATCGCCATTGCCGAATACCTCAAGCAGGGCGGCTATGACCACCACCTGCGCCGTCTTCGCCAGCAATTGGCGGTGCAGGAATCAGTGCTGATCGACGCGGTTGAGCGCCATTTTCCGGCGCAAGCCAAACTGGCGCGGCCAGCGGGCGGCTATTTCATGTGGATCGAGTTGCCGGCGCAGGTCGATGCCTTGAAGCTGCACAAAATGGCCCTCGATCAAGGCATCAGCCTCGCCCCCGGCCCGATTTTCTCGGCCAAGCGCGAGTTCGCCAATTGCATTCGCCTCAACTACGGCTACCCCGACTCGGCCCGGCAGCAGGAAGCGATTGCCACGCTGGGCCGGTTGATTGCGGCACAGCTTTGATGTTGGTTTTAAGGTTGTTACGGTCAACCGCCCAAAACACCTGATTTCTTTGTCGCCTAAAGCGTTGCCCAGCGCACAAACTGATTACCCAGAAACACCGTCCGCAATACGCCGGTTATCTCCACCCAGCAACAAGTCGAGTTGAGCGGCAGTTTCCACATCCAGCGAATGCGTACTCAGTGCCCATTCCGGCCATCCATTTTTAGGAGTCGGTCAGCAAAATCCTGATTTTTAGAATTTGGCTGCTCTGAAGCGGACGTTGCCAACCTCACCCACACGGCCAACAGCAGCCGGTCAGTAGCTCATCCCCAAAGTGGTCATTCGCGATGATTTTTGCCCGTCCCGGCGAAACCGATAACGCGTCAGGCATATTCGAGTTGTTATACTGGCATCGAAAATTCCAAGTAAATAGACATAATCAAGTTAGAGCAAGATTTCCAGCGGAAACGGCAAAACTTTTGTAAAGGAAACTGATGACTACGCAATCGTGGATTCCAATATTTGGCAACGCGCACATTGAGGGTGGAACGATCACATCTGTACCGGTTTCCATTCAACCGGCAGAGGGCGACATGCCCTCTGCCGATGGCGGTGCGGTCCAAACTCCACACACAGTTGTTCGTTCAAACATCGAGTTCGAGCAAGGTACGATTACTTGGGACGCGAAAATAGGTGAAGAGAGTGGCCGAGTGCAACTCATGTTGCCAGCGGAGCCTATTGCAGCAAACTCCCCCAACGCTTCTAACGGTGAGCTACAAAACCCAGAGCTATCAGTCGGCCTAAATGTACTAGGGGCGCCGTATGGTTTCGCACTTTGGAACGGCGGCGTCTGGGAAGGCGCAGGAGGTGCCGGGCACGGCTCTAAGTTGCTTGTGAATCAGTGGATATCAATGAAGCTCATTGCCAGAGGTTCCTCGGCTGACTTGTACGTTCAAGGCGTGAAGGTGGCAACGACCAGTCGAATGTTGAGAAGAGGTCAAATCGGCGCCCTTCTTCAAGGAAATTCTGAATGTGCAATTCGGAATGTCACAGTTACGGAGGATTCGCCAACGTGCTTTGCCGTCATGCAATTTACCGATGAATTCAACGTTCTATACAAGGATGTCATTAAGCCTGTGTGTGAGTCGTATGGATACAAGGTGATAAGAGGGGACGATTTCTATACATCTGGCCAAATAATGGAGGACGTCACCCAGTCCATTCGTTCGGCCGCATTAATCATTGCTGACGTAACTCCTGATAACGCAAATGTGTTTTGGAAGTCGGGTACGCCCATGCAATAGGCAAGCCAACAATATTGCTTAGTGACCGAAGACGTGAACGCCTCCCGTTTGACATATCGGGTTTTCGAACACTCTTTTACGACAACACTATCGGTGGAAAGGCGGTTGTTGAGGCTAGGCTAAAGCAGCACTTGGATGCCCTGCGCCCCAAATGATGTCCATTTTCGGTAGGCGCTGCATAGGCTCAAAACAAAACTACCAGTTAACACGCGAGTTCATGAACGTCTGCTCTCCCCCGAAACTACGACAGCTTTGGGCACTGACGCGACTGCCCTCTCTTTGGTTTCGTAGCCAGAAAGCAGCCAGTCATTACTGAGTACAACGTGCTCAAATAAGCAGTCCGGTCAGTTTTCACGAAGCAGTCATTAATTCCGATTTGCCTTCAGGAATCTAAAGAACTCCTGACCATGCAAGCAAATTTATCCCAACCTAGAAATTCATCAGGCATTGATGAAATCTCGTATCCAGGCAATGCACGCAACCGGTCATGAAAGGTATTACCCTGAAATCTCCGCATGAGATGACGCATTGCTGGGCTATTTGCAATACCGCTTCGGGCTGCAAGGCAATAAAGATCACGGCTCAAAGGAATGAAACCCAAGTCATAGCGCATTGCAGCAGCTTGAATACCAAAACCGACATCCGCTTGCCCACTGGCTATCGCTGCCGCAACTGCGTCATGAGTGAATTCTTCATGGCCGTAGCCCAAAACATCTTTAGCTTGGAGTCCATTGGCTGCTAATAGTTGGTCAATCATCCCGCGTGTCCCTGAGCCTCTCTGCCGATTGACCATACGCAAATTTAATTGAACTACGTCAGCAAGCGTTTCAATTGATAACGGATTTCCTTGTGCCACTAGCAACCCATGCTGCCGGCGCATCACCGGGAAAAAAGCAAATTGCCGAGGCTTGAGCCAGCGTCCCAGCCAAGTTTCTGACTGATCACTTGTCCAATATCCCGGCAAATGAAAACCACAGGCATCACATTCGCCTCGGGAAAGTGCAAGCAAAGCTTCTTCGCTACCTCGCCAATAAATATCAACTTTAAGGTGGCGACCGTTTTCTATCCAGTCAGCCAACGCAAGATCATGGCTTGCCGCAATACGCAGATGCTCCGGCGGAATTACTTCGCTAGGCGAGAGAATTTCCTTTAGTCGAGTTGCCCAAGGTAGGTGGAGTTCATTCAAGGTTGAGCAAGCGGCGTGATTTAGTTGGAGCAACTGTTCGCCAAAATCAGAAAGACTCGTTCCCTTTCCTCGCCCCTTGATGACGAGCGCTTTTCCAAACCGACTTTCACAAGTCCGAAGCAGTCCCCATGCCGAACGATAGGATAAGTTCGTTGATTTGGCTGCACGACCAAGTGTTTCGTGGTTCTTCAATGCATCCAACAAGGCAATCAGATTCGCTGACTCCAAATCTGTAAGCCCCACACCAAAATCCCAATTCCAGCGAATTGGGTTTGGCAAGGCAGAAAAACTTGTTGCAAGTTGTGACATATATAAACATTAAAGGAGTCTCCTTTAGGCTGCAATCAATTCGTATGTTTGTCGCCCATCAAAACAGCTTGTAACTAGACGAATCCAGTTGAGACCCCATGAAAATATCAAAATTACTTTGCGCAAGTTTCACTGCACTTGCTTGTGCCTTCAGTTCCGGGACGTTCGCTCAAGAATCAATTATTACGGTCGCCTCGACCACCTCAACTGAGCAATCCGGGCTATTTGGCTACATCCTTCCAATATTTGAAAAAGATACGGGGATCAAAGTTCGTGTTGTCGCGTTGGGTACAGGCCAGGCTCTAGATACCGCTCGCCGAGGTGATGCTGATGTTGCCTTCGTCCATGACAAGGCTGCCGAGGAAAAGTTTGTTGCAGAAGGTTACGGCGTTGAGCGTAAAGAGGTGATGTATAACGATTTCATCCTTGTTGGCCCGAAAACTGATCCTGCAAAGGTTGCTGGCAAAGACATTCAGGAGGGGTTACGCCGAATTGCTGCTTTAGATAGTTCAAGTCGCCCCCCATTTGTTTCGCGTGGCGACAAAAGCGGGACGCATGCAGCTGAATTACGTTACTGGAAATCGGCCGGCATCGACCTCGATGCCATCAAAGGCTCCTGGTACCGTGATTCAGGACTTGGCATGGGACCGGCTTTGAATATGGCGTCATCAATGGGTGCCTATATCCTGGCGGATCGCGGTACCTGGCTTTCGTTCAAAAATCGTAGTGACTTGGGCATCTTGATTGAGGGAGATACCCGACTGTTCAATCAGTACGGTGTAATTCTGGTCAATCCAGCCAAACACCCGCACATCAAAAAAATCGAAGCTCAGCGTTTTATCGACTGGTTGGTTTCAGAAAAAGGTCAAAAGACTATCGCCGATTACAAGATATCCGGCGAACAACTGTTTTTCCCAAATGCAAAACGCTAAAGGGATCTGCAAATGAAACAGTTCATATTGGCAGTTTCGCTGGTTTGTATATCTCTATTCGCGCAAGCTGCTGAGTTAGAGCAGACGATATACGGTTCGGGAGCCAATCGCTTTGCTCTAGCAACCGGTAGTCCAGGTGAATTGGGATTGCTGAAAGTGCTGGCAGAAAAATTTGCTGATACCAACAACGCCCAAATGGTTTGGGTAAAAGCCGGAACTGGTCAGTCACTCAATTTGCTACGCGACAGAAAAGTAGACATGGTGATGGTTCATGCGCCCGCGCAGGTTGATAAAGCCATCACCGATGGATGGGCAAAAAAGAAGACATTGATCGGCTCCAATGAGTTTTACATCGTCGGCCCAAAGTCTGATCCTGCAAAAATTGCTGCCGCCGCTTCAGCAGATGACGCCTATCGCCGGATTGCCGCTGCCCAGAGTGCGTTTGTTTCCAGGGGTGACAATTCAGGCACGCACCAAAAGGAAATGCAAATCTGGAAGCGGTCTGGCATTGAGCCGTCAGGTTCCTGGTACATCGTCACCAAGGACTTCATGACAGCAAGCCTTAAGCGAGCAAATAGCGAAGGTGCTTACTTCATGTCCGACTCAAGCACTTGGATCATGGAGAAGAATGTGGCACCCGATTTGATGATTCATTTCCGGGGGGATCGTTTCCTCGTAAATACCTATCACGCGATTGTCGCGCCACCCGGTGCAACCCTTGGCCGCGATACCGCTGAGAAATTCATAGATTTTGTTGCTTCACCGGTTGGCCAGGGAATTATTGCTCAATACGGGCGCAGCAACTTCGGTGAGGGTCTATATAACGATGCTGCTTACGCCAAGCAGTTTGATTGAAGGATTCCAGTCATGTTTGAACAAATTACGGCGGTAGTGAAGTCGCTTTTGGACAAACTGAGCCAAACCTTCATTACGCAGCAGCAGCTTGCTGAACAGGAGGCGGAGAAGTTAGCCCGAACACAGGATCGTGTTGTTTCGAAATATATGCAGGCGCAAAAGCACCTGAGTTGAGTCAATGGGCGGATGCTTCTCTCCGTAAGGACGAAGTCACGGTTTCTGACGTGTGTCTAACATCCGCCCGCCAATTTGGTTTGTAGTCGGTTGGAGGTAATGCTGTCATCAATTTGATTGCCGAATACCGGTCACTCAACTAGATCTACGTGCACACCACCAGCAGAAATTGAAACGTAACTCCGAGCGACAGGTTGTTGCCGATAGGGTGAGTTGGCTATCGTGCCAGTAAGCAGCCTCTCAAACTTCAGCCCAGAATAACATTGGCAGTTTTGCGACCACGAAGCCAGACCATCACTCTGGGCCAGAAGCGTATCGCACACCATCAGTTTCCGTTATTGGCGCTGTACTGCCCTTGTCCGTACGTGGGCTATCTGTCCGGTGTGCCTGGTTTTCAAACTGTTACGGTCAACCGGCAAAAACGCCTGATTTTTTTGCTTAAAGCGTCGCCCAGCGCGCGAAGTGATTGCCGAGAAACACCGTCAGCAACAGCATGACCGGGGTGAAGAGGATAAAGCCTTGCATCACCCGGCGAATGAATGGGTGAGTCAGCTCGATTTCGATGAATTGCCGGGCAATCAGCCAGCCCTTGAGCCAGACAATGCCGGCAACGAGCAACTGTAGCCATCCCGCGCCATGCAGCCATTGGCCGAGGAAGGGGCTGATCAGCGTCAGCGTGACAAGAACTAGCCAGGCGGTGCTGAGCGGCGCGATGGCCGAGGAGGGTTGTTTGATGCTGTCGTTCATGACTCAGGCCAAAACATAAAAGAAGGAGAAGATCACTAGCCAGATGATGTCGGTGGCGTGCCAATAGCAGGCCAGCGCTTCAAGGCCGGCGTAATCCTCGGGCGAGTAGCCGCCGAACAGATGGCGGGCGAGCACCCACAAAATGCCGAGAATGCCCCAGGTGGCATGCACCAGATGGTTGAAGGTGAGGTAGTAATAAACCGTGAAGAAGATGCCCGATTCGCCGTTGATGCCGTGCGCCAGATTCCACTGAATTTCAAAATATTTGGCTATCGGGTAGCCGAGGCTGACGATCAAGCCGGCGATTAGCCAATACAGAGAGCGCCGTTGCTGACCGGCGCGCATTGTCGCCACCGAGCAGGCGATGAAGAAACTGCTGGTCACCATCAATAGCGTGATGACGGTGCCGGAAAGCCGCGATAGCCGGTTGGCACCCTGTTCAAAAGCATCCGGAAAATGGGCACGGGCGACGAAATAAACGACGAACAGCACAATGAATTCGACGAATTCACAAGTAATGCCAACCCAGATCCCCTTGTTGCCGGGCACCCGCCCCTTGCTGACGGCTTCCGCTGGCGCCTCGTTGAGCGGGATGGCTAAGCTGGTCATGTTTGAATCGTCCTTGACTGAATGCTGCCATTGTCAAGGCGGAGGTGGGTGGATAACAGATACAGCCGGTTTGATTTGTAATGCACACAGATTTTGAATCGAGGGCGTGCCGGTGAAATTCTGTGCCTATCAAAAATCAATCCTTCTGAATCTGTTGCTACTGCCGGCTTGATGATTTACTCGCCTCCGCGTCATTGAGAGGAAAGAGAAATGCACAAGCCGGTCAGCAAGATTCGCGAAGCCAAGCTGGAGCTGTATCGCAAAAGGGAAAATTCACGCCAAAGCCGTGGATGGCCGCTTTAACAGCCTGCGCTGGACGATGGTCTGGTTCACTCAGACCATTTTCTACGGCGCTTGCTGGCTGAGTTGGGAAAGTAACGGCACTCAGCGCCAGGCCATCTTGTTCGACATCGCGCACGAAAAGCTCTATCTGTTCGATCTTGTGCTCTGGCCGCAGGACGCCTTGCTGCTGGCTCTAGTGCTGATTTTTCTGCAACCGCCCTGTTTTTTGTCACCGCGCTGGCTGGTCGGCTGTTTTGCGGCTTTGCTTGTCCGCAAACGATTTACACGATGATTTTGTCTGGATCGAAAGCAAGGTGGAAGGCGATCATCTGGCCCGTTTGCGACTAGATCAAGGGCCATTCAACGGGCGGAAGCTCTGGCTTAAGGCGACCAAACACGGCCTGTGGATGCTGATTGCGATCTGGACAGCGATCACCTTTGTTGGCTATTTCACGCCGATTCGTGAACTGCTGCCCACTGTATTAAGCTTTGAAACCGGCCCCTGGGAAGCCTTCTGGCTGCTTTTCTATGCCGCCTTCACCTATGTTCAAGCCGGCTTGGCACGTGAGGCGGTTTGCCAGCACATGTGCCCTTACTCCCGCTTTCAGGGCGTGATGTTCGACCCGACGACGGCCAATGTCAGTTACGACCGCCAGCGTGGCGAGCCACGTACCAGCACGCTGGCGACTGTATCGATTGCGGCATTTGTGTTCAGGTTTGCCCGACCGGCATCGATATTCGCGATGGCTTGCAATTGGCGTGCACCAACTGCGGCCTGTGCATTGATGCCTGCGATCAAGTGATGGCAAAAATTGAAGCCCCCAGCGGTTTGATCCGCTTCGCTTCCGAGCAGGAGTTGGCGGGTCAGGGCGCACCGCAAGCTTGGAGAAGCCGACCACGCGTTGTTCTCTATGCCGCCTTATTGCTAATTTTTGCCGGTTTTTTCGTGTTGACCGTAAGCTTTCGCTCGCTGGTATTGGTTGATGTCTTGCGTGACCGCGGCGCCTTGTCGCGCGAAACGGCGGATGGCCGCATCGAGAATGCCTACACGCTCAAGCTGATGAATCTCGATCAGGTGGCGCATGAATACAGCTTGTCAGTTCGAGGTCTGCCGGGGCTGGAAATTGTCGGCCAGAAGGATTTTGTGGCCGATCCGGGCAGTATTCAGCCCTTGTCGATTACGGTTTCTGCGCCGGGGGAGGGAGCGCTATCGGGCATCCTGCCGATTGATTTCATCATGCAAGCCAAGGATGATCCGGCAATCCGGAGCGAAGAGAAAAGCACCTTTGCCTTGCCCTGAGGTGGTTTTGGCGATCAGTACTCGGCTTCGAACCCGGCATCAACAATCGCCTGGCAGATATCATCCGGGCTGACGAAACGGCCGTGTTCGATGCTGACTTCGCCTTTTTCCAGAGAAATTTCCAGGTGGCCAATATTGGGCAGGTCTTGAATGGCGTTGGCCAGGGTACGCACGCAGCTTTCGTCTTGCAGGCCGCGTACCTTGAGGAGCAGGGTGTCCATAAGCTTCCGTTGCAGGGTTATTGGGAAGCTTCGGCAGCGATTCCGCTGAGAAGTTCTCCCACCTGCTTTGCTGCGCCGCCCTGCGGCTTGCGATAAGCAATCCACACTTTGCCCGGTTCATTCGGCAAGGAATAGATGGAGATCGCGAAGGGGCAAAGAACGATGTTATGCGGGTCGGCTTCCATCATGCGGCGTGACAGGCTGGCCGAGCAGAACTCAATGATTTCAGCCTGTTCGAATATTTTCTTGCTGGCGCCGATGTCATTGCCGGTACGGTTCAGCATGTCGGCAATATGCGACACGTAATTGACCACCAGACCCCGGTTTTCAATGGACATCGTGATGTTGTCGCGGATATCGCTGAATTTGCCGCTCAGCTGCTTGCGATACTGCCATTCATCAGCGCTGGCGGCCGAGATTGCCGCGCAGGTGGTGATCAACATGAAAAATTTTCGCATGGTGTTTCCGGTCGACATTAAGTTGAATTAGAAAATGCTACTTTACGGCCGCGCCGGAGTTTTGACCAGATCGATGCTCTATGGCGCTCAATCAGGTCTGGTCAGGACGTAGGGGTGGTGAAACTTGTTGCCCTTGATGTCGGCAACTGCAATCGAGCTGCCCGGCGTATGCAGTTTGATCCGCCCGATTGCCTCGGGGGCGCTGCCGTCATTCGTGGTTTCCTTCATTTCGACAATGATCGGTTCCGGTGCGATCAGACGAAATTCAATCATGGTGTTTGGCATGCCATTTGGTGAAAATTTGGCGATTGCATTCGGACCGGCAAGCGATACCGACTGTTTCAGTGCGCCGGCGAGATAGAGATCGATCTTGATGGCATCTGCAGCAAATGACGAAACTGGGATTGCCAGCAAAGTGGCTAGAAGCAAGGGCAGGGGCTTAAACATGGGATTCCGTAGTTGAGCAGATAGTCTGCAGGATTTAGGACCCTGACGATATTAACGGTCTGGCGTGATTTTTTCAGTCACTGTTTGTAATTGCGAGCCATTAAAGCTGGTAAAACAAACGGAAGCTGGAAATAAAAAAGGCGGGACCGAAATCCCGCCTTACTGTTACTTTTGATGATTAACGCTTACTTGCCGTCACCCTGAAGGTTCTTCATCAGGTTGGCTGCATTGTTGTCATCCTTTTCCTTGTTTTCGGCATCGCTGCCACCGTCACTCTGCTTCATCATGCTATCGAGGTCGATGGGTGGCGGTGCCGTGCCATCTTTTTCCATCTGGGCCTGAGCACGTTGCGCATCATCACCGTAGCTGACGACACCAGGGAAAATAATGATGATGGCGACCATGATGATCTGGATACAAACGAAGGGAATAGCGCCCCAGTAAATATCCGTTGTTTTGACCGAGGCCGGTGCGACTGAGCGCAGGTAGAACAGCGCGAAGCCGAACGGTGGGTGCATGAAGGAGGTCTGCATGTTGACCGCAAGCAGCACGCCGAACCAGACCAGATCAATTCCGAGCTTGTCGGCCACCGGTGCCAGCAACGGCACGATGATGAAGGATAGTTCGAAGAAATCGAGGAAGAAGGCGAGTACGAAGACCATGATGTTGACCACGATCAGGAAGCCCATCTGACCACCCGGCAAGCCGAGCAGCAGGTGTTCAACCCAAAGGTCACCATTGACGGCGCGGAAGATCAGGCCGAATACCGTTGAACCAACCAGAATGAAGACGACGAACGAAGACAGCTTGCCGGTGGTTTCCATAGCCTGCTTGAGCAGCTTCAAAGTAATCCGCTTGCGGCCCAGTGCCAGAATCATTGCGCCGGCTGCACCCATCGCGCCGCCTTCGGTTGGCGTTGCAATGCCGAGGAAGATGGTGCCAAGTACCAGGAAGATCAGGACCAATGGTGGAACCAGCGTCGTTAGTACGCGCAATGCCAGCTTGGCGCCTCGCAGGGTGCGTGCTTCCGGCGGCAAGGCCGGGCAGTGGCTGGGTTTCACAATGCTGAGCAGAACGACATAACCAACGTACAAGCTGGTCAGGATCAGACCCGGCACCATCGCACCTTCGTACATGTCACCAACCGACTTGCCAAGCTGGTCGGCCATGATGATCAGGACGAGTGATGGCGGGATGATCTGTGCCAGCGTGCCGGAAGCAGCGATGACACCAGCCGCCAGACGTTTGTCGTAGCCGTAACGCAACATGATCGGCAGGGAAATCAGACCCATCGAGATGACTGAGGCTGCAACGACACCGGTGGTTGCGGCGAGCAGCGCGCCGACAAAAATGACGGCGTAAGCCAGACCGCCACGCATCGGGCCAAACAGCTGACCGATGGTGTCGAGCAGGTCTTCAGCCATGCCGGATCGTTCGAGAATCAGCCCCATGAAGGTGAAGAAGGGGATGGCGAGCAGCGTGTCGTTGGCCATGATGCCGAAGATACGCTCGGGGAGTGCCTGAAAAATGGCCGGGGTGAGCAAGCCGACTTCCATGCCGATCAGGCCAAAAACGATGCCGTTGGCAGCCAGTGCAAATGCCACCGGATATCCAAAGAGCAGGAAGAGGACCAGGGAGCCGAACATCAACGGCGCCATGTTGGCGATGATGAATTCAACCATTATTTTGCCTCCTTGGCTTTGGCAGCAGCAATTGCAGCAGCCAGTTCTTCTTCGGGCGTTGGGCCTTTTGCTTTGCTGTTCGGGTCTTCAATCAGGCCGCCGAGGAAGGCGATGCGCTTGATGAGTTCCGAAATGCCCTGCAGGGCAAGAAGCGTAAAGCCAATTGGCAGCAAAATCTTGACCGGCCAGCGTAGCAGGCCGCCAGCATTGGCCGACATCTCATTGATCTTGATCGACTCGGCAATCAGTGGCAGCGATAGCCAGAGCACCAGAACAACCATCGGCAACAGGAAGAAAAGGGTGCCGATGATGTCAATGATCGCCAGACCGCGTGCCGAAAACTTGCCGGAGATAACGTCGATCCGGACATGTTCGTTTTTTTGCAGCGTGTAGGGCGAGCAAAGCAGAAATACAGCAGCAAAAAGGTACCACTGAATTTCCAGCAGGCCGTTTGAACTGTAGTTAAAAACAAAGCGTACGACGGCATTGCTGGCGCTGATGATGGTCATCACCAGTACCAGCCAGAATGCGCCTTTGCCGACCCGCTCAACGAGCCAGTCGATAAGCTGCGAGAGCTTAAGCAGAAGGGTCACGAATAGTCCTCCTCAGTTGATAAAATTCCCGGCTTCTAAAGTTGGCCGGGGTTAATTGAAAATCCCAGTTAGCGAATTTACAGTGAAGGCGCTCGAACGAACATGGTGGAAATCCCTACTGCACCCCCAACCCGCATCTGCCTGGTGCGCCATGGTGAAACCGAATGGAACGCAGAACGCCGCATTCAGGGGCAGATCGACATCGGTCTCAATGAAATTGGCTTGCGTCAAGCAGAAGCGGCTGGCCGCTGGCTCAAAACGGCCGGCATTATCGCGCTTTACAGCAGCGATCTCAAACGGGCGAAAACCACCGCCGAGGCGCTCGGTCGGGCGCTGAAACTTATGCCACAACTAGTCCCGGAAATGCGCGAACGCCGCTATGGCATATTTGAAGGGCTGACTTACGCCGAAGCACAGATGCGCTATCCGGATGGCTACGCTGCCTTCGAGGGGCGCAATGCCGATTACAACTTTGAAAACGGTGAAAGCTTGGTCGATATGTTTGCCCGCGTTACCGGCAAGTTGAAGGAAATCGCAGCTGCGCATCCTGGCCAGAATGTCGCGGTTGTGCTGCATGGCGGGGTACTCGATATCATTAACCGCTTCGTCCGTGGCAATAGCCTGGAGACGCCGCGTGATTTCCTGATTCCCAATGCCGGCCTGAACTGGATTGCGGTGGGCGACGGAAAGTGGCATCTGGAAACCTGGGGCGAAACCGCGCATCTGGAACCCGGCGCGCTCGACGAACTCCCCTCGTGATAAAATCGACGCCCTTTTCAATGGCTTGAGGCATTCCCCATGTTTTCCGCGAAAGACACCCTGGCAAAAGTTGACCCTGAACTCTGGAAGGCCATGCAGGCCGAAGTACAGCGTCAGGAAGACCACATCGAACTGATCGCGTCTGAAAACTACGTGAGCAACGCTGTCATGGAAGCCCAGGGCTCCCAGCTCACCAACAAGTACGCCGAAGGCTATCCCGGCAAGCGTTACTACGGCGGCTGTGAATACGTTGATGTGACTGAGCAGATCGCCATCGACCGCCTGAAGAAGTTGTTTGGCGCCGATGCGGCCAACGTCCAGCCGAACTCCGGTTCACAAGCCAATCAGGCTGTCCTGATGGCATTTGCCAAGCCGGGCGACACCATCATGGGCATGAGCCTGGCCGAAGGCGGCCACCTGACCCACGGCATGGCGCTCAATATGTCGGGCAAGTGGTTCAACGTCGTTTCCTACGGTTTGAACGAAAAGGAAGAAATCGACTACGAAAAGATGGAAGCCCTGGCTCGCGAGCACAAGCCAAGAATCATCGTCGCCGGTGCCTCGGCCTATTCCCTGCGCATCGACTGGGAACGTTTCGCCAGGATCGCCAAGGAAGTCGGCGCCATTTTCTGGGTCGACATGGCCCACTACGCCGGCCTGATCGCCGCCGGTTTCTACCCGAACCCGGTGCCGCATGCCGACGTCGTTACCTCGACCACGCACAAGACCCTGCGCGGCCCGCGCGGTGGCGTCATCCTGATGAAGGCCGAGCACGAAAAAGCGCTTAATTCCGCCATCTTCCCCGGCCTGCAAGGTGGCCCGCTGGAGCATGTCATCGCCGCCAAGGCCGTCGCCTTCAAGGAAGCCGCGACGCCGGAATTCCGTAACTATCAGGAACAGGTCATCAACAACGCCCGCGTCATGGCGCGTGTGCTGGGTGAAGAGCGCGGCCTGCGCATCGTTTCCGGCCGTACCGAAAGCCACGTCTTCCTGGTCGACCTGCGCGCCAAGAACATCACCGGCAAGGATGCCGAAGCTGCGCTTGGTCGTGCTCACATCACGGTCAACAAGAACGGTATTCCGAACGATCCGCAGAAGCCTTTTGTCACCTCCGGCATCCGTATCGGTTCACCAGCGATGACAACCCGTGGTTTCACCGAGATCGAGGCTGAGCAGATTGCTCATCTGCTGGCCGATGTGCTTGATGCGCCAAACGACGAAGCTGTTGCCGCGACCGTGCGTGCCAAGGTGTCGGCAATCTGCAAGAAATTCCCTGTTTATGGGGCATAAGCTGCTGTGAAATGCCCTTTCTGTGGCGCAGAGGACACGGCGGTAGCCGACACCCGTCTCAATGACGAGGCGGATGTCGTCCGTCGCCGCAGAAAGTGCAATGCTTGCGACAAGCGTTTTACTACTTACGAGCGGGCTGAAATTCAATTGCCGCAAGTGGTCAAGAAAAATGGACTGCGTACCGAATTCAGTCGTGCCAAGCTACGCGCCAGCCTGGAGTTGGCGCTACGCAAACGGCCCGTCTCTATCGAATCGGTTGATGCGGCTGTTGCCGATATCGAGGAAATGCTGCTCTCCGCAGGTGAGCGCGAAGTCAGCACACAGCAACTGGGCGAACTGGTCATGCGCGAACTGAAGAAGCTCGACAAGGTAGCCTACATTCGCTTCGCTTCGGTCTATCGTAATTTTGAAGACGTCGATGCCTTTTCGCGGGCAATCCGCGAAGTTTCACCAACCCCCAAGAAAAAATGAGTTTTTCTGCTGTCGACCACAGCATGATGGCGCGCGCCTTGCGGCTTGCCGAACGTGCTATGTGGACGACAACGCCCAATCCGCGGGTCGGCTGCGTGCTGGTTCGCGACAGTTGGATCGTCGGTGAAGGCTGGCATGAGAAGGCCGGCGAACCGCACGCCGAAGTTCATGCGTTGAACGCTGCTGGTCGCAGAGCGCGCGGTGCGACGGCTTACGTTACGCTGGAGCCGTGCAGTCACCACGGTCGCACGCCGCCCTGTGCCGAGGCGCTGATTGCAGCCGGAATTTCGCGGGTTGTGGTGGCCATGACTGACCCCAATCCGCTGGTTGCCGGCAAGGGCTTGGCTTTGCTAGCGGCTGCAGGCATCGAGACTGCTTGTGGTTTGCTTGAAACGGAAGCACGAGAACTGAATATTGGTTTTGTTGCGCGCATGACGCGCGGTCGTCCGTGGCTGCGCCTCAAAGCAGCAGCTAGTCTCGATGGCAAAACAGCATTGAACAACGGCCTGAGTCAGTGGATAACCGGTCCCGATGCGCGCCGTGACGGGCAGCGCTGGCGGGCCAGAGCCTGCGCGATTCTGACCGGTATTGGTACCGTTCGTGACGACGATCCTCTGCTCAATGTGCGAGATCTCGAAACAACGCGTCAGCCCTTGCGGGTGGTGGTTGATAGCAAGCTGGATACGCCGCTGACTGCGCGCATACTTCAGGGCGGCCCAAGTTTGATCGTTGGCGCGGTCGAAAATGCTGAAAAAATTGAATTGTTACGGTCAACCGGCGCAGAGGTCCTGATTTTTCCGAATGCCGCCGGCAAGGTTGAATTAAAGGATTTACTCGACGAACTGGGGCGCCGTGGCATCAACGAAGTTCAGCAAACAGTACAGCCAGCGTCTTTCTTGAACTTGACGCTACGCCACTCCATTTCGAGTGTATCAAGCAGGAGTAAGCGGCCAGTCAAAGACTCGCCGATACCCGCGATCAGCTTCAAGGCTTCCGCCGCCTGCATGGTGCCGATGATACCGGTTAGCGGGGCAAAAACGCCCATTACCGCGCAGCGGATTTCTTCAATATCTTCACCTTCGGGAAACAGGCAGTGATAGCACGGCGAGTCATCGCGACGCAGGTCGTATACGCTGATCTGGCCGTCAAAACGAATGGCAGCACCAGAGACCAACGGTTTTCGATGAATCACGCAGGCGCGGTTGATGGCGTGACGGGTGGCAAAATTATCGGTACAGTCGAGCACAATATCGGCATTGGCGACCAATGCTTCAAGCGCTTCACCGGTTAGGCGTTGCTGAAGAGGGATGATCTGGATTTCCGGGTTGATCGCAGTCAATGCCTGCTGGCCGGACATCGCCTTGGCCATGCCGACGCGGGCCTGTGTATGCAGAATTTGCCGCTGCAAATTGGTGAAATCAACTTTGTCGTCATCAACCAGCGTGATTTTGCCAACGCCGGCCGAAGCGAGATATAGCGCGGCGGGAGAACCAAGGCCGCCGGCGCCAATAATCAGTGCGTGGGCTGCCAGTATGCGCTCCTGGCCTTCAATGCCCAATGCGTCGAGCAGGATGTGCCGGCTATAACGGAGTAGCTGCTCGTCCGTCACTTGTATTCGCGCCACTCCGGCGGGGTTTCATCGTGATCGCCGTGTGGGTGCTGTTCCCAGGCTTTGCCGTAGGCTTCTTGCGAGGAACGCTTGAGGCGTCGTTCGGGGGCGCCGATACTGGGTAACTGGGTTTCTTCAACGTAATAGATGAGCGCTCTGGTGAGCTTGGTCATCAAGGTGTTGTCGAGATGGAAGCCCTTTTCAACCAGATGTTCATCGAGTTCGCGCAAGGTGTGATCGGTAAGCTCGTAGGAAACTCCGACCGAGCGCTTCTCATATTTCGGATCAACTTCAACCGCTTCAAGATGTTGCAGGTCATCCGCCGCCTCGGGCACTTGCCCGGGCGGGAATTTCGAGAAAAGTATCTCGCGTTTTTTCTTGAGATCAGGGCCGCTCATCATCCCTCCCGATGAAGAATTACTGGACCTTATTCTGCATGATCTGCAGACCTTTGAGCAGATTTATTGCCTGCTGGAATTGGTGGTCAGCTTTGCTGGCATATTCAAGGCGGGTCGGTATGTCCTCATCGCCTTCATCCTTGTTGCCCTTGTCCTTGGCGCCGGGCTTGGTGCTTGGCTTTGCCTGCGGTTTGCTCGGCTCCTTGGCGACTTCCTTTTCCTTGTCGTTGCTCAGGTGGCGATCAAGATCCGCTTCGCGCAGGCGCGGCGAGGCTGAGCCATTCCCGTTCGGCGATTCCTCAACAATAATGTCCGGCACAATACCTTTGGCCTGAATCGAGCGGCCTTCCGGCGTGTAGTAGCGTGCGGTGGTCAGCTTGATGGCCGAATTGCCCGGTAGTGGCAGTACGGATTGAACCGAGCCCTTGCCGAAGGTTTGCGTGCCCATGATGACAGCGCGTTTGTAGTCCTGCAGAGCGCCGGCGACGATTTCCGAAGCGGAAGCCGAGCCGCCATTGACCAGAACGACCATCGGCACCTTCTTGACCTCGGTCGGCAGCGAGCGTAACGGATCTTCGCGGGTGCCACGCAGGTAGTCGCGCGGACGGGCAAGGAATTCCTGCTTGGCATCTTCGGTACGACCATCGGTGGAAACAATCTTTACTTCCGGCGGGAGGAAAGCCGCGGAGACGCCGATGGCGCCATTAAGTAAACCACCCGGATCATTGCGCAGATCAAGCACAAGGCCGCGCAGATTGCCGTCCTTGTAGAGATTGGTTACCTGTTTGGCCAGTTCGGCAACCGTCTGGTCCTGGAACTGAGTCACGCGCACCCAACCATAACCCGGTTCGATGAGCTTGGACTTGACGCTTTGCACCTTGATTACTTCGCGGATCAGGGTGATTTCAATCGGTTTGGTTTCACCCTTGCGGATGATGGAAAGCTTGATCGGCGTCTTTGGTTTGCCGCGCATTTTCTTGACGGCATCGTTCAGGGTCAGCCCCTTGACCGGGGTGTCATCCAGTTTGAAGATCAAGTCGCCCGATTTGACGCCAGCGCGGTAAGCCGGAGTATCTTCGATAGGTGAAACGACCTTGACCAGACCATCTTCCATGCCGACTTCAATGCCGAGGCCACCAAATTCGCCTTGCGTGCCGACCTGAAGATCCTTGAATGCATCGGCATCAAGATAGGCGGAGTGCGGATCAAGATTTGAGAGCATGCCGGAGATGGCATTGGTGATCATCTTCTTGTCTTCAACCGGCTCGACATAGCCCTGCTTGATCGCGCTGTAAACCTCGGCGAAGGTGCGTAGTTCGTCAATTGGCAGACCAGGCTTGACCTCCTTGTCGGCCATTGCGGGCAGCCCCAGGCTGATGAACGCACCGGCGACGAAGCCACCGAGTACCAAACTGATAGTTTTTGCTTTGCTCATTTCAAACTTGCCCATTTCATCGGGTCGATCGGTTGCCCTTGGTGGCGGAGTTCAAAGTATAAACCGGAATCTGGATTGCCCCCGCTGTTGCCCACAGTGGCTACCGTTTCTCCGCCTTTGACCGCCTGCCCCACTTGTTTTAACAGTGAATCATTGTTGCCGTAAATCGAAAGGTAGGAATCGCCGTGGTCGACGATCAACAGATTGCCAAAACCGCGCATCCATTCCGCAAAAACCACACGCCCGCCGGCAACCGCCTTCACATCACTACCGGCGCCAGCCTTGATGAATAGTCCTTTCCAGGTGCCACCGCCATCGCGTGGGCTGCCAAAATGACCAGAGACATTGCCGCGTACCGGTAAGCGAAGGTTGCCTTTTTGGCGCCCAAAGCTGCCGTCGCTGGCCACCGGCTCATATCGGTTCTCGGCTTCGACCGCTTTTGTGCGTGGCGGTTCGCTAATCACGGGCGGCCGTAAGGGTTCTTTGCTGGCGGCTGTCTCAGTGGGGCGCGATTTATCTTTCTGTACTTCTTTTTGCTTGGCGGCTTCGGCCAGGCGCGTTGCCTCCTTGACGCGCGCCGCTTCGGCAGCACGCGCCGCCAGTGCGGCTTGAGCCGCCTGCGCCGCCAGGATTTTGGAAAGGCGGTCAATCAGCTGCGTCATGCGTTTTTCATTTTGCTGGAGATTGCCGATTTCCTTGCGCTGGGCGCTAACTTTTTCAGAAATCTGGCCGTACAGCACTTTGCGATCTTCGCGCTGCTTTTTAAGTTCAGCGTGCCGTTCCTGCTGCTTGCTCTCAATTTCAATCAGCTCTTCGGCATGTTCCTTGGCGTTGGCAGCCAAGGTCTTTTTCTTGTCCAGTGTAGCGCTGATCTCGCCCATCAGTTCGGCTCGCGTCAGGGCGATGGCGGCGAGGTAATGCAGGTCACGCGCCATCTGGTTGGGGTCATCGCCGTTGAGTAGGAGCTGGAGTGAATCCGGTGTTCCGCGTAAATACTGGCGGTAGAGTAGTTTTTCCAGCTGGCTTTGTTGCTGGCCGAGGGTGCTGCTTAATTCTTTGGATTGCAGTTCAAGATTTTGCAGGGTTTTTTGTAGTTGACCGCGCTGGTCACCCAATTCATAGAGTTCGCGTTGCAACCGTGAAATCTGGCGTTCCGATTCGCGTAGGCGGTCACCGGCATCGGCCTTGTTTTCTTCACTGCTTGAAAGTTCCTTGCGCAGGCTGTCTATCCGGCTACGCAATTCGCCGAGGTCTGCTTGTTTTTCGGAAATTTCGGGACTTGCGTTCGAGATTGTGGTTTTCTTTGCCGCCGCGCCCGGCAAAGGGGAAAGGAATATCACAGCAACGATTGCCGCCATCAGAGGACGGCTATTTTTTTGGTGGCTGGATCGGGCTGACAAGGGCGTGGTTTCTTTCGGTGCAGCCTGGGCAGACGAAATTTGTATTCGCTGACTTCCGGATTGATGTTGATTAAGGTCTGCGAAACCAATGCGTTATTTTATAATGATCCATTATTCCGCAAAGAGGTTTTGTCTTGGAAACGCCTTCATTCAATCTGATTGAGAAGCAGGAACATATCGAGTTGGCCGCCCGTGCGCTCAAGGCGATTGCTCATCCGCTACGGCTAAAAATATTGTGCGTCGTCGGCGATCAGGAGGCCTGCGTGCAGGAAATCGTTGATCAAGTCGGGACATCGCAGAGCAATATTTCCCAGCATTTGGCCATCCTGCGAGAAAAAGGCGTCTTGCTGACCCGCAAGGATGCCAACCGTGTTTATTACCGGGTGGGCGATACGCGTACCCTGCAGCTCGTCGGGATGATGCGCGAAGTTTTTTGTGGCGAAGGGAATTGATTCGTGCCGATGGAATTTATTAACCAGAATATTCTGTTGATTGCTGTTGTTGTGACCAGTGGACTAGGCCTTCTTTGGCCGATGTTGATGCGCACAGGTGCAAATGAAGTCAGTCCTGCTGAAGCTACTTTGCTGATCAATCGTGAAGATGCTCATATCGTGGACGTTCGTGAAGCGGATGAATTTGTCGGCGGTCACTTGCCTGAGGCACAGCATTTGCCGCTTTCCAAGCTCACAGAACGAATTGGTGAGCTGGATAAGTTCAAGGACAAGCCTTTGATTGTCTGCTGCGCTACCGGTATGCGTTCCGGCAAAGCCTGCAAGGAATTCACCAAACAAGGATTCAACCGTCTGCATAGCTTGAGTGGTGGGGTCGATGCCTGGGTGGGGGCGGGTTATCCGATCAAAAAAGGCAAGGCTGGTAAATGACAGCGCCTGTTTTGATGTATACGACAGCCGTTTGCCCTTTTTGCATTCGGGCCAAACAGTTGCTGGCGGCGCGTGGCGTGACGCAGATCGAGGAAGTTCGTATCGATCTTGATCCGGACCAGCGTGATCAAATGATGGAAAAAACCAATCGTCGCACGGTGCCGCAAATTTATATCGGCACCACGCACGTTGGTGGCTGTGATGATCTTTATGCGCTTGACGCAGCCGGCAAACTGTTGCCGTTGCTTGAAACCAATTAACTTACTGAAAGCGAAACATGGAACAAAACCAGGAACAGCAGCCGGTTTTCGGCATCGAAAAACTCTACGTCAAGGATCTTTCTGTTGAAGTGCCGAATGCGCCGGAAATCTATCTTGAACGCGAAGCACCGCAGGTTGAAATTCAACTCAATACCGCTGGTCGTGGCGTGGGCGAAGGCGTCTTTGAGGTTGTGTTGACGGTCACAGTGACTGCCAAGCTGGCTGAAAAGACGGTTTTCCTGGTTGAAGTCGGCCAGGCCGGTATTTTCCGTATCATGAATGTGCCTGAAGAGCAGGTTGAACCGCTGATCGCTGTTGCCTGCCCGAACATTCTTTTCCCCTACGCCCGCGAAACGGTTTCCGATGCGGTGACCCGCGCCGGATTCTCGCCTATCGTGCTGCAGCCGGTCAATTTTGAAGCGATGTACATGTCCCGCATGCAGGAACAGCAAGCGCCGGCAGAAACGCTGCAATAAGTGATGGCTGCCATGCGTCGGGTGCTGGGGGTTTTATTACTGCTTGCCGCCAGCGCCCCGGCGTTGGCCATCGATTATCGTTCCGTGGTGCCGGCGGCGGCGATTCTTTACGACTCGCCTTCGAAGAGTGCCAAAAAACTTTATCTGATCAAGGCCCAGACGCCGGTAGAAGTTATTGTCAAACTGGATGGCTGGAGCAAGGTGCGCGACGCCGAGGGCACCTTGGCCTGGATTGAAACACGCAGTCTGGCTGAGCGCCGTACGCTAGTGGTGACGGTACCCAAAGCTGAAATTCGTCAGGCCGAGCGGCCGGATGCGCCAATTGTTGCCGAACTCGATAAATGGGTTGTGCTTGAATTTGTCGAGCCGGCTTCGCCGGGCTGGGCCAAGGCGCGCCATCGTGATGGTGCTACTGGTTACGTCCGTTCGACCCAGGTCTGGGGCCTATGAAAATAACCCTGCTGGGCGCTGGTGCTTGGGGTACGGCACTCGCGATTGCCTTCGCTGGCAAGCATGAAGTGACCCTGTGGTCACGCGAGGAAGATGTTGCGGTCGACCTCAAAAATACCCGGGAAAATCATCGTTTCTTCCCAGGTTACCAACTGCCAGCCTCAGTTGAGGTTGTCACTGATTTTTCGGCAGCAGTAGCTGCGGCAGAATTATTGGTGATTGCAACGCCAATTGCCGGTTTGCGCCCAACGGCTGAACAAATCAAAAAGCTGGGTTCACAATGCCCGCTGATTTGGGTGTGCAAGGGCTTGGAGTCTGGCAGTGGTTTGTTGCCGCATCAAGTTGTAGCCGAAGTGCATGGTGCGCAGGCAGTTTGCGGCGCCTTGTCCGGCCCTAGCTTTGCCGAAGAAGTTGCCGCCGGGCAACCGACTGCCGTCGCGCTTGCCGCTAATGATCCGGTTTTCGCCCGAGAAACCGCACGCCAATGCACAGTAGTCGTCTCCGCATTTACGCAAATGATGATCTGATTGGTGTTGAAGTGGGCGGCGCGGTCAAAAACGTTCTCGCGATCGCTACCGGCGTTTGCGACGGCCTGGGGCTCGGACTCAACTCGCGCGCTGCATTGATGACCCGTGGTTTGGCAGAAATCGCCCGCCTTGGCCTGGCGCTCGGTGCGCAGCGCGAAACCTTTATGGGCCTGGCCGGTATGGGGGATCTCATTCTGACCTGCACCGGCGATCTTTCGCGTAACCGGCGCGTAGGTCTGGCGCTTGCGGAAAACAAGTCGCTGCCACAGATCCTTGAAGAACTTGGTCATGTCGCCGAGGGCGTCTATACCGCTCGCGAAGTGGCCAAGCTGGCGCAAAAATTACGTGTTGATATGCCGATTTCGACGGCCGTAGAGGCGGTACTTGATGGGCAACTGAGCGCAGCCAAGGCGCTGGAGCAACTGATGGCGCGCGATCCTAGGGAAGAGGTGGCCTGAGCTTGGTTGTTCTTAGGGTAGGCGACCTGCTGCCACCATTCGTGACTTGAGTATGCTGGGTAGGATCCAGATAACCTGGTCGTCAAAAGTGTCGCTTGGTATGTGAGAAACGAAAGTCAGGTTGTTGTCCGCATTTTCTAGTTCATCGCCAGTTGCTCCGCCCAATTGAGTTCCAGTAGATTGATAGCTACCAGCTGGTCTGCTACCGTGACTGACGATGATTGCAGGAAGGTCTGACGCGATATTGGCGGTGCTTGCACTGTTGGCTTTGACGTTGGCGGTCCCGTTCGTATCCAGAGTGAAACTGGTTTGTGCCCCTACGGGGACTACTGCAGTGAAAGCACTCCCGACAAAATAGGTGTAGCGACTTCCCCAGGGGTCTGCCTCAGGCAAACCCAGTGTCGCCCAAGGAAGAACACCATATTGTGCGGCATTCAGACAAGGTGGCGTAGCTGCAATTCCGGCATTGATATCACCTGTTGCCAGCGTTGGAACGGCAGGGCAGGGCAATCGACCATTGGCGATTGCAAACCCGAGTAGCGCCTCTCGAATACTTTCCAGCTGGCGCTGAGCATCCGCGTTTTCAGCCGCCGAGCGCTGAGCTGAAACACCAAACATCAGGCCGGTTGAGAGTAGGGCGACAATGATCAGCACCATTGTCAATTCGACGAGAGTGAAGCCGTTTTGAGGGAGTTTTGCGGGAAGGGTTTTCATGGTTCCCTTCAGTATGCCAGACGGTCGTTGAAGGTGGCAGATGGCGACTGGTTAATGAAAGTGAGTGTTGGTGCGGTTGCATCAACGTTGCGCGAGGTGTCAGCGTTGATCCCTTCAAAGAAATTGGCTGCTGTTCGGGTGCCACGATTCTGGCCTGATAGAGCACGCCCGGCGTTGATAACCACAACCCGGTAATTCCCCGACTGGTTAACCTGAAGTCGGCCCGGCGTAGCACTGCGTATTGCATCGCTGATTTGATAAAAAACCAGATTTTTCCATTGATTGTTATTCCACCAGCTATCTGCTGTATCCCTGAATGCATCGCAGCGACTTGAGAGCCAGATGATTGGCAGTGCGCTGGAGGCGCTGCTGTTGAGTGAAGTATCGAGTGTGCTGGCGGCGCTGAGCAGGCTGCCTGCCGTGCTTAGCGTGTCGGACAGTGCTGTTGATGCTGCCGTTTGCTTCGCTGCGGTTGGGGTGTTGATGTATGCCTGAACAGCAGTTGCTGCATTTTGGCTGCTGGCAAGTGCGTTGTCCGCAATCTGATATGCCGAAGTGCTGAGTGGCGTAACTTTGGAGAACTCTTCCCCTACCGCAATGGGAACACCTTTGGCCTGTCTGGCCAGACTGTCGGCTTCGGCAACTATAAGATTTGACCAAAATTTGAGGTCGACCGTAACGTTTTGCAAACTCACTGCATAGGGAACCCGGGCGCTGCTGGAGGCAATACTGAGGGCGGCGAAAGTTGCCTGTTCGGTCTTGAAATCGCCAATAGCAGAGGCAAGGCTGGTTCGCGTCAGGTTGTCATCATTGATGATCATCGTGTTAACCAGCGCATTGATCGAACTGACGACTGAACTGGTGGTCGAGTTGATTAGCGGGTAGTCGATGCTCGCCCGGGCTGCTGTGACTGCCTGATCAATGGCAGACAGGCTAGTATTTTGCGATGCAAGGATCGCGCTGGCTCCCGTTCTGATGCTTTGTAGCAATGTTTTTGTCTCTGTCAGTTTTGCCGCAAGGATATTGGCATTGCTTGAAGTAGGTGAGCTGATAATCAGGTCGTTTAGTGTGTTGAGCTGTGCGGCATAGGGGATTAATTCACTGTAATGTCGGTTGATTCGGCTACTGTCGATAGTGGCTTGCAGGGCATTAATATAAGTGCCGAGCGCTGTCGCTGCATTCGCGGCAGCCGCAGCTAATAGGGGGTCGCCGGGTGCTGCGGAAAGGTTGTTGGCTGCGGTTGCAGCTGCCGCGCTCGCTGACAGCGTATTGGCTAGAGCAGGGCCGATATCGGCGTGCATCGTCGTGCTGTTGGTCAGAAGTAACTGGATAGATTGGGCGTTAGCTGCAGTTTTATCTGCTTGATACTGATCGTTGCGTATTTTTAGCTGGTTGGGAAAAACGTCGATGCCGCTGTCGTCGAGTGTGCTGTATATGACATTTGTTTGGTCAACGACGGTTTGCGCTGCGCTGCGTATTCGGGTTTGCTCCGAGTCAATGATGGCAACGCGGCCTCTACTGCTAGGGATCAGATCGTTCGCAATCTCGGTATCCAGCACAGCAGTCGCGTTGGCGGTAATCGAAGCGCTTTGCCACAGTTTGGTTGCAACAACATACATCACATCGTAGAGATTGCGTGCCTGCGTCACAGTTTCTGTGAGCTGCTGTACTGCGCTTAATTGATCGGTTGCAAGCGTGGCACTAGCCAGAGCGTTTCGGGCTGTTTGAACCTGTGTGATGTTCTCCAGCAAACTGGCATTGAGACCCGCATTGGGCTGGGTAGTTGGAAGTTGCCCGAAGTAACTGCCACTTTTGCCACGGAAGTTCAGGCTGGAGAAGGGGGGCTGGCCAAGGGTAACTGTGCAGCGTATTGGCTGCTGCCAACGCGTGTTGTTCGAGACAAACCTTGACTTCGCTTGCCACGCGCTTTTCGACTGCAGCCATCAGTTCCTGACGGGTGATGATCGCAACGACATCATTGAATGTGGCGCTTGCTGGCCCGCTTACATAATTGTTGTCTCCGTTGGAATTATCTCCCTCAAGGTAGTCTGCTGGGTTGTTGGAGGGCCGTGCTTGTCCTGCAAGCGCACTGCCAGGAGCGATGATCATGGCGGCAATCTCTCCGCCACCATCGATTTTCAAGGCGGCGACCGTATCGCTGTTGATCGGATAGGCGCTGTCGTCATCCCGTAACGATGGCGAAAGTGCATACCAGAGCCGCGTTCCTGTATCGTCCGTTGATTCGGGTAGGTCGATGGTTACCCACGGTAGCCAGCCGACGTAGCTCGGACATTGGGTCAAGGTGAACATGTCAGCCTGACCATCGCCCGGAAAGTTACTAAAGCCGGCGTTGTTCGTGATCAGATCGGGGCAGGGCAGGCTGCCGGGACGGTTAGCGTCTGTGACGGCCCGTGCAATTAAGGCTTCTTTTGCACGGGCGAGTGTTGCCGCGAGTTTGGTGGATTGCAGGGTGTGGCTCTGTCCAATATTTGCACTGCGATAAAAAGCATAGCCCCCAGCCAAGATCAGAGCTGCCAGAATCATCACCAAGGCGATGCCAGATTGTTGGCGGCTCTGCGTGACACGGGGTTTCATGGCTTGGGTGCCGTCTTCTGTACCTGGATTCGACCACTACCCAACAGGCTCTCCCGCTCCCCTGTCGCCGGATGGTAGGTGTCGCCAATCACACCGTGCGGGGTAGGGCCGGTCTGGGCTTCGCCATTGACCCAGCGCGTGTTTTTGCCGCTGCTGCGGCGGACTTCGCCGTTCAAGGTGTAGCTGGCTTGCTGGTCGAAATTTGAAGTCATGCCTTGCATGCGCTGACGATCAAGCAGGCTGCGTTGTTGCGGGGTGAAGAACAGGCGGCCGAGAGGTTCGCTTTGTGGCCAGGCGGGGAGTGAACCGGCGAGGAGGAGGGCGATGATCCAGTTTTTCATGGCTGCTTGCCTCCCGTAGAGCGGCGCAGGGTAACCCATTCCATGTCGCATTCGGCGCTGAGTTGGGCCAGTCCGGCGCCGGGGTCGTTGCTCGCGGTAGAGCGGGAAACGCGGCAGCTGCGAACCAGTACCATGGATTTGGCGCGTTGCTGGAGTTGCTCAAGGAAATTCAGCAGGTCTTCTTCGTGGAGCAGGTGCAACTGGATGCGCAGATGGCTGCTGTGATAGGCGAAGGCTGCGCCATCGACTTTCTCCAACGTCAGTTGCGGGCCAAATTCGTAATTCATGCCGGGTAGGCGCAGTTGGCGTTGCAGGTCGCGTAGCAGCTCGATCCATTCAAGACGCTTTTCCTCGCCGGTCATTCCGGATTTTTCGAGTTGCTGGAAGAGGCTGGTGCGCTGTTTGATTTCCTGCTCTTCTGTGCGCACCTGGCGCAGCCGCTTGTCGATTTGTTGTAACTGGTTTTCAGCCGTTGCGCGCTCGGTGTTTGCTAGATGCGCACGTTGTTGGCTCCAGTAGCCAAGTGCGCCGGCCGCGATCAATAAAAGGATGGCGAGCAGGGCGTGCCATTGCAATTTGCTCAGGTCGCGCAGATTGAATTTCATGGCGTCAGCTTCCGCGTGATTTGCAGGGTGAACTGGCGAGGTTTGCTGCTGTCTTCGTCCTTGTCGCTGCCGCGCAAGGCTTGGTTGGATTCGATGTCGAAGGGTTGCTGGAGCACTTTGACTTGATTGTTACGGTCAACGCTCAAAAGTTGCTCAAAATTTTCGAGAGCAGCAAGTGTTTGCCGTGTCGTCGCGCTGCTTTCCAGCCGGATAAGACCGCGAACGGTGATCACTTCGTCGCTGCCGTTAAGGCTGGGGGTGGCGCTGTTACTGGTGTTGGCGCTGTTACTGGTGCTGGCGGGATTGCTGGCTTCCCCCACCCGCCAGTCCAGCCCCTCAAGATGAATGGCTGGTGACTGGTTCAATGCGATGCCTATCAGCCGATAAGCGTTGTCCGGCAGGCGTTGCTGAGCACGCAACTCGCCATGTCGAGTGGTAACCCGGCGCAAGGTTTCGTTGTCGATACCGATTTGCGGGAATGTGGCGGATATTTCACGGTATCGCCAGTCAGTTTCGGCTGCTTGCGAGCTGAATTCGAGGGTTTCCTGGCGCAGGTTTTGAGCTTGTACCAGCTCCTTGGCAGCAAACAAGGCGCCGCCCAGCAAGGCAATGGCGCCCAGCGCGATCAGCCCATAGCGGATTTGCGAGATGCGGTAGTCGTGGCGGTGATCTTCGCTGGCAAATTGTTGGCGCGGAGGCGCGGTGGTCAATAGTTGAAGAAACAACAGATCGCTGCGGCTGTCATCGGGCAGTGATTTCAGGTTGATTTGCCTGGCTTGCTGGTGGCTGTCGAGAATCTCGAAAATGAGGTTGCCACTATCGCGACAAGCGTTGCGGATCGCTGCCATTGCCTGCGGATGCGCCAGCACATAAACCGGCAGGGTATCGTTGCGGCCGATCAGGCGCTGACCGACGAGGTATTGCAGGAGTTTGCCGGCTTCAGCAGAAAAACTACCGGCAATGCCGGCAATGCTGCTGTCGGTGAGCGGTGCCATCCGTGAAAAATGGGTTTGTCCGTTGATCAGGTAGGTTTCACGAATTGAATGATCTTGCAGGGTGAGCAGCAGGCAACGCGTCGCCGGGCGATGCAGCTTTTGCAAAAGCGTGCCGCCAAGTTGGGCAACGCTGTAGATGCCAGCCAAAGGAGCATCCGCTTCTTCAATGCACTTGAGCCAGGGGGTGAAATGGGTTGGGTTGGTCAGGGCGCTGAGCAACAGTTTTTCGTTCTTGCGCCTATCCTTTTCGAAGCCGAGTGAGGTAGCCGAGGCCAGCGGTGTGCCGAGAAAGTGCTGGCCTATCTTGCGCGTGATCAGCGTTTGCCGGTCAGCGCCACGCAGAAAGGGAATTGTCTCGAGCAAATAGCCTTCTTCGCTGACATTGGCCAGCATCTGGAAATGACTATTGGGGTGAACACGCAAGTACTCGGTAAACCGCCGATGTTCTTCATCACGCATTTCGAAGACAGCTTCTTGCGCCAGCGTGCCCGAGCGCCAGACGTAGGCCGTCAGGCGATGGGTGTTGAGGTAGAGAAGGCGGCAGCTCACGTTTTGATCTTGCTGATGACGTCGTAAATTGGCCCGATGACGGAAAGCATGATCCAGCCGAGCAGTGCGCCCATGAAAACGGTGAGCATGGGTTCGATCAGTGCTTGTGCCCGTTCAACGGATTCCTTGACGTCGCGATTGTAGAAGTAGCTGACGTTGAGCAGCGCCTTGTCCAGCCCGCCGGTGGTCTCGCCGACCCGCAACATGCGGACAACAAGCGGCGGAAAGAGGCCGACATCGTGAAAGGCGCTGGCAATGTTCTGGCCTTCGCGGATCGATTGCTCGACCCGGCGCAGGGCGTGCTGGACGACATGATTGCCGACGATGGACTGGGTCGTGCGAATGGATTCGAGCACCGGAATGCCGGAAGCGTAGAGCATGGCAAAGGTGTTGGCGAAACGGGAGAGAATGATTTTTTTGAGGATCGGACCAATGATCGGCAGGCGCAGCTTGATGGCATCCAGCCTGAAACGCGCCAGCGGGTTGCTGCGCAAAACAAGTTGCAGCGTGACGACGGCGATGATCGGGAAAATGATGAATAGCGCCCAGTAATTGACCAGCACGTCGGAGATGAAAAACAAAATCTGTGTTTGCATGGGCAGTACTTGCCCCATGTTTTTCACAAACATCTTGAGCTGCGGCACCATGTAAATCATCAGGAAGAACGTGGCGCTAAGGACAATGGTGGCGACAAAGGCCGGGTACATCAGCAGTTTTTTGCTGTGCGAGGCGAGTTCATCTTCCCATTTGAGCGACTCGGTCAGGCTGCTCAACACTTCCGGCAACTGGCCGCTCGATTCGCCGGCGCGCATCAGATTGACGAATACCTGGCTGAAGACATTGGGGTGACTGGCCATCGCTTGTGACAGCGTTTGCCCGCCTTCGATGCTCTCGATCATGCCGGCGATGACTTCGCGAAAACGTGGGTTCTCGATCGAATCACGCAGATCGGCCAGGCCCTCGAGAATGGCAACGCCGGAGCGCGTCAGTTGGTCGAGGTGGAAGCAAAAATTGATCAGTTCGCGGCGCGGAATTTTGCTCGCGCCAAACAGGTTGTGATGCTCGACCACCTTGCCGGAGATGAGGTCGAGCTCCATTCTTTTCAGGCGCATTTCGAGGTCGACCGTATTGATGGCGTCGATGCGCCCAAATACCATGCGCCCTTCGAGACTGACCGCTTTGTAGTCGAAAAGCATGACTACATCCGGTCAGTGAGGTCGACGACGCGCCCGATTTCTTCGAGCGAAGTCGAGCCGTTGAGGACGCGCCGCATGCCGTCGTCGGCAAGCGTCGAAAAACCTTGCAGCAAGGCGCGGCTGCGGATTTCGTGGGTGGTTGCGCGGCGGGCGATCAGTTCGTCAATGGCCGCATCAATGCGTAATAATTCCATGATCGCAATGCGACCGCGGTAACCTTGATAGTCACAAATATCGCAACCGCTGGCGCGGTAGAGTAGCGGGCGCTGGCAGTCATCGGGCAAGCCGAGCAACTGCATTTCATGCGGCTCGGCATGATAGGGCGACTTGCAGTGATCGCACAGGCGGCGGATCAGGCGCTGGGCAACGATACCGATAATGTTGCCGGCCATGATGTCGGGCAATACGCCAATGTCGAGCAGGCGCGGGATCGCGCCAATGGCCGAATTGGTGTGCAGGGTCGAATACACTTGATGACCAGTCATCGCAGCACGGAAGGCCATTTCGGCGGTTTCGGCATCGCGAATTTCGCCGACCAGAATGACGTCCGGGTCTTGCCGCATCATGGAGCGGATGCCGTTGGCGAAATCGAGCTTGGCGGTTTCTGCAATCGAGGTTTGCCGCACCAGCGCCATCGGATATTCGACCGGATCTTCCAGTGTCATGATGTGGATGTTCTCGGAGTTGATGTGATTCAACACCGAGTAAAGCGTCGTCGTCTTGCCGCTGCCGGTTGGGCCGGTGACCAGAATGATGCCTTCCGGGCGGGCGATCATCAGCTTGAGCCGTTGTAAATGTTCTTCAGCCAAACCAAGGTTTTCCAGCGGGACGATCCCTTTTTGCCGGTCGAGAATACGCAAAACGATGTTTTCGCCGTGAATGGTCGGCTGGCTGGCGACCCGGAAATCGATCGGCCGACCGGAAACGGTTAGGCTGATGCGGCCATCCTGCGGCGCGCGCATTTCGGCGATGTTCATACCGGAAAGCACCTTGATGCGTACTGTCATTGCTGGCCAGTAGGACTTATGCAGGGCGCGAATCTGGCGCAGCATGCCGTCGATGCGGTAACGGATGCGCAGGAAATTAGCTTCCGGCTCGAAGTGGATGTCGGATGCCTCGCGTTTGACGGCGTCGGTCAGTATGGAGTCAATCAGGCGGACAACCGGCTGGCTGTATTCGTCATCGGAAGCGGACAGGCTCTTCCAGTCGATTTCGCCGGTTTCAATCTCATGAAGAATGCCGTCAATCGAAAGTTCGTGGCCGTAATACTGGTCAATGGCGCGGTCGATTTCCGATTCGCCAGCGATCAACGAATCAACTTCGACATGTTCTGGCAGCAAGGAGCGCAAGCGGTCGAGGCCGACAATGTTGTTGATGTCGGAAATTGCCAGCGTCAGGCGTTGGTTGGCGATATCGAAATCGAGCGGTAGCAGGTGATGACGTTTGGCGATGTCGCGTGGCACTAACTTCAGCGCCTGCGGATCGACGATGGCGTTCGATAGGTCGATGCTTTGCTTGCCGAGACTTTCAGAAAGCGCTTCGCGCAGTGTCGCTTCCGAGACAAAGCCGAGCGAAACCAGTAGCTTGCCGATTGGCTGGTTCGACTTCATCTGCTCAAGCAACGCAATGCGCAACTGGTCTTCGGAAAGGATGCCTTCCGAGATCAGGATCTGGCCGAGGGGTCGGCGCTGCAAGGTTGAGGTGCTCATGGTCGGATCAGGGGGCGAGCTGGCTCAGGCGTTTGTTGGCGCGTTCGCGGTCGAAAGCGGCGGGCCGACGTTCAGCCGCTTCAAGCGCCATCCGATAATGTTGTGCGGCAAGCTTTGGCTGGCGCAGCTGGTCGAGACTTATGGCGAGGTTGAACAGGTAATCCGGATTGTCGGTATCGCCGGCAACTGCATTGAAATAGACCTGTTGTGCTTCGTTCCAGCGCGCCTGTTTGGCGTACACATTGCCGAGGGCAAAATTGAGCTGGGCGGATTCCGGCTGGGCGGAAAGCAAGGTTTTCAGGCGGCTTTCGGTAGCCGTCGGGTTGCCGCTATCGTTGTTGCCGAGTGCTGCTGCCTGAGCGCCGGCATCGCGCGGATCGGCGACCAACGCACGCTGTTGATAACGCTCGGCATCGCTGCTGCGGCCCTGACGTTGGGCGATGGCGGCGAGACCGAGCAGTGCATCGACATTGTTGGGATCGTTGCGCACCGCCTGCTCGTAATCACGTCGTGCCAAATCCAGCGAATTACCTTGCAGGTTGGCGTAGCCGCGCTGCACATTGGCATCGGGTTCGGGCTGGGTGCGAATCAGGCGTACCGATGTGTTTGCCTCGGTTTCCCGCGCTGGATTGGGTTGGCTATAACGGCTTGTTTCAGCGCGTTGAACCGGTTTGATCGGACGCTCAGGGTTTTCGACAAGTGTTGCGGTCGACGGCGAATTAGGGGCAAAAATTGGTACGGCGGGTGGTGGTGTGCTTGCGGATTGTGGCATTGGCGCCGGGTTTGGACTTGCCGGGATTGATTCACTCATTGGCGGGCGCGGATTGTTGGCAGCCCTTAATGAACCCTGATTCATGCCTTGCAACTGAAACCAGACATACCCACCAATGCCGATTGCGGCTACCCCCAAGGTGCCCATCACAAGCCAGAGTGGCTTGCGTGAGGGTGGTTTGGGTTCTTTAACAGCAAACGCATTGCGAATTGCTGCACGATTTTCAACTTCCGCTGACGTCGGCGTGTGAGGCGGTGGCGATGTTGGCGCCGCAACTTTGGCTGAAGGTGCGCTTGCCTCAAGGTCGGCATTCAGGCTATCGATGTGCTGGGCCAGGTTGGGCAGAGATTGCCCCGAGTTGGCCGAACGGCCGGGGAGTGGCTCAAGGCTGAGATTAGTAGGAGCGCTACTCGGTTCGCCGCCAGTCAGGTTACGTGCTGCCGCCTGTTTGCTGGTTTCGGCACGCTTCAGCGCATCCATCAAGAGACTCATACTTGCCCCTTAACGACCCGGTAAATTGTTGAATGGTTGAGCTTCGACCGATTGCTCAAAAAAGTTATCCCCCGGCAATTGCGAGCGATAGGCTGAATAGTCGCCATTCAGGCTGGCATCCTTGATAACAATTGGTCGCAGGAAAATCACCAGTTCCGATTTTTTGCTGGCGTTGTTACGCGTATTGAAGGCTTCGCCAACCAAGGGGATTTGCCCGAGGAGGGGCACTCGCCCGGTCTTCCAGTCGACGCTGTCGGTCATCAAGCCACCAAGCACAGCAATTTCTCCACTGTTGACCCGCATGACTGATTCGATTTCGCGCGTGCGAATCTGCGGAACGAAATTGGGGATATCTGCCGGGATCACCGGGTTGGGGTCGCGTTTGAGTTCTGAAACGCTGGAAATGCTCGGGCGTACATTCAGAATGACCGCATCGTTGCTGCTGATTTGCGGCGTGACCGTCATTACCAGGCCAACTGATACTGATTGCGGTGTGGTGGTGACGGTGGTGTTCTGAGCGACATTGGCCGTTGTTGTTGTGTCTGCCTTGACGTTGAAATAGACAAAGTTCTCGACCACTTTAAGCAAAGCCGTCTGATTATTCATGACCGACAATCTTGGGCTGGAAAGCACTTTGGCAGTGCCGAAACTCTCCAACAGATTAACCGCGGCAATCAGATTGAGCGGGTTGGCATTTACATAGCTCAGCTTGAATGGCTGAACACTACTGCCAATATTGGTACTGATTGAGGCCGGTGAAACAGAGAAACCTGAACCGTCAGCGCGAAAGCGACTCCATTCAATCCCCTGCTGGTAGCCATCACCAAGTTCAACTTCAACGATGGTTGCTTCAATCAGCACCTGGCGGCGTGCTGAATTGACGACGCGATCAACGAATTCCTGTATCCGGTCATGCTGGCGCTGCGTTGCGCGAACCGTCACGGTGCCGCTTTCCGGGTTGATGATAACCGAGGCTGCTTCACGGAAGGTGCTGCGGCGCACTACCATATTGCCAACTGCTTGCGATGCTGAACCTGGTGTCGGGTTGTTCTGCAAGGCGTTGGCAATATTCAAAGCCGCTCGCGCACCACCGCCTTGCGGCAGGGCAGCTGCGCCAGTCGCGCTTTGACTGTTACTTTGTTCCGTGACGGTTTCGCTCGAGCCTTCCGGGAAGGTCTTGTCGGTTTCGTGCAGGATATCCTTGATGTTCTTTTCCAGGGATTCCCAGAAAATATTTTTAGAGGTATTGGTGATCTCGGTTTTTGATGTGTTGCCACTTGTTCCACTAGCCGTGGCGCCTGCTGCTCCGCCGGGAACGCCGGTGGCAATCTGGGTGTTGGCTGATACCGTGCCAGTTACATTACGCGACATATTCACGTAATCAACCTTGTAATGCTTGAGGAAGGGCGAATCCGGCATCACGCTCAGATTCGGGCCATCCATTTCAAAACGCATATCGACTTGCTTGGCGATGCGTGTCAGTAACTGCGGCAAGGTCTGGTTAATTGCATTTAGCGTGACCACACCGGTAATGCCGGGATGGATGTCGACATTTACCTTGGCATCGCGTGACAGAGCGAAGAGTAAATCGCGTACTTGCACGTTGTTGACCACCACGCTATAGGTTTCAACTTTCGGCCCGCTGCGTGGCTTGGGCAGAGCCATCGTTTGCTGGACGGGCGCTGGAATGTCGGCGCTATTGGTCTGGGCAGCCGTGGTTTCACTGCTGATATGGCTTTTCAGCGGTTCGCGTGGCGTTGGTGCGGCACAGGCGGCAAGTAGAAGCGAAAGCAGGGCTGCGCTAATTGATCCACATTTCATCAGGCAGTGCCTTGTGTTCAATGGTTTATCGTAAATTGCGCGGAGCAAATCTGATCCTAGCATATAGCAGGTTGGCATCTTCGGGAATTGTGACCTGACGGGACTCATTGTTGCAGTTTTGCGAGCTGACGCGGGTAGGGCTGGGCCAGCCGTATGGCTTCTGGCAAGCCGCGCATGGCGACGCTGGCTGCCTGGCGAGTAGGGAAGTCTCCATAAATAACACCGACCCGATCACGCCCCGAAAGAGAGGAGCGATAGGCGCGCAATTCATCGGGGTTGAGAAGTTTTGCGGCGCGCGCCAGAAAACTTTCAATTTCAGCGCTGCTACCAGCATCCGTGGCGAGTAGTTGAATGAAGTAATGTTCTGGTGAGGTGTTGGCTTGCCAGGCCGCAAATCGTGCAAAATGTTCTTGCGTCAGTTGACCAAAGTGAGAGTCGGTAAGGCTTGCGCTGACTTGCGGTACCTTTTGTACTGGCCCAATTGCAGGTTTGACTGGTTGCGGGGCTGCTTGTTCTGGCGCGGGTGTGGTTATAGGTACGGCAATCTCTGTTGGTGCCTGAGTGACCTGACTTGTTTGTGGACGCGGCCACAGCGTGAAAAGGGTTGCGGCGAGCACAACAACGACGGCGCCACCGCCCATCCCCCAGAGCAGGGGGTGATAGTTGAACGGGGGCTTCTGTTGCAATGGAGAAAAGCGCGCATCCTGATTGGCTGTTTGAATTTCGTGGGTGTCTACTTTGTAGATGCCTGCAGAATAGGCTGCCAACAGGCTTTTGTCGGCGAGAATGTTGATGCGCCGCGACAGGCCTTCGGAGATTTTGGCAATCTGCTCAATGGCACGCTCGGTAAAAGGATTGGGACCACGATAGCCTGCGGCGCGCAAGCGGAATTCCAGATACCCGCCAACCTCTTCCGCTTTTAACGGTGACAGGTTGAAATGCTGGGTGATGCGTTCGCGCAATTGACGCATGTCGTTGGCAGCCAGTCGCTCTTCGATCTCGGGTTGGGCGAAAAGGGCAATTTGCAGCAACTTGGTGGCTTTTGATTCGAGATTCGAAAGCAGCCGGATTTCTTCGAGCGACTCGGCGGGCATGGCGTGCGCCTCGTCGATCAGGATGACTACCCGTTTGCCGTCTGCGTAACGCTGGACAAGCACATCCTGCAGCGTGCGAATCATCGAGTGCGTGGTTTTGCCATCAACGGGAATGCCCAGTTCGTCGGCAATGGCGCCGAGAATTTCGGTTCGTGAGAGCGACGGGTTGGCCAGATAAAGCGATTCAACATCGCTCGGCAAGCGTTCAAGCAGCATGCGGCAGAGCATGGTTTTGCCGCTACCGACCTCGCCCGTGACCTTGACGATGCCTTCGTCCTGAGTGATGGCGTAAATCAACGCATCAAGGGTTGGTCCACGATTGGCGCCGGTGAAGAAAAAATCGGTATGCGGGGTGATCCGGAAGGTGGTTCGCGCAGGCCGAAATGTTCAAGATAAAGGCTCACGAGCGCTGCCGGATTTCCATGCGGTTATAGAGGGTGCTGCGGTTGATGCCCAGCAGGCGCGCAGCCTGGCTGACGTTGCCGTCGGCGAGTTTAAGTGCGGCTTCAATATACGAGCGTTCGAGTTCGGCGAGTGTGGCATCCAGATCAATCGGGCCGCTTTGTTGCAAATGTGTCAATGCCGGTTGCCGTTGGCTTTCAATTGGTGCAGAAGGTGATTTGTTGTACCCCAATAGGGTTTCCTGTGGGGCACGATCAGCCGGCGCAGAGGTATCAAATTCTTCCAGCAGTTGTTCGCTGGTGACGACCTGAGCAGCGCGACGCGCAGTCAGACGAATCACGATATTGCGCAGTTCGCGCACGTTGCCGGGGAAGGAGTAGCCCAACCAAAGCTGCTCGGCGGCGGCGTCGAGCGTAAATGGTTGGCAGTTCGCCTGCACCGCATAGCGTTGACGAAAATGGTCGAGCAGCAACAAACGGTCACTACCCATGTCACGTAGTGGTGGCACCGTCACGCTGAAAACTGAAAGTCGGTGATAGAGGTCGGCACGAAAACGCCCGGCCTTGATTTCCTGGCGCAAGTCGCGATTGGTCGCCGCGATAATGCGTGCTTGTGAAATGCGGGTCTGGGTTTCGCCAACCCGTTGGTACTCGCCATTTTCCAGTACGCGCAACAGTTTGGGCTGCAAATCATGGGGAAGTTCGCCGATTTCGTCGAGAAAAAGCGTGCCGTTTCCTGCCTCTTCAAAGTATCCGGCACGTGCGCTCGCGGCACCGGTAAAGGCGCCTTTGGCGTGGCCAAAAAGCGTTGGCTCGATCAGGCTGGGCGAAATCGCGGCGCAATTGATGGCCAGAAAGGGTTGCTTGCGCCGCTCGGTGAGTTGGTGAAGAAGTTGGCTGGCCAGAATGTCCTTGCCACTACCTGATTCACCCTCAATCAGGACCGGGAAGTTGAGATTTGCGTACTGGCTGAGCTGCAGTTTCAGGCCTTGTATCGGCAGGCTGTTGCCGATCAGTCCGCCGCCAATGGTTTCGGACGCATCGCTGGCATTGAAAGCAATTGCCTGTCGCAGCATTTGAAGCAGCTTGCCAGGGTCACAAGGCTTGCCTATAAAATCGACCGCTCCCAGTGTGCGTGCATGCCTGGCGTTCTCATCGTCGTTTTGCCCAGACAAAACAATGATTTTCATTTCTGGGGCAAGGGCAAGTAAATCTCCGATCAGGGCAAAGCCCTCCTCAGGACGATGTGGCGTTGGTGGTAGCCCAAGGTCAACCAGCGCAAGCGTCGGCGGTTGGCGTAGTTGCTGGAGCAGGCGTAGGCAGTGCGTTCGTGCGTGGCTGGTGACGATGTCAAAATCATTGGCAAAGGCGTAACCGAGCGCGTCACTAATCAGTGGGTCGTCGTCCACAACAAGGAGCAAGGGTTTTTCGGCCAAGGCTTGAGCGCAATTTTCGTGAAATATTTCACACAATTATAGCCGCGTCATTCCGGTGAGACGCTTACGCCTTCTGATAAAATTGGCGGTCGTTTTTTAGGGGTGACATTTTGTTTGACGATATTCTGGTCGATATCCAGGATCTGCACTTCAAATTTGATGATCGGCCGGTGTTTGACGGGATCAATATGAAAATCCCGCGCGGCAAGGTGGTTGCCATCATGGGCGGGTCCGGGTGCGGCAAGACGACGCTGCTGCGTTGCATCGGTGGCCAGTTGCGGCCGACCGGCGGTTCGGTGCGTCTCGAAAAACATCAGGTCTGCAAAATGACTCATGCCGAGTTGTATCGCTTGCGGCGCAAGATGGGCATGCTTTTTCAGTTCGGCGCCTTGTTTACCGACATGAGTGTTTTTGAAAATGTGGCTTTCCCGATTCGCGAACATACCGACATGTCGGAAGAGATGATTCGTGACCTGGTGCTGATGAAACTCGAAGCGGTTGGCTTGCGCGGTGCGCACGCGCTGATGCCGGGCGAACTGTCGGGCGGCATGGCGCGCCGGGTCGCGTTGGCCCGTGCGGTAGCGCTTGATCCCATGCTGGTGATGTATGACGAGCCCTTTACCGGACTTGATCCGATTGCGCTGGGCGTGATTGGTCAATTGATCCGTAAATTGAATGACGCGCTGGGCGCGACCTCAATTATGGTGACGCATGATATACAAGAGTCATTGCTGATCGTTGATTACATTTATTTTGTCTCGCAAGGGCGAATCGTGGCGGAGGGAACGCCTGACGAAATTCGCGCTTCAAAAGATCCCTTTGTTCATCAATTCGTCTATGCCGAGCCTGATGGTCCGGTGCATTTCGATTACCCGGCGCCATCGATTCGAGAGGAGTTTCTAGGCGAGGTCGCCCGTGCTTAATCCGAAAAATTGGGCACAGCGGATAGGCCATGCGACGGTCGAGCGAGTCTGGCGGCTTGGGTTTGCCGCGCGATTTTTTTTCGCCATCCTGATGTATTCAGGCACTTCCTTCCGCCGCATGCACCTGACTTTGCGCGAGATATTTTTCAGCGGTGTGCTTTCTCTGCTCATTATTCTGGTTTCAGGGCTTTTTGTTGGTTTGGTGCTTGGTCTGCAGGGTTATGAGACCTTGCAGCGTTATGGTTCAACGGAAGCTCTCGGGACATTGGTCGCGCTTTCGTTAACGCGCGAGCTTGGGCCGGTACTGGCGGCACTGCTTTTTGCTTCGCGTGCAGGGTCGTCCGTGACTGCTGAAATTGGTCTGATGAAGGCAACCGAGCAACTCAAGGCGATGGATATGATGGCGGTCAATCCAATCGCTCGCGTCGTTGCTCCCCGTTTCTGGGGTGGCGTGATTGCGATGCCGCTATTGGCGGCGATGTTTTCGGCAATGGGTGTCTTCGGTGGCTGGTTGATCGGTGTCGTTTTTATCGGAGTTGATGATGGAGCTTTCTGGTCACAGATGCAGGCATCGGTCGATTTTCGGTACGATATCTGGAACGGAGTTATCAAAAGTTTCGTTTTTGGCGTGGCAGTATCTTTGATAGCAGTTTTTGAAGGTTATGATTCAGCTCCAACGGCTGAAGGCGTATCGCGCGCCATTACGCGAACCGTGGTGACTTCGGCGTTAACTATTCTGGCGCTGGATTTTGTTTTAACCTCGTTCATGTTTCGGGGAACGTCATGAACCGTAGCATTCTCGACCTCTGGGTCGGTTTTTTTGTTTTGTTGGGCGTCGCAGCCTTGATGTTTCTCGCACTTAAGGTGGGGAACCTTTCATCGGCACATATGGCCGAAACCTATGTACTGGAGGCCAAGTTCGATAATATCGGTGGTCTGAAAGTGCGTGGGCCGGTCAAAAGCGCAGGTGTGGTGGTAGGGAGGATTTCTGATATCAAGTTTGATTCAGCGTCTTATGAGGCGGTTGTGCTGATGAATATTGATGGACGTTACCAGTTTCCAAAAGATACCTTTGCTTCTGTTCTTACGGCAGGTTTGCTTGGCGAGCAGTACATTGGTCTTGATGCTGGTGGTGATGAAAAAAATGCTGAAGGCTGGTGACAAAGTTTCGAAAACGCAATCAGCAGTTGTTTTGGAAAAACTGATCAGTCAATTTCTATTTAGCAAGGCGGCAGACGGGCAGGATAAAAAGTGATGAAGGGTTTGACTAAGGGAGTGAAGTGTTACGTCAAGCTGATTGCAGCAACGGCTCTTGTGCTGTCTGCAACTCATGTTTTTGCCGATGAGAATCTCCTCGATCCTTACGAGGGCTTCAATCGCGTTATGTATTCGGTCAATGATTCTCTGGATAAAGTGGCGATCAAACCGGTAGCCAAAGCTTACGATGTTACTGTCCCATTGCCGGTAAAAGCGGGTGTGGGGAATTTTTTCAGCAATACGAGTGACCTTTGGATTGGGGTCAACAGTGCTTTGCAGGGCAAGTTTGGTGATGCCGGGAGTGATATTACGCGTCTGCTGATCAATTCCACCGTGGGGATTTTTGGTCTGTTTGATGTGGCTAGCGAACTCGGCTTCGAAAAGCATGACGAAGATCTAGGGCAAACCTTGGCAGTTTGGGGCGCGCCGAGTGGCGCCTATTTTTTCTGGCCGTTCATCGGTCCTCGTACTCTGCGCGATACGGCTGGCTGGCTGGGTGATTCTTACGCTGATCCCGTCTGGAGTGCTCGCAGCCGTTCAATTGCTGTGCGGAATAGCTTGGTTGCTCTGCGTTTTGTCGATATTCGAGCCAGCTTGTTGCCGGCTGATAAAATTGTCGACGAAGCGGCGCTTGATAAATATGCTTATATTCGCGACGCTTATCAACAGCGTCGTCGCAATCAAATTTTCGATGGTCGCCCACCGCGACTTGATGATTAACTAACTTACGGATCATGATGAAACAGTTGCTTGCTTTCTTGTTTGCCGGTTTTGTTGCTACTACTGCGCTCGCCCAAGAAGCGCCTGATGCATTGGTGATGAAAATTACCGAAGAGGTGCTTGACATCGTCCGCAAGGATAAGGATATCCAGAGTGGCAATACACGCAAAGCGATTGAACTGGTCGATGCCAAAGTGTTGCCCTACTTTAATTTTCAACACATGACGGCGTTGGCGGTGGGTAAGGACTGGCGCAAGGCAAGCACCCAGCAGCAGTTGCAATTGAGTACTGAATTCAAGACGCTACTGGTTCGTACTTATTCAAATGCCCTAACTGGTTATAAAAACCAGAAGGTTGTATTCAAGCCGTTCAAGATGAATCCAGGTGAAACCGATGTTCTGGTGCGCACGGAGGTTCAGCAACCTGGTGCCAAGGCTGTACAGCTTGATTACAGTCTCGAGAAGCTCGATAGCGGCTGGAAAGTCTATGACGTGACAGTTGCCGGAATTAGTCTGGTCACCAATTATCGTGATCAGTTTGCACAGGAGATCCGTAATGGCGGGATGGATGGTTTGATCCAGTCAGTTGCGGCCAAGAACAAGTCGCTGGAGCCCAATCTAGCCAAGGCAGAAAAGTAATGATAGCGCGTGAGGCTGATCGCCTCATTGTTACGGTACCGTTGATCATGGATAACGCGCGCAGTTTGCTTGAAGCGGGTCGGGCGGCTTTGATGTCCGGTGAGCAGGTGATTGATCTGGGGAAAGTGGTTGAGGCGGACTCGTCGGCGCTCGCCGTCATGCTCGGCTGGATGCGGGCTGCGAGTCTGTCACGGTCGACCATTAAATTTGTCAATATTCCTGCAGGTGTGCGTTCACTAGCCGAGCTTTACGGCGTAGCTGAACTTCTGCCGCTCGCTTGAGCGGCTCCCCATGTCTTCTGCTGTTTCCATCGTTGACGTAGTCAAACATTTTGGTTCGCTCAAGGCGCTGGATGGTGTTTCTCTTGAAATTGAAGAAGGTGAATTTTTCGGCTTGCTTGGCCCGAATGGGGCTGGAAAAACGACACTGATTTCCACGTTAGCCGGTTTGGCACGTCCCGATTCGGGTAGCCTGAAGGTGCTTGGCTACGATGTCATCAAGGACTTCCGTCAGGCAAGAATCCGTCTGGGTGTTGTGCCACAAGAATTGGTTTTTGACCCATTTTTCAATGTCCGCGAAACCTTGCAGATTCAGTCCGGGTACTTTGGTATTCGCAATAATGATGACTGGATCGACGAAATTCTTCATAACCTCGATTTAACCAGCAAGGCTAACGTCAACATGCGCCGCCTTTCTGGCGGCATGAAACGACGGGTTCTGGTAGCTCAGGCGCTGGTTCATAAACCACCGGTTATCGTGCTTGATGAGCCAACTGCTGGCGTCGATGTCGAATTACGTCAGGGCTTGTGGCAGTTTGTTCGACGACTTAATAAAGAGGGCCACACGATCATTTTGACCACACACTATCTCGAAGAGGCCGAAAGTCTCTGTGGTCGGATTGCTCTGATGAAGCAAGGGCGGGTCGTCGCGCTGGATACTACGGCGAATTTGCTGGCTGAGCACCCAGGTGGCACGCTGGAAGATGTTTTTGTCCGGACGATGAATCAGTGATCGGTTTCTGGACGCTTTTCTATAAAGAGCTGCTGCGTTTCTGGAAGGTGGCTTTCCAGACCGTCGGTGCGCCGGTGCTGACTGCATTGCTCTATTTGCTCATTTTTGGCCATGTGCTGGATGAGCACGTTCAGGTTCACGGGGTTCGCTATACCGCTTTTCTCGTGCCGGGGCTGGTCATGATGCAAGTGTTGCAGAACGCCTTTGCCAACTCCTCATCCAGTCTGATTCAGGCAAAAATTACCGGTTCCATCGTCTTCGTTCTATTACCACCGATTCCGTATAGCGCGTTTTTCGGCGCGTATGTGCTGGCTGCTTTGGCGCGGGGTTTAATGGTCGGCGTCGGGGTTCTCTTAGCAACCATGTGGTTTGCTGAATTGAAACTGGTCGCGCCACTCTGGGTGTTGGTTTTTGCTGTATTGGGCGGAGCTCTTTTTGGTGCTCTCGGCGTCATTGCCGGTATATGGGCGGAGAAGTTTGACCAACTGGCCGGTTTCCAGAATTTTTTGATCATGCCCCTGACCATGCTCTCAGGTGTTTTCTATTCAATTTACACACTGCCTACATTCTGGCAATCCGTGTCGCATTACAATCCTGTTTTTTATATGATTGACGGCTTCCGCTATGGTTTTTTTGGTGTCTCTGACGTGGCACCGGAAACCAGTTTAGCCGTCGTTTTTTCCTGCTTTCTGGCGGTGTCCTTGCTGACGCTGAACCTGTTGAAGCGGGGCTGGAAGCTGAGAGCCTGACACCAATGCACCCCGATCAAATCAAACAAATCATTCTTGCTGGTATGAACTGCGAACATCTCGCCCTGGATGGCGATGGGCAACATTTTGAAGCGCTGGTTGTCAGCGCTGAGTTTGCCGGAAAGAGCCGCGTCCAGCGCCAGCAGCGCGTGTACCAAACCCTCAAGGAAAAGCTCGCAACCGGGGAATTGCATGCCCTTTCCTTTAAAACATTGACCCCGGAAGAGTGGAGCGCCCAGCGTGGATAAATTATTGATCGTCGGGGGCCGTCCCCTTTCTGGAGAAGTGGCCATGTCCGGCGCGAAAAATGCGGCCTTGCCGATTCTTTGCGCTTCGCTGCTGACCGCTGATCCAGTGCACCTTACGAATGTGCCGCATCTAAACGATATTTCGACCATGCTTCGTCTGCTTGGCGATATGGGCGTTGGCGTCACGATGGAAGGGATTGATGGCATGGTGCTCAATGGTGGCGGGCTGAATAATGCCGTCGCTTCCTACGAGCTGGTCAAGACCATGCGGGCTTCCATTCTCGTCCTTGGCCCGCTGGTGGCTCGTTGCGGTGAGGCACGAGTTTCTCTGCCAGGTGGTTGCGCCATTGGTGCGCGACCGGTTGATCAGCACATCAAGGGCTTGCAAGCCATGGGGGCCGAAATCACGGTTGAGCAGGGCTATGTTCATGCCAAGGCGACCCGCTTGAAAGGAGCGCGCATCTGTACCGATATGGTTACCGTGACCGGTACTGAAAACCTGATGATGGCCGCGTGTTTGGCAGATGGGGAAACGATCATCGAGAATGCCGCGCGTGAGCCGGAGGTGGTTGATCTGGCCAACTGTCTGGTCAGTATGGGGGCGCGCATTTCGGGTGCTGGCACCGACATTATTCGCATCCAGGGCGTTGAAAAATTGCATGGCGCGACGCATTCGATCATGCCTGATCGCATCGAGACGGGCACCTATTTGTGTGCAGCTGCGGCAGCGGGCGGAGATGTTCGACTGACCAAAACTTCGGCGGCGTATCTCGATACGGTGGTGGATAAATTGATGGATGCCGGTTGCGAAATCACCGTAGAGCGCGACGCGATTCGCCTGATTGCTCCTCCGCGCCTGAAAGCGGTCAGTTTGCGCACAGCGCCTTATCCGGCATTCCCGACCGACATGCAGGCGCAATTCATGGCGATCAACTGCATAGCCGATGGTGTCGCTACCATTCGCGAAACCATTTTTGAAAACCGCTTCATGCACGTCAATGAATTGATGCGTTTGGGTGCAAACATCCAGATCGAGGGCAATAACGCCATTGTGCGTGGCGCTGACCATCTTGAAGGGGCCATGGTCATGGCAACTGATCTTCGCGCATCAGCTTCCTTGGTGATTGCTGGCTTGGTGGCACGTGGTGAAACGGTAATTGACCGAATTTATCACCTTGATCGGGGCTATGAAAGGATTGAAGAGAAGCTCGAAAAACTTGGTGCACAGGTCAAGCGTATCCACTAATCGACTGTTGTATTGGCGTTGAAAAGCGCAGGTTATTACGGTCAACCGAAAGAAATGTAAAAAAAATCTTGGCCGAATCCCGATTTCGCGTCATACTCAGCGCCTCGGGATTTCCAGCCAGTGTTTTGTTCCTGCGCCGTACGTCGGATAGTCAGTTCTTCCTCGGTCTTGATTCTCGTGTTTATTTGGGCATTAGCCCGCAATTTTTTCCAAGGAAGTTATAAATGGCAAACGGTACCGTTAAGTGGTTCAACGACTCCAAAGGTTTTGGTTTTATTTCCCCGGCTGATGGTGGTGAAGATCTCTTCGCTCACTTCTCCGCAATTCAAGGCAACGGTTTCAAGACCCTTGCTGAGAACCAGAAAGTGACCTTCGACATCGTCACTGGCCCTAAGGGCAAGCAAGCTGCAAACATCCGTCCGGAATAAGACGTTCGTTGCAAGCAAGAAAAGCCCGGTTACCCGGGCTTTTTTGCTTTATGGGTCTGGCTTTTGCGCTCAATAAATTTGCTTATGCCATAACCGGCGCCGATAATCCTTGTTTTGCCGAATATTAGGAGAGAGAAATGCAGCGTAGATCTTTTGTCGCCGCCGTTGCGGCTGCTTGTGTCTTAGTTAGTGGGGCAGCTCAGGCGCAAAGCTATCGTTCTGAATACCGACTCTCGACAACACTCGGTACCGCGTTTACCTGGGGGCAGGCCGGTGAGCGCTGGATAGAGCTGGTTAAGGAAAAAACGCAAGGCCGTATCAATATCAAGATTTACTCCGGTAATTCGCTGGTTGGCGGAGACCAGACGCGTGAATTTACCGCGATCCGCCAGGGGGTGATCGATATGTCGATTGGTTCGACGATCAACTGGTCACCGCAGGTCAAAGAGCTGAATTTGTTTTCGCTACCATTTCTGATGCCCGACTACAAAGCGATTGATTCGCTGACCCAAGGCGAGGTGGGAAAGGACTTGTTCGCCATATTGGAAAAGCGTGAAGTGGTGCCGCTGGCCTGGGGTGAAAATGGCTTCCGCGAAATGTCCAACTCCAAGCGCCCCATCGCTTCACCGGCTGACATGAAGGGCATGAAATTCCGTGTCGTCGGCTCGCCGCTGTATAACGAAACCTTTTCTGCGCTGGGAGCGAACCCGACTCAGATGAGCTGGGCTGATGCGCAACCCGCGCTGGCATCGGGTGCGGTTGATGGTCAGGAAAATCCGCTTTCCGTTTTTGTCGCAGCCAAGTTATCCACGGTTGGTCAAAAATATTTGACCTTGTGGCATTACGTTGCCGATCCGCTGATCTTTGTGGTCAATAAACAAGTTTGGGCAAGCTGGACGCCGGCCGATCGAGAGGCCGTGCGCCAGGCGGCATTGCAGGCAGCTCGCGAGAACGTTGAAAAGTCGCGTAAGGGTATTGCGGGTAACGATAACGCTGTGCTTAAGCAAATTGAGGCGGCAGGAGTGACAGTGACAAATCCAACAAACGAGCAGCGAGCTGCTTTTGTTCAGGCTACCCGCCCGGTTTACGAAAAGTGGACCAAGACCATTGGTGTTGATCTGGTCAAAAAAGCTGAAACCTCGATCGCCAAACGCTAAGTCCGATGTCTGACGGAACCAAGGCCACCGTATCAGGTGGCAAGTTTGCGCTCGTCACGGTTGAGCGGTTTTTAATGGCGCTGTCGATGGGCATGCTTTGCCTATTGACTATGATGAATGTGCTGGTGCGCTACTTTACCGATATTTCCTTTGCTTTCACCGAGGAAATATCGGTGGCATTGATGGTGGTTATGACCTTGATCGGGGCTTCGCATGCGTTTGCGACCAATCACCATATTGCCATTACCTTCTTTGTTGAACGCTTGCCTGCGCTTAAAAATGTGGCTTTTCGTTTTGCCTCAATTTGCTCACTATTGATGTTTGGCTTGCTCGCCTGGTATGGCGTTTCAATGGCTTGGGACGACTACGCGTATGAAGTAACTTCACCATCGCTTGGCGTTCCTCAGTGGTGGTACACCATCTGGCTGCCGGTGCTGTCGATAGTCATTGTGCTGCGCTTGCTGGCTGTTTTGATGCGAGGCAAGCCGTAATGGATTGGCTTCTTTTTGGTGTTTTTGTAGTTTTGATGCTTTCCGGCGTGCCGCTTGCTGTCGCCATGGGGTTGGCAGGTGTGGCGGTAGTTGCGGTCGCTGATCTCGGCATGATGTCATTGCCGACCAATGTTTATACCGGGATTGCCAAGTATCCACTGATGGCGATTCCGGTTTTTGTGATTGCTGGCCTGATTTTCGAGAAGGCCGGGGTGGCGGCAAGTATCGTCCGTTTTGCGTCTGCACTGGTCGGGCAGCGGCGAGGGAGCTTGGCGATTGTCGCGATTCTGGTGGCGATGATTCTGGGTGGCATTTCCGGTTCCGGACCTGCTGACTCTGCCGCCGTCGGTGCGGTGATGCTGCCGTCCATGCTCAAAGCAGGCTATCCGCGTCCCTTTGTCGCAGGTGTGATTGCGGCGGCCGGTTCGACGGATATTTTGATTCCGCCCTCCATTGCCTTTGTGATTTACAGTCTGTTGGTGCCGCAAGCCTCTGTGCCAGCGTTGTTCGCAGCCGGCATGATTCCCGGCATTCTCTCCGGCTTGACACTGATTCTGGTGGCTTGGTGGCTATCGGTCAAAAACAACTTCGAGGCCGAACCTGCCGAACCACGTCCGCCGTTCTGGCAGAGCCTGAAGGAGGCTGGTTGGGGGCTGCTGGCGCCGGTCATCATCCTTGGCGGGATGCGTAGCGGTTTCTTCACGCCGACGGAAGCGGCGGTGGTTGCCGTTTTTTACGGTCTTGTCGTCGGTATGGTGATTTACCGCTCGCTGACTTGGAAAGATGTCTATCAAGTCCTGGTTGAGTCAGCAGAAATTTCGTCGGTGATTTTGACGGTCGTTGCGCTGGCCAGCGTTTTTGCATGGGGCAGCAATACGCTGGGTACCTTCGATCATCTTGCAGCAACGCTACTAGGTACGGGTTTGTCGGAAATCCCCATGCTGCTCAGTATTCAACTGCTGTTGTTGATCGCCGGCATGTTCCTCGACGCCATCTCGATCTACTTCATTTTCCTGCCGTTGCTGATCCCGATAGCCATGCATTTCAACTGGGATTTGGTGTGGTTTGGCGTCATCATCACGATGAATATGGCCCTTGGCCAGTTCCATCCGCCACTTGGCGTCAATTTGATGGTGACCTGCCGAATGGCCGGTGTTTCGATGGAATCGACCATTCCCTGGGTGTTGTGGATGGTGGCGGCAATGGCGGGGACGATGATGCTGGTGACTTTTGTGCCGGAATTGGCGCTCTGGTTGCCGCGCCACCTCGGGTATCTCTAAGGCTCTGCTAAAATGGCGTTTTCGCCTTTTTAGCAAGAGTCCCTGTGACGACCATTACCATTGCCCTGTCGAAGGGCCGCATTTTTGACGAAACCCTGCCGTTGCTGGCTGCCGCCGGGATAGTCCCGACCGAAAACCCGGAAACCTCGCGCAAGCTGATCATTGATACCAATCAGCCGCATGTGCGGGTAGTCATCGTCCGTGCCACTGATGTCCCGACCTATGTGCAATATGGTGCTGCCGACATTGGCGTCGCCGGCAAGGATGTGTTGATTGAGCATGGCGGTGAGGGCCTTTATGCGCCGCTTGACCTGAATATCGCCAAATGCCGGATGATGGTTGCCGTGCGCGAAGGTTTCGATTACGAAAGCGCGGTCCGTCAGGGCGCCCGCCTCAAGGTGGCGAGCAAATACACCAAGACGGCGCGCGAGCACTTTGCCGCCAAGGGCGTACATATCGACCTGATCAAGCTTTACGGTTCGATGGAACTGGCGCCACTGGCCGGTCTGGCTGATGCCATCGTCGATCTGGTGTCCACGGGCGGCACGCTTAAAGCCAACAAGCTGGTGGCTGTCGAGGACATCATGGGAATTTCCTCGCGACTGGTGGTCAATCAGGCCTCGCTCAAGGTCAAGCGCGACACCCTGCAACCGATTATTGATGCCTTTGCCCAGGCGGTGGAGAAGTAAACCTTATGGTCGCGATCAAACGACTTGCTACGGTCGACGCCGATTTCACGGCAAAAATGGATGCGCTGTTGGCGTTTGAAGCGGCGCAGGATGAAGGCATCGAGCGCACGGTGATCGGCATTCTGGCCGACGTCAAGGCGCGCGGTGATGTGGCCGTCGTCGAATACAGCAACAAGTTCGACCGTCTTTCAGTCAGTGGCATGGCCGATCTGGAACTGACCAAGCCTGAAATGCAGAAGGCGCTTGATGGCTTGCCGGCGGAACAGCGTCAGGCGCTGGAAGCGGCGGCACATCGCGTTCGCATCTATCATGAGAAACAGCGCCTGGAAGGCTGGTCCTACACCGAAGCGGACGGGACGATGCTCGGCCAGATGATCACGCCGCTGGATCGTGTTGGCCTTTACGTGCCGGGCGGCAAGGCCGCCTATCCATCGTCCGTGCTGATGAATGCGATTCCGGCCAAGGTGGCTGGGGTCAAGGAACTGGTCATGGTTGTGCCGACGCCGGATGGTGAGAAGAACCAGCTGGTGCTGGCGGCGGCCTGTCTGGCTGGCGTTGATCGCGTATTCACCATCGGTGGCGCGCAGGCGGTTGGCGCACTGGCTTACGGGACAAAAACGATTCCGCAGGTGGACAAGATCGTCGGCCCAGGCAATGCCTACGTGGCTTGCGCCAAGCGTCGGGTGTTCGGCATTGTCGGCATCGACATGATTGCCGGCCCTTCGGAAATTCTTGTCGTTTCAGATGGTTCGGGCAATCCGGACTGGGTGGCGATGGATTTGTTCTCGCAGGCCGAGCACGATGAATTGGCGCAATCGATCCTGATCTGTTCCGATGCCGGCTTTATCGAACAGGTTCAGGCCAGCATCGAAAAATTGCTGCCAACCATGCCGCGTCGTGCAGTGATCGAAACCTCGTTAACCAATCGCGGTGCATTCATTCTGGTGCGCGATCTTGAAGAAGCTATCGCCATCGCCAATCGTGTGGCGCCGGAACACCTTGAGTTGTCGCTAGCCGATCCTGATCCGTGGGTGAGCAAGATTCACCACGCTGGCGCCATCTTCATCGGCCATTACACCTCCGAGTCGCTGGGCGATTACTGCGCCGGTCCGAATCACGTGCTACCAACTTCCGGCAGCGCACGTTTCTCGTCACCGCTCGGCGTTTATGACTTCCAGAAACGGACCAGTTTGATCAAGGTTTCCAAGGCCGGTGCGCAGACACTTGGGCGGATTGCTTCGACCCTGGCGCACGGTGAAGGTTTGCCGGCACACGCCAAGTCAGCCGAGTTTCGCTTAGAAAATTAAGCCGGAAACGCCGTTGACCGTAACAGACACAGAAATTCAAAGCCGCCCGGATCTCCGGGCGCTTTTTTTTGGCTTTTCGTCAGTTGGTTTGTCTGGTTTTGGCGGTGTCTTGCCCTTTGCCCGGCGCATGCTGGTTGAGGAACGCCGGTGGATGACGGCAGAAGAGTTCAACGCGCAACTCGGCCTTTGCCAGTTTTTGCCAGGGCCGAATGTGATCAATCTGGCGGTGGTTGTCGGCAAGCGCTATTGCGGGCTATCGGGCGCCATTGTTGCTCCGGTCGGTTTGCTTGCCGGGCCTCTGGTGATTGTATTGCTGCTCGCCTTGCTCTATGACAGTTATGGCGGCTTGCCGCTGGCGCAAGGCATGTTGCGCGGAATCGCCGCGGTGGGTTGTGGTTTGCTCTTTGCCATGGCCTGGCGAATGGGGATGGCGCTCAAGGACAAGCCAGTTTTTCTCCCGTTTACAGCATTGACCGTAACAGCCATTGCCTTTATGCGTTGGCCGATGCCGCTGGTGATGGTGGCTGGACTGATTCTCTCGGGCGGTCTTGCTTATTGGCGGCTGGGACGAAAATGATCGTTGTCGAACTCTTCCTTGAGTTTGCACTACTGTCTTTCGTCGCTTTTGGCGGTGCGACGGCGCTGTTGCCGGAAATGCATCGAGTTGTCGTTGAAAACCATCATTGGCTGGACGAAACTACTTTCACGCACCTTTACGCCATTGCTCAGGCGGCGCCAGGGCCAAATGTACTGGTGGTCACGCTGATCGGCTGGAAAGTGGCCGGATTGGCCGGTGCGTTGGCGGCAACCTTGGCCATGTGTTTGCCGATGAGTGTGCTGATCTATCTCCTGATTGACCGCTGGGAAGGCTTTGCCGGCGCTCGTTGGCAGCAGGCGATCAGTTTGGGTGTCGCGCCTTTGGCGGTTGGCCTGATTTTTTCGGGGGCTACGCTGATTGCGCAATCAGCCGAGCTGGGTTGGGCGGCGTGGTTGCTGGTCGCAGCCACCGTGTTTGCCAACCTGCGCAGCAAGCTGCACCCGCTATGGTTTATTGGTGTTGGCGCCGCGCTCGGTTTGCTCGGCTGGGTCTAGCTGCGTCTTTCTCGCTGCAGGGCGCGCAGTTCGTCAAACAAATTGGCCAGACGATGTGATTCGTCAGCGAGTTGCGGCAACATCAGATCGGCTGCATCCGCCATGCCATTGCTACTCAATTCCTGAATTTCACTGGCCAGAGCATGAAAACGTGTATGGGTTTTGATCAACGCTTGAAATTGCGGTAGCGCCCTTGAGGCATCGTCAGCGGCAGCAATGGCGTAGCCAAACATGCAACCTTGATGGTCAGAGAGCGGCATGTCGGCATAACTGCCATAGGCGAAGGCGTTCATGAACTGCCGGCGCCAGCCGTTGTGTAGGCGGATGGCTTCGTCGAAATCGATACCTAACATCGTTAAGCCCTTTCTCTTTACGCGAAAATGCCGTGTAGCGTTTGGGTCAGTGCCTGGCACTCGGCGTCGGTACCAACTGTGATGCGTAGAAATTGGTCAATGCGCGGCAGTTTGAAATGACGGACGATGATGCTTTTTTCACGCAAGGCTTTGGCCATTTCGGCAGCGTCACGTTGCGGATGGCGGGCGAAAATAAAATTGGCGGCCGAAGGCAGTACTTCAAAGCCAAGGCTGCGGAGTTCAGCCGCCAGTTTCTCGCGAGTCGCAATCACCGCGTTGCAGCATTGTTCGAAATAGGCTTCGTCTTCGATGGCAGCAACGGCAGCAACAATCGCCAAACGATCTAGCGGGTAGGAATTAAAGCTGTTTTTGACCCGTTCCAGCGCCTCAATCAATGCCGGGTGGCCGACCGCAAAGCCAACGCGCATGCCGGCTAGCGAGCGTGACTTGGATAGCGTATGGACGACCAGCAGGTTGTCATAGCGATTGACCAAGCGGATTGCCGACTCACCGCCGAAGTCGACATAAGCTTCGTCGACTACAACCACAGAATCCGGATTCGCTTTCAGTATTTCCTCGATGGCGGCAAGTGCCAGCAGACAACCCGTTGGTGCATTCGGGTTCGGAAAATGATGCCGCCGTTCGGTCGACCGCAATAATCTCCCGGATTAATACTGAAATCTTCCGCCAGCGGCACGGTTTCGTAATCAACGCCATACAATCCGCAATAAACCGGGTAAAAACTGTAGGTGATATCAGGGAAAAGAATCGGTTGATCGTGCTTGAGCAGCGCCATGAAAACATGTGCTAACACTTCGTCCGAACCATTGCCGACAAAAATTTGCTGCGTCGTAACCGCGTAATTTTTTGCAATGGCGCCTTTAAGCAAGTCGGCGTTCGGGTCAGGGTAAAGCCGCAAGCTCGCAGCATCGTCGCCCAATTCCGCCTGAATCGCCGCCAACACCTTGGGTGAGGGTGGAAAAGGGTTCTCGTTGGTGTTGAGCTTGATCAGATTGGCGATCTTGGGCTGCTCGCCCGGGATGTAGGGGGTGAGGTCTTGAACGACCTGGCTCCAGAAGCGACTCATTGGATTTTCACAGAAAGCGTAAAAGTAGGCTGAAATGGTATCATGGCCCTCTGTTCAAAAGCCTGTTCAGCCCTCACCTATGCGGCAAACCGAAATTACGCGCAACACCCTGGAGACGCAGATTGTCGTGCGCCTCAATCTGGATGGCACCGGCCAAGGTAAATTTGCTACCGGCGTCCCCTTTCTCGATCACATGCTCGATCAGATTGCCCGTCATGGCCTGATCGATCTCGACGTTGAAGCCAAGGGCGATTTGCACATCGACGCGCATCACACCGTCGAAGATATCGGCATCACTATCGGCCAGGCGCTGGCCAAGGCGTGGGGTGACAAAAAAGGGCTGACGCGTTACGGTCACAGCTATGTGCCGCTCGATGAAGCGCTGTCGCGCGTCGTGATCGATCTCTCCGGTCGTCCGGAACTGATGTTCGATGTGCCATTCACGCGAGCAATGATCGGCCAGTTTGATGTCGATCTGGTGCACGAATTCTTCCAGGGCCTGGTCAATCACGCCGGGATGACCCTGCACATCGACAACCTGCGCGGCGTTAATGCCCACCATCAGGCCGAAACTGTGTTCAAGGCCTTTGGCCGTGCCCTGCGTATGGCGACTACGCCTGATCCGCGCATGGCTGGCACCATGCCGTCGACGAAAGGCTCGCTGTGAGTGCTGGCAGCATCATTGCCGTCATCGACTACGGCATGGGCAACTTGCGCTCCGTGTCGAAGGCGTTGGAGCATGTGGCTGGCGACAAGCAGGTAATTGTTACCGCCGACCCGGCTGTTGTTGCGGCTGCCGAACGCGTTGTGTTTCCCGGTCAAGGCGCGATGCCGGACTGCATGCGCGAACTTGATGCCCGTGGTTTGCGTCCGGTGGTTCTGGCTGCAGCCAAAGACAAGCCTTTTCTCGGTATCTGTATCGGTCTGCAAATGCTCTTTGATCACAGCGAGGAAGGTGATTTTGCCGGCCTCGGTGTTTTTGCCGGCGATGTGACGCGCTTTCCTGAAGCGAAAATGTTTGCCGCCGACGGTCAACGCCTCAAAGTTCCGCACATGGGTTGGAACAATGTGGCTCACAAGCCGCACGCCCTGTGGGCCGATATTGATGATGGTGCCCGTTTCTATTTCGTGCACAGTTACTGTGTGCAACCCGCTGATTCGACGCTGGTGACTGGTACGACCGACTATGGCATCCCCTTTACCTGTGCCGTGGGCCGGGATAATATCTTTGCGGTTCAGTTCCACCCCGAGAAAAGTGCTCGCGACGGCTTGCAGCTCCTGCAAAACTTTGTCGAGTGGCGTCCGTAACCTGTTTTTCCTAGTTCCAACTCTTCTGACATCCCATGCTGATTATTCCCGCAATTGATCTTAAGGACGGCCAGTGCGTTCGTCTTAAACAAGGCCTGATGGAAGACGCCACAGTGTTTTCCGACAGCCCGGCAACGATGGCTCGTCATTGGGTCACGCAAGGCGCACGCCGCCTGCATTTGGTCGATCTCAATGGTGCCTTTGCCGGCAAGCCGAAAAATGAATCGGCGATCAAGGCGATCCTCAGGGAAGTCGGTGACGACATTCCGGTGCAATTGGGTGGCGGTATTCGTGATCTCGATACCATTGAGCGTTGCCTGGATGACGGCCTGACTTACGTTATTATCGGTACTGCAGCGGTCAAGAACCCCGGTTTTCTGCATGATGCTTGCACGGCCTTTCCTGGCCATATTATCGTCGGTCTGGATGCCAAGGACGGCAAGGTGGCGACTGATGGCTGGTCCAAACTGACTGGCCACGACGTTGTTGATCTTGGCAAGAAGTTTGAAGATTACGGTGTTGAATCAATTATTTATACTGACATTGGCCGCGATGGCATGCTATCCGGGATCAATATTGAAGCGACTGTACGTTTGGCACAGGCGCTGACCATTCCGGTCATCGCTTCCGGTGGCCTGTCCAATATTGACGATATCCGCCAGTTGCTCGCCGTCGAAAGCGAGGGTGTCGTCGGCACTATCGCTGGTCGTGCAATTTATGATGGTTCGCTCGACTTCAAGGCCGCGCAAGAAGTAGCTGCAGCTGGTCGCCGTTAATGCTCGCCAAACGGATTATTCCCTGTCTCGATGTGACAGCTGGTCGCGTCGTCAAAGGGACCAATTTTGTCGGTCTGCGCGATGCGGGTGATCCGATCGAAATTGCCCGTCGTTACAACGAGCAGGGTGCTGATGAAGTTACCTTTCTCGATATTACAGCTTCGTCCGATCAGCGCGACATCATCCTGCACATCATCGAAGCCTGCGCCGAGCAGGTTTTCATTCCGCTGACCGTCGGTGGTGGTGTGCGCAAGGTGGAGGATGTTCGTCGCCTGCTGAATGCTGGTGCCGACAAGGTTTCCATGAATACCGCAGCGGTGCAAAACCCGGATCTGGTTTTCGATGCGTCGAGCAAGGTTGGCTCGCAGTGCATCGTTGTCGCCATCGACGCCAAGCAGGTTGCGCCGGGTATGTGGCATGTCTTCACCCACGGCGGACGTAACGATACTGGAATGAGTGCGGTCGACTGGGCAAAACAGGTAGAAAAATTAGGTGCTGGTGAAATCCTGCTGACCAGCATGGATCGTGACGGCACTAAAAATGGTTTTGATCTGGCGTTGACTCGCGCTGTTTCCGATGCGATCAAAATTCCGGTAATCGCCTCTGGTGGTGTCGGCAATTTGCAGCATCTGGCAGATGGGGTCAGTGATGGCCATGCTGATGCGGTGCTGGCCGCCTCGATCTTCCATTTTGGCGAATACACTGTGCGCCAGGCCAAGGAATATATGGCCAGCCGTGGTATTGAAGTCCGCCTGTGAGCGACCTTAACAACGATCTGCCCTGGCTGGAAGCGCTCAAGTGGGACGCTGACGGCATGATTCCGGCAATCGCCCAAGATGAAAATGGTCGCGTTGTGATGTTTGCCTTCATGAATCGTGACTCGCTTCAGGAAACAGTACGCTGCGGCAACGCGGTATACTGGTCACGTTCGCGCAAGCGTTTATGGCGCAAAGGTGAGGAATCGGGACACTTCCAGAAAGTGAAATCGATACGCACTGATTGCGACGGCGACGTTTTGTTGCTGGCGATTGAACAAGTCGGCGGCATTGCCTGTCACACAGGACGCGAAAGCTGTTTTTTCAATGAATTACGAGGGAATCTGTGGGTTCCCGCCGACCCGGTTTTGAAAGACCCTAAGGAAATTTACGCAAAATGAGCACGCATGACATCCTGCACCGTCTCTCCGAGACGCTTCGCTTCGCGCCGCAATGCGGACCCTGAAAAATCCTATACCGCTCAGTTGTTTGCCAGCGGTCCCGACTCCATCCTGAAAAAATCGGCGAAGAAACCGCCGAGTTGATTATGGCTGGCAAGGAAGGCAAGCGTCTGAAGGTGGTCTGGGAATCTACCGATGTGATTTATCACGTGCTTGTATTGCTCGCCTTCTACGGTTTGAGCATTGAAGATGTGTCCCAGGAAATGCGTCGTCGTGAAGGCATTTCCGGTATCGACGAAAAGGCGGCACGAGGCAACAAGTGATCGATTGTCTTTTCTGCAAGATCGTTGCGGGAAAAATTCCGGCGAAGGTTGTCTATGAAGATGAGGATATCCTCGCTTTCAATGACATCAATCCGTTGCGTGCTGTGCATGTGCTGGTGATTCCCAAAAAACACATCACTTCGCTGGCGACAGCTTCGGCGGAAGATGTGCTGGTCCTTGGCAAGATTCTCGCCAAGGCCAATGAAATTGCGGTTGGTCAAGGTAGTCCGGATGGCTTCCGTGTGATTATCAATACAGGGCGTGTCGGACAGCAGGAAGTGCTGCATCTGCACGCACATATCGTGGGCGGGGCCGAGCCTGTTGGCCCCATGCTCAAACGAATCTAGGAGACAAACATGGGTAGCTTTTCGATTTGGCACTGGTTGATCGTTCTGGTCATCGTCATGCTGATTTTTGGTACCAAGAAATTGCGGAATGTTGGTCAGGATCTTGGCGGTGCAGTCAAAGGCTTCAAGGATGGGATGAAGGACGCCAGCGCTACTGACAAGCCAGAAGAGGTGCCGCCCACCCAGGTTGGTGGCCAGATGATTGATGTTGAAGTGAAGGAAAAAACCAAGTCCTGATTGCTGGCGGGATTTCGCCACCACTGACTTGTTAAAACATGTTTGATATTGGTTTTTCTGAACTCATGGTTATCGGCATCGTCGCCCTGATTGTTATCGGGCCGGAAAGGTTGCCGAAAGTCGCGCGTACGCTCGGACATTTGCTTGGACGGGCGCAGCGTTACGTCAATGATGTCAAATCGGACATCAATCGTGAAATGCAGCTCGATGAGTTGAAGAAACTCCAGACCCAGGTAACCGATTCTGCTCGCTCAATGGAAGACTCTGTGCGCAAGGAGTTTGATAGTGCTCGTTCAGCGGTTGAGGCACCTGCGAAATCAGCGGTAGCTGAACTGAACGAAGTCACTAAGCAAGTGGCTGCCGAGACGCCCGTCAAGCCCGTCGCATGAGCGATAGTCAGGAAAGTACCGCGCAGGAAGAGTCGTTTATTTCGCACCTCGTCGAGTTGCGGGATCGCTTGTTGCATAGTTTGATTGCCGTGGGGGTCGTGCTCGGTGTGCTCTGCCTTTACCCTGGGCCGGGCGAGATCTACGACATTCTGGCTGCACCGCTGACCAGAGCTTTGCCGGAAGGCACAAAAATGGTAGCAATCGGCGTAATTACCCCGTTCATGGTGCCGTTGAAAGTCACTGCGATGGTGGCTTTCGTATTTTCCTTGCCCTATATCCTTTATCAGGTCTGGTCTTTCATTGCGCCAGGGCTTTATGCGCATGAAAAGCGCTTGGGTATTCCATTGATTATTTCCAGCTGCTTTCTGTTCATCCTGGGCATGTCATTTTGCTACTTCTTTGTTTTCGGTCAGGTCTTTGCCTTCATTAACAGTTTCGCCCCCAAGAGCATTACCCCGGCACCAGATATTGAAGCGTATTTGTCTTTTGTAATGACCATGTTCCTCGCCTTTGGCCTGGCTTTTGAGGTGCCGGTTGCCTTGGTGGTGATGGTCAAGATGGGCATTGTAACGGTCGAGAAACTAAAGGAATGGCGTTCCTATTTCATTGTTGGCGCCTTTGTCGTGGCGGCTGTGGTGACGCCGCCTGATGTGGTTTCTCAGCTCGCGCTGGCAATCCCGATGTGTATTTTGTACGAATTGGGTATTTTGGCCAGTCGTCTAGTCAGTAAACCGGCACCGAAAGAAGAGATTACTCCTCAGCAGAGTACGGTCGACACTCAAAATTCGTCAGAAATGGATGCTGAAATCGACAAGGCGGAAGCAGAGTTCCGCAAATTGACCGGTAAATAATCAGGCCGGTTTTTTGGGGGGCGCAGCGCGTGTCTCCAGCGTATTGACCGGTTCGCCTTCTTCAAAATGCCATAGCGTTCTAGGTTGCATCACCGTCCACGGCTCATTGTCGGTTAATGGCAGTGTCGCAATGATGGCAACGCGGTCTTCCGGCTTGGTCAGTTCGCTAAAATCGACAGTGACATCCTGATCATTCAAGTGAGCCTGAGCAAATGGTGCCTGGCGAACGATATAGGCCAGTTTGCTGGAGGCGTGGGCGAACAGGCAATCCCCATTCGAGAGCAGGTAGTTGAATTCCCCATAACTGGCGATCTGTAATGTCAGTTCATGCAGGGAAAGAAAAAGGTCGGCGCGTGCTGGTGCCGTGCTACCGAAACGCTGGCGAAGGTTTTGCAACAGCCAGCAAAAGGCACGCTCGCTGTCAGTCAGGCCAACAGGCTGAAAGCTGCCGTCAAAATCTGGTGAAAAATTAATCAAATTGCCGTTATGGGCAAAAATCCAGTAGCGGCCCCAGAGTTCGCGCATGAAAGGGTGGGTGTTTTCCAGCCCAATGGCACCTTGCGTGGCTTTGCGGATGTGGGAGATAACATTTTTCGAGTGAATCGGATAGTTGCGTACCAGCTCGGCGACAGGGGAGGTGCAGGAGGGCTGCGGGTCGAGGAAAATTCGGGTGCCCTTGCCTTCAAAAAAGGCGATGCCCCAGCCGTCCGAGTGGACATCCGTGGCGCCACCCCGGGCCTGGAATCCGCTGAACGAGAAACAGATGTCGGTCGGCACGTTGCAGTTCATGCCGAGAAGCTGGCACATGGCTTATTCCCGTTCGCGCTGCAGCGGTGGTCGTTTGCCGATCTTGACCTGAACTTCAATGATGTTCTTGTCACGACGCAGGCGAAAATTGACCCGCTCCTCCGGCTTCAAGGCGGCGATCAGATCCAGCATTACTTGCGGATCCTTGACGGCTTTGCCGTTGACGGCGAGCAGCACGTCACCCGGTTTTATACCCGCTGCATCGGCCGGGCTGTTGCGCATCAGACCGGCAATCAGTGCGCCTTCAACATCAGGCAGGCCAAAGGACTCGGCAAGGTCAGGTGTTATTTCCTGCGCTTCAACACCTATCCAGCCACGTGTGACGGTGCCGGTTTGAATAATCTGTTCCATGATGCTGCGCACGCTGGATACCGGAATGGCGAAACCTATGCCGTGTGAGCCACCGGTACGTGAATAAATGGCAGTGTTGATGCCGACCAGGTGGCCGTTGGTGTCGACCAGCGCACCGCCGGAATTACCGGGGTTGATCGCGGCATCGGTCTGAATGAAGTTTTCGAAGGTATTGATGCCGAGGTGTGATCGGCCCAGCGCCGAAACAATGCCCATGGTGACTGTTTGGCCAACGCCGAAGGGGTTGCCGATGGCGAGGACAACGTCACCGACACGGACATTTTCCATTTGGCCAAAAGTAATTGCCGGCAGTTTTTCAGCCTTGATTTGCAGAATTGCCAGATCGGATTCAGGGTCGCTGCCAATCACGGTGGCTTTGTAGGTTTTGCCATCATTGAGCGAAACCTGAATGTCGTCAGCTGCTTCAATTACGTGAAAGTTGGTGAGAATGTAGCCATTGGTGCTGACGATAACGCCGGAGCCGAGGCCGGAGTTGCGTTGTTGTTTGCCACCTTCGGGGCGGTCGCCAAAAAAATGGCGGAAAATCGGATCGTCAAACAGCGGATGGCGTTGCGTCTTCATGTCCTTCGTGGTGTAAATATGAACAACTGCTGGCAAGGCGGCGCGCGAGGCATCTCGGTAAGAACTAGGGGCAGGTTGTTCGCCAGCGGTAAGACTAGGCGTCGCTTCGTGGAGCGTGACGGCAGCTGTCCTGTTGGGCAACCACTCTGGTTTTAATGTTGTCACGACAAACAGCATGGCCAACGCAACCGTTACTGTTTGTGCAAAAATCAGCCACAACCTGTGCATGAAAGACCGTATCAATGAAACGTGAAGAACTGGTGGAGTATCTGGAGGGGCTGTTGCAGCCAGCGAGTTTTCGTGATTATTGCCCAAATGGCCTGCAAGTGGAAGGACGAGCCGAGATCGGGCGCCTGGTAACTGGCGTAACGGCTAGTCAGGACTTGCTTGATGCGGCTGTGGCGCGTGGTGCAGATGCGGTTCTGGTGCATCATGGCTACTTCTGGAAGGGGGAGGATGGGCGTATTACCGGCATGCGGAAAAAGCGCTTGGGTGCACTGTTGGCCAATGACATCAACTTGCTGGCCTACCATCTTCCGCTGGATGCTCATCCTGAACTGGGCAACAACGCGCAACTGGCAGCAAAGCTTGGTTGGCTGCCGGAAGGCCGCTTTGGTGAGCAGAGTATTGCCTGGTTTGGGCGTCTGCCAGAAACGATGGCGGCAAGTGCGCTGAGCGATGAATTGGCGCAATTGCTGCGTCGTCAGCCCCAAATGATTGGCGATCCTGAGCGCCAGGTACGCCGTATTGGCTGGTGCTCCGGTGGGGCGCAAGGGTATTTCGAGCAGGCTATCGCGCTCGGTCTGGATGCTTATGTTTCGGGCGAAATCTCGGAACAAACGGTGCATCTGGCGCGGGAAAGCGGTGTGGTTTATTTTGCGGCCGGGCACCATGCAACCGAGCGTTTGGGCGCGCAGGCTTTGGCCGGACATCTTGCCGAGCGGTTTGGCATTCATTGTGAGTTTGTCGATATTGATAATCCGGTCTGAGTGACCGATTTGCTGAAAGGATTTTGCATGACTTACGTTTTCCCTCCGCACCCACAGCCTTCTTTGCCAGTTGCCGGTAGCGAGGCCCGTTTTCCGGTGCGGCGTATTTTTTGTGTCGGACGCAACTATGCCGATCATGCTCGAGAGATGGGGGCGGCTGATCAGGCCTCCGGTCTGGAGCCACCTTTCTTCTTTATGAAGCCGGGTGATGCAGTGATTGGTGGTGAAGGCGAAATCAGTGTCAGCTATCCGCCGATTACCAAGAATTTGCATCATGAAGTTGAAATGGTGGTCGCTTTGGGTGCAGGCGGCGCAAATGTTACGGTCGACGCTGCAAAAGGGCTGATTTTTGGTTATGCCGTCGGCTTCGATTTGACGCGCCGCGATATTCAAGGGAAGGCGAAGGAAAAAGGACATCCCTGGGATATGGGCAAAGGATTTGATCAGTCTGCTGTGTGCTCGGAAATACATCCAGTAAGTGCCGTCGACCATCCCGCAACAGGGCATATCTGGCTCAAGGTCAATGGCGAAATCCGGCAGGATGGTGATCTCGTCGACATGGGCTGGAAAGTGGCTGACATCATCGCCAACTTGTCGACCATGGTGCGACTGGAGGCTGGAGATCTGATCTACACCGGCACGCCGGCGGGTGTTGGGCCGATTGTGCAGGGCGATTTGCTAACTGCGGGCGTCGATGGCGTTGGTACGCTGACCGCTCGAGTCGTGTAACTGTTAATAAAAGGGTAAGTGAAAATGTTTGACTGGAGAGATTACTGTAACGGGATTTACGCTTTTGATGCAGGCTATGTCCGGCCAATTCTGGCGGCAATTCATGTCGTCGTTGAATCAGGGCGGGTCGCCCTGATTGATACCGGCAGCAATGATGCCCTGCCAAATGCAATGGCCGCGCTTGAGCGCCTTGGGCTGGATGTTGCGGCGGTTGATTATGTGATCCTGACCCATATCCATCTTGATCATGCTGGCGGTGCCGGTAGCATGATGGCGGCTTTTCCCAATGCCAAACTGGTCGTTCATCCACGTGGCGCACGCCACATGGCGGAGCCATCCAAACTGGTTGCCGGAGTAACGGCGGTTTATGGGGCGGAATACGTCAAGCGGATTTATGGTGAGATTTTGCCGATCCCGGCTGAGCGCATCATTGAGGCGGCGGATGGCTTTACGGTATCGCTGGCGGGTCGGGAATTGCTGTGCCTCGATACGCCGGGGCATGCCCGCCACCATATTTGCATCGTCGATAAAACAACCGGGGGAATCTTTACCGGCGACATGTTTGGCCTTTCTTATCGCGAACATGATGTCGATAGTCGTCCATTTATCTTTCCGACAACGACACCAACCCAGTTTGAACCGGAAGAAATGCGCGCCTCGATCAATCGCTTGTTATCGTTCAAGCCGGAAGCTATGTACTTGACGCATTACAGCCGAGTTGGCGATGTGCCTGCTTTGGGACGTGATCTGCTTCGACGTCTTGATGCGCTTGTTGCTATTGCCGAGTCGGCTAGTCAGCTAAGTGGCACCGTTCGGCATGAGCAGATCAAGGCGGAGATCACCCGTTACTTGTTGGCTGAACTCAAGGCACACGGCTGCAATCTGGCAGAAGCCGTGGTGCTTGATATTTGGGCGACCGACCTTGAACTTAACGCGCAGGGTTTGGAGGTGTGGCTTGATTCGCGTGACTGAGTCAGGACTTGTCGGCGGCAATAATTGTCTGAATGGCATGGGCGGCGGCGGCCATGCCAAAGACCGAGGTGACGCAGACTGATGAGCCAAAGCCGGCGCAGTTGAGGCCGCTGGGGCCGCTGTCGGTGGCGCAGGACTCGCCGGTTTCCGGGTAGCGCAGCGGCTCGGTAGAAAATACAGCAGGGACGCCAAATTTCTTTTTGCCTTCGCGAGCGAATCCATATTCCCGGCGCAGAATGGAGCGAACTCTGGCAAGCAGCGGGTCTTGTACGGTTTGGGTGAGGTCGGCAAGGCGAATTTGTGTCGGGTCGATCTGACCACCGGCTGCACCGGCAACAATAATTGGCGTGCCTTGCTGGTGGCAGTGGGCAATCATTGCCGCCTTGATTTTGACCTGATCAATCGCGTCGATGACCACTGCGAATCCGGCATGAAGAATCTCGTTCAGGTTCTCATGCGTAACAAAGTCTTCCATACAGGTTACACGGCATTCCGGGTTGATTTCGCGAATGCGCTCCGCCATCGCATCGACCTTGGCTTTACCGTAAATATCACCCAGGGCGTGAATCTGGCGGTTGGTATTGGATTCCGCCACCATGTCCAGATCGACTGCGGTCAATTGCCCAATCCCGGTGCGCGCCAGCGCCTCCATTGCCCAGGAGCCAACCCCGCCGATGCCGACGATGCAGACATGGGCGTTTCTCAGGCGCGCTGCACCGGCTTCACCATAAAGGCGGGAGACGCCGCCAAAGCGTCTTGCGTAATCAGCATCCATCAGGTTTCAATCGTCTTGCGGATGACGTTATTGAAAGGCGCGATCCATTCTGGTGCAAACTGTTTGTCGCAAGCGTTGATTTCTGCAATGGCACGCAAAACCGAACGATTTTTGCCGCGGTGAATATGTTTAAGCATGACCGCCTCAAAGGCATCCACAATGGCCAGAATTTTTGCACCCGGACAAATGGAAGGCGCCGACAGTTTGTTTGGGTAACCGCCAGCATCCGGCATCTCATGGTGCTGGGCAACCATTTCAGCGGCACCGGCCCAGCCTGGCATGCGCTGTAACAAGCCCGCAGCAAAGCCTGGGTGATTACGCAGCGCCAGTTTGTCGTCATCAGTCATGCGGCCGACCTTGAGCCAGATGCTTTCTGGCAGCAACATCATGCCGACGTCGTGAACATAGACGGCGGCTTCCAGTTGCACCGGATCAACCAGATTGCCGCTCGCCTTGTTGGTTTCCTGAGCCAGGCGAAGGATGCGCATGGTGCGACCCTTGAAAAGCGGCGAGCGACTCTCGAGTTGCTGGGCCAGCGAGCGGAAAAACTGAAGATCGTTGGCCGTATCCTTATTGTCATCACGGGGTGCGGTGGCGCGTGGTGTGCGGCCTGACGCATTGCCGGCGGCTGGCCGAAAGCCGGTCACTTCTTCGATCAGGTCGGCACCCAGGGTTTCAATTTCCTCGGCCGAAGATGTTGCAAGTCGCTCCAGTCCCTGAATCATCGACAATAACCGCAAATTTTCAACTGGCTGGTTGGCCAGCAAAGCTTCTGTGGCAAGCTCCAGTCGGTCAACGGCGAGCAGGATCAGCTCGGCAAGCAGGTCAGAAAAGGGCAAGGCACCTTCACGAAATCTCGCCATCAGCGTTTCAATGGGATGCGTAATGGCCACCGCTAGCTCAAATTTGCAGAGCGAGCCGTCACCCTTGATATTGTGCACTGCACGGAACAGATCAGAGACCAGTTCGCGGTCATGGGGCGATTTTCTCAGGCGCGCAACATCGCGCTCAATCTCTGGCGCACGGTCATTCAGCGCTTCGGCAAACTCTTCCAGCGCCTCACGATCCTGGATGACGGGTGCGATGATCGATCGAATATCCATGACAATCTCCCCAGATGTTTTTTCTAATCCAACAAGTTTAGCTGAAAGCGCGAGCAAATCAGATGGCTGTGGCTTGATTTGGTGATCTTGACTAGGTCCATGCTGACGCCTAAGATCCTGCGCTTCACCAAAGGCAGGTTTAACGTGACGCTTGAAGAGCTTTATGCCCTGATTGGGCCAGACATGAAGGCCGTCGATTCGGTCATCCGCAACCGCCTGTATTCCGAGGTCGTCCTTGTTCGGCAGGTTGCCGAATACATCATCAGCAGTGGCGGCAAGCGCATGCGGCCAGCGCTCGTCTTGCTGGCGGCTGGGGCGCTGGGTTATCAGGGCAAGCGTCATCAGGAAATGGCGGCGGTGGTTGAATTCATCCACACGGCAACTTTGCTGCATGACGATGTGGTCGATGAGTCTTCTTTGCGGCGTGGGCGGAATACGGCAAATGCCATGTTTGGCAATGCGGCCAGTGTACTGGTCGGCGATTTTCTCTATTCGCGCGCTTTTCAGATGATGGTTGAAGTCGGCGACATGCGCATCATGCGTGTCCTGTCCGATGCAACCAACGTCATTGCCGAGGGTGAAGTTCTGCAGTTGATGAACTGTCACGATGCGGATGTTGACGAAGCCCGTTATCTGCAAGTTATCCGTTTCAAAACAGCCAAGTTATTTGAGGCTGCCGCACAGCTTGGTGCCATTCTCGGTCAGGCAACGCCCGAGGTTGAGCGGGCACTGACGGCGTACGGCATGCATCTGGGAACGGCCTTCCAGCTGGTGGACGATGTGCTTGATTATTCCGGGGATGAAGGTGATACCGGCAAGCATCTTGGTGACGATCTTGCCGAAGGCAAGCCAACACTGCCGCTGATTCATGTCATGCTGCATGGCACCCCGGAACAGGCGGCTTGCGTCCGTCGGGCTATCGAAGAAGGTGGGCGTGATGACTTTGCTGCCGTACTCGATGCTATCCGTGCCAGCGGCGCTCTGGAGCATACGCGTCAGCAGGCCGCGAAGGAAGCTGAGGCTGCTAGAGAGGCAATTCAGTGCCTGAGGGATTCAAATTATAAAAAAGCTCTGCTACAATTGACGCTCTTTGCAGTTGAGAGAAATCACTAGGTTTTTTTCTATGTCGGAGTGTAGCTCAGCCTGGTAGAGCACTGCGTTCGGGACGCAGGGGTCGCAAGTTCGAATCCTGTCACTCCGACCAAAACACTGTAAAGAGAATTGAGCAATTAGGCCATCCCTGCGGATGGCCTTTTTGCTTGGTTGGAATGTTTCGACCACCTGACTCCCTGATGCTGGAGGCACTTGAGTTATGAAATACCTGCTACTGATTACCATTGCGTTAGTGCTCTGGTGGGCATGGAAGAAGCGTTCGGAAAATCTACCGTCCAGCAAGTCTGCAGCGGAGAAAGCGCCTGAGAAGATTATCGCGTGCGATCACTGCGGGGTGCTGCACCCCTTAAGCGAGAGTTTGGTCGAGGGAGATGCCCATTTTTGCAGTGCCGCCCATCGCCTTGCGGGCAAGTCACCGTCACGTTCATGACGGACTGGCTGTCTTCTACCTGGGAGGCCAGCTGGCGACCATTCCAGTATTTCAATTTTTATCGCCTGCTTCTGGCTTCTCTGATTCTTCTGGCTTCCCTCCTGCCGGATAGTCAGATTTCCCCTTTTCATCAAACAAACTCGGCTGGTATATATCAGTTTGTATTGCTTTATCTTGGCGTTGTTTTGGCCGGGCTGATGCTTTCTGTTCATTGGCAGCGCAGTTTTAACGCCCAGTTGTCTTCGCAGGTTTTTGCCGATGTGGCTTTTGTCAGTTTCCTGATGTATGCCTTGGGCGGCGTGGGGAGTGGGATGGGGGCGCTATTGCTGGTATCTCTGGCGGCGGCGAGCCTCGTTGGGCGTGGGCGATTGGTGCTGTTTTATGCGGCGATGGCGACGTTGGTGACTTTGCTGGTCCAGATCTATGGGGTTCTGAACGCCAATTTCGAGGCGACTTCGATTGTTCAGGCAGGTTTTTTGTCGGCCGGTTTTTTTCGCAACGGCAATCCTTGCTCGCTTGCTTGGGCAGCGCGTGATGATCAATGAGGAACTGGCTCGCCAGCGCGGTGAGAGCCTGGAGAATCAGAGTCGAATCAGTCAGCGGGTAATCGAACGGATGCAGGATGGTGTGCTGGTCATTGATCGTGACGGTTGTGTACAGCGTTGCAATCCGATTGCGGAAACAATGCTAGGGCCGCTCCCGGTTGGGTCACGACTTGCTCAACATGCACCTTTGTTGGCCGATATTTTGACCAAACAGGGCGTCATTGTTGATGAGATCGAATTTTCAGGTGCAGGTGGGCAGATGTTGCAGGCACGCTTCGAAAAAACGGCCAGTAGTACGGGCGAGTCGCTGATTTTTCTTGAGGATGTCGGGCGCATTCGGGCGCAGGCTCAGCAGTTGAAATTGGCCTCTCTTGGGCGGTTGACCGCAAGCATTGCCCATGAAATACGGAATCCGCTTTCCGCGATTGGTCATGCCGGGGAATTGTTGCGCGAAGAACGGCGCGGTGAAATGCAGGATCGCTTGCTGCATATTCTTGGCGATAATGTGGCCCGTCTTGACCGGATTGTGGCTGATGTTCTTGAGCTGGGGCGGCGTGACCGGGCACAGGTCGAGGGTTTGTTGCTGTCCGAGGTTTGCGCACAATTCCTTGAGAATTTTATGGTGACGGAAGGCCTGGATTCGAGGCTGCTGCAGGTTGAGAGCGCAGAGGGTTTAAGTCTTTGTTTTGATCGCTCCCATCTGCAGCAGGTGTTGTGGAATCTGGTCAGCAACGCAGTCAGGCACTCGCAGGGGAAACCGGGTAGTGTGCGTCTGTCCGCTACTGCCGTGGCCGGGGGCGAGCGCGTAGAATTGCATGTGCTGGACGATGGCCCGGGTGTTTCGGCTGAGGCGCGAGAGCAGATTTTTGAACCGTTTTTCACGACGCATCACAAGGGTACCGGCCTCGGTCTTTTTATTGCCCGTGAGTTGTGTGAGGCGAATGGTGCGAGTCTGGAGCTCTTGCCTTCGGAATCGGGTGGGCATTTTGTAATTACAGGGAGAGCAGAACCATGTCAGCACCCCGTGGCGAACGGCGTCCGCGCGGCGAACTGAACCGCGTTCTTGTCATTGATGACGAGCCGGATATTCGCGAACTGATAGATTTGACGCTTTCCCGCATGGGTTTGGCTGCGGCCTGTGCCGGAACTGTCGCCGAGGCCCGTGAATGCCTGGCTGACGGCGAATTCCAGTTGTGCCTGACCGATATGCGTTTGCCGGATGGCAATGGCCTGGAGATGGTGCGCTATATTGCCGAGCATTATCCCCAGACTCCCGTTGCCGTGATCACGGCATATGGCAGCGCGGAAAATGCAGTGGCTGCACTCAAGGCGGGGGCTTTTGATTATCTGGCCAAGCCGGTTGGGCTGGAGCAGCTCAGGGCGCTGGTCAAATCTGCACTGCGACTGCCGGACGGTGACAGTCACGATGAGGTTGGTACTTTGCGGCTGACTGGCGATTCTCCGGCGATGGCCCAGGTCCGCGAGATGATAGAGAAGCTGGCGCGCAGTCAGGCGCCGATCTATATCTCCGGCGAGTCGGGTAGCGGCAAGGAGTTGGCTGCCCGCCTGATCCATTCGCGCAGCGCACGCAGCGGCGGGCCCTTTGTTCCGGTCAACTGCGGTGCGATCCCGGAAAATTTGATGGAAAGCGAATTTTTTGGTCATCGCAAGGGCTCTTTCACCGGGGCCGATAGTGATCGCGATGGTTTTTTTCAGACGGCCAGCACGGGCACCTTGTTTCTCGATGAAGTGGCGGATCTGCCGCTCGCCATGCAGGTCAAATTGTTACGGGCGATTCAGGAAAAGCGGGTGCGTAAGGTGGGTTGTTCGACCGAGGAACCAGTCGATGTACGCATCATCTGTGCCACGCACAAGAATTTGCGCGAATGTGTCGAAAAAGGAACTTTCCGCCAAGATCTTTACTATCGCTTGAATGTCATCGAATTGCGCATGCCACCTTTGCGTGAGCGGCTTGAGGATATTCCGCCGCTGGTTGAGTCGATCTGCCTGCGCCTGTTCGGCGAAACTGCGCCGCGTCTCTCCGAGAAAGCATTGAAGGCATTGCAGGCCTATCCATTCCCGGGCAATGTCCGCGAACTGGAGAATATTCTCGAGCGGGCGACGGCCTTGTGTTCCGGGACCAGCATCGAAACCGATGATCTCCATCTGTCGCCCGAGGAAATGGCCGGTGAGGCGGTTGGGCGCGGTAGTGAAACGCTGGATGATTACCTCAATCGTCTTGAGCGGCAGGCCATACTTGAAGCATTGCAAAAGACAGAGGGCAATCGTACCGCCGCGGCTCGTCTGCTCGGCGTTACTTTCCGCTCGATGCGCTATCGGCTGGAACGACTGGGCATCGAATGAAGCGCTGGCAGGCTGGTGGATGGCTTGCCGGGAAGCGCCGGGTGTTCTCGCCGAATCAGGGTGTGCGGCCGGCGGATGCTGCCGTTACGCTGGTTGTGATTCACAACATCAGCTTGCCGCCGGATGATTTTTCCGGCGATGCCGTGGAGCAGTTTTTCGTCAATCGGCTTGATCCGGCGGCGCATCCCTATTTCGCAACGATTGCTGATCTTCAGGTTTCGACCCATTTTTATATTCGGCGCAGTGGGCGTGTTGTTCAGTTTGTCGGATGTGATCGCCGCGCTTGGCACGCGGGTAAGTCATGCTGGGCTGGTGTCGACAACTGTAATGATTACTCTGTGGGTATCGAGTTGCAGGGCAATGATGTTGAGCCATACACGGCGGCGCAGTATGAGTCGCTATGGGAAGTAATTGATGCCCTGCGTACGCGCTATCCAATTGATTCTCTGACTGGGCATTGCCACATTGCACCGGGGCGCAAGTCGGACCCCGGTCCGAGCTTTGATTGGGCGGCTGCGCGCCAGCGCTATGGCATGCTCAATTTACCGGCCGAGGTAACGAGCTAGGCGATCAACTGCTTCAGCCAGCCGACTGAGATCGGTGGTGTAGGCAAAACGAATGTGCCGTTGCGGCTGGTTGCTGCCAAAGTCGAGCCCGGGCGTGGCCGCAACACCGGTTTTTTCAAGCAGGTCGCGGGCAAAGGTAAAACTGTCGTCGCACAGGGCTGAGCAGTCGCAGTACAGGTAGAACGCTCCTTGTGGTTGTGCGGTGATACGAAAACCAAGTTTTTCGAGAGCGGGGGCGAGGTAATCACGTCGACGTTGAAACTCGGCGCGGCGGGACTCAAGGATTTCTAGAGTTTCCGGCAGGAATGCTGCCAGCGCTCCATATTGAGCTGGGGCGGATGGACAGAGCGTCAGGTTCTGTGCCAATTTTTCAACATCGCGCACATAGATTTCCGGCACGATCATCCAGCCTAGTCGCCAGCCGGTCATCTGGAAGTACTTGGAGAAGCTGTTGATGACCCAGATGTCGTCACCGGCAGCACATGCTGTGGGGGCGTCCATTTCATAAGTCAGCCCATGATAAATCTCGTCGACCAGAAAATGGCCATCGCGCTGGCGCACAAAATTTGCCAGATTCCTGATTTGATCGAGATCGAGCAAAGTACCGGTTGGGTTGGCGGGTGAGGCGACGAGCAAGCCCGCCGTGTTCAGTGTCCAGTGCTGCGCCAGCAGTTCCGGCGTTGGCTGAAAATTGCTTTCTGGTCCAACCGGGATGCCAACCGGCAAGCCTTCGTAACTGCGAATGATATGGCGATTGCAAGGGTAGCCCGGGTTGGTCATTAACCATTCGCTGCCGGGGTCGGCCAGGCAGGCAAAAGCGAGGTTGAGGGCACCTGATGCGCCATTGGTCACGACGACGCGTGAAGCTGTTACGGTCAACCCGTATTTTGTCGCATAAAAATTGGCGATTGCTTCGCGCAATGCAGGCAGGCCGAGTGATTCCGTGTAGTAATTTTTTCCGCTATTTATGGCGTCGACCGCAGCATTTGCGATTGGCGCCGGCGTTGGAAAGTCCGGCTCACCAACTTCCATGTGGATGATGTCGCGTCCTTGTGCTTCGAGTTGGCGGGCACGGGTAAATAGCTCGACAACGTGGAAGGGTTCGATGTCGGCCAGGCGGCGGGCAGGGCGGTAGGTCATGGTCATCCTCAAAGAAAAACGGCCACCCGAAGGTGGCCGCTGAATTATCGCTCAGGCAAGGATCAGGCAGCGTCCTTGAAGATGCCCATTTCGAACAATTCGCGCTTGAGCACGAGTTCGCGCGGCATCTTTTCGCCCATCTTGTCGAACCACTCCTTGTGGCCGGCCAGTTCGGATTTCCAGGCATCGGCATCGATGGTGCTCAGGGCTTCGAAATCAGCCTTGTTGATGTCGAGGCCGGTCCAGTCGATGTCCTCGAACTTCGGCATCCAGCCCAGCACGGTTTCCTTGGCAGCAACGGTGCCTTTGCAACGCTGAACAATCCACTTCAGGACGCGCATGTTGTCGCCGAAGCCTGGCCACATGAAGTTACCATCCTTGTCCATGCGGAACCAGTTCACGCAGAAGATCTTCGGCGTGGCATCGACGGTCTTGCCCATTTTCAACCAGTGGTTGAAGTAATCACCCATGTGGTAGCCGCAGAACGGCAGCATGGCGAACGGGTCGCGACGGACAACACCTTGCTGGCCGAAGGCAGCAGCGGTGGTTTCGGAGCCGAGGGTGGCAGCCATGTAGACGCCGTAGTTCCAGTTGAAAGCCTGGTAAACCAAAGGCACGGTCGTGGCGCGACGGCCGCCGAAGATGAAGGCGGAAATTGGCACGCCGGCGGGGTCTTCCCAGGCTTCGTCAACCGACGGGCACTGGCTGGCCGGAGCGGTGAAGCGGGAATTGGCGTGGGCGGCTTTCTTGCCGGCCTTGCCGTCAGCCGGCGTCCAGTCGTTGCCCTGCCAGTCTATCAGGTGATCCGGCGCCTGCTTGGTCAGGCCTTCCCACCAGACATCGCCGTCGTCGGTCAGCGCGACGTTGGTGAAGATGATGTTTTCCTTCAACGTAGCCAGCGCGTTGAAATTGGTCTTTTCCGAGGTGCCCGGGGCGACGCCGAAGAAACCGGCTTCCGGGTTGATGGCGTAGAAACGGGTGACGCCATCCTTGTCGACGCGCGGCTTGATCCAGGCGATGTCGTCGCCGATGGTGGTGATCTTCCAGCCGTCGAGGGTCTTCGGCGGGATCAGCATGGCGAAGTTGGTCTTGCCGCAGGCCGACGGGAAAGCAGCAGCAACGTAGGACTTCTCGCCTTCCGGCGATTCAACGCCGAGGATGAGCATGTGTTCGGCCAGCCAACCCTGATCGCGCGCCATGTTGGAGGCAATGCGTAGGGCAAAGCACTTCTTGCCGAGCAGGGCGTTGCCGCCGTAGCCGGAACCGTAGGACCAGATTTCGCGGGTTTCCGGGTAATGGACGATGTACTTGACGGTCGGGTTGCACGGCCACTTGCTATCCTGCTGGCCCGGCTCGAGCGGTGCGCCAACGGTGTGGATGCAGGGTACGTATTCGCCATCGCTGCCAAGCACGTCAAAAACCGCCTTGCCCATGCGGGTCATGGTCCGCATATTAACGACGACGTAAGGCGAATCGGTAATTTCGAAACCGATGTGGGCAATCGGTGAGCCGAGCGGTCCCATGCTGAAGGGGATCACGTACATGGTACGGCCCTTCATGCAGCCCTTGAACACGCCGTTCAGGGTTTCGCGCATGACGGCGGGCTCTTCCCAGTTGTTGGTAGGTCCGGCGTCTTCTTTCTTGGCGGAGCAGATGTAGGTGCGGTCTTCGACGCGCGCAACGTCGGAGGGGTCGGAGAAGGCAAGGAAAGAGTTCGGGCGCTTGGCTTCGTTAAGTTTGATGAAGGTGCCAGCCTCTACCATTTCGGCACAGAGGCGGTCATACTCTTCCTGCGAGCCATCGGCCCAGCAAATTCGGTCTGGCTGGGTTAGCGCTGCAATTTCAGCGACCCATTTTTTCAGGCCTTCGTGTTTAACGTAGTCAGGTGCATTCAGCGGTGCGGTCATGGCGGTGTCTCTCTCTAAGTTACTGAAATAGAAAATTATTACGCCAGTCGCCGGGAGCTGCTACCAAGACTTCGAGCTGCGCTGAAAGCCGTCGGCTGGGGAGCCCATAATTATGCCAGAGCTTAGGGTAAACATCTACTTGACTTCGCTTTTCTAAGTGATTTCCGGTAATTGAATTGAAAAAGGTGCGTGATATTATGTGTCACCATTCGGAATTGCATTTCACGATATAAAACGGAGGCAGACATGGATCCAAGGCAACTACGCGAAGCAGCGCTTTATTACCACCGTCATCCCAAGCCGGGCAAAATTGCGGTTACCCCAATCAAGCAAATGACGAATCAATATGATTTGTCGATGGCTTACTCGCCGGGTGTTGCTTTTGCTTGTGAAGAGATTGTTGCCGATCCGCGTGAGGTCAGCACCCTGACTTCACGTGCCAACCTGGTTGGCGTGATTACCAACGGCACGGCTGTGCTTGGTTTGGGTGCCATTGGCCCGCTCGCCGCCAAGCCGGTCATGGAAGGCAAGGGCGTCCTGTTCAAGAAGTTCGCCAATATCGACGTTTTCGATATCGAAATTGAAGAGCGTGATCCGGACAAGCTAATTGACATCATCGCCTCCCTGGAGCCAACTTTTGGTGGTATTAATCTTGAAGATATCAAGGCGCCGGAGTGCTTTTATATCGAGCGTAAACTGCGCGAACGGATGAAAATTCCTGTTTTCCATGATGATCAACACGGCACCGCTATTGTGGTTGGTGCGGCGGTTCTTAATGGTCTGCATCTGATCGGCAAGGATCTTTCCAAAGTCAAAATCGTTACTTCCGGGGCAGGTGCTGCCGCACTCGCCTGTCTTGATTTGCTGGTTTTGCTCGGTGCGCCACCTTCTAATATATGGGTTACCGACATCAAGGGCCTGGTCTACGAAGGCCGCGTCGAAGAGATGGACGAGATCAAGGCGCGCTATTCCAAGGTGACTGATGCGCGTACCTTGGGCGAAGTGATTGAGGGGGCCGATGTTTTCCTTGGCCTGTCTGCTGGTGGCGTCTTGAAGCCAGAGATGGTTGCCAAAATGGCAAAAAACCCGCTAATCATGGCGCTGGCTAATCCGACACCGGAAATTACCCCGGAACTGGTCAAGAGCGTGCGCGATGATGCGATTATTTGTACCGGTCGCTCCGACTATCCGAATCAGGTTAACAACGTTCTTTGCTTCCCGTTTATTTTCCGTGGCGCGCTCGATGTTGGTGCGACGACAATTACTGAAGAAATGAAGATGGCGGCCGTCAAGGCCATTGCCGAACTTGCTCGTGCCGAGCAGTCTGAAGTGGCTGCCCGTGCCTATGGCGAAAAAATTGCCAGTTTCGGTCCGGAGTATTTGATTCCCAACCCGTTTGACCCGCGCCTGATCGTCAAGATTGCCCCGGCAGTGGCGCGAGCCGGTATGGATTCTGGTGTAGCGACCCGCCCGATTGCTGACTGGGATGCTTATACCCAGGGGTTGAACGAATTTGTATACCACTCCGGCATGATCATGAAGCCTGTCTTCTCGCAGGCTAAAATGGCGCCCAAGCGCATTGTCTTTGCCGAGGGTGAGGATGAGCGTGTTCTGCGTGCGATTCAGGTTGTGGTTGACGAAGGGATTGCCCGGCCGATCCTGATTGGTCGCCCTGATGAAATCGCCAGACGCATTGAGGCCGCAGGCTTGCGGATTCGCCAAGGTGAAGATTTTGAAGTGGTGCATTCTGAAGGTTCTGAGTTCTTCGATAAACACTACGAAGAATTCTGGAAAACCTATCATTCACTGACTGAGCGCAAGGGTGTTTCGCCGGATTACGCAAAGCGCGAGGTTCGCCGTCGTGCCACACTTTACGGCTCATTGATGGTGCACCTGGGTTACGCGGATGGCTTAATCTGCGGCACTTTTGGTAGTCACGAAACGCATCGCAATTATGTGCAAAACGTGATCGGGACGCAGAAGGGGCTGGACCGCTGTTATGCCATGAGTTTGTTGATGCTGCCAGGACGCACGGTGTTTATTGCCGACACCTATGTCAATTACGATCCGACAGCCGAACAGTTGGCTGACATGACCTTGCTGGCTGCCGAAGAAATTCGCAATTTCGGTATGCAACCCAAGGTTGCGCTCCTGTCTCATTCGACCTTCGGCAATCAAGATACGCCGACCTCGCTGAAAATGCGGCATGTACTGGCTATTTTGAACGAACGGGCACCGAAGTTGGAAGTTGATGGCGAGATGCACGGTGATGCTGCGCTGGATGAAGAAATTCGTCTGGCTGCATTCCCCAATTCGCGCCTCAAAGGTCAGGCGAATCTGCTGGTTATGCCAACGCTCGATTCAGCAAACATCTCCTTTAACCTGCTCAAAGTGGCGGCGGGCGACAATCTGACGATCGGGCCTATCCTGCTGGGAGCATCCAAACCGGTGAATATCCTGACACCAACGGCAACGGTGCGCCGTATCGTCAATATGACGGCGTTAACGGTGGTTGATGCAAGGTAATTTTCAGCATTAAGTTGTTCATCTATCTACCTATTTTCGTTGAATTTTTGCGACCTCCTGTTAAACTGGGATAAAATTGCCCGGTGTTAGCAGGAGTCAGCAAATGAAGCGGAAATTTGAATAGCCATGATTGTCGGCGCCTTGCTCGGCGTCGGGGTAACTGCGCAAGGTGTTGCAGCACCTGCGAAAAAAGAATCACACACGGCAAACAAAGCCATGAATAAGACTGCTAGTAAATCCACTAGCAAAACGTCGCCAAAGATGGCGGCGAAATCAGGCTCCAAGACGAGCTCGAAAAAAATTGTAGCAGCCCATTCCGGTAAATCGCACAAAGTTGCCCATGCGCCAGCGCACAAGGGTAGCAAGCATATGACCGTTGCGGCAGTTCACAAGCCGATGCGCAAGGTTTCCTACAATGAGGTTGATCCGGATCGCCTCGCACTTTATTCAGCTTCGGCATTGGTCATTGATCAGGTTAGCGGCCAGCCTTTGCTCGACAAAAATTCGCATGAAGTGGTGCCGATTGCTTCTATCTCCAAGTTGATGACAGCAATGGTTGTGCTCGATGCCAAGCTTGATCTCAATGAAGTGATCAATATTGGCGAAGAGGATGTCGATGGCCTCAAGGGTACGCGTTCGCGCTTGCCGGTGGGGACAACCATGACGCGTGAGACGGCCATGTTGCTGGCGCTGATGTCTTCGGAGAATCGTGCGGCGCATACCTTGGGTCGTCATTACCCTGGTGGCTTGCCGGCTTTCGTCGCGGCGATGAATCGCAAGGCGCAATCGCTGGGCATGAACAGTTCACGTTTTGAAGAACCAACCGGTCTGTCGAGCAACAACGTATCAACAGCGCGTGATCTGGCGCGCATGGTTGCTGCCGCTGCCCGCTACCCGGAGATTCGCACTTTCTCGACGACTGCCGAAGCCAAACTTGAACTCAATGGCCGGATCAGCCAGTTTGGCAATACCAATGCACTGGTGCGCAGCGATACCTGGGAAATTGGCCTGTCGAAAACCGGCTACATTTCTGAAGCTGGCCGTTGCCTGGTAATGCAGGCGCGTGTAGCCGACAAACCGGTGGTCATCGTATTGCTTGACTCGGTCGGCAAGATGACTAGGGTTGGCGATGCTAACCGGATCAAGCGCTGGATGGAGAGTGCGAGCCTGACGACGGATCGCAAACCAGTCTGAGCGTTTGTCGGGTAAAGGCAGGGGCCGCCGTGAGCGGCCCTATTTTTTTGGGGCGATATAACCGAGTGTTTTTGAGACAGCATCGGCCGTCTCTTTGACCTGGCGTGCCCAGTCCGGATCGTGGCGGTCAGCCGGGGCGGAGACCGAGAGGGCGGCAATGATCTGGCCTTCGTCATCACGAATTGGCGCTGCAACGCACTTGAGGCCGAGTTCGGCTTCTTCGTCGTCGTAGGCAATGTCGTGGCGGCGTACCTTGTCGAGTTCTTTTTCGAGATTGATTATGCTGGTCAATGAGTGAGGCGTTTTGCCCGGCAGGCCGGTACGTTTGGCGTATTCGCGTACCTTTTGCGCATTTTCGGCAGCCAGGAATAGCTTGCCAAGCGAGGTGAGGTGCAGTGGCGCACGTCCGCCAACCAGATAAACGACACGAACCAGCGCGCGACCGGAAGAGGTGCGTTCCAGATAAACAATATCGTCATCATGGCGGGCACCAAGATTGATGGCCTCGCCAATTTTTTCGTGTAATTCCTGCATGAAGGGCAGGGCGACTTCGCGCAGATTGATCCGTGATTTGACGAGGCTGCCCAGTTCAAGCAGGCGGATGCCGAGGCGATAACTTCCGGCTTCTTGACGTTCAACAAAGCGCGCATGCGTCATTGCAGCGAGAATACGATGCGCTGTCGATGGATGCAGTTGAGCGCTGGCCGCTAGTTGTTTCAAGCTGGCCGGTTCGGGTGAAGCAGCTAGTGCATCGAGCAAAGACATCATGCGCTCGATGACCTGGATAGAGCCGGCAGTTTTGACAGCGCCGATTTCAGGGCTGTTTGCAGCTTTCGACAACGGATTTCCTTTATTTGCTAGGTTTGAGTAGCATTAGCCACTTCATTTTCTTGTGCGCCGCAATATTAGCATGCGCTTAGCTCTCTTCGTTACCTGTCTCGTCGACCTGATGCGCCCTTCTGTGGGCTTTGCCAGCCTGCGTCTGCTTGAGTCGGCGGGTTGTGAAGTTGTTGTCCCGGAAGGCCAGACTTGTTGCGGTCAACCGGCCTGGAGCGCTGGAAATCGTGCGCTGTCCATCGATTTGGCCAAGAAGGCGATTACCGAGTTGGAGGGTTTCGATCATGTCGTTATTCCTTCTGGCTCGTACCGACCAGATTCGCAATGTCTATCCGCAACTCCTTGCCGATGATCCGCAATGGTCGGCGCGGGCAGTAAACTTGGCCGAGCGCGCTTATGAGCTGAGCAGTTTTTTAAGTGACGTTCTGAAAATTGACGTAGTACCGGGTGAGTTTTCTGGCAGCGTGACCTATCACGATTCCTGCAAGGGTCTGCGGGCGCTCAACATCAAGCAGCAGCCGCGCGAATTACTGCTCAAGGTGCGCGGCTTGAGTGTGAAAGAGATGCCGGACTGCGAAGAGTGCTGCGGATTCGGCGGCGCATTTTCGGTCAAGTTTGGCGAGGTGTCGACGCGCATCGTTGATCGCAAGTGTGATTCGATTGCTGCGGCTGATGCGCAGGCCGTGGTGGGTGGAGATTTGGGTTGCCTGCTCAATATTGAAGGCCGTTTGCGCCGGCGTGGCGATCTGACGACGCAGGTGCTGCACATTGCGGAAGTGCTGGCTGGTGGCGGGCGTAGCTGATGGGCAAATTACATTCGCAAGCCATGTTCTTTCAGGCGCGTGCAGCCGAAAAAGTGGCCAACCCCATTCTTCAGAGAGCCTTGCAAAAAGCCAAGCCGCTGTTTGTCGGCAAGCGGGCAAAGGGCATAGGCGCGTTAGCCGATGATCGGTTGGAGTTTGAGCAACTGCGTTCTGCCTGTGTTGATATTCGCAATCGGGTATTGAGTGACCTTGATGTCTGGCTGGATATTTTCGAGTCGCAGGCCAAAGCCACTGGTGCCGAGGTTTTGTGGGCCAAGGATGGTGAAGAGATTTGCGAACTGGTCATCGACGTGGCGCGCCGGCATGGTGTAACCAAGGCGGCCAAATCGAAATCGATGCTTTCCGAAGAGGCGCATCTCAACGAGGCGCTGGCGGCTGCCGGCATCCAGCCAGTCGAGACTGATCTGGGCGAATACATCGTCCAGTTGGCTGGTGAAACGCCGTCGCACATCATTGCGCCGGCAGTGCACAAGACGCTCGACGAGATTGCCGATTTATTTACCAAAACACACGGTCGTCCGCGCCAGACTGATATTCCGGCGATGACACGCGAGGCGCGCGAAGTGTTGCGCCAGCATTTTCTCAGCGCCGAAATGGGCATTTCCCGGTGCCAATTTCTGATTGCCGAAACCGGTTCGGCGGCGCTCGTCACCAACGAAGGCAACGGGCGCATGGTGACGACGCTGCCCAAGGTGCATGTGGTGATCACCGGCATCGAGAAGGTGGTGCCGACGCTGGAGGATTTTGCGACGCTGATGCGCCTGCTGCCGCGCTCGGCGACCGGGCAGACGATTTCCAACTATGTTTCGTTGTTGACCGGAACCCGTCGGCCGGGCGATACCGAGGGGCCGGAAAAGACAGTCTTTATCCTGGTCGACAACGGTCGTGCCAAGCTGCTCGGTTCCGCCTATCAAGAAATGCTGCGCTGCATACGTTGTGGTGCCTGCATGAATCATTGCCCGGTTTATTTTTCGCTCGGTGGTCATGCTTACGGCTGGGTTTATCCGGGGCCGATGGGTTCGGTGTTGACGCCGCTCTTTACTGGTCTTGAGAATGCGCTCGATCTGCCGCATGCGTCGACCGGTTGCAACCAGTGTGGCAGCGTCTGTCCGGTCCGGATTCCTTTGCCCAAGCTGATGCATCAGTTGCGCGAGGATCAGGTGACTGGGGGCATGCGGCCCTGGTCCGAGCGCTTTGCACTAAAGGCGTGGGCCTGGGTGGCAGGCAAGCCGGCGCTCTATCACTGGGTGGTGCGGCGTGCGGCGCGCTATCTCAAGTGGCTGGCTGATGACAGCGGTCGCATCCGTGTTTTGGGGCTGGCCCCTGGCTGGACGGTCGGGCGTGATTTGCCCGCGCCGGCTGGTAAAACTTTTCAAGAACTTTATGCAGCAAGAAAGAGAGACTGAATTATGGAATTTGCAGCCGAAGGCCCGACGGCCATTCCTTTGTGGGTTAATGGCCATGCCTTCCTGACCGTTTGTGATGCCTACTTCGATGTGTTGAATCCGCTGACCGGCGAGGCTGTGCATCGGGTTCCGCTGGCAGGGGCTGACGAAGCGCAGGCAGCTGTTGCGGCGGCACAGTTGGCGCAGCCGATTTGGGCGGAGATGGGTCTGGCGGCGCGTCGGATCTGTCTCGGTAAACTCGCAGACGGGCTGGAAAATTACGCCGGTCATTTCGCCAAATTGTTGATCGGTGAAACCGGATTTGATGAGGCGCGAGCAGCGGTGGAAGTGGCCGATGCGGTCGCTGCGTTGCGTGGCGCGGCGGTTGGCGAAACCGGCGTGGTTGCCATTGTGGTTGATGCGACACATCCGTTGGCCGGTTTTGCTGCCGCAGCGGCACCGGCGCTACTGGCGGGCGCAGCAGTCGTCGTCAAGCCGAGCCCGAAAGCGCCTTCTGCCGCTTATGCCTTGTGCGAATTGTCGGCACGCGCAGAGTGGCCGGCCGGAGTGCTGAATCTGATGCAGGGTGACACGCAAGCCATTGCCGGCCTTTGTGCTGCCGGGATTGACCGCATGGTATTTGTCGGCAATGCAGCATTGGGGGCGCAGATTGGGGCGATTGCCGAAGCCGCCGGCAAGGTTTTTGAACTGCAGGCGCAATGAAACAGCGCATTGTTCATCTTGAGCGTGACTCGGTCATTGCCAAGGTTCGACGCCCGAACTTTGCGCACGACTGGGTTGAGTACCCAAGTACGCGGCCGGATCAAGTGATTGAGCGACTGCAAGCTTGCACCATAGCCATCGTCAATAAAGCACCGTTGCCTTCTGTTGCGGTCGACGCGTTACCAGAGCTGAAAATGGTCGCCGTGGCTGCGACTGGTACCAATGTCATTGATCTGGATGCCTGTCGTCGGCGCGGCATTGTCGTTTCAAATATTCGTGGCTATGCAGAACATACGGTCCCTGAACATGTCTTTGCGCTGTTGCTGGCCTTGTCGCGCAATCTGATTGCATGGCGCGAGTCACTGCTGGCCGGGCGCTGGCAACAGTCGGAGCAATTCTGCCTGTTCGACCACCCGATCAGCGATTTGCATGGCGCGACGCTCGGTGTGATTGGCAGCGGCAGTTTGGGTGGTGGCGTGATTCGTCTTGCTGAAGCTTTCGGGATGCGCGTTCTGCGTGCCGAGCATAAAGGCGTCTCGACGGTGCGCCCGGGCTACACCGCGTTTGACGAAGTGCTGCGGGAGGCCGATGCAATCAGCCTGCATTGCCCGCTGAATGAGCAAACGCAGGGCTTGATCGGCGAGGTGGAACTACGGGCGATGAAAACATCGGCTCTGTTGATCAACACGGCGCGTGGCGGATTGGTTGATGAAGCGGCCTTGATTCAGGCGCTCAAGGAGGGCTGGATTGCCGGTGCAGGGTTCGACGTGATTACGGCCGAGCCACCGCCAGCCGGCCATCCAATGCTTGTGCTTGAGTTGCTGGCCTTGCCCAATTTTCTGCTGACACCCCATGTCGCCTGGGCCAGCCGGCCGGCGATGCAGACTCTGGCCGATCAGTTGATCGATAACATCGAAGCCTTTGTTACCGGATCGCCAAGGAATCGCGTCGCATGAGCAGTCGTGACGATATCCTCAAGCGCGTGCGGGCCGGGGTCGGCAAGGATGATTTTGCGCGACGTAAAGCCGTGGCTGAGGCATACATGGCGGCACATCCACGCGGGCCGCAGCCCACGTTAAGCAATGAATTGGCAACCCGTTTTCAGGCCAAAGCTGAATACCTGTCGAGCACAGTCGAACAGATAGAGACGATGAGCGATGCACCCGCTGCTGTTGCACGTCATCTGGCCAGTTTGAGCCTTGGCGTGCAGGCTGTGGCGACGCCGGATGTGGCGGGGCTAGCCTGGGTGGCTGCCGGGCTGGATGTGAGCGGACGTGTTGCGGTCGACGCTGATAAAGTCGGTATTTCCGGCTGCTTTTGCGCGATTGCCGAAACCGGGACGCTGCTGCTTTTGTCGGGGCCAGCTAGCCCGGCAACGGTTAGCCTGCTGCCGGAAACGCATATCGCGCTGGTCCCGGTGAGCCGGATTGTCGCGACGATGGAAGACGCCTTCGCCTTGCTGCGCGCCGAGCGTGGCAGCTTGCCACGGGCTGCCAATTTCATCTCCGGGCCATCGCGCACCGGCGATATCGAGCAAACGATTGTCCTGGGTGCGCATGGTCCGTGCCGAGTTCATCTGATTATGGTAAAAGGTTAGTGATACCAATGGTTTGCGGTGTTTCGTGTTACCGGGCTGGTTTTCCGAAAAAGACATTAAAAGAGCGTTTTGTCCATCTGAGTTGGACAGAATTTGGACAAGGCTCACCCGTGTCCAACCTCAATTATCCAGACTGCACCACCCTTGTGTAACTTAGTAGCCATAAAATTTACTTATAGCTATGAGTGACGGCATAGCTATTGTTAACCGGTTTCAGTCTGGTCCTGGTCCTGGTCACCTTTCAATCTGGGCGAGGTTTCAAAACTTTTAGCAGTCGGCAAAATATAATTTTGACTGCGCTTCAGAATTATTCGGATGTAATATTTGTCGATAGTAGTTATGTCCAATTGCCCCAACAATCAGAGGTAAATCATGCCCTCACTATTAAAAATTACACACATATATGAAGGTTCCCAAGCTGCCGAACTGGAGCTTATTGTTGGAGATTTAATAGTGTCCGTGGGCGACCGATTTATACATACATCAGATGATTTGGATAGAGCCTTGTCGACTGGTGAACACAATGCTAAGTTAAAAATTTACCGAAATTGCGAAGTAATAACGGTTTTTATAACTGCTAGCAGGCTCGGGGTTGAGTGTGCTCTAGATTCGGTTCTTCCTGAGCTCTACGAGCAGATACTTGTATTTGATTGTGCTGCCAATACTCCTATCGTTGTCTCGTCCAATATAATTCTGGCCAGCACACACGACATTCCAGGACGAAGAATCGCAAGCGTTGTTGATTTGATTACGGTCGAGGATTCGTTCTTAATCGAGGGGTCAGCTATAGCTAGGAGGTTCTTTCCGACTACGGCAGGATCAAGCACCAAAATGGAGCAGTGCGTGGGTAACATCAAAGAGCGGCTAAAGTACAAAGCTGCACGCTTGGGCGCTGATGCCGTAGTTGGAGTGAGTATCAATTCATCAGGCGTCAATACTCACAATAATGTTGGGGTATTCGTAGTCTATGGGGTTGGAACCGCGGTAAAGTTGTGTAACGAGGCTGAACTTTAATTGGTGCAGAAATTACAAGCAGTTGTCCTCCGCGCCCACGATGGCTCAGAGAGTACCTAAGATTTCCTGTTTTTTGCGTTCGTAGTCATCACGAGTAATGACGCCCGAATCCAGTAGTGCTTTTAGTGCTACAAGACGAGATTTTGCATCACCTTTGTCGCCGACATTGGCAGCATTCTGCAATGAACCCAAATTATTATTTTTCCCTTTTTGGGTTATGGCTAATGCAATGCGCCCGCCATCGTGATCAAAAAGACTTGCAGTTAACTTGTGCGAGAAACCGACAGAGTTCCGGTACGAGTCACTGACCCACTCGGAAAGCGTTATAAGCAACAGCCTTTCGCCAGACTGGGATGAGCGCCTCGAAGACTTGCTTGCGGCATCTGCGATCTCGGCATTGATACCCACGTTCGACAGGCCGTTGACGATGGCCTTTTCAACATCTTCCGCAACAGGCCCGCCACTGGCAGTGTAGACATTACGCGGAATCCCATAATTGTTTCTGATTGCACCGACATAGGAGCTGTCTTTTGTGCCTGACTTTACGTACTCTCGTTCGTCAACCACTGCGACACGAATCGGAACTTTGGTGTAGTAATTGATCGCTGGCCAAGCATTTGCGAAATTTTCTTGGGCATCTGCATTACATATCCAGGTAGACAGCACGAAAAGGGTAATTGCAAGCGCTTTCATACTAACCCCGCTTTTTGTAAGCGGACTCTATGCTATCTATCCAAGACTCGATTCGAGGCGCACCTTTTGCAATTGCGTCCGAATTGATTTGCGTCGGAGCGTCTATACCGGACTTAATTAGATACCACCCACCTTGAGTTGGAGACACAAGATGAAAATATATTACAGCAGAATATTTTTCCTCGGCTAAACGTGCTTCTTTAAGCGTATGTTCAGCCACGCGTGACTCGACCTGTTTAAATAGTTTGGATTTTTTTAAGGCATCAACAAAAAACAGCTGGTCTGATACGGTGAACTGTGTCATGAAGTCAATCTGTTCCTGCTTTGGTGTTCCGGTTCGCTTTATCCCCAATGCTTCAATTGTGGACGCTGCAGGTGTGACCACCAATACCTTTGCATCGATCGTGTTGTCTCGGCTCTTTATTTCGGCCAGTAGTTTATCGAGAAAGACTTTTTGCGCTGCAAGAGCATCAGGGCTTGACCGGTATGACTCACCATTAAATGTGTATTTTGTTGTGACGCAGCCAGATAGTGCAAGAAGAGCTAGGACCACAACTATATAAAGTAGCTTGTTCATTTTATGATTTATCCCTGAATTATAAATTTTGTCATACTACATACGAGTATGAGTGATGCCGTATTCATGGTCAACGCGAAAACCAAAGATCTTCAAGTAACGGATTTTGTGGCTTGGGTTGTACAACCTTGCGGTCCACAGAACGATGCTCATTACGTGTCAATTCGTTGGCAACATTGGTTGATGAACTAGTGCAAGTCAGGTTTTGACAACTTCCGGCTTCCTGTTCAGTGAGGTGTCATGAATAACGAAATTATTTTCAGTCGGGGTTAGGTGCTTTGCGAGCATCACATATTAATAGTGCCTTGACTGAGCGCACCCATTTCGCAATCGCCAACATGCTGGCGTGCCGCGCCCCATCCTTCAAGGCATTCTGCCCGACCCGTCGCCGGCCCTCTGGGGTCTTGGCCCCAGTGTTGCGGGCTAAAAGCCACTGCCGGGTCTCTCGGTTGCGCTGGGCTAGCCTTGCCCGTGCTTCAGGCGACATCGGCATGAGGTAGGGCCTGGGCCTGGTTCATAGAATGGATGGCCCCAAGAGCCTGGATCAAGACCCGTTCAGCACTCAGAGCCGCCCTGGTAAATTCAGCCGCAGCGCTGGGCTTGGTCGCTTGCGCTGCCTTCTGAAAAAATCGGGTGGTGAGAGCTTCGAGCAACACGATTTGGCGCGAAAGCACAGCCACTATCTCAGCCCTTGGCGAATTGGCCAGGGCCTGGTTGCGCCTCGTAAGCTCTTCGAACACTGATCCAGGCAACACGTTCGAGGTAGGGTCAAGCACCGCTGCAAGGGCCTGGGCCGTCGCTTCGTCAGGGTTTGCCGACTGAGCCGGGGGTGGGGCTTGGAGTTGTCGTCTGGCTTGGAGTTCTTGGCATATTGCTTCGATCTGGGTAGTGGTGATCATGCATTCCTCACAAATGAGAATGGTTCGTAATAGGTCGTGATTTTAGCTTTTTCGGGTGGGGTTGTTTTTATAAGACCTGGGAAATTGAATTTCTTTTTATATATAGCTGTAGCTGTATGAAAGTACCCCACCAACCCCACCGGTTAGCTCGCGACGATCATCCATATCGCGCCCTGTTTGTTATCACCCATGCGCCGCAACACCAAACCGCCAACGATCTTGTCCCGGCGATTGAGCAAAGTTCTACCCACGCTCGGCGTTGTCATGTCTCGCCGCTCAAGGGTTCTACATTGTTTATTCGCACGTTTGCCTTATAGCTGCAATTAAGCATTGCATGTTTGGGTAGCTAGTGCCACGCCAGAGGAGCGAGTCACCTACAGGCAGTACCGAGTAGTGCTCAAGGAGTTTTTCACGATATTCTCCCCACGGCATATTTTCGGGTTTATCGAAAAACGAACTCTTTTTGGGCTGCTCAACGATGACCGCTTCAACGACACTGCCGCAGTGCTTGCACTTAATGGCTTCGTTCTTTATTGGCTCAGCGCAAAATGGACATGCCCTCATTCCTGAGTCAGGTACTGAAGTAACTGCGGCAGCAAGAGGTGTGGATGGCTCCTTATTTCCACCGAAAATAATAAGCAACACACCAACGATTGCAGCACCGATAGAAAGCATCAAGTAATTTTGGCGGTCGGCCATAAGTCCCATATTGTTCACTCGATCCAAGCCAAAAACTCCTGTTGGCACTGTCACGTCCATATTTAGCGCGATTAACGCAAAAATGCCGCCTAAAAAAGCACAAATAATTCCAAAAAACCGCATGGCAAACCCCTTGTTGATATATTCAGTATTCATAGCATACACGCATGCCATGAGTTGTTTTTTGAATTGTGTTTTATCCTAGATGTGGTGCATGCTATTATCATAGATGAGAATTGTTTGCGATAACAATACGGTTGATTTGGTGTTTATTGGTAAGGGTGGTGGAATGACTTTGCTTGCGGCCACGATTCGGCCTTAATTGGCCCCGATTTCGCCCTGATTTAAAATAATCGTGGCCGGGTAAAAGTCTTGTCCCACAATGGTTTTCAAGGAGTGGCCACGATTTTTGGCTATTTCCATATATATAGACTCTGTCTCTCTCTACAAGTTGATTCTCTCTTTGGGGAGAGAGATAGAAACCTATAGGACTAATTTCAAATAATCATGGCCATCGTGGCCGATACCGCTGAAACCCTTGTGGGGCAGGGATTTCAGCCGGCTACGATTGAAAATAATCGTGGCCGAATCGTGGCCATCGTGGCCGGGCTAACCAAGTTCGATGCTGTAGAAACCAACGCCCCGATCTTGTTTGAGTCTGATCTTGCCTTCAGTGGGTACAGCACCTAGCTTGGTGAGCCTCGTTGTAAACGTCTTGCCAGTTACGGAATGCTTTATGTTCTGTGACCCGCACCACTCCTTGAAGGCATCGAACAACTCCTTGTGAAGCGTTGGCCCACAATTCGGTCCCATTAAACAAACATCTTCGTAAGCACCCGGTGAACCCATCTGTAAATTAAGGCGTTAGACCGCGAAGATCGTGTCCCCTTAAGAACGATGGTGGACACTTCGATGGAAATCCATAAGCCAAGCCGGCACCGGCGGTATCACCCGGAAGAATTCAAGAAAGCGGTGATTGAGGCGTGTAGCGAGCAAGGCGCCTCGGTCGCTGGCATTGCAATGGCCAACGGCGTTAACGCGAACCAAGTTCGACGGTGGATGCGTGAGCGCGGCATCGAAATCCCGAAGCAGCGCATGTTAGTGCCAGCGGCCCAGCCCGTTCCGGGGACGGCACCCGAGTTTGTACAACTTCCCCTTGCCCCGGAACCGGAATCACCGGACATCCGGATCGAAATCAGGCGAGGCAACACCGCGATCAAGGTCGACTGGCCGGTGCAGGCATCCGGCGATTGTGCCGCGTGGTTACGCGACTGGCTGCGATGATCCGGGTCGATGCCTTGTGGCTCTCGACTCGCCCACTCGATATGCGAGCCGGAACGGAAACAATCCTGTCGCAGGTCATCAGGATCTTTGGTGAAGCGAAGCCGCACCATGCCTATCTCTTTGCCAACCAACGCGGCAACCGCCTGAAGGTGCTGGTGCATGACGGTTACGGGATCTGGCTGGCAAATCGTCGCTTAAACCAAGGTCGGTTTCAACTTCGACCGGGCGACGGCAGCATCACACTCACCCGCAGCCAATTCGATGCGCTGATTCTCGGCTTGCCCTGGGAGAGACTGGCCGATGGTGGCGCGATCCGGGTTTTATGACGGTCCACCATTGGGGAAGTCCTGATAGCCGGGAAGTGGATGGCTTGGCATCATGTCGGTCATGACATTGCCTGCCAACCTTGATCATCTGACTGCGGACGAACTGCGCGAACTGGTACGCCAGCAAGCAGAAGTCATTACACGCAATGATCAAGAACTCAACTGGCGGCAGACCAAGATCGACAAGCTGACCCATGAAGTGGCGTATTACAAACGCCATTACTTCGGCGTCAAGGCAGAACACCTGCCGGTTGAACAGGGCAACTGTTCGAGGAAACCTTGGCTGCCGATATGGCGGCGATGACCGAAGAGCTGGCACAGCTTTCTGAAACGAAGCCTAAGGGACAGGCCACACGCAAACCCCTGCCAACCGAACTGCCGCGCACCGAGATTCACCACGAACCGGAATCAACGACCTGCGCCTGTGGCTGCCAACTGAAGCGCATCGGTGAAGATGTCGCCGAGAAACTGGACTATACGCCTGGGACTTTTACGGTCGAACGCCATATCCGTGGCAAGTGGGCCTGTGCCCAGTGCGAAACGCTGATTCAGGCGCCGGTTCCCGCCCATGTGATCGACAAGGGTATCCGACCACCGGTCTGCTTGCCCATGTGTTGATTGCAAAATATCTTGATCATCTCCCGCTGTATCGCCAGGAAGGCATCTTTGGCCGGGCCGGTTTGCCGATTCCGCAATCGACACTGGCCGAATGGGTGGGCCGGATGGGTGTCACCCTGCAACCGCTGGCCGATGCCTTGAAAGCCGAAATGCTCACCTACCCGGTACTGCATGCGGATGAAACGCCGGTCGCCATGCTCGATCCCGGCGCTGGCAAGACGCATCGGGCTTACCTGGGTCGTATAGCATCGGTGCCTTCGAGCCGGTCAAGGCAGTCGTCTATGACTTTGCTGACAGCAGGGCGGGTAAGCATGTCCGGAATTCCTCGGCGAGTGGCGCGGTACGCTCGTTTGCGACGATTACGCCGGCTACAAAGGCTCTGATCGCCGATGGGGTAACCGAAGCCGGTTGCATGGCCCATGCGCGCCGGAAATTCTTTGATTTGCATGCCAACAACCAGAGTCAGATTGCCCAACAGGCGCTGACTAGCATTCAAAAGCTCTACCAAACCGAGCGGGAAGTCGCCGAGTTGGATCCGGATGAACGGCGACGAATACGGCAGGCGCAGGCCAAGCCGATACTCGATGAATTTCATGACTGGCTTACCCGGCACCGACAGCAGGTACCCAACGGCTCCAGTACCGCCAAAGCGATTGATTACAGTCTCAAACGCTGGAAGGCGCTCGTCCATTACCTGGATGACGGCCAGGTGCCGATCGACAACAATTGGATTGAGAACCGTATCCGGCCCATCGCCACAGGCCGGAAAAACTGGCTATTTGCCGGCAGCTTGCGCGCCGGCAAACGGGCCGCCGCCATCATGAGTCTGATCCAATCGGCCAAACTCAACGGCCACGATCCGTTCCTTTATCTCAAGGACGTCCTGTCTCGCCTGCCGACTCAGCCCAACAGCCGGATCGGCGAGTTGCTCCCGCATCGTTGGAAGCCTGAATCCGCCGCCTGAATCAGAAATCAACCTGGGTTCGCCGGGCGCTTACACATCTTCCACAAACAAAGCGACTTGATCCGAATCCTTAAACCACTCAGCAAGCGCGGCCTGGGATGATGCCGGTCTTGTGAAACCTCCCCGCTCATATACTCCCAACAAGGCATGGAGGGCTGCGGCCATGATCCCGGGCAGTTCCGTTAACAGCTTGCCGGTTAGGTCAGGGTCTCTTTCCGATTCGTTGAACCGACGGTTAAAAGGAATCACGATCGTTCGGCGGGCCATGCCGTCGCTCAGGTCACGGGTATAAGGCATGGTGTTGGTTGCAGTCCAAAGCGTGGAAAAAGGCTTGAATTCGAACCCGTCCTGCCCCTTAAACTCGCCTGATACTAAGTCACCAGCGGTGAAGGCTTTGAGTGGCCCATCTTTCAGGGCCTCACCCACGCTCATTTCTGGAAGCAGGTTAATCAACTTGCCGCGCAACGAACCATTCACGAATCGGTCACCAAGCCTTGCAAGGGGCTGGGCTGCGGCTTGGTCCCGGCCAACAAGATTCAGCAGAACGTCAAGCAGTACAGATTTGCCATTGGCGCCACCACCAACAAGCATGGGGAAAGCAGGAAACGGGCAGGCTTGCAGCAGTGAATAGCCGATCAGTTCCAGAACTACGAGGGCTTTAGCGACCTTGTCTGTGTCGGCTTGGAAAATCTCGTCCAAGTATTGCAGGAACCTTGGGCATTTCGCGTCTGGGTCGTAGGCAACTGGCACTTGGGCGGTTAGATAGTCCTCCCGGCTTGGATTTCTCAGCACCCACGCGCCACCTTGCCGTTCCAAGGTGCCGTTCAGCACGTTGATACGGTCGGGGGCGGGTTCGTTGAAGCGTGTCCCGGGCTTGTAGATGGCATTGATTGCAACCCGGGTCACCGATTCGACTACGTTGGCTGTGATCCTTGTCTGGCCTTCCAAGGTGTGTTGCACTGCCTGACTGATTTCGGGCCGTTCAACAAGTTGCCAGCGTCCTTGATCCTCCCTCCAGGCCCAGAACCCGCCAGCAGCGTAGACCAGGTTTCCATCGCCGAAGCTTTCCAGCATCTCCCGGGCGTAATCAAGATCATCCTTGCGGGCTTCGTCATCGCTTGGAATATCCCTTCTGATGTCATCCCTCAGCCCAGCCAAAGAACAGCCCGTCAGCTTGGCAGCCTGTTTTATAAGGGGTTCCCGTGCAAACGCTTTTAGCTCCGGGTCCAGGTACAAATCCAGAACCAAGCTGTAGACAGCTCCGGGGTCACCCTTGCAAGCATTCATGGCTGCTTCCCATTCAGCGGGAGACCTTACGAAATGAGCGGCGGCGGCATCAGTAATAATTGATTCGACTGACATCATAGCCCCCTCAAATCGTGAAGACCTGCCGAGACAGGGAAGATACTACGTACACCGCCAACACTGAATTCGTAGCATGGATTGTCGAAGGTGTAGCGGAACATCGCCCTGAATGCGGCTTCACGCTTGGATGGGGTTCCGTACCTTTTACCGTCACCTTCATGGTGGGCAATCAGGCCAGCGCATCGCGCTACAAGGTCATCCTCGCTCATGTTCATGGCGTGGGCGGCTGTGCATAGCTGGATGGCAATTTGATTGAATCCTGCACCCTCCCTGGGCTTCATCAGCCCAGCACCTAGCGCAAGAAGGGAAGGAGGTAGGGCAGCCCCAACCGCTTTACACCGGGCTTGCAGTAGCGCAGCTGTTTTACTTGGGTTGCGATTACGCTTGAGCTTACCTGCATTCGTTACCTTGTCCCGGGCTGTGCAGTAGGCCAAAGCCAGGGCGGCGCTGAACTTGGGCGGTTCCAAGGGCGGGAAAGGTCGAGGGGCAGCAACAAAGGCAAAATAAGTTTCAGCTGTGATACTCAGGGCTTCGTTCACCGTTAGCGGAACTTTGTAGCAGCCGTTATCGCGCAACCTGTTCGGGGTTCGCCACATGCGGCCTTTTTTTGCGGAGTAGACCCTTAGATCAAGGGTATTCACATACAAAGCATGGGCAATTTCTCTGAAGATGTAGGGTATATTTATAACCCCTCCGGCTGGGCTTTTAGCCATGAAAACAGCTTGAGGTATTTCAATATGAAAGCCTTTTCCACCTGAAGCAAATAGGCGGCAGGTGTACAGATCAACCTCAAGTTCACGCAACTTGGCAAGGAAGGCCTTGAAGTTTTCTACGGCTTCTGCGATCTCGTCTGAGTCAAAATCGAAATACAGAGGGCCGGTGTAATGGCTGGGTGTGTTTTCGTCGTAGTCACCCACTACCCCTAGGACCGTGCGAAACTCCGGCGGGTTTGAAGATTGCAGAAATTTGGTCAGGGCTTCCGCACCAGCAGCAAGCCAATGCGTTTTCCCTGTGTGGTAGAAGTAGTTACCGGATAGCGGCATGAAGGGGTCGAAGCTCATCACCTTTTCGCCATCCATCGTTAGTTTGCCGGTGGTGGTCATGCTGCACCACCTTTCAGGCTGTACAAGGCAACTGTATGGAAACGACCAGCGCTATCACTTTCAAGCACGCGGCGTGTCTCAATCAAAAACCCCTGATTCCTTAGGTCATGCATGCGCCCCGCTACATGGGAAATGCCATGTTTTTCGCGCCCCTCTATGGTTGAGATGCTGCCTTGGGTTTTAAGGTGATTAAGCAGTACGCTGCATTGTTTGGCTTTGATCGTGGCGGCGGGTGTGAAATTTAATTCCTCGTTCATGGCCGTCTCCTTTACTTAATCCGATCACGGCCCGAAAGCATGATCTTCTGGATGACGTATAGGAGGCTGGCACATTCAGATTGCAAGTTCTTCACATGTCCGGGCTGTCCAGAGAAAAGAACTTCCTGCACGCCTGGCCAAAGGTTTTCAATTGCTGTGACGTGTTTGAAGAACTCGTCAAATGTCTTCTGGTGTTTGTTGTCGTTACGCATGCTGGACTCCTTGTGGTTTGGGTCCGCCCATTTTCCACAGCCCAGCTCACATACTCGACCAGCCACTAATCACGCACTAGTTACCGTTTGGGTGATGTATGCGGCACACCCTATGAGGAATTGCTCAACCAATTTGACTTCTGCTGCCTTCCGCCGCTTTCCAGCGTTCTTTTCCAGCAACCAATCTATTTTCCCCTCTCTTTCCATCACTCTTTCCACCCACTTACTGGCATAAGACTTGGCTCTGTCCTTAGCCTTCCTGTTGTAGTCTGCTTCAGCATCACCCCGCAATAGGCCAAGATGGAGGATAGCCAGCGTAGCCAAATCAGCTTGAAGTATTGGCAACGCGATTGCCTCCAGGTTTCGCAAAATTATCTGAGTCTCAAGCTCATCCCAAAAGCCAAAACATCGACCGTAATCTGCATCGCCAGGGGGCGGCACTTCTGATGTTAGGGAGGGTCTGGATTTTCTCGTTTCGAAAGCTTGTGAGTTTTGAGAAAGCGTGGCAGGCTGAACGCTTGCCGTGCTCTCAATCCACTGAGCAACTGCACGTAGATCGGCGCGTTCCTGTTCACGCTTAATTTTCTCGCATTCCCGCCTGTGCTCTACCCCTGCCCACATTTCAGCTTGTTCATATTGGGTAGATTCTTTCCTGCGCTTGATAGCCTTGAGTTGCCGGATTTGTGCGGCAGGCTTTCCCGGGGATTCGACTTGATCCACGATGGAAATATCCAATTTATCCAGCGCGGCGTTTAACTCATCAAGCGCCGTGACGTTTTCTTGAGCGCCAGGATATGAAATTGCAACGTCCATCTATCTGCCCTCCGCAGTACCTCCAGAAGCAAGAAAGATGGGGGCAGGCATTTGGAGGGAAATGCTTTTCGTCTGGCCGGACTAGCCCCGCCCAGCAGTCTATTCTGTTTCCAATCGGAATATAAGTTGACAAATATTGCATGAGTGATCAGTGTTTGAATTTAGACGTAAAAAAGCCCGATAGTAACCGGGCTAATGACTGACTTTGTTTTATTGGTCTTAGTGTCTTAACGCCTCAACCCTTGCCTGTGCAAGAGATAAGTCTATGCGAGCATCCAATTCCTCCACTTCTGCAATGGATTCTTGTAAAACTAATTCAACGCTGCAGCCTCGGTCATAGGCTATCGCTTTGAGTTCATCCAATGATGATTCTGAGATCATTATCAACTCATCGTTAATGAATACAGGAACAGAAGCTTCTCTAGTGGATTGCAGGCTAGAAGCGGAATTAGACATGGTATGGCCTTTCAGTGATTGAGTGATGAGTCGAAGGTGTTAGTTTACGATTTATCCCACCTGACATTCCAGTAGGGTTAGTGGGCAGTATTGGCTTACCTTTACTAAAACGTCCCGTATTATGGGATTTACCATTCAATGGTCTGAATCTTCACATAAACATATATTTTGCACTGCATGAGTGAGCAGTATTGAATAAGGCCGGTTTCCCGGCCTCTGGTTCATCTAACCCAGTTTCAGGGCAAGGTTTTCGGCTGTGGGGTGGTAGTAGCGTTTCAACATCCCCACGTTTGAATGACCGGTGATTGCCGCTAACTCAATAAGGTTCGGCACCTTCTCTGCCAAGCGCGTGGCTGCTGTATGGCGAAGGTCGTGAAAATGAACTCCAGCCAGCCCCGCCAACTTGCTTGCTCGTTCAAATACTTGTTCAACAGTCCAATGAGAAATTGGAAATACACGCCCATCAATTGAGCGTGGGATTTCCTGAAGGGTGCGAATTGCCCGACTGCTTAACGGAACGGTTCGAGAGCGCCCATTCTTCGTCATTGGAAGGTGTGCAGTTCTGCGAACTTGATCAACATGTTTCCATTCGAGTGCAAGCAACTCTCCTCGACGCATGGCTGATTCAATAGCAATTATCACCATTGGTTTCAGCCAATGGTCCCTTGTTTCCTTTGTGAATCGCCCATCTTCATTTCTGAGTGTGCCGGGAGTCAGGGCGGTAAGTAAGCGTTCTTCTTCCTGCGCCGATAGCACGCGGTCGCGGTGTGGTGGAGCTGGGGGCTTCCTGATCTTCTCGACAGGGTTTTCAATCGCCATACCCCATTCACGCCGTGCATGGTTGAGTACTGATCGGATGGTGGCCAAGTCGAGTAGAACCGTGCCTGGAGAGACTACTGCCAGTCGGTCATCACGAAATTGGCAATCGATTTCGGTGTCAGGTTGGCGAGACTGAGCGCCGCGAATCGTTGTCGTGCCAGAAACTTCAACTTGGCTATGTTGTCTTTGCCGCCGCTTCGCTTGGTTGGTGATACTTCCTCAGCGTGGCGCAGCAATATATCTCCCTAACGTTGTTCTCTCGGCTTCCTTGAGGCTAACAAATACACCTTTGTCTATTTCGGCTTCGATTGCTCGCGCCCACTTAACAGCACCCTCATGGGTGTCAAAGCTCTTGGTTTCCGGCAAGAAACCATGCCGTGTAATACGGGCCTGCCAGCGCCCTTTGCGTTCTCGAATTGATGCCATACACCCTCCATTTGGACAGGTGATGGACAGAACGCTTTACAATATCTATATGAAACCAATCAACCCATTGATTCATAGAACCAATTTCATCTCCGGGCCATCGCGCACCGGCGATATTGAGCAAACGATTGTCCTGGGTGCGCATGGTCCGTGCCGAGTTCATCTGATTATGGTAAAAAAGGATGTCTAGCCACTAGCGGCGGGCATTTACGCAAGAAAACAAGATATGGCGATTGTTAGTCCTTACAGTAACACCAGTGTTCTGATTCTCGATGACTTGCCCGAGATGCGCAGTTCCCTGCGCAGCCAGCTGGCCTCACTGGGTTGCGAGAAAGTTTCGGTCAGCGGCAACGTCAAGGATGCGCTTGAGTTGTGCAAGCAGAACCGTTTTGACGTCATTCTTTGTGATTTTTACCTCTCGGGCGGTACTGACGGGCAGCAGTTTCTCGAATATCTGCGCAATCGGCGGATCATTGGTCGCAGCACGGTTTTCGTCATGGTGACGGCTGAAAAAGGTTACGACAACGTGGTGACGGCGGCTGAATGCCTACCGGATGATTACTTGCTCAAGCCGTTCACCGCTGATGCACTGAAAAGCCGTATCGAACGGCTGGTCGAAAAGAAAAAACGGCTGGCCAAGGCAGATGCCATGCAGGACAAGGGCAACTGGCCGGAAGTCATTGCTGCTTGCGAAGAAATCATCGCCGCCAAGGATCGTCATTTGGTCGACGCCATGCGCATCAAGGGCAATGCCTTGATCATGGCTGGCCGGACCGAAAATGCGGTCGAGTTTTACCAGCAGATGATTGCCATGCGCCCGATGCCCTGGGCGCAACTGGGTTTGGCTCGAGCCCTGCATCTAAGCGGCGATATGACTGGCGGTAAAAATACGCTGCAATCGCTGATTATCGATTCGCCGAAAATGATGGCGGCTTATGACCTGCTCGGTCGCATGCACCAGGAGTCGGGTGATCATGATGAAGCGCTGGCAGTGCTCGATAGCGCTTGTGAGATTTCTCCGAATTCGCTGGCACGCCATCGGGCGATTGCCAGTGTTGCTGAAGAAACTGGTGACTACTCCCGCGTTGAGCAGGCACTGAATCAGGTGGTCAAAAAAACGCGCAATTCACCGCTGCGTGATACCAGTGATTTTGCTCGTTTAGGTAATGCGCTGACTGAAATGGGCGAGCCGGGCAAGGCGGTGCAGTTGCTTGAAGAGGCACGTACCAGCTTCAAGGAGGATGCCAACAATCCCTTGTTGTCTGCGGTTGAAGCCGTTGCCCAACAAAAGGCCGGGCGCCCGGAGCAGGCGGCTCAGGCCTTGACGCGGGCCATGCAGGGCGGTGTCAGCAATCTGCCGCAAGAAATTGCACTGGCGGTCGCCAAAGCCTGTCTGGCAACCGGCAAGCAGGATGAAGGTGAAAATATTCTGAAAAAACTGGTGCAGAGCTCGCCGGATGCCACCGGGCTGCACGGAAAAGTTTCGGCAGTGCTGCGCGATAACGGCCTCGCTGAACGGGCTGAGCAACTGGTAGCAGAGAGCAAGCGCGAGATTATTCAACTCAACAACGAAGCGGTACGCCGTGCACGGGCCGGACAATTGACGGCCGCTGCCGAAATGCTGGTTGAAGCTGCCAACCGTTTACCTGGCAATGTGCAGATTGTGACCAACGCTTCGTTTGCGCTGTTGTTTGATGTCTATACCAATGGCCTCGACCCAGCCAAAATCCGTATGGCGCAGCAGTTCCAGCAAAGCGCCCAGACGCAAAATCCAAAGCATCCAAAGCTGGCAGAAATTACTGAACTGATGGGGCGTATTCGCAGCAAATACGCCGCCGGGAAAACCTGATGGATTTTGCAGATCTCGCGGCCTTTACCATACACGACGCCAAAAATCGCCTGGCCTTGGTGGCGACGCGGGCGGAGGCGAATGGTGATGCAGAAACCTTGCGTGGCATTCTCGAATCAAGCGCTTCGCTAACCCGCCTGCTGGCCTATTACAAGGCTGAAAAAGAGAGTCTCGGGGCCGAAATTGATGCGCGGGTGCCGGCGGATCTGGTCAATGAGCTAGCGCTCGATATCGGTAAGCAAACGACACTGACGATCAGTGCGGATTGGTCGGGCGCGCCGCAACTCTGGTTTTATGACGAAAATCTGGTCCGTATGGTCTTGCTCAATGCGTTGTATAACGCGCTACGCTTCGCGCAAAAAAATATCGTCATTTCTGCCGTTGACCGTAACGAATGGCTGGAATTCAGTATTGCCGATGATGGCGCAGGTTTTCCACCTGAACAGCTTGGTGAGCAGCAAAACATGCAGCCCGTCAGTCGTGACGGCACAGGTCTCGGTCTTTATCTCGCCCAGCGGGTTGCCGCGCTGCACCGCAATGCCGGACGGACGGGCCGAATTGAACTCAACAACGAAGGTGGCGCGGTTTTCCGCCTGCTGCTACCGCAATAAAAAGAAAGAACTTCATGTCCATTACCTTTGCCATTCGCGGTGAATACATTCAGCTTGACCAATTGCTCAAGGCCACCGGTTTGTGTGACTCAGGCGGTTCGGCGCACGCCGCCATTGCCGAGGGCCGGGTGCGGGTGGATGGTGCGGTCGACACGCGAAAACGCGCAAAAATGCGACCCGGGCAGCAGGTTGGTTTTGGTGGCGAAGTGGTTGAACTGGTTGCCGAGTAAACGGCCTTAGCTGATCCAGCGGATCGGCGAAGCGAGTTCCGGGCGGTAGCCCTGTCGGCCAGCGTAAATTTCGGCAATACGGGCGATATCGTTTGCCATGTCACCAGACAAATCGAGATAACAAAGCACGCCAACTTCGCGCTTGGCGTAATCGATGCAGGCCAACGCAACCGGTACTTTGGCAGCGAGTGCAATGCGGTAGAAGCCGGTTTTCCAGCCAGGTGTCAGGCTGCGCGTGCCTTCCGGTGCGACGGCCAGCATGAAGTGCTGACGGGTAGCAAATTCAGCCGCCATTTGTTCGACAAAACCGGTGCGTTCACGGCGGTTGACCGGAATGCCACCCATCGCCCGCATGATCGCGCCCATGGGCCAGCGGAACAGCGTGTCCTTGGCCACCCAGTGGGCGCCGAGGCCAAGCGTATTCTTGCCGAGCATGGTGTAGAGAAAATCCCAGTTGGAGGTGTGCGGGTAGGCAATGACCACTGCTTTGTCCGGGCGTTTGGCTGGTTCCAGTAATTTCCAGCCGAGCAGGCGCAAAAGGGTGCGCGAGATATGTTTTAGCATACCCCCTAGTGTAGCCGATTGACCTGCCAGCTGGCAGGTGCGCGCCAGTTGTCCAACCATTGCCGGAACTCAGCCGGCGGCATGGCACGGGCAATCCCGTAGCCCTGCGCGTGTGAACAACCCAGGTCGAGCAATGCATCACCAAGCCCGATGCTTTCGACGCCCTCGGCGATCACCGAGCGATTGAAGGCTTGGGCGAGGCCGATGACGCCTTTGACGATAGCCAGATCCTCTGCATCAACCTGCATGTCACGGACGAAGGATTGATCAATTTTCAGGGTAGTGGCGGGTAAATGCTTGAGGTAGAGCAGGGAGGAGTAACCGGTGCCAAAATCGTCAAGGGCGAAGGAAACGCCCAGTTCGCGACAGGCTTCGATGACTTGCGAGACGTGCGCGGTGTCGGAAAGCGCGGCAGTTTCGAGAATTTCAAGTTCGATCCGCCCGTGCGGCAGCGTTGGATGCCGGCTCAGCATCAGTGCCAGTCGGGGCGTAAAGTCGGATAGCGAGAGGTGGCGGGCGGCAATGTTGATGCTGATCGACAGGGCAAGGCCCTGGTGATGCCAGGCATCCGCCTGGCGAATTGCCTCACTGATCACCCATTCGCCGAGGATGATGGCGAAATCATTATTTTCGGTGATTGGCAAAAAATCGCCCGGATATACCAGACCACGCTGCGGGTGGCGCCAGCGGATCAGGGCTTCGGCGCCAGTCACCAGACCGCGCGGCATGTCTACCTTGGGTTGGTAGTGCAGTTCAAATTCACCGGCGCTGAGCGCGCTTTCCAGTCGTTGCAGAGCTGAGAGTTCGGCGCGGGCAGCTTCATCCTTCATCGGGTCGAAAAGGAAGTATCGATTGCGCCCGGTCTGCTTGGCGATGTACATCGCCTGATCGGCGTGACGGATCAGCAGTTCCGGTTCGACACCATCATCCGGGAAAACCGTGATGCCGACGCTGGCCGAGACGGTGACTGCATCACCTTCGATTTCGTAGCGATGGTTGGCCGCATCGAGCACGCGGCGAATCACTTCCAGTCCTTGTTCGAGAGTGTCGAGGTCGTTGAGCAAAATGACAAACTCGTCGCCGCCGAGGCGCGATAAGGTATCGGTGTCGCGCAAGATGGCCTGGGCGCGGCGAGAGAATTCGATCAGCAGGAGGTCGCCGGCGGCGTGGCCGTAATGGTCATTTACCGTTTTGAAACCGTCGAGGTCGAGCATGCAAACGGCGAGCATGGTCTTGTTGCGACTGGCCAGTGCAATCGACATGTAAAGACGGTCATTGAGCAGGGTGCGGTTGGGTAGTTCGGTAAGCGGGTCGAAGTGAGCCAGTTTTTCCAGCCGGCGTTCGTGTTCTTTTTGCATCGTGATATCGGCAAAAATTCCGACGTAATGTCGGGTTTTGCCGGCTTCATTGCGCACGGCGGAAATGGTCAGTAGTTCGGCATATAGCTCGCCGTTTTTCTTGCGGTTCCAGATTTCACCATGCCAGTGGCCGACAGCAATCAGTTCGGCCCACATGGCGGTGTAAAACTCGGGGCTTTGATGCTCGGACTTGAGCAAGGAAGGGTTTTTTCCGATTACTTCCTCGCGTTGGTAGCCGGTAATTTCACAAAATGCCTGATTGACATCGACAATTTTGCCTTCCGGGTTGGTGATGGTGATGCCTTCACGGGCGTAGGTAAAGACGCTGGCCACCAGACCAAGCTGCTCGGCCGCTTCATGGCGCTCGGTAACATCAAAACATGTACCCAGGTATCCGGCAAACTCGCCTTCCTGATTGATAAATGGACGGCCCATGTCGAGCAGCCAGCGATATTCACCGTCATGCCGGCGCAGGCGATACTCCATTGCAAAAGGCTGGCGTGCCTTGAAGCTATCCTGATAGGTCGTAACGCAGGCCTGCAGGTCGTCCGGGTGAACGCCTTCGGCCCAGCCATCGCCATTCTCCTGTTCAAGGCTGCGGCCAGTGAATTCGAGCCAGGTGCTGTTGAAGTAGTTGCACTTGGTATCTAGCCCGGCACGCCAGATCAGCGCCGGAAAACGCTCAAGTACGGTGAGGTAGAAATCGTGAGATTTTTGCAGTCGCGCCTGACTCTCGGAAAGCTGTGCCGTACGTTCATTGACGCGACGTTCGAGATCATCGCGGGCCTGATGCAGTTGATCGTCGGCAGCTTCCCAGCGCTGCAGGAAACGCATGACCAGCCCGAGGCCGATGCCGCTGGTGATCAGCAGGATCAGTGCAACCAACAGTGTGGTCTGACGAATGGCCGGGGCGGCTTCAGCGAGGACTGAATCAAGGCGGCGGGCGAGGATGAATTGCCAGCCTGAATCAAGACGGTGCACAAAGCCTAACCAGGCAACTCCTTGTTCATCCTGCCATTGGCCGAATACGGCATCCAGCTTGGCGGTCGGTGATCGGCTGAGCAGTGGGTGACTGGCTTCGCTCAATTCATGCGGGCCGCCGATCAGGTTGGTGTCGCTGTGGCCGATCAGCATGCCTTTGCGGTCGACCAGCATGCCGTAATCGAACGGGGCAATATTGTTGTGGCTAAGCAGATACGAAACATGTCTGAGATAGAGTACGCCACCGAAATGAGCGTAAATTTCACCAGACTGGTTGAGCAAAGGCGTATCGATGACGACGGCTGGCATGCCGTCTGCACCCTGAATGCTGTCGGAGATGGCGGTTTTTTTGCTGCGCGTTGCTTCCTGGAAATAAGGGCGGTCGGCCAGGTTGTATTTTTTCAGTGACTGCTGGATCGAATAGGGGTGCGACAGATAATGGTCGCCATTTGGCAGCAGGATAAAAATTACAGAAAAACTGCGGTCAGCTGCCAGAAGGGCGTCCAGCGCTTTTCTTTTGCCGGGTTCGAGTTCGGGCGGTATGCCATTGAGCGTCCGCTGGATACGGTCGATGTCAGAAAGTGATGAGAATTCGGCAAGGTGGCTGGTGAAGGTGAGCAGATCGCTGGCATCGGCCATTCTTTCCTGCATGCTTTGCGCGATGATGCGGACCAGTGGCCGATGTTCATTCGACCAGCGTTCGATTGCCAGTTCTTGATGAGAGCGTTGGACGAACAGCCAAACAGCAGCCAGTGCGGTAAGCGCTGGCAAAATGAAAGCGAGCAGAATTTTCTGCTTCTGGGTCATTCGAACCTTGTCTCCATCAAGTGGCGCTCTTGGGCGTCTGACTTCATTAAAGCATATAAGCCATCGTTCGGTTGGCTCCGACTATTCCGCTTGCCAGCGACTGAGGGTGGCGAGCAGATAGGCTTGGCTGATCGGTTTGGGAATGTAGTCGTTCATGCCGGCGTTGATACAGGTTTCGCGATCACCCGGCATGGCGTTGGCGGTCATGGCGATGATCGGAATGCGCGGATTAAAGCGCTTTGAACGATCATTGCGGATCACTTGTGTTGCGGCAAATCCGTCCATCACCGGCATCTGACAATCCATCAGCACGACGTCGAATATCTGTTCGGCCAAAGCGGCGAGTGCCTGTTCGCCATTGCCGGCAACGACCACACTGCAGCCGAGTTTGCGCAGCATCAAGGTGGCGACTTTCTGGTTGGTGGCATTGTCTTCGGCGAGCAGGACGCGCAAGTTGTGCAAGGGGGCTGGTGGCGGGGTGTTTTCCAGCACGGTTTCGGCCGGTTCGGCGACAACTGGCAGCAGAAGCGAGAAAAGGAATGTGGTGCCGATGCCTTCTGTCGATTCAACATTGATCTTGCCGCCCATCAAGTCGACGAGTTGGGCGCTGATTGAGAGGCCTAGTCCAGTACCACCAAAGCGCCGGGTGGTCGATGCGTCGGCTTGAAAAAATGGGGCAAAAAGCTGGTCGACCGTAACAGCCGCCATGCCGATACCCGTATCGGTAAGCGTGAAGTCGAGTTGGTGCCTGTCATCCGCTTCCCACCGACTGGCAAGGCTTAGCTGGACTTGGCCGCGTTCGGTGAATTTGATCGCATTTCCAGTCAGGTTAAGCAGAATCTGGCGCAGCCGGCCGGGGTCACCGAGTAATGTGGCAGGAACGCTGTCAGCCAGATTGCAGATCAGTTGAACGTTTTTGCCACTAGCGAGTGAACCGAGCAGCATGTCGATCTCATGCAGAAGTTGTTTTGGCGAGAATGGAATCAGTTCAAGCTCAATGCGGCCCGCCTCAATCTTCGAGAAATCAAGAATGTCATTGATGATGCGTAGCAAGGCACCGGCACTATCACGGATAGTTTCGGCAAAGTCGCGCTGGCTGGTGTCGAGCGGGCTGTCGAGGAGCAGTTCGGTCATGCCGATGATGCCATTCATCGGGGTGCGAATCTCGTGGCTCATGTTGGCCAGAAACTGGCTCTTGACCTCGGTGGCTGCTTCGGCAGCTTCCTTGGCCTGGCGCAAGGAAATTTCGCTGGCGAGCAATTTTTGTGTTGCCTGCATGCGTTCGATAAATGCGCCGGCCCAGCGCGCCAGCATGCGGACAAATTCGAGGTCGGAAGGGTCAAAGTCGCGGCTTCGCGCGCGGGGCGATGAAAAATTGAGGGTGCCAAACGTTTTGCCGTCAACATAGACCGGCATGCCGATATAGGCGGCGAGCTGGAAATCCTTGAAGCACGGGTGGCCGGCATATTCCGAATTGGCCGCATCGGTGATCGCCAGCAGATCGTTGCGTGCCAAAGTGGTGCTGCAATAGGTTCTGCCGAGTGGGAAAACCTGATTGTCGACCAGCGTATCCGGCGGTGATGTTTGCACAATGATGCGGTAAGTGTCGTCGGTGATGCGGCTAACGATGCCAAATTCAAAATGCAGATGCCTGGCGCCAATCTCCAATGCATGGCGCAGGGTTGATTCGGGGTCCAGCCCGGTCTGCGCAACAATTTCGTTGAGCCCCTTCAGCGCCGCCAGTTGTCGGCGCAGTCGGGCATCATGGATGCGCAGATTCTCGGTTTCCAGGGTGCGTGCTGACTCGCTTTCTTCAAGTTTGGCACTCATTTCGTTAAAGGCCTGGGCGGTTTCAGGCCAACTCGTCATTTCCCGATACGGTCAGGCGGTGACCGCGCTGCCCGCCACTAATGGCCAGGCTGGCATCACGCAATGCCGTCAGCTGGCGCGTCAGGTAGGTGCCGAGAAACAGCGAGAAAAATGCAACCAGAGCCATTTCGAGTAGTGAGATTGAAATCGTCCATTGCCGCGTATTTGCCAGAATCTGCTGGAACGGGGCGACGTCGATGCCAAACTGGATGCGACCAAAGCTGGTCCCGGCAATGGTGACATCGAGCTCCTTGTCGAAACGCCCGTCGCTAACCGTGTCGATACGTTCATCCGCAACAAACTTGCCAACCGGCAACGCGCCACGCTCGACCATAGTGCGCTGGGCGGTGTCGAGAAAACGAATATAAGTTACTTCTCTGGTTGCAATCAGATCGCTGGCAATGCTGTCGATGGTTGCCAGGTCGTAGCCGACCATCGCATCGCGGGCGCTGGCACTGAGCAGGCGGGCGGTGACGTTGGCCCGGCGGTTGATTTCGTCTTCGTTCGAATCCTTCATCTGGCCCAGCAGGCTGGCGCCGAGGACGGCGAGCAGAATGCCTTCGATCAGGGCAACGCCAAGAATGGTCTTGGTGCGAAATTTCATGGGTTGCTCGGTAGACCGGTGGGCAGATTGATTTTCAGGCGACGGATTTCATCCCAGTCCTTGTCCTGGCCTGCCTCAATGCCCTTGAAACTGAGCGGTTCGAGCAGTTGGCGTCCTGTCTCGTCGCCATTCAGCGAGAAAAATGCGGCACTTACTTTGTCGAGTAAGGCTTTGTCCACTCGCGGGTGTGCGGCGAATGCATGAGGTACATAGGCGGGGGTGCTGGCCAGGATGCGCAGGCGGCTCGAAATGGCAGGGTCAAGCGCTTCCAGCGTCCGCTTGATGCCGCCACCCGCCGCGAAAGTACCTTGCGCCACGCCGCGATAGACCGAATCGTGTGAATTCACATACTTGGCTTGAATCGGGATATTTTTTTGATCAAACTCGGCGCGCGGCAAAATGCTGGCCGCAAAGGCTGCCGGAGCGGGGAACACAACCGCTTTGCCATTCAGTTCGGCAAGGTCATGCAACGGGCTGTCTTTGGCGACGACAACAATGCCGACCAGCTTGCGACCCTTCTCCCGGGCAAAGGCTCGGTAACCGGGCGCCTTGCTGAAGACGGTGTAATGGTAGGGATTCATGTAGGCGATGTCGTATTCGCCGTTTTTCAGTCGTTGCTCGAAGGTGGGGATGTCCCCCGCCGTGCGAAAGGCCAGCTTCACCCCGGCGCGTTTGGCTGCTTCGGAAAGCATGGGAATCCAGGCAGCGGCGAGTGCTGTGGCCGATTGCTGCGGTACGATGCCAACGGTGAGTTCGCTGGAGCCATCAGCAGAGGCTGGCTGACAAAAAAATACCAGACTGGAAATCAGTGTAAAAATGAAACGGGTTATGTCTAAAGGCATAGTTGTCTCCTGGTCCGATTCTCCTCGCAGGATGACGTAATGACAAGCTTCTTGTGAGATTTGTCAGGAGCAAAATCGGTTAAAATTAGTGGTTGCTTATGCACAAGGGGCCGTGATGGCTTATCCCTCATTCAGTGAAATTTCCCGAGCTTTTGCCCCTGGCTGGTTTGCTGCCGTGATGGGTACCGGTGTGCTGGCGCTCACCACCCACACGTTGGCGCAGCGCTGGCCGTGGCTGACGCTGGTCGGCGAGGCCTTGCACTGGTTCAATACGGTTTTGTTCCTGATTCTTGCCGTGCCCTGGCTGACGCGATGGGTGCGCTTTCGCGAAGCTGCCCTGCAGACGATGAAGCACCCGGTTCAGGCCAATTTTTACCCGACCTTTTCGATTGCCCTGTTGGTGCTTGCCGCGCAGTGGCTGGTTTTTACGTCTTGTGTCGAGGTGGCGCTAACGTTCTGGTGGCTGGGCGTTGTGTTGCACTTTATCTTCAGCTTTGCCGTGCTTTTCTTCATGTTCACCGGCGAACAGGTCACGGTCGACCACGTTACCCCGGCCAATTTTATTCCGGCGGTCGGTCTGGTTGTCATTCCACTGGCGGGTGCGCCGCTCTTGCCGCTGATGCCGGAGGCGATGCGTGAAATTGCCCTGACCGTTAACGCCATCGGCCTCGGCGCAGGCAGCATGATGTACATCGGTCTGCTCGGCATGACCTTGTCGCGCAAGTATCTGCACAAACCGGCACAAGGGATTTTGACGCCGACAGTCTGGATTCATCTGGCACCGCTTGGCGTGATCCCGGTCAGCCTGATGAATCTGCTCGAACAATTGCCGTTTCCCGCGGCCCGTGAAGCCGCAACGGTGTTGATGCTGCTGGTTTGGGGTTTTGGCGTCTGGTGGTTGGTCATGGCCATTCTGCTGACGCTGGCTGCCCGTGCTGCCGGGCAATTACCCTTTGCGCTTTCATGGTGGGGGTTTACCTTTCCGGTTGGCGCATTGGTTGCCGAAAGCCTGCGTTTGTCCAAATTGCTTGGCTGGAGTTCGCCGCTGGCGATTGGGATTGCGGCCTGGCTGCTGCTCTGGTGTTTTTGGTTGATCACCTTGAATAAAACACTGCGCGGGGTAATCAGCGGGGCAATTTTCAAGCCGCATCCGTGAGTTATCTAGCGGCTGTCCTGCTCTTGCCCGCCATGTTGTGGGCGATAAATTTCGGCATAAAACGCGGGTTGACCGCAACACGTGAGGTCGAAACCACCGTTCCTGCCAATTTACCCTGGCGCGAAGTGCGTATTCCCTCGGCCAATGGCAAGCAGTTGTTTGGCTGGTTTATCCCCGCTCAGCCCGGCGCGCCGGTGCTGCTGGTGATGCATGGTTGGGGCGGCAATGCCCAGATGATGCTGCCCCTGGCGGCACCCTTGCACACGGCTGGTTATGCGTTGTTGTTTCTTGATGCGCGTTGCCACGGGCAAAGTGACGACGACAGCTTCGCCTCGCTGCCACGCTTTGCTGAAGATATTGAACATGGTGTTGCCTGGTTAAGTCTGCAGAGCGAAACAAAAGGCGTCCCGGTTGGTTTGGTCGGACATTCCGTTGGCGCCGGTGCCGCTTTGCTGGCGGCATCGCGAAACCCGGCGATTGCACTGGTGGTCAGCCTGGCAGCATTCGCGCATCCTGCCGCCATGATGCGGCGCTGGCTGCGTTTCAAACGCATCCCCTATTGGCCATTCGGTGCCTACATTCTGGCTTATGTACAGAAAGTGATTGGTTTTCGCTTTGATGACATTGCCCCACTCAATACGATTCGTCAGGTGCGTTGCCCGGTCCTGCTGGTGCATGGCTTGGAGGATGAAACGGTGCCGGCAAGCGAAGCTCAGGCAATTTACGCACAGCGCAGTCACGAACGCGTGACGTTGCTGCTAATACCGGGTAGCCATGATGAATACGCCGACATGGAAAGCCACTTGCCTGCCTTGTGCGGCTTTTTGGCACAGGCGCTACCCATCTGATTCACTGTTCAGGCGAGTTGGTCGTGTATTGAGGTTTTGCGCACGACCGCGAGTATGCAGTTTTCTCTGCCGAGCCGGGTGCTGCGCAGGCTGACTTCAACGGGGAACAGGTTGCCGTTATCAAGCCGCTTTACCTGCCAATTGAACAGTTGCGGGCCGTCGGTGATTACCTTCTTCAACCATCGCTCGGCATCGTCGGCGCTGTACGGCGCATTGCCGCTGGCAAACTGGTCGATGCTATGGCTTAAGGCTTCGGCTTCAGTGCAGCCGAACATTTTGCACATGCGCTTGTTAACCTGAAGAATGCGACCCGTGTGCAGTTCATGTATCAATATCGCTTCGGAAACGCTATCGAAAATACCCCGTAGACGGGCTTCACTTTCACGCAGGGCTTCAGTTTGCCGGCTGGCATGTTGGCGAGCAAGGAAGGTGGACAGGGAAGCGATCAGCCCGATAGCGCCAAGCCCGGCCAGTAGCCACCACAGTTCGCCGGGTATCCGTTCCGTTGATTTGGCTGGTCCCCATTGGCGAATGATCTCGAAATAAAGTGAATTCGATTCACCCTGCCAGGCGCGCAAATGCTTGTCGATGGTTTCCAGTAAATCCTTGTTGCGGTCTTTGCCGCTGGCAAAGAACAGTTTGGCGGGCTGAAAGACGATGGGTGTGTCCTTCAGCTTGTAGTTCTGCGCGTGGAAATCACCAAAATGGTGATTGGCCAGCGCGATGTCGGCCTTATGGCGTTCAACCATTACAAAGGCTTCATCCAGCGAGCGGGTTGGCATGATGTCAGCCTTGATGCCGAAATTGCCGAGGATTTCCTTGATGCCGATTTCCTGAACCGAGCCGGCGAGTACTGCGATTATTTGTCTTTCAAATCGATGATCGAGACAACCGAAACGTCCGGGTGGCGGTAAGCTTGCGACCAGCTGAACAAGGCAGGGGTGGCATGAAAGGCGAAAATTTTCTCGCGCTCTTCGGAATAGGCCATGTCCGGCATCAAGTCGATCTGGCCAGCCTGCAGTTGGGTCAGGCAGTCACGCCAATTGCAAGGAACGTATTTAAGTTTCCAGGACTCTTTTTCAGCAATGTTGCGCAAGATGTCGACAAAAATGCCGGCTGCTTGCTCGTTGGTGTCGAGGAAGATTTTGGGTTTGTTGTCGTAAATGCCGACCAGCACATCTCTCGCCTGCGCAATGTTGGGCATCGCCAGAGAGCAGAGTAGGGCGAGGAGGGCAATCAGCCAGCCAGGTGACTTGGGCGGAGGTGAAACCGTCCGGCTGAATGCTGCGAGCCGTATCGATATCATGGTGGTTTTTCGTACCAGTGTCAGTTTTGATTCTCCCCCTTTTATAACTTAAGTAAAGCTTGCCTTGCTTCAGTCAAAAAAAGAGGCGGGAGACTAGCCCCCGCCCAAAGGAGTCTGCCCCTAAAAACTAGGGCAGCATAAACGAAGCCTTTTCACGAACGCGGATGTCCGGGTTCTCTTGCGCCTTGATCTCGAAATGGATCTGGTTGGCGCCTTTCTTGCCCGCATCTGGCGGTACGCGGACAACCGTCATGAAGGACTGCAGCGTGGCAGCTGGTACCTCTACCTCGGTAGCGCCATCAATTTTTGCGCCTTCCAGGCCGTCGACCGTAACAACATAACGATGCGGCTTTTCCTCGGTGTTCATGATCTGTAGCGAGTACACATTCTCGATTTGACCGTCGTCGGCTTCGCGGGCCAGAGTCGAGCGGTCGCGGATGATGTCCACCTTGAGCGGAATGCGGTGCGCCAAGAACCAGGCGGCGAGGCCGGTGATCAGGATGAGGATGGCCGTGTAGAGCAGAATGCGTGGCCGGATGATGTGGCTCAGGATGTCCTGCTTGTCGAGCTTCTGAGCCATTGCATTTTCAGTCGAGTAGCGGACCAGGCCACGCGGCAGGCCGACCTTGTCCATGACCTGGTCGCAGACATCGATACAGGCGGCACAGCCAATGCACTCGTATTGCAGACCCTTGCGAATGTCGATGCCGGTCGGGCAAACCACAACGCACTGACCGCAATCGACGCAGTCGCCAAGACCGGCGGCTTTCGGATCAACGCCTTTTGCGGATGCCACGGGTTTCCGCCGCGTGCTTCGTCGTAACTGATAATCAGCGTATCCGGATCGAACATTACGCTTTGGAAGCGGGCATACGGGCACATGTGTTTGCACACCTGCTCACGCATGAAACCGGCCATCAGATAGGTGAAACCGGAGTAGAAGAAAATCCAGAAAGTTTCCCAGCCGCCCAGGTTCCAGGTGACCAGATTATGGGCCAGTTCCTTGACCGGGCTGAAGTAGCCGGCCAGCGTAAAGCCGGTCCACAATGAAAGAGCGATCCAGAGTAAATGTTTGGTTGCCTTGATGCGGATCTTGCGCGCGGTGTTCGGCCCTTTGTCGAGTTTCAGGCGCGCGTTGCGGTCGCCTTCAACCCAGTTTTCTATCCACATGAAGCATTGGGTATAGACCGTTTGCGGGCAGGCATAACCGCAGAATAGTCGCCCGGCAATTGCTGTGACGAGGAATAAGCCATAGGCCGAAACAATGAGCAGGATGGCCAGGTAGATCACATCCTGTGGCCAGAAAACCAGGCCGAAAATATAGAACTTGCGCTCAACGAGATGGAAGAGCAGCGCCTGTCGGTCGTTCCATTCGAGCCACAGGCCACCATAAAAGATGGCCTGAGTCAGAAAAACCATGCCGACGCGCCAGTTGTCAAATAAGCCGCGTACGCGCTTGGCGTAGATGACTTTATGTTTCTCGATGAGGCGGACTGGTGCCGGTTCCGGGGGGGGATTTCCGGAGGTATTTGTATTTGTGCTCATGGCAGGCTCGGTGATGTGGATTCAGGGAAGCTTAGGCCGCTGTGGCGGTTGGTGGCGGCGATCTCGACGCTGTTTGGTGAGAGAGTATGCGGTCGACTGGCCAGGCGGGCAATAAATTCATCGCGGCTGACACCGCAAAACAGCGGGTTGTTACGGCGCTCGTCGCCAATGCAACTGACCTGCCGACCTTGCTGGTCATGGCCAGGGGTAGAGCAGGGTTTCATCAGGGAAGCGCAGCAGTTTGCGGGTAATACTGTCGTAAAGGCGGCCGGCATCGGCGCCAGCGCCACAAAGGTTGCCGCAATCGCCAATCAGCAGGCAGTCGCCGGTGAATAAGCGGTCGTCGCAGTGGTAGGTCACGCAGTTTGGCGTGTGGCCGGGGGTGGCGATCACGTTGATCTGGAGCTTGCCGACGATGATCAGGTCACCTTCGTGCAGCAGGCGGTCAGCGTTTGTCACTTGTTTGTCAGGGCTGGCGATGTGCGCGCCGGTAGCGAGCCGGAGTTTGCCGGCGGCGGAAATGTGATCAACGTGCAAATGGGTTTCAAGAACGCAATCGAGTTCCCATTTCATTTCATCCAGCACGCCAAGGTAGAGCGCCAGATTGTCCTGCACCGGGTCGATCATCACTGCCCGCCGACTGTCGGGGCAGGCCAGCAGGTAGGAGAGTGCAGCAGTCGGGCGGTCAAGAAACTGGCGGATGTGCATGGCTTTTCTTTGAATGGAAGCGGAAACCGGGAGCCACTTGCTCGTGCGCTGCTTTCGACTGAAAAACTGCCTGCGGGGCGAATGAAAAATCAGTCGGAAGACGGCGTTACAAGCCTGCGCAGAGAACAAAGGAGGGGGAGGCGCCCCTGCGTAGATGGATCGGTTTCCGCTTATCTACTATCAAGTTGCGTGCCAGCATGTATCGGTATTTAAAACTGCATTAAATCAATGGGTTGTGTCTTTTGTGGCGGGTTGTCTGGCGGTGTTGTCAGGATTGGTGCCATAATTGGCAAATTGAATTGTCAATGGTGTCAAATCTGACATGGTCGCTCCCCTGCTTGGCGAACTGGTTTCATTTCTCGACGGCATGCCTGAGCCGCGTATCGTCATGGATGCCGATTACCGCATCGTTGCTGCCAATACGGCCTATGTGCGCGACTTTGGCGGTGGCCAGCCGATCCGTGGGCGCACGTGCTACGAGGTGTCGCATCATTTCGATGTGCCCTGCGATCAGGCTGGCGAATCCTGCCCGCTCAAGCAGAGCCTGGAAGCCGGTGAGCCGCAGCGCGTGCTGCACCTGCACCACACGCCGCGCGGCGAGGAGCATGTCGCCGTCGAAACGACGCCGATTTTTGATGAAGCCGGGCAGGTAATTTACTTTGTCGAAACCATGCGCGTTGTCCGCCAGGCCAGCAGCCGGCCCGCTGCGCAGGGTCTGGTCGGGCGTTCTCCGGCTTTCGTCGGCATGTTGCAAAAAGTCTTGCGCGTTGCGGACTCAGCCGCTGCCGTGCTGTTGCTGGGTGAAACCGGTACCGGCAAGGAGCTGGTGGCGCGTGCCATCCACGAGGCCAGCCCGCGCAATGGTGAGCCATTTGTTGCGGTCGACTGTGCAGGAATGACCGAAAGTTTGTTCGAGAGCGAACTGTTCGGTTATGAAAAAGGTGCTTTTACCGGTGCGAAATTTCGCAAACTAGGCTTGGTTGAAGCGGCCAGCGGCGGCACGCTGTTTCTCGATGAAATCGGCGAACTGCCGCTGGTGCTGCAAGTCAAGTTGCTGCGTCTGCTGGAAACCGGCACCTATCGCCGGGTTGGCGGGCTGGACTGGTTGCCGGCGGATTTTCGTCTGGTCGCCGCAACGCACCGCGATTTGCGCGCCATGGTGCAGGCTGAAACCTTCCGCCGCGACCTTTATTACCGGATCAACACCTTTCCGTTGCATACACCGGCCTTGCATGAGCGGGCCGAAGATATTCCGTTGCTGGCGGCATCACTGCTTGAGCGCGTTGATCGCCGCCCGGGCCGGCGTTTGACCTCGGAAGCGCTGGCCTGGCTGACTACCCGCCGCTACGCCGGCAACATCCGCGAACTGCGCAACCTGATTGAACGCGCCACCCTGCTGGCAGATGGCGAGATGATCGATGTACCACATTTGACGGAAATGGACGATGAGTTGCCGTTCAACCGGCCGCCAACAGATGGGGTTTTTCAGTTGAATGCGGTGGTTGATCTGGCCACGCTGGAAAAAACCTATCTGGCCTGGGCGAGAGCCGGATCGGATGGCAATCTTGAATGTCTCGCCAGGCAGCTTGGAGTCAGTCAGCGGACTTTGTATCGCAAGTTGCAAGGTGTGACAGTTGAATCAGGTCAATCTTGTCGTTTTACCTTAATGAATCTTGAACCCTGTTTGATGCCGTCCAGCACCACGGCAAGTTCAGCATCGACAAGCGCTAGCGCATTATCAAGTTCAGGTTTGCTTTCCTTGATTGCAAACTCCAACTCACGTGCCAGATCGGCCAGTTTTCTTGCACCAATGTTGCCGCAGAGTCCTTTGAGGCTGTGAGCGCGCCGGGTTGCTTCCTCGGTTTCGTTTGCCGCCAGCGCAGCGAGAATACGCTCAGTTTCACCGATGAATCGGGCATGGAAGTCGCGAAGTACCTTTTCGAAGAATGCGGGGCGATTCATCATGCGGCGCAAGCCATCTTCAACATCTATGCCGGGTAGTTCGGGAAAGGTGGCTGAGGTTGAGATTTCCTTCACGGGCGCAGGCTTGGCGGGTTTGTCCAAATGCTTCGGGCGCCAACGTGCGACGGTCTCTATCAGCGCCTGAGGTTCGATCGGTTTGGTCAGGAAGTCGTTCATGCCGGCTTCCTTGCAGCGTTGACGCTCTTCGTTCATGGCGTTGGCAGTCAACGCGATAATTGGAATGTCAGCCCGTATTTGCCCGGCACGTATTCGCTGGCAAGCTTCAATGCCGCTCATTTCCGGCATCTGGATGTCCATGAGTATGAGGTCAAGCGCATCCCCCTTGCCGGCAAGTTGCTCCAGGGCAAGACGTCCGTTGTCGGCTATATTGACAATAGCGCCGAGAGACTCGAGCAGGTCGCGCATGATTAGCTGATTGGTTGGAACATCTTCGGCAACCAGAATCCGCATCCCGACGATGGATTGAGCTGCTGCAGCGCTCAGGCAGCTGTCCCTCTTTTCTTTATCCTCCTTGGCACTTAGCCGGGACAGTGTTTCGGCAATATTTGCCGAGGTAACTGGTTTTTCGAGGATTGCATCAAAACCTCCCAAGGCATCCTGATCGTCCTCGGTATTTAAATTGGCTCCTGTCACCAAAACGAGTTTCGGCGTCCGAATAAAGTTTTCGCGAATATGTTGGGCCAGCTCCAGACCGTTCATGCCCGGCATGTTCAGATCAAGCAAGACAAAGTCAAATGGCTGGCTAGTGTTTTTGAGGGCCTGTAGTGCCGCATCACCAGAGTCCCTGGCTTCGACATTGCACCCGCGTTTCTGCAGGATGCGGGCCAATACGGTTCGTGCCAGATCATTATCGTCCACTACCAGTATGTGATGCGCCGCTATGGGTACCGTGCTGATTTCAGTGCGATCTTGTTTCAGCAAGATACTGAAACTGAAAATTGAGCCGGCGCCGGGCTCGCTATCGACCTGTATCCGGCCACCCATCAGTTCCACGAGTCGTTTGCAGATCACCAGTCCCAGCCCTGTGCCTCCATACTTTCGGGTAACGGAATTGTCGGCTTGTGCAAATGCCTGAAAGAGCTTGGCCGACTGCTCGGGCGACATGCCGATGCCCGTATCCTGAATACTGAAATCTAGATGAATAAATTCCTGATCGTGGCTACGAGTATTGATAAAAACAGTCACCGTGCCTTCGCTTGTGAATTTGATGGCGTTACCGACCAGGTTGATCAGTATTTGCGACAGGCGTAGCGGGTCGCCACGTAAGGCCTGAGGAACATCTGGGGCGACAACGTACTCCAGTACCAGCTCTTTCTCCCGTACCCGGTCATGCACAATCATCGAGAGATTTTCAAGAATGTCGTCAAGGTGAAATCCCGTTTCTTCAAGATGCAATTCACCCGCATCAATTTTTGAAAAATCGAGAATGTCATTGATGATGCCGAGCAGCATCTTGCCTGCCCCTTCGATACGGCTAACATATTCGCGCTCACGTTTACCGAGTTCGCCTTTCAGCAGCAGGTAGGCGAGCCCGATGACGGCATTCATCGGTGTGCGAATCTCATGGCTCATGTTGGCCAGAAACTGAGCGCGTGCCTGTGACAAGGACTCCGCCTCGTGCAATGCTGCTTCGCGAGCCAATGCCAAAGACTGACTTTGTTCATTATCGAAGGCAAGTCGATTCTGCAAACTCTCAAGTCCTTGCATGACTTGCGCAATTTCGTCTTCTCCGTGAATTTCAAATTGTGTCGTGAAATTCCCTGAAGATATCGATTGGAATGCCGGCAGCACTTGCGTGTTGAGTGGTTTGAGAACCAGCTTGCCAAGTAACCACAGAACAATCAGAAAGATTGCTGCAGCCATCGCCAGCCCGCCACCAACCAACGACCAGGCCAGTTGCCTGGATAGGGCGGTGAATTCTTCCAGAGCAGACCCCCCACGACTACCCAGTGCGGGTCACTCAGGGTTTCAAAGCGAACCAGTTTGTCACGTGGGCTGGTTTCCCGCCTCTTCGTTGCGCCAGGAATAAACCAGCTCGCCGCGCTCCTTGAGTATCATTTCTTCAAAAATGTTTTTCCCATCAGCGCTGATGATGGCGGGAAGTTGCGTGCCTTCCCGGTAAGGGTGAAGGATGACGTTGCCGAAACCATCGCCCGGCGTTACATCGATGATGTAGGAGTAACCTGTTTTGCCGACATTCAGGTTGCGTACTCTGTCCTTGAGGTCAGACAGACTGTTGGCCAGGTCAATGCCGACAAATGTCGCGCCGATTACTTCGCCCTGGTTGTCAATGATCGGGCGGTAGTTTGTCATGTAGTCACGCCCGAATAGGCGCACGGTGCCAGTTGATGACTCACCCGCGAGCAATGAGGATAAGGCTGGGTGATCGGCTTTCAGCCGGGTGCCGATCACTGAGTCGCCAGTCTCATTCTTGAGGTTTGACATGACACGCTGAAAGCCGTCCGGCGTTCGGATAAAGACAGTAGCTAATGTCCGTGTGTCAGGCAGGAAGCGTTCGATGGGGTTTTGCTGATTTTCACTACGCCTCTGTGCCAGGTTTTCTATGGCAGTTTTACTGACCAGTGTTTTTTCCCCTAGCGCCCAGTGCATGCGCTCAAAAAAGGTTCGCCCATGATCGGTGGCTTCGCTACGCGCCCCTTCTATGCGTGCTGAAAATGCGGTTTGTACCAGACCGACATCGTGCTTGAGGCGCTCGCGGGCATCACGATCAAGAACTTCTGCGACATTTTTGGCGAGAAAGATGGATAGGGTGCCCAGAACAACTAGAGCAACCAGCAGTGATGAGAGAATCAGTTTTAGGGCAATTGGCGCATTGGTGTATGCCTTGCGAAATCGAGCCAGGGTGCCAGTCGGCTGGATGACACCATGCCGAAAGACGGCTTTTTGAGAGTCCTGCTTGCGAAGTGCAGTAAATGCGGCTTCTGCTTCGGCAATTTGCGCCGCACTCGCTTTGCGCCGCATGGAGAAGTAGCCGGTGATGACCCCTTTGTCGCGAAGTGGTGAGATATGCGCATTTACCCAGTAGTCATCACCATTTTTGCTGCGGTTTTTAATGATGCTAACCCAAGGCCTGCCATTGGAAATGTCGGTCCAGAGATCAGCGAAGACAGCGGCCGGTACATCCGGGTGGCGAATGATATTGTGCGCTTGCCCAATCAGTTCGGCTTCGCTGTAGCCACTGATTTCGATGAAATCAGGATTGGCGTAGACAATGCGCCCAGCAAGATCCGAGCGTGAAACGATGATTTGGTCATCACTTAACTCGATGATGCGATTGCCAGGGGCGCTGCGATCAGGCATTGACCTTTCTTGATTGAAAATGGCTGAAAGTGCTTGAGGATTTTTTCGATGCTAGTCCATTTTTTGACTATCACCAAGGTGATAGTTTGGTGATTCTAAACTTTATTCAATTTTTTGAAACTTTGTTCCGTCGTTGGCAGCTCTGAATGTGTTTACCAGGCGCGATCCCGGATGCATCATGTATATTCAAACTGTTATGTACATGCTTTCCCGACGTGAATATTCCTTCTTCTAAAATTTCGATCCTTATTGCAGATGATTGTTCTACTGTAAGCGCCGTTTTGCGCTCAATTCTCAGGAAGGCCGGCTACTCTGTGGTTGGCGTAGCTTCTGATGGAAAAAGCGCGCTGAAAATGATCGACCAATTGCATCCGGATGTCGTTTCTCTGGATCTGCAAATGCCGGTTATGTCAGGGTTTGAGGTCTTGCATGCATTGCATGATTCGTCACGAAATACTGTCGCTGTTGTGGTTAGTGCGGACGCCGACAAGGAGATCGTTCGCCAATCCCTCGCACTAGGGGCGCTGGGATATGTCACCAAGCCATTTAATGAAGATCACGTTTTAGCTGTATTCAGTCAAGCAGCTTCGATCGTCGCTCGCCGCCAAAAATGTGCCGGAAATCTGACGGGACCTCCTGTTGCAGGAAGACGTGCCATCATTATCGATAAAAGCGCAGAAGATCGCAGTCAACTCAATCAAATCCTTGAAAGTGGCGGTTACATCGTTGCAGATCAGGCGAGTGATGGTTTGGCAGGACTTATTTCAGTGGAAAAAAACGCCCCTGATTTTGTCTGCCACGCGGTCGATTTTTCAGATATTGATGGTTTGAAAGTCCTCGCTTGCTTGCGCGCCGTTCACCCTGATTTGCCGATCGTTATCGTTTCCAATCATAACGACAGTGAAACCGTTAATCAGGCGGTGCGTGGTGGCGTCAAAGGCTATATTCTGAAGCCACTGAAAAGAGAAACTGTTCTGTCGGCAATTCAAAGCGCCTTGTCGACAGATTAAGACTAGCTGCTTGAGAAAGTTTCTATAACGGCGAGAAATTAACGTTCCCTGACGCGAAACCAGCCAGTAATACTGCGCCGTTTGTTGTGCGCCATGAGGACTTCGTGCGGAAATGATTCGCTGAGAAAGATGATCATGGTGCCGAAGTTCGGGTTCAACGTGGCAATGGTGGCTTCACCGTTTGGCTCAAACAGGCGCAGTTCGCCGCCGTCGCCGCTTTGCCAGTTTTCATTCAGGTAAAAAACCGTCGAAACCACCCGATTTCTGGCCCCTTGCAAAACGTCGGAATGCTTGGCGTAGCTGGTGCCGGCGCCATAGATGGCGTAGTGGCATTCGTAATCGAACAGGCCGAGGAAAAGCGCCGCGTTGAGGCCGCTGCGCAGTGCTTCCATCCAGGCCAGATAGGCGTGATCGGTGCTGTTGCTGTCGTCCAGCCAGCTGATCACATCGCCGCGCAGTGGACTCAGGTGCTTGTTGGCGGCGCCACGGCCAATTTGCGCGGCTTTGAATCTGAGCGGGTCATCATCCTGGCAGCGTATAAAAAGTAAGTCGGATAAGGCTTTTTTCAGCGGGTCGTCTAAAACGACATAGCCAACCCGCGTTAAATGTTCGGCAATTTCCTCAATATTCATTGAGCCGGCAAATCAGCGTTGCCGCTTGCCGCATCCCGAAGGGCATCCAGATCGAAGTGACAAGGTGCCACCAAAAGTTGCGCCAGATGTTCAGCGTCATTCGATTTCATATGTTCGGCAAAGGCAGCCAACTCCGCATCATTGGCGGCAGCGAGGGTTTCGATCAGTGCCTTCGCTGCTTCGCGCGGATTAGGTCCGCCGCCGACATAAGTCGGGCTGTTCTTGTAATGCGTCAGGAGTTCTGCGCGATGGGTCAGATAGAGCGGGCAGCTGCGGGTGAATTCGACCTCGGCCTGCTTGGCAGCGATCTTGGCATCCATTTCAGCATCGCTCTCGCGGTAATGTTCCTGCTCGGCCTCGCTCCAGTGCGGCTTTTCGCCATGCGTGTAACGCAAGGTGGCGAAAGTGCCCTGGAGGACGATTTGCGAATGCGTACCGGCATCGCGAAAAACGTGAACGAGATCCTTGCCGTGACCTTCCTTGCCGACATAGCGCATGCTCAGCGTGATCCTTCGCGGATTAAAACGGAACTGGCGGGCGCAGGCGGCGCGCAGGAGGTCGAAGAGTTCATTGGTTTTTGCAGCGGCGCTCACGGGCGATCCTTTCGTTTGGGCTTTGTCGCGGCGAGTGCCGCAGCGGCCAAATGGCTGCCAAGAGGATACGCCTATCCCGGCTTAAATCTTTACGACATTTTTACGTTGAGATGCTCAGAATCGTCAGCGTTTATATACGCCGAAGTTTAGGCTGTAGTCGTTGGCTTACTGGATGTTGAACATGAATAAAGAAAACTCTCTGGTCTATCAATCGGCAGAGCGATTTACCCCCTGGCAAGCTGCCGGGATCACTGTTCTGGCCTGTTCGGCAACGACCCTGCTGGCGACGCCCCTGCTTGATTACCTTGACCTGGCCAATATCGTCATGTTGTTCCTGCTGACGGTGTTGTTGCTGGCTGTGACTTTGGGCCGCGGTGCAGCGGTACTGGCTGCCGTACTCAGTGTTTTGCTCTTCGATATTTTCTTCGTGCCGCCGCGCTTTTCTTTGGCGGTCAGCAATCTGCAATATCTGGTGACCTTTGCCGTGATGCTGGTGACGGCGCTGATTACCGGGCAACTGGCGGCTGGTCTCAAGCAAAAGGCAAGGGAAGCGCAGATTCGCGAACAACGGACGCAGGGGCTCTATGAGGCGGCGCGGCAGTTGGCTGGTACCTTGGCGCAGGAACAGGTGGTCGAGATCGCTCAGCAATTTGTCCGTAAGGAGTTGAATGCGGAAGCGCTGATTCTTGGCGTCAATGGTTATCCGCTTGAATCTGAGCACGGCGCTATATCGACGGCTTGCCGGATCGAGTCGCATCTCGCCAAGGTGGCGCTGGATAGCGGGCACACGGTGCGTCACGATGAACTCAGTGCTGATGGTTACGCTTCGCTTTACCTGCCGCTGCAAGCATCAATGCGTATTCGCGGGGTGCTGGCAGTGGCTTTCCCCGCCAATGTGCCGGAATTGTTGCCGGAAAATCAGGCGCTGCTTGAAACCCTGGCTTCGCTGGTCGCCATCGCCATTGAACGCCTGCACTATGTGGACGTTGCGCATACGACGCAGCTCGATATGGTTTCCGAGCGCTTGCGCAGCTCCATTCTTTCGGCGCTGTCACATGATTTGCGGACGCCGCTGACTGCGCTGGTCGGGCTGGCCGATTCGCTGTCCCTGATCAAGCCGCCACTTTCTACTACTGCTCTGGAAACTGCACAGGCCATGCACGAACAGGCTTCGCGTCTGGCCGGGCTGGTTAGCAACCTGCTCGACATGGCAAGGCTCAATGCAGGCAATGTCACCTTGCGCCGTGAATGGCAGCCGCTGGAAGAGGTTATTGGTTCGAGCATCAAATTGCTCGGTAGCGCTCTCAGTGCGCACCCGGTGCGCGTCGCCTTGCCCGCTGACCTGCCGCTGCTGGCTTTCGATGCCGTTTTACTGGAACGGGTGTTCTGTAACCTGCTGGAGAATGCCGCCAAGTATTCGCCGGACGGCAGCAGTGTGGAAATAACGGCTGAGTTGATGAGCAATTTTGTGCAAGTCCGCGTCTGCGATCATGGCTGCGGCTTTCCCGGCAAAAATCAGGAAGACTTGTTCAACATGTTCGTGCGCGGCGAGGTGGAGTCGAGCAAGCCGGGGACTGGCCTCGGTCTGGCTATTTGTCGCGCCATCGTCGAAGCGCACGGCGGCACGGTCAGCGCGGAAAACCGTCCCGAGGGTGGTGCCTGCGTCTGCTTCAACCTGCCGCGTGGCGAACCGCCGATACTTGAGGAGGAGGCAGCATGAGCGCGCCTGGCCCCAAGGTTCTTCTAATTGAGGATGAAAAGCAGATACGTCGCTTTGTCCGGGTCGCCGTCGAGGAGGAAGGCTGCCATGTGGTTGAAGCGGAAACCATGGCCCAGGGTCTGATCGAGGCGGGGCTAGGAAAGCCGGATTTGCTGATTCTCGATCTTGGCTTGCCAGACGGCAACGGCATTGATCTGATTCGCGATCTACGTGGCTGGTCCGATGTGCCTGTCCTCATCCTCTCGGCGCGTTCGCAGGAGAGCGACAAGATCGATGCGCTCGATGCCGGCGCCGATGATTACCTGACCAAACCGTTCAGCGTCGGCGAATTGCGTGCCCGACTGCGTGCCCTGTTACGGCGGCGTGCCCGTAGCGGCGAATCGGCCAGCCCGATTATCGAATTCGGCAATGTTACGGTCGACCTCTCCAGACGACTGGTTTTTCGCGCTGGCGAAGAAGTGCATCTGACGCCGCTCGAATACCGCCTGTTAACCATGCTGCTCAGCCACCCCGGCAAGGTGCAAACCCAGCGCAATTTGCTGCGCGAAATTTGGGGGACCTAGTTATATCGAGAGCAGCCATTACCTGCGCGTTTATGTCGGCCATCTGCGCCAGAAACTCGAAGTTGATCCGACTCAGCCGCAGCATTTTTTGACGGAAACCGGCGTCGGTTATCGTTTTCAGCCTTGAAGGAAACCCCATGCAAGTCCAAAACAACAAGCGTCTCGCGACGCTGACGCTGGCTGCGCTCGGCGTCGTTTATGGTGACATTGGCACCAGCCCGCTTTACTCGATCAAGGAAGTCTTCGGCGGGGCGCATCACCCGGTGCCGATCACCCCCGACAACGTGCTGGGCATCCTCTCGCTCTTTCTCTGGTCACTGATCATCGTTGTCACGCTGAAGTACGTTTCCTTCATCATGCGCGCCAACAACAAGGGAGAGGGCGGCATCATCGCCTTGATGACGTTGGCGCTGCATAAAGGGAATCCGGACTCGTGGCAGCAAAAAATGCTGATCACGCTGGGCCTGTTTGGCGCCGCGCTGTTCTATGGCGACGGGGTGATTACGCCGGCCATTTCCGTGCTCTCGGCAGTGGAGGGACTGGAGTTGATCACGCCTGCCTTCAAACCCTACATCCTGCCAATTACCCTGGCGATTGTCGTCGGTTTGTTTTTGATCCAGCGGCGCGGGACGGCCAGTGTTGGCGCTCTGTTCGGCCCGGTGATGGTGCTTTGGTTCGCCGTGCTGGCGCTGCTTGGCGGCCTCAGTATCATCCAGCATCCGGACGTGCTTGCTGCGGTCAACCCGATTTATGGCTTCAATTTTTTACTCGGCAACTCCATGCTTGGTTTCTTCGCGCTGGGCGCCGTGGTTCTGTGCATTACCGGTGCTGAGGCGCTTTACGCCGACATGGGCCATTTCGGCGCCAAGCCGATTCAGTATGCCTGGCTGGGCTATGTCATGCCGGCGCTGATCATCAACTACTTTGGGCAGGGCGCGCTGCTGCTGGCCGATCCCTCGGCCATCGAAAATCCGTTCTATCGCCTGGCCCCGGAATGGGCGCTCTATCCGCTGGTTATTTTGTCCACCATTGCGACGGTGATCGCCTCGCAGGCCGTGATTTCCGGTGCCTTTTCAATCACCCAGCAAGCCATTCAGTTGGGTTACACGCCGCGCCTTGAGGTGCAGCACACCTCGGATCAGGAAATCGGCCAGATCTATCTGCCGGCCTTGAACTGGCTGTTGCTGGTCTCGATCATCGCCCTCGTCATCGGCTTCGGTAGTTCGTCGAATCTGGCCGCTGCCTACGGCATTGCGGTGACCGGGACGATGTTGATCACCAATATTCTGGCCATCGCGGTGGCCGTTCGTTTATGGGACTGGAGCCCTTTGCGGGCGATCCTGGGTGCCTTGCCCTTTATCGTCATCGACCTCGGCTTTTTCCTCGCCAACTCGGTAAAGATTCCCGATGGCGGCTGGTTTCCGCTGGCTTTCGGCTTGGCGATTTTTATCCTGCTGACGACCTGGAAACGTGGCCGTGAGTTGTTGCACAACCGCCTCGCCGCCGATGCCTTGCAACTCAAGCCCTTTATCGAGGATGTTTCCCTGAACGGTATCAGCCGCGTTCCCGGTACGGCCATTTTCATGACGCCGGACCCGGATTCAGTGCCGCACGCCCTGTTGCACAGCCTCAAACATTACAAGGCGCTGCATGAGCAGGTGATCATTCTCAGCGTCAATGTGTTTGATGTGCCTTTCGTGCCGGATATTGACCGGGTGGAAGTGCGTCATCTGGCCGGGAATTTCTCACAGGTCATCGTGCAATACGGCTTCAAGGATGAACCAGATATTCCGGCGGCGCTCAAAATTTGTCACGAAGCTGGGCTAAATATCGAAATGATGGATACCTCATTCTTCCTGGGCCGAGAAACGCTGATCCCGAAATTGGGGTCGGAAATGGCCTACTGGCGCGAGCTTTTGTTTGTCGCGTTGTTCCGTAACGCGGGCAGTGCGACGGCCTTCTTCAAGATTCCTTCAAACCGTGTGGTGGAACTGGGGTCGCAGGTCGTGCTATAAGCCAAGTTGAATCATCTCAGGGGAGGTGACTGGTCAAAAAGGGGAAAATAGAGTGACGGGTGAAGACAATCTTCAGGGTGACAACCACGTTCGTCTATTTCACGCCAATCTAGTCTGGCCCCTGCAGCTTGAGCCATTGGTCGGCAAGGATGTTGATGGCAGGCATTGGGAGGTTTTTGAGTCGCTGAAAGCGGCGCAGCCCTGGCGCCGTCTTGATGACGAATTCACCGACGACCCCAGTCATTTCAAGGAGCGTCATTACCGCGAATTCGTTTCCTTTCTGCCGTATGTCCAGCGCTTCCTTTATGGCGAAGGGCGCTCCCGTCATGTGCTGGCCGATGATCCGCCGGGTAACTCGCCGATGCATGTTTTTCGGCGTAGCGATGTCGCGCGGTTACGTCTGACATTACGTGAGGGGCAGACGCCGGTTGAACTGAATGTGGTGCACCTGGACCTCTATTTTTTCCACGACCTCGACCTAGTTCAAATGAATCTTGAGGTGCGCGCTGATGATCTGCCGCTGGCGACGGTGCGCGAAATTCTTTTCCGTTTTGGCCGCGCCTATCCCTCCGGTTGGGATGAAGAGGGCGAGGGCTTGCACAACGTTTATCTCGCCGAGTGGCTGGGTGCTGACGGACAAGTGATTGCGCGCTCGGATTCGGCGCAGCGCCTTAAATATCTGAGTTTTGTCTGCGAACATCGCAGCCCCAATATTTCCGAACACTGGGCCTGTTTGTTGCGCCCGCTGGTCCTGGCGCATTCCGATGAAGTCGGCGATTTGCGCTATCGCCTGATCGAATATCACCGTATGCCGGTCATGGCCTATATCGCTCTTGAGCAGCCGCGCACGCTGAACCGTGAGGACTGGATCCGTATTGGTCTGGCCACCATGCTGCATCCCGATGAGGCCTTGCCGGTCAACGTGCCGTGGATCGCCGAATTCGAGAAGCGCTATTGTCAGGACCGTTACTGGACGGATACAGCCAGCGGGCCGAATTCCCGGTTTATCTGCACCGGCAATGCGATGACGGTGGTTGGCGATGCTCAAAGTCGCTTCTTTCTGGATACCGAGCGCGGCGTGCTGGCGCAATTCCGCCACCAGTATTTTCTGGTTTGCCTGATCGCCCATTTGCATCGTGCTTCGCTGCTGGTCTTTTCTGAAGTGCTGGTTGATGCGGTCAATGATCTCGATATTCGTAACGATGTTTCCGTGCGCCGTTTCAAGCGCCGGATACGCGCCAATTTCGAGACTTTCCTGCGTTTTACGCATCGCTACTGGTTCCACGAATTGTCAGAGCGCCCGCATGTGCAGGCCATTTTCCGCATGTGCGCCAAGCATCTGCGCAATGATGATCTGTACGATGAAGTGCGCAGCGAAATTCGCGAGATGAGCAATTATCTCGACAGCGATTCGCAGCGCCGGCAATCGAATACCGTCGTGCGCCTGACTGTGATCACCATTCTTGGTTTGATCGCCACGGTGACTACCGGCTACTTCGGCATGAACATCATTCCCTTTGGTGAAGGCTCTGTTTCCGAACGCATTCTGCATGGCGTGGTGGCGACCAGCGTGTTCATTGGTCTGGTGCTGTTTGCCGTATCGCGCTCGAAACGGCTGTCCGATTTCCTCGAGGCGATGTCAGATGAAACGCTCAGCTTTGGCGGGAAATTCAAGGCGCTCTGGGGGGCGCTGTTCGACAAGGAGCGTTGATGTTTTGAGGTTGATGCAAATTCAGCCTTGATTTTCGCCATCATTTCAACGATTATTGAAATATGGAATCGAAAACTGCCGTAAGCGCGCTGGGTGCACTGGCGCATGAAACCCGTCTAGCAATCTTCCGCCTGCTGGTTCGCGCCGGTGCAGCGGGGCTGTCGGTTGGACGCATTGCCGAAGCCTTGGCGATTGAGGCTAATGGCCGCCTGACTTTTCACCTGAAAGAACTGGTGGCAGCAAAGCTCGCTTCCTCGCGGCAGGAGGGGCGTTTTGTCTATTACGCCGCCAACTATCCCGAAATGAATGAACTGCTTCGTTACCTGACCGAAGACTGCTGCGGCGGCTTGGGTTGTGGCGAAGTGGTCGAAACCTGTCATCCGGAACACTGCACATGAAAACTTACAACGTGCTGGTCTTGTGTACTGGCAATTCGGCGCGCTCGATACTTGGCGAGGCTTTGTTCAATCACTTGGGGGGCGGGCGAATTCGTGCCTTCTCTGCCGGTAGTCAGCCGAGCGGCACGGTCAATCCGGTGGCGATGGAAACCCTGCAAAAGCATGGCGTGCCATTGCCGGAAGTACGCAGTAAATCCTGGGATGAGTTTGCCGCGCCCGATGCACCACAACTCGATTTCATCTTCACCGTCTGCGCCAGTGCGGCCGGCGAAGCCTGCCCGATCTGGCCCGGCCACCCGGCGACGGCGCATTGGGGAATCAACGATCCGGCACATGTCGAACCTTTAGCCGCACGTCGTGCCGCCTTTGAAACCGCCTACCAGCAACTGGAAAAGCGTATCACCGCCTTCATAAAATTACCCCTCGAAACCATGTCGACCGTAACCATTGTCGAAGCGGCCCGCAAAATCCATGCGGGGGCCGAAGCATGAACACCTTTGAGCGTTATCTGTCACTCTGGGTCTTCATCTGCATCGTTGCCGGCCTTGCCTTTGGTCAGGCGATGCCGGGTGTCTTTCAGGCCATCGGCCGCATGGAAGTCGCGCAGGTCAATCTGCCGGTCGGGCTGCTGATCTGGGTGATGATCATCCCGATGCTGGTCAAGGTCGATTTCGGCGCCTTGCATGAAATGAAACAGCATGTGCGCGGCATTGGCGTCACGCTGTTCGTCAACTGGCTGGTCAAGCCGTTCTCCATGGCCTTTCTCGGCTGGCTGTTCATCCGCCATTTGTTTGCCGACTACCTGCCGGCGGATCAGCTTGATAGCTACATCGCTGGCCTGATCTTGCTGGCAGCGGCGCCGTGCACTGCGATGGTTTTCGTCTGGAGTCGCCTGACCAATGGCGACCCGCTATTCACCCTGTCGCAAGTGGCGGTCAATGATCTGATCATGGTCTTCGCCTTCGCACCGCTGGTGGCGTTTCTTTTGGGGATTTCGGCGATTACTGTGCCCTGGAACACATTGCTCACCTCGGTCGTCCTGTACATTGTGATTCCGGTGGTCCTTGCTCAGCTCTGGCGCAAATCCTTGCTGCGTAAAGGTCAGCCGGCGTTTGATGCGGCAATGGCCAAAATCGGACCGTTATCGATCGGTGCGCTGCTACTCACCCTCATCCTGCTCTTTGCTTTTCAGGGCGAGGCCATTCTGAAACAACCGCTGGTGATTGCCTTGCTTGCGGTACCGATTCTGATTCAAGTGATTTTCAACTCGGCGCTGGCCTACTGGCTGAACCGCGCCGCCGGTGAAAAACACAACATCGCCTGTCCGTCAGCCTTGATTGGGGCGAGTAACTTTTTTGAGCTGGCCGTCGCTGCAGCAATAAGTTTGTTCGGCTTTGAATCGGGCGCGGCATTAGCTACAGTAGTTGGTGTATTGATTGAGGTGCCGGTCATGTTGCTCGTCGTCAAAGTGGTGAATTCAAGCAAGGGCTGGTACGAAAGTGCCTGACTGCAAATCCGGTCATGAGCATGGCCACAACCATGATCATGACCACCCACACAGCCATTCGGCAGCCGGCAAAACGCTGCTGATCGCGCTGGTCCTGACCATCGGTTTTTCCATCGTCGAATTCATTGCCGGCTGGCGTTCCGGTTCGCTGGCCTTGCTCGCCGATGCCGGGCATATGGTGACTGATGGTGCCTCACTCGGTATTTCGGCGCTGGCTGCCTGGCTGGCGGCACGGCCGCCGAGCCGCCGCCATACCTACGGACTGGGCCGGGCCGAATTGCTGGCTGCCTTGTTCAATGCGCTGACCATGCTGGTGGTGGTTCTGGGTATTGCGATTGAGGCCTGGCGTCGCTTGCACGATCAGGGCAGCATCGATGGTGCAACGGTCAGCGTCGTGGCGGTGGTCGGCCTGCTGATCAATCTGCTGGTTGCCTGGATCTTGTCGCGCGGTGAGCAAAATCTCAACATCCGTGCCGCGCTGCTCCACGTCATGGGTGATGTTCTCGGCTCAGTGGCCGCCATCGCGGCGGGCACCGTGATCTGGTTCACTGGCTGGACGCCGATTGACCCGCTGTTGTCGATTCTGATCGCCGGCCTGATTCTCTTTTCCTGCGTGCGTTTGCTACGCGAGGCGCTGCATGCCACTTTGGACGGTGTGCCGTTTCATCTCGACATTGAAGTGCTCGGTCGTGCTTTGGCCGGGGTGACTGGTGTTACCGAGGTGCATGATCTGCATGTCTGGCCGATTGCGGCGGAACGTCTCGCCCTCTCGGCGCATGTCCGGCTGAATAGTCTCGGCGACTGGCCAGCGGTTCTCATCGCGCTGACTGCGGTTGCCAAAGTGCAAGGTATAGAGCACGTCACGTTTCAGCCCGCCGAAAATCCCGAAAACAAGCCGCAACCGATCCGTTTGATAAGGCATTAAGCCATGAACCCGAACCTCACCGCAGCATCGGAACGCAGCAAACTGATCCAGTGGCTGGTCGGCATTGCCGTCGCCGCCAGCATCTGGTTGTTCGCCTACAACCAGCTCACCGCCTTTGCCGACTGGGTGATCTCACTGCTCGGCCTGTCGCGACAAACGCGCACCGGCGAGGCGCTGCATTTCTTTTTCTACGATAGTCCCAAGGTGGTGCTGCTGCTGACCGGCATTGTTTTCATCATGGGCGTCATCCAGACCTTCTTTTCGCCGGAACGCACGCGTGCCATGCTTTCCGGCAAGCGCGAAGGCGTTGGCAATGTGCTGGCCGCCTCGCTCGGTATCGTTACCCCGTTTTGTTCCTGCTCGGCGGTGCCGCTGTTCATTGGCTTTTTGTCGGCCGGTGTGCCACTCGGTGTGACTTTTTCCTTCCTGATCTCGGCGCCGATGGTCAACGAAGTGGCGCTGGTACTGCTCTTTGGTATGTTCGGCTGGAAGGTGGCTGCTCTCTATCTTGGCCTGGGGCTGCTGGTCGCCATCGTTGCCGGGATGGTTATCGGCAAGCTCAAAATGGAGCGTTTTCTTGAAGATTGGGTGCAAAAAATACTTGGCGGGCAGACGGCAGAGCATCACGGTGAGCAACTGACCTGGGTAGCGCGTTTTGAAGCTGGCGTCGATCACGTCAAGGAAATCGTCGGCAAGGTGTGGCCCTACATTCTGGCCGGCATTGCGCTCGGAGCCGGCATCCATGGCTATGTGCCGGAGGACTTCATGGCCTCTTTCATGGGCAAGGATGTCTGGTGGGCGGTACCGGCAGCGGTGCTGCTCGGCGTGCCGATGTACACCAATGCGGCCGGCGTCATTCCTATTGTCGAAGCGCTGATCGGCAAGGGTGCCGCGCTGGGTACCGTGCTCGCCTTTATGATGAGTGTCATCGCTCTCTCGGCGCCGGAAATGATCATCCTGCGCAAGGCGCTCAAGCCGACGCTGATTGCTACCTTTGCCGGCGTGGTCGCCATCGGCATTCTGCTCGTTGGTTACGTGTTTAACTGGTTGTTGTGAAAGGTGAGCATCATGTTGATCAAGATTTTGGGAACGGGTTGTGCCAAGTGCAATCGACTGGAGCAACTGGCCAAAGAAATTGCCGCGGAATTGAAGTTGACCGCAACATTTGAGCACGTCACCGAAATGCAGGACATCATGGCTTATCAGGTCATGAGTACCCCGGCGCTGGTCATCAATGAAGTCGTCAAATCTTCCGGGCGCATTCCGAGTCGGGGAGAAATTGCTGGTTGGCTACAAGGCGGCTGAGGGGGCTTGTTAAATGTAGTCCATTAGGCTACATTTGAAGCCAAAGGAGCTACAAATGTTGATGGACATACTTTTTGGCACATATCGTCAGCGCGTTTTGAGCCTTCTGTTGCTCAATCCTGACACTGACTATCACGTCAGGGAGCTTGCCCGGCTTACAGATACCGCGGCGGGAACGCTGCACAAGGAGCTTTCCCGCCTTGCCGGGGCCGGGTTATTGCGGCGCAAGGCGCAGGGAAATCAGGTGCGTTACCAGGCAAATCGCGAGTGCCCGGTATTTGCCGAATTGGCCGGTCTGTTTCGCAAAACGACAGGTCTGGTCGGTGTGCTCGAACAGGCGCTTAGTACGCTCAACCCACAACTGGCGCTGGTCTTCGGTTCCATTGCCCGTGGCGAGGAGCACGCAGGAAGTGATGTCGATCTGCTGTTGATTGGTGATTTCGGCTTTGCCGATGTCGTCAAGGCATTACATCCCGCGCAATCGATCCTGCAGCGAGAAATCAACCCCGTCATTTACAATCCGGACGAATTTGCTCGACGAATTCAGTCAGGGGATGTATTCGCCCATGAAATTCTGGAAACCCCCAAACTTTTTATCGTAGGCAACACGGATGACCTTGGAAAACTTGCTGGCTATACACAAGTTACAAAGCTTTAGTGCCAAGCCTGCAGGGGTTCAGCGGCTGTTATCAGCCGCTGAACGTAACCTGGCCGATGCGGATATTCAGGGCTTGAGTCCTGAAAATCGTTTCGATGCTGCCTACAGAGCCATCATGCAATGCGCGATGATCGGACTTTGGGCGAACGGGTATCGCTCCTCCACTAGCCAGCCTGGACACCATCAAACGGCGATTCAGGTGTTACCGAAAACCTTGGGTCTGACACAACACGATGTCATTATTCTCGATGCGCTGCGCAAACAGAGAAACTTGAATGACTATGAGGGCGATCCCGTCACCGAAGCCGTGGTGCTGGAATGTCTGAAGCAGGCAGCTCAATTGCTACAACATACCAAGGCATGGCTTAAACGTAATCATCCTGAGTTTTGTATATGAACACTTTCACCGCCGACGACGGCGAACAACTCCACCTGAGCGTTTCCGGCAGCGGTTCGCCCATCCTTTTCCTGCATGGCTGGACATCGAGCCACACTGTTTGGCGCCCTTTGCTGGAGGCGCTGTCACCGCAGCACCGGATTTTTCGGCCGGATGCGCGTGGGCACGGTGGGCATCCGCTGAGCATTACGCAATCACCGGATGTTGCACGCCTGGCGCGTGATGTGGAAAACCTGCTTGATCATTTCCAGCTCGACAAAGTGGCCGTGGTCGGCCATTCGATGGGTGCGCTGACGCTCTGGCAATACATTCGCGATCATGGCTGCGACCGTCTTTCGCACATCTGCATCATCGACCAGTCACCTAAGTTGGTGACTGATGCCACCTGGGCCAACGGTATCTACGGCGATTTTGACGCCGCCCGTTCGCAAGGGCTGCTCAATGATCTGGAAGAGGATTTTGCCGAAGCGGTATTGCGCCTGATTGCCCACGGCCTCAACACCCGCTCGCGGGAAACCTACGACCGCAACAGTTCTGGCTGGCAGGAATCACGTAAGAACCTGCAAAAACTCGACCCGCAGCCGCAGATTTCGATCTGGAAATCTTTGGTTGCTGCGGACTACCGTGATGTCATGCCATTGATCAACGTGCCAACGCTGCTCTCTTTCGGCGCGCAAAGCAATTTCTACACGGCAGCGACCGCGCATTATTTGCTCAACCACATCGCCAACGCCAAACTGAGTTGCTATGAAACGGCCGATCATTGCCCGCAACTGATCGATCCGCCGCGCTTTACGGCTGAGTTGGTCGAGTTGCTGGCTGCCCGCTAAAACTTAGCCAAGCACTGCGTCTATTGCCTGCAGCCCGACCAAGGCGCCGGATTGCAGGCTGACGCCAATGGCGCTGTCGACATCTGCATCGGTTGGGTTGAGGCGGATCAGCGGCACACCCAGCGTCTCGCCAAACCAGCGCACGGTCGGTATGGCGGTGCCGGCACCGAGTTCGATCACCACCAACTTTTTTACCCCGCGCCGCCAGGCATCAAGACGTGATTGCTGCAGCTGGGTGCGGCGCTCGAGCCAGCCCCAGTCGCCAAACATCAAAATATTCGGTCGCGCCAATTGGCCGCAGTGCGGGCAGTGTGGCAAATCCGAAGTCAGCCGGCAGGTGCTTTCATCAACTTCCGGTTGCACCTCATCTGCGGCCCAGATCTTCTCGTTACAAGGTTCCAGACATTGCAGGTGGTGGATCGAACCGTGCACCTCGCAAATGCGCGAAGGATCAAAACCAGCCTTGGCAAACTGGCCGTCGACGTTGCTCGTGAAAACGAAAGCTCCGGCTGGCATTTTCTCTGCCCAGCGCTGCAGGATGTGGAAACCGGCATGCGGCACGGTACGCCGGTAGAGCGCCAGGCGGTGGCCGTAAAAGCCCCAGCCGAGTCGTGCATCGCGGCGAAAAGTCTCGGGGCTGGCGGCTTCGGCGAAATCAATGCGGGCCTTGGCCAGCGCCGGGTAAGCGCGCCAGAAGCCTTCGCGCCCACGAAAATCCGGCAGGCCGGAATCAACACCCATGCCGGCACCTGCGGTGATCAGCAGGCCATCGGCATCCTTGATCAGGCTGGCGGCCTGTTCAATAACGGACTGCTTCATGCCCAACCCTCAATCCAGCGCCCGCACAACCCGGAAGCCAAGTAGTTGCGAGCGATAGCTGGGCGGATTGCCGGTGCGCGTCGCCGAGCGCACGGAAGAGGGGCCGCTCCAGCCGCCACCGCGATAGACCCGGCGACCGCAATCGTCGGTAACCCGTGCCGAGCCGTCATTGGGCGCGTTGACGTAATTGGTGTTGAAACAATCCTCAACCCACTCCCAGGTATTGCCGGCTGTATCGTGCAGGCCGAAGGGATTGGCCTTGAAGCGGCCAACCGGTGCTGTTGCCGCAAAGCCATCCTTGCATTCGTGCGGCTCCCAGGCGAATTTGTGCGCGCTCTGCGTTGTTGCGTCATGGACATTGGCGAACTCGCAGGCCAAGGCCGGGTCATCACCCCAGAAACGCGAAGTCCGTGTGCCGCCGCGTGCCATGTATTCCCATTCCGACTCTGTGGGCAGGCGATAGTGTTTGCCGGTGAGGCGCGACAGCCAGCTGCTATAGGCGCGGGCATCATTCCAGCTGACACAGACCACAGGGTGCGTGCCGGTTTGTGAAAAACCGGGGTCGCGCCAGGATTTGCCTGGCTGATTTTCCCAGTTTGAACCGGACCAGACATTGCAACTGCCCTCGGCCTTGTGCCCGGTGGCATCGACGAAGGCGGTAAATTGGCGCACGGTTATTTCATGGCGGCTGGCCGCAAAGGCATTCGGAATTTTTTACGCTATGACGCGGCCTTTCGTGATCGCCGCTGTCGACCTCGTTGCGCGCCGCACCCATGAGGAATTCGCCAGGCGGGATGTCGACCATCTCCGGGCAGTCCGCGCAATCCTCCTTGCCGGCGCTGCCGCGTGTTGTGCCGCCAGACTTGTCGCCGCTATTGAAAGCGCGGCGCAGGCGGCTTTGCGCCAATTCGATAAACTGGCCGTCCGGGTATTTGTTGAGATAGGCGCGGAAATCTTCGTTGTTGTCGCTGCCCTTGATGCTTTCCCAGAAACTCAGTTCAACGGCCATTGGGTCGATGCGCTGTATTGTTTCGGTTTGCGGAGCTGCCTTTGTGTTGCCAGGTGCGGCGCCTGCAACGAAGAAAAAGTCGCCGTCGGTCTGGTCGTAAAGCGCCGGATTTTGCTCATGGCCTATCGCCTTGGCTTTGCGCGTGACCGAAGAGCGTACCCGCTTCAGGGCATCGGTGACGCTGAGGCCAGGCGTTGAAATGAGCGGGATGAATTCGCGGGTGAACAGGCCGTTCGGGTTGTTGTCGTCATCGCTCAGTTTGTCGAGTGCTTGCTGATGGGCGCCGGCAGAGAAGAGAACCACCTGTCCGTTGGGCGCCGAGGGAGCGGCCAGTCCGCGCGATACTGCGAGGCTGCGGCCAGCTTTCTTGGGCAGCGGATTGTCACGGCAGGCATCAATCACCAGCAGGGAGAAACGCGCTTTGGCATCGGCCAGCTTGTCCTGAATACTTTGCAGGCTGATTGACTGATCGGCCACATCGTTGGCGTCATTCGGTAACTCAAAATCAACCGGTAGCAGAAAGTTCTGGTTGTTGATCTGCATCCCGTGGCCGGCAAAGAAGAAAACGCCAACGCCGCCGCCGGAAACCTTTTGCGAGAACTCGTTGATCACCTGATTCATCCGCTTCTGGCTGACATTCGAGACGGAAATCACCTCGAAACCAAGGCGGGTCAGTTCACGGCCGACGGCCTTCGCATCGTTGGTCGCTTTGTCGAGCTTGGTCACGGTGCGGTAGTCATTATTGCCGATGACCAGCGCCACCCGTTTTTCGGGCGCTGCAGCCCAGCCCTGCCCACAGCCGATAAGCATGCCGATGGCGATCAGGACCAGTTGCCGCCAGATTTGGAAGACCATTTGGGTACAGCGCATACACATCTCCGGTGAATGTCCCGTATTATAAATACTGATCTCCTGTCAATGCCCAAGCGACTTGCATTCGCTTTCTCGTCTGCTCAGCATAACAATCAAAATCCCAAACGCGCCGATGCAGTTCAATTCTGATTCCCCGCAAGTTTCGCCGCAACAGCCTTCGCTGGCGCGTGCGCTGCTATTTTTGCTGCTGGCGCATTTTCTGGCATTGGCCTGCCTTGGTTTCTTGCTGGTGCATAAGCACCGTAGCCTGCTTGTCGAACTTGCCATTTCGCGCGCCGAAATCACGGTTTCGGCCACCCAGTCGGCGATGGCGACGGCTACTCTTTCCGGGCTGGAAGTTTCGGAAATGCGGCAGATGCAAATGCAGCTTGCGCCATTGCCCGGACCGGCAACGGGAATCGCCGTAGCCAGTATGTTCTCGCTGACACAAACGCCGGGGGCGAAGGATCGCAGCAGCCAGATCGATTTTTCGACCGCTGCCGGGCGCCAGGGGCAAGCAGTTGACGATGCTGTGCTGATTCCGCTGATCAAAGCCGGCAATCGATGGTCGCACAACTCGTTGCATTCACCGACGCTGGCGCTGCTGGTCAATGATAGTGGCGGCAGGGCCGTTGGTGGGCTGCTGCTGGAGCTTGATCCGCTGCCACTTCAGGCGCAGGAGGTCGAACTGGAGCAGGAGATGTTGTTTAAGTTGGCGCTCCTCGCCATCGGCTCCGGGATTGCCTTGGTGTTTGTTTTTGACCGGGTCTGGCGCCGACAGATTTCTGGTGGGAAATTGATGGCGCTGGTCCTGCTCCCGACGCTGCTGGCGAGCGCCTTTCTTGCCTGGCAGTCGCGGGAGCAGTTGGCGGGCAGCCTGCAGCCGGCGATCAACGCCAAAGCTGCCGCCGTAGCCGAAACACTAGCTAAAAAATTGAATACGCGGTAAGCATTGGTATTCCTCCGGCGAAGCTGGTGGGCGCTAGTGCCTATTTCGCTGAAGTGCTGGCGCACAATCCTGATCTGGCCAGAATCAGCCTTAATTTGGCGAGGGGGGATGGCGGACAGCCGGCGGCACCGTCAACACCAGCATCCGATCCAGTCAGCAAGGTAGCGATCCATGCTGGCGGGGTGGTGATCGGCGAACTGTCGGTGATGCCTGATCAGGCGTTTGTCGAACGCGCCCTGTGGGCGATTGCGGCTGATGTGGCGGTGGTGCTGCTAGTTACCATCCTGGTTTTTCGCGAACTGCTCGCCTCGCTGGTCGCCCAGCGGGGCGTGGCAGGCGCTGTCTCCAGTGCCCAGTCGCTCCGTCTGCCCTTGTTTCTCTTCATCCTCTCGGAAGAATTGACGCGCGCCTTCCTGCCGCTGTTCTTCAGCGATTTTGCCGCTGCCGGCGGGGTGACGCACAGTACGGCGGTGAGCCTGCCGATTGCTGTTTACATGGTGTTTTTTGCGTTGACCACACCCTATGCCGGCGGTTGGGCTGATCGATATGGGCCGCGCCGGGTGTTTGCCCTCGGTGCTTTATTGGCCGCCAGCGGCTTTGTCTGGATGGCGCTGACCGGGCATTACTGGTCGCTGCTGGCCGCTCGTGCGCTTTGTGCGACGGGTTATGCGCTGGGTACCATGGCTTGCCAGCGACAGATCATCGCCACGACCAGCGGCGAAAACCGGGCGCGCGGACTGGCCTTGTTCGTTGCTGCAGTCAGTATTGCCGCCATTTGCGGCACTTCGATCGGCGGCGTTCTCGCCGAGCGCCTCGGCTACCGGGCGGTCCTGGTCATTTCAGCGTTCGCCGCCGTGAGCGGGTTTGTGATTTTTGCCGTGAGTCAGCGCAATCTGGCAACAAGCAGCGCGCCACAGGCAAATTTTCGACTTGCCGATCTCAAGCCGCTGCTACGTAACCGGCGCTTCATGAGCTTGATGCTGGGCGCGGCGATTCCCGCCAAGATCAGCCTGGCCGGCTTTCTCTTCTTTCTGACGCCGCTTGGCTTGCAGGCCGCCGACTATTCTCCGGCAGCAATCGGTCGCGCCATCATGCTCTATTACATCCTGCTGACGCTGAGCAATCCACTGGCTTCGTATTTGTCGGATCGCTGGCAACGGCATCTGTCACTGGTCCTCGGCGGCATGTTGTTGATCGGCTTGGGCGGCCTGGCCGGGCTCGCTTCAAACATCCTTTCGCCAGCGCTGTCCATCTGGTTCGGCATCATCGCGCTTGGTCTCGGAACCGGGATTTCCGCCGCACCGATGCAGGCGCTGGCCATCGAGCTGGCTGACGCGGGCAGTGCTACCTCGGTATTGGTCGCCTTGCGCACACTCGAACGTATGGGCAGTGTGATCGGCCCTTTGCTGGCCGGGGTGTTGCTGACCTGGCTGCCGGCAAGTGGCGCGATGGTGGTGATTGGCTGCTGTGCACTGCTCGGCATGTTCTTGCTGTTTGGCCTTGGTCGCGCTCGTCCGGACGGGCTTCCCCTGCGCGTGGGGCAAACGTGAAGCACCTGATAGCAATCATGCTGCTGGCTTGCGTACCTGTATTCGCGCAGGCCGCTGAAAAGCATATCTTGATGCTGCTCTATCGCGGTTGCGAAGAGTCTTGCCAGGGGTTTCAGGATTACTTCCGCAAGCAGCGTTTGCCGGTGCGTTTCACCCTACGCGATGTGGCGCAGGACAAATTGCGTATTCCCGGGTTTATTGCCGAAGCCAAAAAGCTTAAGCCCGATCTTGTCCTGACCTGGGGCACGACCGTCACCCAGGAGGTTGCCGGCCCCTGGAATGCGCCTGATCCGGTGCGTCATATCACCGATATTCCGCTGGTTTTCATGATCGTCAGCAACCCGATGGAAGCCGGATTGGTGCAAAAACTGGAATCCTCAAAGCGCAACCTGACCGGCACTTTGTATCTGCTGGACGAAGAAACACAGCTAAGGGCCGCGCGCAGTTATTTCGATTTCCAACATTTGGGTTTGCTGGTCAATCCTGCCGAGCAAAACTCGCTGACGACGCGTGACCGCCTGCGCCAGTTGGCTCCCATACTCGGCTTTACCCTCAGCGAGCGGACGTTCAGCCTGGATGCTCACGGCAAGCCGCGCCCGGAGGAGTTGCCGCAACTGGTTGCCAGCCTTGCAAAAGCCGGCGCCGATCTGCTTTATCAATCGCCCGACACCTTTCTCAATCTGTTGCGCGACCAGCTGACCGGCGTCGCCATGGCCTGCAATTTGCCGGTTTTTGCGGCTTCCGAGGCGCCGGTGCTTAAATCGGCAGCGCTCATGGGCGTCGTTAATCGTTATAACGAAGTTGGCCGCCTGACGGCGCAACAGGCGGCGCGTATTCTTTTTGAGAATGTGGCGCCGTCCAGCATGCCGATTGCGCTGCCGCGCCGCTTTTCTTTCCTGATCAACATGAACGCAGCGCGCCAACTCGAACGCTATCCGCCACTCAAGCTGCTTGATTTCGCCGAAATCATCGGTGATGCCAATACGCCCCAAACTCACCAGGTGAACACTTACTCATGCAACTGACTCTCTGTGTCAAACGCGATCTGCACGGCTGTATCTTTCTCAACAAGCTCCTGCCGCAACTGGCCGGGCACGAAATCAGTGTGCTGCTTTCGGAAAAATATCGGCCCGCTGAAGGCGGTATTCCAGCGCTGGCCGAAATGGCATTTCTCGAACGCAATCTGCCGATTGATACCCTGTTCCCGCTGATCGACTCTGCCCTTGCGGCGGGGCAAAAAGCAGGCGAGTGTCTGACTTTCAACGGCATGCAAAAAAAGTACGGTTTTTCGCTGTCGACCGTAACAGACCGCCTGCAACTAGCCGCCGTGTTGGAAAGTCTGCGTCCGGAACTGGTGATCAGCGCGCGCTTCAGTCATATCTTTACGTCAGCCATGCTGGTGCAGGTCAAGCACGGCATCATCAATATCCACCCCGCCGCCTTGCCATCCTTCGCCGGCTTGTTCGGGCCGATGCGCACCCTGGCCGAAGGGCATGACTGTTTCACCTGCGCCGTGCATCTCGTCGATCAGGGCATCGACAGCGGCCCGCTGCTGCACGTCGCAAGGCTGCCGATCAAGCCGGGTGAAGGCCTGCTGCATCAAATCGCCGAAATCTACCCGCTGGCCATTCCCTATCTGCTTACAGCCATCGCACGTTTGTCACGTGGTGAAGTGCTGATGCCGGAGCCGCAGGATACAAGCACGCGACGCTATCGTTCCTTCCCGTCGCCAGCGGAAGTTGCCGAATTTGTTGCTGGCGGTGGACGCTTCTGGGATGCGCTGCCCTATCAGCAACTATTGCAGCGGTTTCAGCCAAAGTCGGCGTTGGTCGAGTAATGGTTTTTCCTCCCCTGGCACCCCGCAGGAAGCCCCCTTGGTGGACAAGGGAAGGCAGGGCGGCGCTAGATTTTCCGCAAATTGGCGAACTTCAGGAAATCCGTTGTCGATAGTGGCTGGCTGTAAATGAAGCCCTGGACTTCATTGCAGCCGGCTTGCCGGATAAAGGCCAATTGCTCTGGCGTTTCGACACCCTCAGCAATTGAGCGCATGTTAAGCGAATGAGCGATGCTGATCACGGCGCGTGTCATGGCGGCGCTTTCTTCATTGAAGCAGGCATCGGCAATGAAGCTGCGGTCAATCTTGAGTTTGTCGACGCGGAAACGTTTGAGGTAAGCCAGGCTGGAATAGCCGGTGCCAAAGTCGTCAATTGCCACCGAAGTACCAATTGCCTTGAGGCCGCTGATTGCATCATGGACCAGAATGCTGTCTTCAATCAGCGTCGATTCGGTCAGTTCAACCTGTATCAGTTCGGGCGAAATGCCAGCGCTGCGGCTGGCGCGCTGGATAGTGGCAACGATGTCGTCACGATAAATCTGCACCCCGGAGACGTTGACCGCAATCCGGCAGTTCAAACCGTCGTCGCGCCAGCGCCGGGCTTGGTCGCAGGCCTGGGCGATGACCCATTCGCCGATGGGCAGGATCATGCCGATTTCTTCGGCGAGCGGGATGAATTCGCTTGGCGAAATGGCTGCCCGGTCGTCCGGATGCCAGCGCAGCAGGGCTTCGGCACCAAAGACGCGGCCTGAATCGGCAAAGACTTGTGGCTGATAGACGAGTCGGAACTGGTCGGCATTCAAGGCGCCGCGCAAGCAGTTGCTCAGGTCAAGTCGGCGCTTGGCCTGGTCATTCATGGATTGATGGAAAAAGCAGTAAGTGCCGCGTGCGCTTTCTTTGGAAACGTACATGGCGGTGTCGGCTTTTTGCAGCAGGCTGTCAAAATCGTCGCCATCAATCGGGGCAAGGGCAATGCCGATGGATACCGACGTATTGAGCGAGTGAATACCGATCTGGAATGGTTGGTTGAGGCTGCTGATGATTTTCCCGGCGACCTTGGCGGCGCTTTCCTTACCCTCAAGGTCGTTGAGGATCAGGATGAATTCGTCGCCGCCTTGCCGGCTGAGCGTGTCGCATTCGCGCAGGCAGGACCGCAGGCGTTTGACGACGGCAATCAGCAAATCGTCACCGACGCGGTGGCCGAGTGAATCATTGATCCGCTTGAAATGGTCGAGATCGAGGAACATGAAGGCCATGCTGCGGCCGGTACGCCGGATTAACTCGCGGGAGTGGGTGAAACGGTCGCGTAATAACAAGCGGTTGGGCAGGCTGGTCAGCGGATCGTGATGGGCGAGATACTCGATTTTTTCCTGCGCCGCCTTGCGTTCGGTGATGTCGGAGAAGCAGCCGATGTAGTTGAGGATGTCGCCATGGGCATCGCGAACAACGGTAATTGATAACCACTTGGGGTAAATCTCACCCCCTTTGCGCTGATCCCACACTTCGCCTTCCCAACTACCTTTTTCGGCAACGCTGGTCCACATCATGCGGTAGAAGGCTGCATCGTGCCGATTCGATTTGAGGATGCGCGGTGTCTGGCCGACAGCTTCTTCGCGGGTATAGCCGGTGATCTGTGTAAACGCCTTGTTGACGTTGATGATTACCCCGTTGTGGTCGGTGATCAACAAGGCCTCCGAACTGTGGGCAAAAAAATCCTCTCAGCCAGTAGCAACTGGGCTTCATGCTGGCGTTTTTCGGTGATGTCGGTATAGACCCAGATCGAACCGGCGGCAACGTTGTTCTGGTCGAGCGGGCGGCCGGTCAGCATGATCCAGATGGCTGAACCATCCTGACGGTGCAGCTCACATTCGCTTTGGGCGAATCCCTTGTGTTCCAGATCGCGGTACATCTCATCGCCAACTTGTTGCCATTGTTCCTGGGAGGCATAGAAAACGCTGGTCAATTCACCTTTGAGCTGCTGCGGCGAATCGAACAGGAACATGTCGGCCATGCGTTTGTTGCAACTCAATATCACCCGCTGACAAACCCAGACGATACCGACATGGGCATTGTCGAAAATCAGACGTTGCTCGTCGAGTAACCGCCCGATACGTGCTTCGGCTTGCTTGCGTTCAGTGATGTCGGTATAGGAAGTGACAAAGCCGCCGTTGGGCAATGGTGTGCCCTTGATTTCAAGCACGGTTCCATTTGGCCGTGTGCGCTCAAAGCAATGCGCTTCCGGATTGCGCGCACGCTCCATGGTTTCGGCAACGTGGGTGTCGACATCGACCGGGCCGTATTCGCCGTGTTCGGCGTTGAAGCGGATAACGCTCTCCAGATCGATGGGGCAGTTGCTCAGCTCATCAGGAAGGTTCAACAAGCTGCGAAGTTGCCCGTTGCGCTTGGTGATGCGTAATGCGGCATCGATCACCGAGACACCGCAAGGGAAGTGTTCAATGATGGTGTTGAGGATTTCATGCTCGCTGCGCAACGCCTGATCAGCGCGTCGTTGGGCTGATATGTCCTGCAGGGTTTCAATGGCGCCAATAATTTTGCCGGCATCGTCGCGCAAGGGGGTGGCGGTAAAGTAAAGCCAGGTGCCCTCCGGCCCCATGCTCGGGAAGAAATCCTCCGCTTCAGGAGCCGGAAATGATCGCCGAGCGGCGAAACTTGTTGCTGTAATAGGCGTTGATGCCGGAATCGAGATCACCCGAAACGACAAGGTCGGCCATCACCGGGCGCGGGTTCGGGTAAACGGTTTCCACTGATCGCAGGTGCCGATCATGCGCTGCGCCGGGTAGTGCAGGACCACTTCGCAAGCCCGGTTCCAGTGGGTGACACGGTGTTCGAGATCGATTACGAAGGTCGGCACCGGCGTTCCATTGAGTATCTCGTCGAGTCTTTTTAGCTGACTCAACGACGATGCCCGAGCGGGAATCCGATGCGGCATTCTCTCTTCCTCTGTGTTCTATTTAGTAAGCACACTGCGGCATTACTTTAGTTATAGTCTAAATATTACTCCTCTTGAAGTGGCTGCGCGGGGTTTGGTGAGCAATGCTTTTTTGCGGGCCTGTGGCATTGCCTGGCTGCCCTCTTAAAAAGCGCTAACCCACCCAGCCCCCTTGTCCCTCAAGGGGGCTTCCTGCGGGGCGTCTGGGGGTAGGTTTTCTCCTCCCCTGAAAAGGGGAGGCCGGGATAAGCAGAGACTTGGCCGCCGTTGTTTGGCGGCTTAGTCGGTTGCTTAGTAGCTTCATCAGGGGTTCGGTTTTTAGGCACTCACCGAGAGCAGGCTGGACAGCGTACTGGATTTGTCTTCGCTGCCGCTGCCGTAGGCCTGCATCAGTTGCATGATTTTCATCATGACACCGGCGTCGCTTGTATTGGTGTTGCTGGCGGAACCGGTGCTGGTTGTAGCATCACTTGCGGTGCTGTTTTGCGATGACATATCGTAAGCCATAGCTTCAGTGAAGCTGACCTTGCCATCGCTATTGGTATCGGCGGCTTCAAAGTTATTGACGATTTTGCTCAGCAACTCGGTGCTATTGCTTTCACTGCTGCTACTGACCTCTTCCAGCTGGCTGCTCAGTTCGTCTTTGGTGAAGCGGGCATCGCTGGCGGGCGGCGGGGGCGGTGGGCCTCCCGCACCTTGTGGTCCGCCGTGACCACCACCTTGCATGCGGGAGCTGTCGAATTGCTCCTGCAGTTTGGCCAGTGTGCTGGCAAATTCGTCCTTGGTCACTTTGCCGTCACTGTTGCCGTCGAGCGCGCTGAACACATCATCGACGCTGGCGCTGCTGGAGTTTGTACTGGAGCTTGCGCTGGAAATTTTGCTGAAGGCGGAAACGAAATCGCTCTTTTCCAAATAGCCCTGGCTTTTGGTATCGAGTGCTGAAAATAGCTTGCTGCTGAGTTGTGAGGAACTACCTATGCCGCTGATCATGATTAACTCCTTTAAGCGGGTTGAATGATTGCCAGAAAGTTGGCCTGGCACGAGTGTACGAGCAAGTTATCGGCCAAATACCGGGGAAATTGGCGGTGGTTCCAGTTAAGCAAGGTAAAGGTTTGTTAAGGAAATTGGCATCCGTCCGGCCCTGCTGGCCTTGTGCGGGCAGAAAACCTGTGTTTCAGCGCGGCAAATTCGGCTTGCCGGCATTTTTTGCCGGAATTTCCTTGCGCTGTTTTACGCCACGCAGGAAGGGCGGCGTTGGTTCGTGGCCACCGAAGGCGAGCGGTAAAAGGATGTAAATTCAGTGTTTGATTGCAAAGGCTTGGCTATCATCGCAGCCATGCAAATAGAGAATGGGAAGGCGCGATGACAGCGGTTTTGCTGGTCGACGACGATGTGGAACTGGCCGAAATGCTCGGCGATTATCTGGCTCAGGACGGATTCATGGTGACAACGGTGCATGATGGCGCCAGTGGTGTCGCCGAAGCACTGAGCGGCAAGCACGCGATTGCCGTGCTCGACGTGATGATGCCCAAACTTTCCGGGATCGAGGCGTTACGCCGGATTCGCGCCGCCAGCACAATGCCGGTGCTGATGTTGACCGCGCGCGGTGATGATATGGATCGTATCGTCGGCCTTGAACTAGGCGCTGATGATTATGTGCCCAAGCCTTGCCTGCCGCGCGAACTGGCTGCCCGCTTACGGGCCATCCTGCGCCGAAGCGGGCAATCCGGTGAACCGCCCAATGCGCCGCTGCTCTTTGGTGATTTGTGTGTGCGGCCTGAGCAACGTCGAGTTGAATGGGCTGGTGCGCCGGTCGACCTGACCAGCACCGAATACGCGCTGGTTGAAATCCTGGCTCGTCACGGCGGTCGCCCGGTGAGTAAAAGCGAGCTTTCCGAGCAGGCGCTGGGGCGGCCTCTGGCGCGCTTTGACCGGAGTATTGATGTGCATTTGTCGAGCATCCGCCACAAGTTGGGCACGCTGGCCGATGGTCGTTCGTGTATCCAGACGGTTTTTCGGCAGGGTTATCAGTTGATTCGGGAGTAAGCCATGGGCCGGCTGTTCTGGAAATTCTTTCTGTTTGTCTGGCTGGTGCAACTGGCTGGTGCGCTGGGGGCCGGCCTGATTTTCTGGCTGGATCGCGAACGTTTTGAGACGCGTATTGAGGCTGGTCTGCCACCCGATTTCCGGCCACCGCCTTTCCACGTTGACGGCCATCGACCGGAGCACCTGCCGCCGCCCAATGGCCTCCGTCTGCCGCCCTTGCCGGTGCTGCTGGGCGGTTTGCTCGGCAGCCTGTTTTGTGCCGCTGGCCTGGCCTGGTATATCGCCAAACCGATTCGTCAATTGCGCGGCGCATTCAATGCTGCCGCTGAGGGCAATCTCGACGTCCGTATCGGCCAGCGTATGGGCAAACGTCGTGATGAACTGGCCGATCTTGGCCACGATTTCGACCGCATGAGCAGCCACCTGCGTGCCTTGATGGATGGTCAACGCCGTCTGCTGCACGACGTTTCGCATGAGTTGCGCTCACCACTCGCCCGCCTGCACGCCGCAATTGGGCTGGCGCGCCAGCAACCGGCACGGATGGAGGATAGCCTGCAGCGCATCGAGCGTGAAGGCGAGCGGATGAATCGGCTGGTTGGTGAGCTGCTCACGCTTTCCCGTCTTGAGGCCGGGGTCGGTGTGACGCTTGAGGATGTGGACCTGACTGAGTTGATCGGTGATCTGGTCGAGGATGCCCGATTTGAGGCGGCAGGCCGACGTGTTACGGTCAACTGCGAAAAACTGCCGAATTTTTGGGTGCGCGCCAATGGAGAATTGCTGCATCGGGCGATTGAGAATGTTCTGCGTAACGCGCTACGCTTTTCTCCTGTGGGTGGTTTGGTCACGCTGGCGGTTTCGAGTCTGCCTGGAAACCGCTGCCAGATTGTGATTGAGGATCAGGGGCCAGGCGTGCCGGCTGATGAGTTGGAAACAATCTTTACGCCATTCTTTCGAGGCGCAGGTCAAGGCGAAGGTTACGGGCTGGGTCTGGCTATCGCACGTCGCGTGCTGGCTGCGGTCAATGGCAAAATCCATGCAGAAACCGCCCTGACGGCGGTTTGCGGGTGCTGCTGGAGATGCCTGGAGCGCAAATGATTTAACTGGCCCCGGTGTTCGTTGTTAAGTGAATCGTTGTTGTGCAGGGATTACTTCAAATTCAATCCGGAATTGGCCGTTTTGATGATACTGATGGCCGAGTGTAATCCAGCCCTTCTCGGGTAGCTTTGCTTGCTCACGGCTGACCTTGAGTGCAGCGCCATTGCTTGATGTGATGTAAGTGCTATTGGTACTCGTGTCGATCAAGAGGAATTTGTCGCGCTCAATGATTAGTTTGCAATGGCTGCGCGATGCTTTTTTGTGGTCGACAACGATGTCGCAGGTTGGGTCGCGACCAATCATGATCTCGGCCTGGGGATTGTTGAACTTGTATGAAACTCCGGCCAGGCGCAAGACGATGCTGGGAGGTGGCAGCTCAGGTGCTGAAGGAAAATCGGTCCAACTTTGCGTTGCTACTGGATAGACAGGTGGGCCATCGCGCCAACTGATGGCATGAACCAAATTGCGCACATTGGCTGGTGAAATTACGTAGATATCCTGGCGGATGGCTGACGGCAACTCATCAACAACCGCTTTTGCCACAACAATGCCGTCATCACCGAGCAGATTCGCCAACCGGTATGCCCTGGTTTCTGTCAGTTCAATTCGGTCGAGGGCGACTTGCTTACTGTCGATTGCATCAATCCCGATTTGAATGCCGACCTTGGCGCCAGAAATTTGAGGAATTAGCGCGCAATGTTTTTGCATTTCGCAGGCGCCGCGCACAGCGGCCTCTGCTGTCTCAAATGCGGCAAGCAAACCGTGCGCGTTACGACTGATGATTTTGCCGAAGTTTGATTCGGCTGCACGTTCAAGGCGGTTAATTCGACGGCGGATGGGGTCGCCAAGCAAGGTATTTTCAATGGTGTCGGCAGTTTGTTCGTGCGCAAGGATACCGGCGTAAAGCAGATAGTTTTTTGGCGTTTTGTTTTTGTTTTGAGCCTGTCTGGATTGCATGGCAGCGAATGTTTGTTTTGTTAACTTCGAAAAGGCCTAGCCGATTTGTAGTTAAGCATTGCGCGCGATGTAAGTCCTAATCAATTTTTGTGAGGAATTGTATGCACTGAAGACTCAGCTCAGCTCGCGACGCTCATGCTCAATATGCGCAATATAGCGTTGCAGGCGGTTTTCTGCGGCGAGCGGCATGCTTTCAAAGTGCAGCCCGATGCGCCATTGGGTGATGCCGGCACGTAATTCATGCGCGGTGACGTGGCGGACGATGGCTTTGATGAACACATCTTGATCATCCTCGGGCAGCGCAAAGCGGCAATTGCCCAGGGCGATGCCGGAACTCAGCCCGTGATCGCTGCTTGAAGTGAGGCCAATGCCGGCGACCGAGATATTGTTTGCCGGTAGCGTGAGCAAGGCGTCATTGGGCAGACGGGCGTGAAACTGCAAGGGATTGGTACGCGGTGTTTCAATCCGGAAAAATTCACGCCGTTGCAGGCGCATGATAAATTTTGGCAAAGCCAGCGAAAAGGCGGGTGCGTCTTCAAACGAGATCTGCTTGGCTGGGCCGCAGGTGAATTGAACATGTATGCCACCCGGGCGGGCGATAAAGACATTGCGCTTGCTTTCGCTGAACAGGCGATTGAGATCGGCGCTACCACTGCAGTCGATGATCAGCCGTTGCGCCTCTTCATCGACCGCCAGCAGGGTAGTCAAAAAATGTTCCTTGCCGTCGGCAAACTGAGCGGTGAAAGCTTCCTTATGCGTCGCGTAGCCAGCCAGGGTGAACTGGATGGCGGTCGGCCCGGTGATGTGAAAGCGCTCTTCGATTTCCTCTTCTGAGAGTTGGGCGATCTGGCTCATTTGCCCTCCAGAACACGCAGGAGCGATGACGTGTCAGCGCGCCCCATGCCTTGTGCCATCAGTGCATTGAGTTGCTGAGCAACGGTTGCGGTCAACGGCATAAAAGCGCCGGATTTTCTTGCTGCTTCAAGCACCAGTCCGTAATCCTTGTGATGTAGCCGGGCTTCGATGCCGGCTGAAAAATTGCGTTGGACCATGCGCTCGCCCATCACATCAAGGACGCGCGATGCAGCGGAGCCTCCGGCCAGCGCCTGCCTGACCTTGGCGCAATCGACACCGGAAGCGGCCGCCAGGCGCATTGCCTCAGCTGCCGCTTGGATGGCGGCGACCATGATCATCTGATTGCAGGCCTTGGCTACCTGACCGGCACCGTTCGGGCCGATGTGCACGATGCGCTGGCCGAGGCATTCGAGCAGCGGCCTGACCATTTCGATTGTTTCCGGCAAACCACCAGCCATGATCGCCAGCGTGCCATCAATCGCGCCCTGAACACCGCCGGAAACCGGGGCATCGAGCATTGCAATATTTTTTTCAGCCAGTTTGGCGGCAATCAGTCGGGCTGTTTCAGGGGCTATCGTTGAACAATCCACCAGCACCGAACCTGGTGCCATGCCGTCGATCAGTCCATCTTTGCCGAGGGCAATGTTTTCTACATCGGCGCTTGAGGTGACCACGGTAAAGACAACTGCGCACTGCTGGCCTAGTTCAGCGGGGGTAGCGCAAACCGTGGCGGGCAGATCGCCGACCACTGCCGGACGGCGCGCCCAGACGAATAGTTCGTGCCCGGCCTTGTGCAGATGCAAGGCCATCGGGCGCCCCATCGCGCCCAGTCCAATAAATCCGACTTTCATGCTTGTCCCGACAGATTCTCCAGCAGTTTCAACACGGCAATCGAGTCTTCCTCGCCCATGCCGGAACCGACCATGGCATTGAACATCTGCGCCGTCGCTGCCGAACCGGGCAGGCAGAGGCCGAGTTCGTGCGCAGTCTGCATGACGATGTTGAGGTCTTTTTCGTGCATCCAGCTTTTGAAACCGGGTTTGAAATTACGGTCGAGCATCCGCTGGCCGTGGTTTTCAAGAATTTTCGAGTAGGCAAAACCGCCGAGCAGGGCTTCGCGCACCTTGCTCCGGTCAACACCATTTTTGGCCGCAAAAGCAAAGGCTTCGGCGACGGCGAGGACGCCCATGCCGGTCACAATCTGGTTGGCCGCTTTGGTGACCTGACCAGCGCCGCTGGCGCCAACGTGCACTATGTTCTTGCCCATGCACTCAAAAGCCGGTTTGGCGACGGCGAAGGCGGCGTCGGAGCCGCCAGCCATGATCGACAGCGTGCCGGCAATGGCGCCAACCTCGCCGCCGGAGACTGGGGCATCCATGAAGTCGACGCCGGCGGCAGCCAGATCGACGCCGATCTGCCGGGCGGCAGCGGGGGCGATGGTGCTCATGTCGACGGCGACCAATCCGGGCTGGCCGGCTGCGGCTACACCGCGCATGATTTCAGCGACATCCGGTGAATCGGCAACCATCGAAATGACCAGTTCATTTCCTTGAGCGGCTTGCGTTGGATTCGCTGCCCCGCTTGCGCCAGCATCGAGAAGTGGCTGCATGGATTCGGCGCGACGCGCCCAGACGGTGACGGAATGACCACCTTTCAGCAGGTTGAGCGCCATCGGGCGCCCCATGATGCCGAGGCCGATAAAACCAATTTTCATTGCAAACTCCGAAGCAGGCGCCGCTTATTGATGCCGGGCATTGCCCGTTGCCGACAGAATTCGGCAGCAATGTCGGCGGGGCCAGGGCGGCAGTAAAAGTAACCCTGAACGCTATCACAGCCGTGTTGCCGCAGGAAGTCGGATTGCCATTGGGTTTCTACCCCTTCGGCAACCACCGTCAGGCCTAGTGAGTGGGCGAGGGCGATGACGGCAGTGGCAATTGCCGCATCGGATGGGTCGATTTCAAGATCGGTGACGAATGAACGGTCGATCTTCAGGCGGTCAATTGGGAAGCGCTTGAGGTAGGCGAGTGAGGAGTAGCCTGTACCAAAGTCATCAACTGCGAGCGTGACCCCGATGTCCTTGAGTTGAACGAGCATGGCAACGGCCGTTTCGGCGGTCTCCATGATTGTGCTTTCGGTAATTTCGAGTTCAAGGCAAGCTGCCGGCAAGCCGGTTTCGCGCAGGATATTTTCGACGCATTGCGGGAAATTGCGTTGGCGGAACTGTTGCGGCGAAATATTGACCGCCACGCTGCCAAACTTAATGCCGGCATCAAGCCAACTCTTGGCCGTTTGACAGGCGCGGCGCAACACCCATTCGCCGATCGGCACAATGAGGCCGATTTCTTCGGCTAGCGGAATAAAACTGGCTGGCGATACCCAGCCGAGTTCGGCGTTGTACCAGCGGATCAGCGCTTCGCAGCCACTGACCAAGCCGCTGCTCAGGTCAATTTGTGGCTGAAAGTGCAGAGAAAAATCGCCTGCGGCCATCGCCGCGCGCAGGCGTGTTTCCATTTGAACGCGCACCGCTGCCGCCTGATTCATGTGCTCGGCGTAAAACTGGTAATTGTTCCGGCCAGCACTCTTGGCGTGATACATGGCGACGTCGGCATTGCGCATCAGGTCTTCGCTGCTCGCGCCGTCATCGGGGTAAATGGCGATGCCGATTGACGGCGTGGTATGCAAATCGTTGCCATCGACCGGCACAGCTTCGCTCATCCGTTCAAGAATTTTTTGCGCCACCATCCCGGCATCACCCGGCAGGTGGGCTGATTCGAGGACGACAACAAACTCGTCGCCACCAATTCGCGCGACGATGTCCGATTTTCTGACGGCACTGGTGATACGGCGTGCCACTTCACACAACAGCAAGTCACCGATTGGGTGGCCCAGCGTGTCGTTGACTGTCTTAAAGTTATCGAGGTCAATGAACATCAAGCCGATTTTTTCATTCGCCCGCTCGGCGCGTGCCAGGGCATGCTCAAGATGAACAGCGAGGGTGAAGCGGTTGGGCAGGCCGGTTAGTGCATCGTGCTGGGCGAGATAGCGGATACGTTCCTCGCTGGCTTTGCGTTCGGAAATGTCGGAAAAAACAGCGACAAAATGCGAAATTCGCGCTTCTCTGTCGCGAATCGTGTCGATGTGCACCCATTTCGGGTATTCGCTACCATCTTTGCGTTTGTCCCATATCTCGCCTGCCCAGTAGCCATCTGTGCGCAGTGTTTGCCACATCGTCTGGAAAAACTCAGTGCCATGATGACCGGAGCCAAGCATTTTCGGGTCGCACCCCAGCACTTCATCCTCGCGGTAACCGGTAATTGCCTCAAAAGCAGCATTGACCCTGACGATGCGATTGTTAGCATCGCTGACCATGATCGCTTCAGAGTTGACTTCAAATACCTTGCGCGCCAGCAGCAACTCCTCGTGCTCGGCTCTTTCAACGGTCAGGTCTTCAATAATCCAGACCGAGCCGGCGAAAACGTCGACCGGGTCAAGCGCGCGACCGGCCAGGCGGCCCCAGAAATGGCTGCCATCGCGACGTTGGAACAAACGTTCGCTATAGGATTCTCGACCAGCAGCCAGTTCGGGATAAACATCATGGCCGACAAATTCCCAAGTTTGATCGTTGTCATACCAGACGCGGGTCGAGCAACCGACCATCTGGCCCTCCGCAAAGCCGAAGAGTTCTTCCATGCGCCGGTTGCAGCGCTCAATCTTGCGATGCCGCAGCAAGGCTATGCCCATGACGGCGGTATTGAAAATGCCGTGCAGTTCGCGCAGGGCTTTGTTTAGCGCCTGTTCGGTTTCCTGCAATGGTTGATCCGGTGTGTCTGGTGCTTCGGAATTCAAGTCTCAGTCTCCACTGAACGCCTCTGATAGGACGCTTTCGAGACAGCAAGCCTAGCGATTGTAAACACATTGTCAAGTAAAGATCGCAATGGCCAATTATCGTCTCGGCATGGAGTGTGGTTGAATTGTTGAATGTTGGCTTGATCTGGGTCAAGCCTTGTGTCAGCTGCAGCAACTGCCACCGTTGCCACGTTTGATGCCAAGCTTGGCCAATAGTTTTTCGGGCGGGCAAAAGCCTGTAAAGCCACTTTGCAGCAAGTTAAAGCCGACAAAGGCGGTGAAGGCGAGGAACCATTTTGAAACAAATATTGGGCTGCCGTCAAAACCGAGGGCCAGAGAGAGCAGGATGAAAAAGCCGGCCATGATGCGGATGATGCGTTCGATGGTCATGATTGATGTTCCTTTTTGAAAGCTGAGAAATAAAGAACCGGGATCACCACCAGGGTGAGCAGGGTGGAAACCAGAATGCCGAAGATCAGGCTGAGCGCCAGCCCGTTGAAGATCGGGTCATCAAGGATGAACATGGCGCCGAGCATGGCGGCCAGTCCGGTCAGCGCAATCGGCTTGGCGCGCACAGCGGCGGACTGGATCACGGCGTCGTGGAAATCCATGCCGGCTGCGACCTGCTGCTTGATGAAATCAACCAGCAAGATTGAATTGCGGACGATGATGCCGGCCAGCGCAATCATGCCGATCATCGAGGTGGCGGTGAATTGCGAGCCGAACAGCGCGTGGCCGGGCATGACACCGATGATGGTCAGCGGAATCGGCGCCATGATGATCAGCGGCACCAGATAGCTGCCAAAGTGGGCGACGACCAGCAGGTAGATGAGGATCAGGCCGACGCCGTAGGCAATGCCCATGTCGCGGAAGGTTTCATAGGTGACCTTCCATTCACCATCCCATTTGACGCTGTATTCGGCGTAGGGGTCATTGGGCTGGTGGATGAACCACTCGCCCAGCGTGCCGCCTTCCTTGAGCGCCATGCCGTTGATCTGCGAACGCACGTCGAACATGCCGTAAAGCGGTGAATCGAGCTTGCCGCCCATATCGCCGACGACATAGACCACCGGTAGCAGATCCTTGTGGTAGATGGCCTTTTCACGTGCCTGATCGCGGACTTCAACCAGTTCGGAAACCGGCACCAGCTGGCCATCACGCGAACGGACGCGCAGTTTGAGCAGGGCGTCGAGATTGGATTGCTTCTCGGCGGGCAGGGTGATGCGGACCGGGATTTCAAATTTGGAGTCGGCATTGCGCGCCGGTGTTACATCCTGCCCGGCAAGGCCCATGCTGACCACTTCGATGATGTCGCTCTGGGCGACGCCGAGCAGGGCAGCCTTGCTCTGTAGCACGTGCAAAATTGTTTTACGAGAATCGGCGTCGATATAGTCGTCGACCGCAACCAGATCTTTCGTCTTCTCGAAGGCGCTGCGCACCTGCTTGCCGACGCTGATCTGGCCTTTGTAATCGGGACCGTAGATTTCGGCAACGATGGGCGACATCACCGGCGGGCCGGGCGGTACTTCTACGACTTTGGCGTTGCCGCCGTTCTTTTTGCCGATCGCTTCGATCCGCTCACGCACGGCACCGGCAATTTCGTGACTGCTGCGGCTACGATCATGCTTATCGGCGAGATTGACCTGCACATCGCCCTTTTCCGGCGCGGCACGCAGGTAATACTGACGGACCAGACCATTGAAATTGATCGGGCTGGCTGTGCCGGCATAGGCCTGGTAATTGGTCACATCTTCATTCGTTGCCAGTTCGGCACCGATTTCATGCAGGACGCGGGCAGTTTCTTCAACCGGCGTGCCGACCGGCATGTCGAGGATGACCTGGAATTCGCTCTTGTTGTCGAGCGGCAGCATCTTGAGCACGACGAGCTGGAAGTAGGCCAGCGATACCGAACCGAGGATGAGCAGGACAATGACGATGGCCAGCTTGATACGTGCGGCACCACCTTTGATGGGGTCGAGGAAGGGTGTCAGCAGTTTGCGGAAGGTGCTGTCGAGTTTGGCGTCGAGCCTGGATGGTTGATGCTCGTGAGCGCTAGTGCCATGCGGCTTCATTAACTTGAGTGCCAGCCACGGGGTCACTATAAAAGCGACTGCCAGCGAAATCGCCATCCCGAGTGAAGAATTGATCGGAATCGGGCTCATGTACGGACCCATCAGGCCGGTAACGAAAGCCATCGGCAAGAGCGCGGCAATCACCGTCAGCGTAGCGAGGATGGTCGGGCCGCCGACTTCATCAACCGCTGGCGGGATGATTTCCAGCAGCCCCTTGTCCGGATGCAGGCCTTGCCAGCGGTGAATGTTCTCGACTACGACAATCGCGTCATCGACCAGAATGCCAATCGAGAATATCAGCGCAAAGAGCGAGACGCGGTTGAGCGTAAATCCCCAGGCCCAAGAGGCAAAAAGCGTTGCGGCGAGGGTCAGGGTCACGGCGACGCCGACGATCACCGCCTCGCGCCTGCCCAGCGCGAAGAAAACCAGCAACACGACGAAGGCGGTGGCGAAAACCAGTTTGCCGATCAGTTTCTGCGCCTTTTCAGTGGCCGTCGCGCCGTAATTACGCGTAACGGTCACTTCAACGCCGTCCGGGATCACCGTATTTTTCAGGCGATTTATGCGGTCGACCGTAGCATTTGCGACATCGGCGGCATTAACGCCCGGTTGCTTGAAAGTTGCAGGGTGACGGCGGGGAATTCGCCGTCCTTGTTGCCAAACCAGACGTAATTTTTCGGCTGGTCGGGGCCATCTTCGACTGTTGCCACATCGCTCATGAAAATCGGCTTGCGGCTGCCGGCTTCACCGCGCACGGCAACGACCAGTTGTTTTACATCGGCGGCGGATTCGAGGTAGGTGCCGGTCTGGACGAGTATTTCGTGGTTGCCGGCGGTCAGGTTGCCGGAGGATTGCAGGGCATTGGAAACCTTGAGTGCGCCGGCAATATCTTGTGGCGTCAGGCCGAAGGCGTTCATTCGTTCGCTGTCGATCTCGACACGAATTACGTGGTCCGGCCCACCGATGGTCGAAATGTCGCGCGTGCCCTTGATCCGCTTGAGTTCGATTTCGACGGCGCGCGATACCTGCTGCATTTCAAAAGCAGAACGCTCAGGATCTTTGGTCCAGAAAGTCAGCGCAACAATCGGCACATCGTCGATGCCGCGCGGTTTGATCACCGGCTCCTGCACGCCGAGGTTGGGCGGCAGCCAGTCGCGGTGCGAATGCACGGTGTCATACAGGCGCAGCACGGCATCGTTGTATTTGACGCCAACATCGAACTGCACGGTAACTACGGCCATGCCGGGGCGCGACATGGAATAGACGTGTTCGACGCCATGCATGCGCGACAGCACCTGCTCGGCCGGTCGCGCCACGAGATTTTCGACATCCTTGGCCGATGCGCCGGGGAAGGCGATCAGCACGTCGGCCATCGTCACGTCGATCTGCGGCTCTTCTTCACGCGGCGTGATCAGCGTCGCAAAAATCCCGAGCAGCAGGGCAACCAGCGCCAGCAGCGGCGTCATGCGTGATGCCTGGAAGGCGGCGGCAATGCGCCCTGAAATACCCAACTGACCGTTGCTGCTCATGGCTTACTTGGCCGACTTCATCTGCATGCCGGCCTTGACTGGCTCGGTAACCACCTTGTCTCCGCTGGTCAGGCCGGCCAGCACTTCAATCTCGCCTTCGCCTACCGCCTCGCCGAGACGCAACTGGCGCAAACTTGTGCGCTGCTCGCCAGAGATCACATAAACCGCCGCCACTTCACCACGCCGGACAACGGCACTGGCCGGCACCGTCATCTTGCTGGCTTGACCGAGCACAAAGTGAACGCGGGCAAACATGCCGGGGGTGGCTTCCGGTATTGGCGGCAGCGATACGCGGACCTGCGAAACGTGGGTGGCGGCATCAGCGGTCGGCAATACGGTTACGGCAGTTGCCGTAACCCATTTGCCGAGTTCAGGGAATTCAACACGCGCGGTGTTCACATTGCGCATGTCGTTGAGCCGGTATTGCGGAATGCTGGCGGCGACGCGCAGGCCGCCCGGTTCGTAGATGGTGAATAGTGGTTTGCCTGGCGTTGCCATGTCGCCGAGTTCGGCGTGGCGGCGGGCGATCATGCCGCTGATTGGCGCCAGAATATTGGCGTGGCTCTGGCTGGCACCGGCTGCCGAGCGATTGGCTGCGGCCGCATCGAGGTCGGCCTTGGCTTTGTCGACGGCAGCCTGGCTGAGGAATTTCTGATCCTTCAGGCTTTTGCTGCGGTCGAAAGTGGCCTTGGCGTTGATGTACTGCGCTTCGGCACCACGTGCCGCTTCAGCGGCTTCGCGCGCATCGATACGCATCAACAGGTCGCCTTTTTTTGACACTTTGCCCGGCATCGGCCTTTACTTCCAGCACGCGGCCGGCAATCTGGGCGCCAACAGTGGTCTGCTGCACGGCTTCAACCAGCGATTCGGCTGGAAAGGTAAGGTCGACCGGATGCGGCTGCACCGTAATGGTAGTCAGTTGTTGCGCCTGAACAGTTGGCTCTGCACTCGCTACGGTCGGCCCTGCACTCCCTTCGGTCGTGGTCAACGCCAAAAGAAGGCCAAAAATCAGTCTCGTTTTCATGTATATAAGAATACTCTGATTTATATTGTGCGGCAAGCTTGCGAAACCCTCGGCAAGGGCGTTGAACGCAGGCCAGAATGCGTCAACGATTTTTTGACTGACACTTTATAATCGCCCGTCAGATTCGACTTTACGCTTGGGGGCAGGGCATGGGACTACGACTAAAATTCAACCTTTGTTTGCTCGGCATCCTGCTCATGGGCATGCTGGTTTCCGGGGTGTTCGGTTACCGGATGCTGCAGAGCAATGCGCGTGACGAGGTGATGCAGCACGCCACACTGCTGATGGAAACGGCGCTCGCGACACGCACCTACACCACGAATCAGATCAAGCCGCATCTCGATCCCCGGCTCGATGTCGAATTTCTGCCGCAAACCGTGCCAGCCTTTGCCGCCACCGAAACCCTGAACGAGGTGCGCAAGAAGTTCCCGGAATACAGCTACAAGGAAGCCGCGCTCAACCCGACCAACCCGCGTGATCGGGCCAGCGAATGGGAAACGGATATCATCAACGCCTATCGTCAGGCGCCCGACAAGGCTGAAATGATCGTCGGCGAGCGCATGCAGGGCGATGCGCGCATGCTTTATATCGCCAAACCGATCCAGATCAAGAACCCCGCCTGTCTGGCCTGTCACACGACGCCGGCTATGGCGCCCGCCTCAATGATCAAGCTCTATGGTGAGTCGAACGGTTTTGGCTGGCAGCTCAACGAAATCATCGGCGCGCAGATCGTCACCGTGCCCATGCTGTTGCCAGTCGCCAAGGCCGACAAGGCTTTCTATACCTTCATGGCTTCATTGCTGGGCGTCTTCGCGGTAATCTTTCTCTCACTGCACGTCATGCTGACCCGCTTCGTGCTCAATCCGTTGGAGCGTATGGCCGATGTGGCGAGCGAGATCAGCAAGGGCAAGCTTGATGTGCCCGAGCTTGATGAGACGGGCAAGGACGAGGTTTCCCGCTTGGCCGTCGTCTTCAACCGGATGGCGCGTAGTCTCAAAAAAGCTATGCAGATGCTTGAGCAGTGAGTTCAGGGGTGGCGGCGCAAGATTTGCACCCGGCTGGCGCGCATGCGCTGGCGCCGGGCTATGAATGGGCGGACTACCGCGTGCTGCGCCTGCTGGCCAGCGGGTGCGATGGGCTGACTTATCTGGCCGAGGACAAAATCCTCGGCACGACCGTCGTCATCCGCGAACTGTTGCCGATCCGGATTGCCACCCGTAGCGCCAGTAGTGCGGTGGTTCCAATATTCAGCCAGCAGGCAGGGATACTGGCTGATACCGTACGGCGTCTGACGGAGGAGGCGCGGCAGATTGCTGCCGTTCGCCATCCCAACGTGGCTCGTGTCCTGCGTCTCTTTATCGCCAACGGCACGGTTTGCACTGTCAGCGAATATGAAACCGGTGCCTCATTGACGGCATGGCGGGCGCAGCAGGTCAAACTTGATCAACGCGCTCTCCTCTCAATGCTTTTGCCGCTTCTCGATGGTTTGGCGGCCATGCACAGCGCTGCATTTCTCCATGGCGGAATTTGCCCGTCGCGGATCAGGGTGCGCAGTGATGGCAGCCCTGTCCTGTTTTTGCCAACGCTTGGTTTGCTTGGTACGCAAGAGACCAACGCCGAGCAGCGTCTCTCGGTTATCCCCGGCTACACAGCCATGGAAAATTATTGCCTGAACGGCCAGTTGACCGCAGCGAGCGACCTCTACGCCCTGGCCGCAGTGGCTTACACGCTGATTACCGGGGCGCGGCCGGTGGATGCGCCGCTGCGCTTGCAGGACGATACGCAACCCCGGCTGGTGGATTGTGCTGCTTCGTCTGCTTTCTCGACCGAGTTTTTGCGTTTGATCGATCAGGCGCTTTCGCTTGGCCCGGCATACCGTCCGCAGGGAGCAGCGGCTTTTGCGCAATCGCTGATTCAGGCGGCAGCGGCGGTTGATGATGCAATTGTTGCCGTGCCGCCACAGTTGCCTGCTGTCTTTGCCCTGGAGCCGAGCGCGCAATCGGCTATTCAAAGTGCCTTGGCAGAATACATCGGGCCAATAGCCAGTGTGGTGCTTAAAAAGGCCCTGTCCAGCGCCGGGGATTGGCCGGCATTGATGGTCGCACTCGCCGGGAATCTGCCCGAAGCGTCAGTACAAAAGGAGTTTCTGCAACAAATTGCGCATCTGGCGCCGCCGACTCAGGCAGGTCAGCACGCTATGCCGGCAGCAGTTGCCAGCATGGCCAATGGGGCGGCTTCGACTGCACTGCATGACAGCTTCGATCCCGAAATGCTGGTGCAGCTGGAGTCTGAACTGGCCAATCAGATCGGCGCCATTGCGCGAATTGTTCTCAAGCGTTGCGTTGCGCGAGCGACTAATCGTCAGGAGCTTTTCAAAATGCTTGCCGACGAAATGGGCGACCCCGCTTTAGGTAAAAAATTTCTGGACTGGGCCAATGCCAGGTTCACCGTCTGACCACAGATCAGGCCAGCCACCCTTTGACAAGACTGACCCCATGCTTGCACTGACACGACTCGGATCCCTTCTCAAGTATCAGCTACTGCTGGTACTTAGCCTTTTTGCCTTTGCGGCTGTTGCCCAGACGCCTGCCACGCCGAGTTACGCCATACCTGGCGAGCCGCGTACAGCATTGCTCATCGGCAACAGCAATTACGCCTCCAGCCCGCTGGTTAATCCGGTCAACGATGCCCGAGCGATGAAAAAAACGCTCACTGAGCTGGGTTTTCAGGTCAGTCTGCTCGAAAATGCAACGCTCAAGGAGATGAGCGTTGCGGTCCGCCAATTTGGCGACAAACTGCGTAGCGGCGGCGGGGTAGGCGTTTTTTACTACGCCGGCCATGGCATGCAGATCAAGGGCCGTAACTATCTGATTCCGGTTGCTGCCGAGTTGATGCGCGAGGATGAGGTGGCCTACACCGCGATGGAGGTTGGCGCCCTGCTCGACAAGATGGAAAGTGCGCGCAACCGCATCAACATCGTGATTCTCGATGCTTGCCGCAACAACCCGTTCACCCGCTCCGGGCGCTCCGCGACGCAAGGCTTGGTGCAGATGGATGCACCGATTGGTACCTATATTTCCTTCGCCACGGCACCGGGCAGGATTGCCAGTGACGGATTCGAAGGCTCAAACGATGCCAACGGCTTGTTTACCCGCCATCTTCTCGGTGCCTTGCGTATGCCGGGACTCAAGGTGGAAGATGTGTTCAAGCAAGTGCGGGTCAAGGTCATGCAGGAGTCGGATGGCGTCCAGGTGCCGTGGGACAACTCCTCGCTGACCGGTGATTTCTACTTCAACCCTTCGCCCGCCGCGACAACGGAGGAGGCTGGCGCTACCGAGAATGCATCGGCCGCCAAGCCAGTTGTGCTCGCCAGTGTTGCCGCGAGCGCACCGGCCCCTTCGCAAAAGGAACATGCGCCTCTCTCACGTGGTGATCTGGAAGCACCGGCCAAGCCTGTCGCTGCGCCGAAAGCGCGCAGTGTCGAGCCAAGCCCGGCGCTGGCGTCACTTGCCCGACCCGCAGTGGTCACTGCGCCAGTGCCCAAAGCGGTTGATAACAGCGCGTTGTATGAAGAGCTATACCGCAAGGGCCAGGATGCAGCTAAACGCGGACAGCCCGCGGCAGCTGTCGAGGCTTTTGAGCCGGCGGCGGACAAGGGCTACGCGCCAGCACAGTATGAACTTGGACTGATCCTGAAAACCGGACGCAAGCCAGTCGAGCAGGATCTGCCACGGGCCCGGCGCCTGCTGCAGAAGGCTGCGGAACAGGGTAATCCTGGTGCATTGTACGAAGCGGCACAGATGGCCGACCGTGGGTTGGGTGGCGACAAAAACTGCAAGGATGCCGAAAAATGGGCGCGCAAGGCGGCCGAGAAAGGCTCACTGGAAGCCGCGCAGCTTGCCGGTGAACTTAATCTGAAGGGTTGTGACGGCAACAAGAACCCGGCAGAGGCAGCGCGCTGGTTGCGCAAGGCAGCAGACAAGGGGTCGCGTGATGCGGCATTCTCACTCGGCGTGCTTTACTTCACGGGTGAGGGGGTAACCAAGGATACGGGCGAGGCCAGAATTTGGCTGGAAGCGGCTGCCGCCAAAGGCCATCCGTCGGCAAAATCTATATTGACCGCCTCGGCAAATAATATATAAAAACAAAAGGTTGTGAATTTATAGTCGCTGAAAATGCAAATTCCGCAGATCGGGTTTTAAACGCGGGCTAAGGGACAAATGGCAGGCGGATTTCAGCGGCGTTACCCAACTCGCGGCAAAGCGCGAGAAAGGTCCGGCTGGCCGGGCTGATGTGGCGTTGGCGATGTTGCACAAAATAGAAATGGCGCTGCAGATTGAACTGGGGCGTCTTGATCTCGACCAGACTGCCGCGCCGGAAGGCATCGCGCAGCGAAACCCGCGACAGGCAGGAAAGACCGAGGCCTGCTTCGACAACACGCTTGATTGCCTCGGTATGCTCCAGTTGCAGTTGGATGTTGACCTGCTCAAGCGCCGGCGCAACGACGCGGTCGAAAAGGGCGCGTGTGCCTGAGCCGCGTTCACGCAAGATCCAGGATTCGTCAGCCAGTTGCTGGTTGCTGACCTGTTCAACCTGCGCCAGCTTGTGCTGCGGCGCGCAGAAAACAACCAGTTCATCTTCCAGCCAGGGTTCAGTCAGCAAATCCGGGTCATTGGCTTCACCCTCAATCAGACCGACATCCAGTTCGCAACGGATCAGACCATCAAGCACGTGCCTGGTATTCGATACCTTCAGGTCAACGCGTGACTCCGGGTGGCGCTGCAGGTATTCGGCAACGATCAGCGTCGCCAGATAGTTGCCGATGGTCAGCGTGGCGCCGACTGCCGGCGGGCCAAGTTTGCCGCCGGCCAGAAAGCCTTCGATTTCACTGGCTTTGGCCAACAAGTCCTCAACCTGCGGCAGCAGACCGCGTCCGGTGCTGTTGAGGCGCAGGGATTTGCCGATGCGGTCAAACAGCGGGCAATCGAACTGGCGTTCCAGTTCAACCAGGGCGCTGCTCGCAGCCGATTGTGACATGTTCAGGGCTTCCGCCGCACGCGAAACATTGTCGATGCGGGCGATGGCGGCAAAAACTTCAAGCTGGCGCAGGGTGAGTCGCATATCGATTAAATCGTTAATGGATAGCTAAATTATCCGCTTATATTTCTATTGTGCAACGCCTATCATCGCTTTCAGTCAAAGCAAGCAAAGGAGTCACGATCATGAGCAACCTCAGCACCGAAACCGTTCTCTCGGTCAATCACTGGAACGACACACTGTTTTCCTTCCGCACCACGCGTGATGCCGGTTTGCGCTTCATCAATGGCCAGTTCGTGATGATCGGGCTGGAAGTCGAAGGCCGGCCGCTGACCCGCGCTTACAGCATTGCCAGCGCCAACCATGAGGAGCATCTGGAGTTTTTCAGCATCAAAGTGGCGAATGGCCCGCTGACGTCACGGCTGCAGCACCTGCAGCCAGGTGATCCGATCATCGTCAGCAAAAAGCCGACCGGTACGCTGGTGCTGCATGACCTGAAACCGGGCAAGCGACTTTTCCTATTTGCAACCGGCACCGGCCTGGCGCCGTTCATGAGCCTGATCCACGACCCCGAAACCTACGAGCGCTTCGAGAAAATCATCCTCATTCATGGCGTACGCTGGACCAATGAGCTGGCTTATCACGACTACATCGAACACGAACTGGCGAGCCACGAGTACTTCGGCGAACTGGCGCGCAAGCAGTTGATCTATTACCCGACCGTGACCCGCGAAGCTTTCCGCAATGAAGGACGCCTCACCGATCTGATCGATTCCGGCAAGCTCTTTGCCGATATCGGCCAATCACCGCTCGATCCTGAACATGATCGGGCAATGATCTGCGGCAGCCCGGAAATGCTGAAGGATACGGCAGCCTTGCTCGATGCCCGTGGCTTCAAGGTGGCGCGCCATCACACCGGCGAACTCGGTGATTACGTGATCGAGCGCGCTTTCGTCGAAAAGTGAAAGCTGTGGGTTGTCAGGCTGGTTGCCTGATGCGACATCCCCGCAAATTTAATGCGTGAGCAACGTGGCATGGTGGCTCGAAAAGGAATGCGACGCTGACCCCTTTAGTGGTTGCTTGGCCTTCCACATACGTCGCAATGTCCATTTCTGAATGTGGATCACTATTGATGCTGTAGCGATCAAGTTCGCCGGGTGGCACGGGGTGCGTATGAACAACGCACTCACCATGCACAGGGTCTTTGTTTTCTTCTGCGATTTCCATCGGCTATCTCAAAAGGAGCAACCGTTGAATTCACCGGCGTTGCGCGGCTTTATCGCGCAGGCCGGGGAATGGGTTGCCTATGCAATGTTGATTACTGCTTGCAAAACATTTGAGATTTTTGAGCATTTCTTCTAAAACAGCCTGACGCTTCAACCTGTCGCTGGAAATATCTCCCATTGACTCAATAATTCCTGCGGCCTTCTTGAATGGCGTAACTGCCGAAGAACCATGCTTGGAAAGTGCGTCGACTATTTTCTGGCAATACGGATCAATTTTTTTAGAATTTATGTCCGGCATTTTTTCGCCTGCAATAATCACTCGGATCAACGAGAGGATATGCCATTTGAACTTCCGCATGTTTTGCGGAATTGTTCCATTTGATACGAGTAAATGCAGCCTATAAAGTGCGAGAGATGAGCAGTAAAAGATAATTTCCTTATTCCCTTCGTAGAACATCTTCTCGCCGATCAATTGGTACATCTGCTTCGGGTATCTATACGCCAATTCAGGTCGGTTAAAGAACATAGCTGCCACGCATTTTGCTGCGGTGTGTACTGAGAAAACACGGACAGCAGGAACGTCTCTTCCTATGAACTGGCGATCACGTCGCTCAAAATATAGACGACCATCTTGTTCATCAAAGGAATCAAAATACTGTTCTACACGCTTGACAATTGGCCTGAGCGAGAAGAACTGATTCTCTTCAATTTTCGACTGGCTATTTGTCGCACGAACTAGTTCAGCAAATACATCCTCGTTAGACGTTTCAACGATCTTGAGATTAACCATGATTTTGTCACTAAGAATCTTTCGGTTCTCAAATAGCACGTTGGATGTCTGGCATCCGTTAACAATTTGGAAATTTTCCAAGTGCAGAATATTTCCTTGCACGCGAACATTGACTAACAATAGTGATGCCGTTGTTCATCACTGGAAATCTTGTTGACGCCTTTGCATCATTAAGCGTTTCGGGATTGCGCGATTGACTGGATTTTCACTACCCAAGAAAGACCTGACGTTTTCTTCAAAACTTGGGTTCTTAGGGGCGTGTCCGATTTTGTAAAGGAACGTGTTCATCCGGTCTTCGAACGGGTTTCCAGCCCCGCCCCCCCTCCCCCCCCCCCCCCCCCCCCCCCCCCCCTTCCCCCCCCCCCCCCCCCTTCCCCCCCCCCCCCCCCCCCCCCCCCCCCCCCCCCCCCCCCGGCGCGGGGCGCCCCCCCCCCCCCCCCCCCCCCCCCCCCCCCCCGGCCCCCGGCCCCTTCCCCCCCCCCCCCCCCCCCCCCCCCCCCCCCCCCCCCCCCCTCCCCCCTCGGGAAAAACCCCCCCCCCCCCCCCCCCCCCCCCCCCCCCCCCCCCCCCCCCCCCCACCCCACAACCCCCCCCCCCCCCCCCCCCCCGGCCCCCGCCCGCCCCCCCCCCCCCCAGGCCCCCCCCCCCCCCCCCCCCCCCCCCCCCCCCCCCCCCCCCCCCACCCCCCGTTTTAACGGGGAAAAACCCCCCCCCCCCCCCCCCCCCCCCCCCCCCCCCCCCCCCCCTCCGCCCCCCCCCCCCCCCCCCCCCCCCCCCCCCCCCCCCCCCCCCCCCCCCCCCCCCCCCCCCCCCCCCCCCCCCCCCCCCCCCCCCCCCCCCCCCCCCCCCCCGTCTGGGGGGGGGGGCGGGGGGGGGCGGGGGGGCCCCCCCCCCCCCCCGCCGGCCCGGCCCCCCCCCCCCCCCCCCCCGCCCCCCGGCCCCCCCGCCCCCCCCGGGGACGTGGGGGGGGTCCCCCGGCCCCCCTTCCCCTTTTTCCTTCCCGTTCCGGGGGTGGCCGTCCCCCCCGCGAATTCCTACCCCCCCCTTCCTTTCCCCCGGGCCCGGGCCCCCCCCCCCCCCCCCCCCTCCCCCCCCCCGGGCGGGGGGGGGGGGGGGTGGCGGGGGCACCCTGTCCGCCCATCCGGTCCTCCCGCTGCGGTAATCAGCCGCGGGCTGTCCGTTTCCCCCGGGGGTGCGTTTTTTTCCCCGGGCCCCGCTCCCCCCCTGGGGTGGGGGGGTCTCCCGCGGGGTGGCGGTTTCCCAAAAATTTTTCCGCGTCCGGGGTTGCCGTCTTCCGTCATAAGCAAATTTTCAACAACATCTTTGGCGCTTGCTACAACTAGATATGCTTCCTCAATACCAGCGATTTTTGGCAGAGGTGCATTGCTGAAAATCGGGAGTTGTGCCTGAATTCCAGAATAGGTCGAAACCCATAATGCCGTTAGCTCATCTCGTCCAAGAAAACGTACGTCAATGCTCGAAAAATAACCAACGGCTTTAAGTTCCTTTTCAAACTTCTTTTTAGCCGTTTCAAGAGCCTCTGGTTCTTGATAGATCCCGGTTGCAACAAATCGAGCCGTGATTGTAGGTTTTCCGCCTCTTATTTTTGGAACATGCTTGAGACACACATCGTAAATGTCATGGGTATCGTTCTGAACGTCATCATCAACGGAATAGTCATCTGTGCTGACGAATTTCAAGACTGACTCTTTGAATTTCAGAAAGTCCCCCAAATCAAACGAGTCACTTCGCTTCGCTTGAACGAAGACGAACCGTCGTGGTTCTTTCTATCAGATTTGAAGACAGACGGGGCGTCTTCCTTCGACACCATAAGTTCCTCATCAATTATTACGGCTAGGCCGTCAGTTCCATCATCACCTTCGTCAGTTGTTACGTCGCCTAGCTCAAAGGTAGTACTTATCTTTGGCGTAAGTACAGCGTAATTGACGAACATTTCAAACTGTTTTTACTCATCCAAATCGTCGAGGCCGAAGCTCTTGAGAAATTGTCGAGGTGAGACTTAATGATTCTGTGCATAGGTGTTCTTCCAGGTCGAGGATTTGAAAGTCGAGATTGAAATGAGAATACTGAGCACTGTAGGGCTAACGTTAAATGTGGCACCTAACTGACGGGATGCTTTCCATCATATAGGTTGTATAAAAAGCCAATATCATTTTAGTTCAATATGTTAGCTGTATTTAGTGGGGCCAAATGGTGTTGCAATCCAATTCGTTTTTCTGCCCTTACTACGCCGAAGTTGCTGGATCGGGATCGAGTCAAAAACCGTTTGAAGGATTATAGCCTGCGGATTGCGATGGCATATGTTGATTGGATTGGCGATATGTATTGCATCATGGCAAGTGTCATTCGGCTGAATTGGGGCCGATGGAAGTGGGGCGTTTTTGACCCATCTGGCGGTGGTCGGCAAGCGTGTGGCGTCGACGAAAAATCAGCTAAAGGCCAGAGATATTTTCAATTTATGCTCAATTGCTTCTTGCATTCCCGTGGTCCACAAAGCCCAAAACTCTGTTGCCCGGATGACGTGATCGAGCGCGCTTTCGTCGAAAAGTGAAAGCGGGTCAGGCTGGCTTCCAGATATTCCGGCAGCCAGTCTCGACGATGCGCCAACTGCCGACGGCGGCCATCGTTGCGCATAGCGTGACGACGATGAGCCCGCCACGCCATGATTCAATATCGTAGAAGCGGGCGCCGGCCAGCATTTCACCTTTCCAGCCGAGATCAATGACCCAGCCGAACAGCGGCTGGAAGATGGCTGCGGCAAGAAAACCACCCATATTGGCGACACTGGTTGACATGCCGGAAAGCAAAGGCGGGTTAACCTCCTTGGCGCAGGCCCAGGTAAGGCTACAGCCGGCGGTCGACAGACCGATCAGGCCAAACAGCGAGTAGGACAGCCAGAGCGGCATGGGTACGCCGGAGAGAAAAATCAGCCAGATCGCGACATAGAGGTGCGAAGTAATAATCAGCACCGGTTTGCGCCGTCCGATGCGGTCGGACAGCGTGCCGATGAAGAAGCAACCGATGGCGAATCCGCCAAACCACAAGGAGAGATGGGTAGCAGCTATCGAACGGGTGAGGCCATGCACCTGCATCAGATAGGGCGTCGCCCACAAGCCGGCAAAGGTGAAGAAGGCGCCGGTCATGCCGGTGTTGACCAGCACCGCCGGCCAGGTGGCACGGTTGCGGATGACGGCAAGCAGGCCGGTAAGCACGACGGTACGGTCGAATCTGGGGTGTGGGGTGTTGCCCGCACTATCCGGCCGGTCGCGGACGATAATCCAGCAGGCCAGGCTGAGTACCAGCGAAATGCAGCCGACGGCGATAAACACATCGCGCCAGCCGCTGGCCTGGGCCAAGGCAGAAAGCGGTGCACCGGCCAGAACTGAACCGAGATTGCCGATCAACATGCAGACGCCGACCAGCGTGGCGAAACGATTTTCTTCAAACCACACGGCAATCAGCTTGAGCATGGCGATGAAGGTAACCGAGACGCCCAAACCGACCAGCGTGCGCCCGATTAGAGCCCATTCCAGGCTGGGCGCAAAGCCGAAAAGGAAGCTGCCAAGGCCACCGATGATGCCGCCCATCATCAAAATACGACGCGGTCCCAGGGTGTCGGCAAGGATGCCGGTGGGGATCTGCATCACCGTATAGACGTAAAAATAGGTGGCAGCCAGCACGCCCAGCGAAGCGGCGGAGGTCTGAAAGGAAACCGCCAGATCCTGCGCAATGCCCGCTGGTGCAAAGCGCTGGAAAAAAGAAAGGACGAAGGCGGTGGCGGCAATGCCGAGCGCAAACCAGCGTCTACGCATTTGTTCGGGGTTCAGGTGCTGCATGTTCTCTCTCTAACTTATTTTGTAATTATTTTGCCCCTGGAGTGGGGCGGGGCGGCCTTTGGCTTCGCCCCGGTCCTGCTTTTTGTCGTGCTTACTTGATCGACAAAACCCACTTGGCCAGGGTTGCGGCTTCGGCATCGGTCACGTTATTGGGTGGCATCGGTACCTGACCCCATTCGCCCTTGCTGCCAGCCTTGATCTTTGCCGCCATGGCGGCTTCGGCACCTTTTTCGCCGCCACGCTTGGCGGCGACTTCCTTGTAGCCCGGGCCGACGATTTTCTTGTCCATGCCGTGACAGGTGGTGCAGTTTTTCGCTTTGGCCAGTGCTTCATCAGCCTGCGCAAGGCTGGCCAGGGAAAGGGAGGCGGCGAGCAAACCGAGATGAATGAGTTTCATGTTTTCTCCATAGGGTTGTTCAGGATTTTTTCCGCAACAAAGCGGTGAGAATCGGTGGGGTGAGTAAGGTGGTCAGGATAACCATGATTACGATGACTGAAAACATCGATTCGCTCATGACACCCAAAGTTTTGCCAACCATGGCGAAAATAAGCCCGACTTCCCCGCGCGGCACCATGCCCCAGCCGACTATCCAAGGATTTTTTCCTTTACCTGCAGCAAAGCCGGCAGCCAGTTTGCCAATTACGGCGGCGGCAGTGATGCCAAGGGCAATGGCGACAGTTTTTGGGTCGCTCAAGGTCGATAGATCAACCTGCATGCCAGTGAGTACGAAAAATACCGGCACGAAAAAATAGCCAATGGGTTCGATCAAGTGTTCATGCTGATGACTGGTGTGGCGGGTCAGTACGGCACGGATTTCATCCATCTTGCTGGCAGCAGTACTACCGGCGAGCAAGGGCTCGATTTCCTGAACCACTTTCGGCGTATCGAATTCCTTGAGGAAGACCGGCTCGAAGAGCAGGCCGGCGGCAAAAGCGCCAATAATCGGTGCCAGGCTAACAGCGTGCGCCAGCCAGGCCATCAGCAGGCCGACGGCAAGGACCAGCGAAAAAAGCATCGAATTACCGGAATCGAGCCGCGAAATCTGGCGCAGTAAATGTGGGGCAATGGTGCGGCCAATCGCAATTGAACCGCCGAGGAAAAGCACGGCCTGGGCGATGATCATGCCGACTTCGCCGATGCTTACAGTGCCGGCTTTGACCAGACTGGAGACTACCGCCAGTATGACCAGACCAAGGACATCGTCGATCACAGCCGCGCCGAGAACAATTTGCGCTTCCGGCATTTTGAGCTGACCGAGATCACGGAAAACGCGCCCGGTGATGCCGACCGAGGTGGCCGCAAGGGTAGCACCGAGAAACAGGTAAGTGTTGAACTCCATGCCCGGCAGCAAGAGTGGGCCAACGACGAAAGCACCGAGAGCAAAGGGCACGACAATACCCACAGCGCCGACGGCCGAGGCGCGCACACCTACACTGACCAGATCACCGAGCCGGGTTTCAAGGCCGATCTGCAAAAGCAGGATGATCACGCCAAGCTCGGCCATGAACATGATGATCGGGTCTTTGGCGATGGTATCGAAGTAGTGGAAACCAATCAGGCTGAGATTGCCAAGCACAACGCCGAGCAGCAGTTCGCCAAGCACGGCAGGGAAGCCGATGCGTTGGGCCAGTGGCGCAAAGAGGCGGGCGGCGAGAATGATGATCGCCAGCCAGAGCAGGTTTTCACCGATTACGTTGGAGCCGGAGGCGAGTGCCGGGGCTGCTCCAGCGAGTAAAGCAAGGGGTAAGAGTTTGCGCCAGTGGCCAAGCTTGGGTCCGGTATTCATGAACTAATAGTTTCTCGTTGGTAATGGCTGAGGAAATTCACCGGCGATTATAACCACGGGGTACTTTGACTATTTTTTGGCTACTCTGATCCTGCGTCTTTGCCGTGACCGGTGGCGATTCCCCCATTTCGGATGCAGGAGTTGCTGCAAGTAACAAGCTTGTGAAACGATTTAGCTAAGCTTCTCGATCAGCAAGGCTTCAATTTCCTGTCGGCCAACCGGGCTGGCCATGGCGATCAACATGAAGCCCGGCTTGATCAGGAAATCCTTGTCCGGGTTGAACTGCCAGGTGCCGTTGCGTTCACGGGCGGCAAGCAGTACGTAATTGGCGCTGCGCAGTTTGAGCGTGCCGATTGGCTTGGGGATAAATCCGGCCGGAACGACGATTTCTTCGACGCGCAGATTATTCTGGGACTTCAGCATTTCGTCCAAGAAAGAAACCACGTGCGGGCGGATCATTGCCGAGGCGATACGCATGCCACCAGTGAAGTCAGGAGAAACAATGGCATCGGCACCAGCCTTACGCATTTTTTCCATATTGCGCGTTTCGTGACAACGGGCGACGACGCGGACTTCGGGTTTCAATTGCTTGGCGGTGATGACGATCATCAGATTGCGTGAGTCATCGCCGGTGACTGCAAAGACGCCTTTCGCATCTTCCAGATCAGCCGCCAGCAACGTGTCGTCATCACTGGCATCACCGTGCAGATAGAGCAGACCGGGGTTTTTCTCCTTGTATTCTTCAAGGATGGCTCTTTCTTCGTCAATCGCCACAAAGTGCCGGTTGGTGGAGGTCAATTCATGCGCAATATTGCGCCCGACCCGGCCAAAGCCACACAGCAAGTAGTGGCCTTTTAGTTTTTTGATCTGTTTTTCCATGCGTTTTCTCTGCAAGGTTCCGTTAAGGTCAGTTTCGAGCAAGGCCACCGTCACCACCGAGAACAGCATGGAGAGGTTGCCGGCACCCAGAATGCCGATGACGACGGTCAGTATTCGCGCCGGCTGATTACTCGTCATGTCGATGATTTCACCGAAGCCGATGGTGGCAACGGTGATAAAGGTCATGTAGAAGCAGTCAAACCAGGAATACTTGCCGTCGGTGAGCAGCATGTAGCCGACCGTACCAAAAATGTGGACGGCGACCATGCCAAAGATGGCAAAGTAAAGCAGGCGGACAATGTAGCCCGTCTGCGTTGAGTTCATGACAGACAAAGCAGCCTTTCTATTCGCTGACCGGTACGGACTGGGTCATGAAGATGACGGCTTTGCCACCATCCATGTTGGCGTGCAGTGACTCGACCAGAGGCGGGTTGATTGGCTGATCGGCATCCCATTTGATGATGAAGTTGGCACCGGAGCCGCCGGCAGAGTCATTCAGATCAACAAAAATTTCAAGTGTGCCGTATGGCTGGATGGTTACCGGCGAAGGGACGCGCTCGCTAATGAGTTTGCCGTGCGTGTCGAAGTAGCGTGCCGACTGAATCCGCAACGGTCGCTTGCCATCGGTATTGCGAATACTGACCAGCGCCGAAAGCATGGCGTTGGATGCTTTGCCGCTCTTGCCGATATTGCCATAGAGCATGTGCGAGTAAATCGGCAGATAAAGCGTCTGCCCCTTGGTCAGCGGGCGGGCTTCCTGAGCAAATGTTACGGTCGACGCAGAAAACAGCGCAAAAATCAGTCCACAGATCAGCGCTCGAAATTTATTCATTGGTTTTCCCCCTTTGGTTACCAGTCTGCACCCTCAAACGGCATCATCGGATGACCGCGCAGGACTTTTTCCATGAAGATCATACCGGCACCGGGCTGATTCAGGCCAGCCTCATGGAAAAGTGCCGAAAATACTTCGTCGACAAACTCGGTTTCAACGAGGAGGATCAGTACATCCTTTTCGTCAAAGTAGAGTTGGTTATCGCGGATACGGCGTCCACCGACGCCGCGCGCATGGTGATGGGAAATCGAAAGTACGCCTGGTTCTTCAGCAAAAATTTCGACCAGCCGCTGGCCCTCGCCGGCGCGCACGATGGCGGTCAGCTGCTTTTGTCGATGGCGCGGCCAATGTGGGCAAGCGCACTCATTTTTTGTTGTCCATGCAAGCCGAAGCGCGCGGCAATTTCGTGCGGCACATAGGTGGCCATCTTTTCCAGTTGGGTCATCCACAAAATACCCATGCCCGGGGTGTCCATTTTGGCGCAAACGAAAATACGTTCAAAAATGGCATCCGCCTGATCGCTGGGCGCGACGATGTAGAGGACTTCTTTTTCCGCGTTGATCGTCAAGCCCAGAATACCGAGGCGTTTCTGGCGGACGCCGGTGCCATGCGCATGGAAAATGGTCGCTCCTTGCGCGCCGGCCTCCTGCGCTGCCTGAACCACCCGGTCGGCGGTGCCACGCTGAACGATCGCGGTGATCAGCACAACGTCGGTGAGAACGATCATTTCATTTTGGCTCATGCAACTCTCCTCTGTTTGTCGCGCCTCGCGCGGTAATCTATCCATAGGCCAAAAGTCAGGACGCTTAGAATGGGGCCGACCGAACACATGGCCAGAATGCCAAAGCCTTCGGCGGCACCGACTGCTTCGCCGAGGCCGACGCCCAGTGCCAGCAGCAGCGGCACAGTCACCGGGCCGGTGGTGACACCGGCACTGTCCCAGGCCAGATTGACCAGTTCCTCGCGCGAAAACCAGGTGAGCAGCAGGGCCAGCAAATAGGCGCCGATCAGCAGTCGGGCGATTGGCAGATCAAACAGGATTTTGGCGACGCCGGTGGCGGCACCAATGCCAACGCCGATGGCGACGGCGCGAATCAGCAAGCGTTTCTTGAAAGCACCGTCTGTCAGGTTTTCGACGGTGATTCCCATCGCATTGAGTGCCGGCTCGGCAACAGTCGCGCCATAGCCGATGCAGAAGGCAAAAATCATCGTCATGCTTAAACCCAGCCAGCGCGGATAAAGCGGTGGGGCACCACTTTCGCGGTGCGTGGAAAAGGCCCAGGGTACGTTGTTGCCGGCCTGATTGCCAAGTTCCACCAGACCGGCAGTGAGGCCAAGGTTAAAGGCCATCATGCCGAAGAGCGCGGTCAATACGCCATAAACAAACACATCCCGGCGCGCCATTTTGTAGCGCAACACAACGCGTTGCACGATAAACAGCAGAAGAACTAGCGGCAGGATGGCACGCATGGCGCCAAGCAATTCGGCAACCGGAGTTTCCTGATACCAGCTTGGTGTCAAGACCGGCAGTGCTGCCGGCAAGGCACCCTGAGCGTTGAGGTATATCGCTACGCCAAGCACCGTCATCACCGGGAACAGCGAGGCGAGGGTAACGATGCCAAAGCCGGACAGCGGGTTGTCGCCGCGCCCAGCCGAGGCGGCAACGCCAATGCCAACAGCGAGAACCAGTGGCACGGTAACCGGGCCAGTCGTGATGCCGCCGCAATCCCAGGCCAGTGCCACCACTTTTTCCAATCCCGGTTGGCTGGCAGCATACACGGTGATGCCGAGGCAGGCGGGGACAACAATCATCACCAGGCGCTTGAGGCGCCAGGCAAACATCAGGCGCGTCAGGCCCAGAATGACGGCCAGCCCGACACCGCCGGCGACAGCGAACACCAGCCAGGTGGCGTAGGGGCCGAGCAGCGCCTTGAGCAGGCCGGCGCGCTCGGCCGAAACCGAGGCGCCGGCGGCCTGCAGCGCGCCAATTGCCGGTTCGGCAAACGTGGCAGCAGCGCCGAGCAGGCAACCAAAACCAAGCAACACCATGGGCCCGGATCGCGCGGGCATGAGAAAACCGATGTTTTCAGCAAAAGGCATCAGCCCGAGTTTGACGCCTTCCATGAACAGCATCAGGCCGAGCATGACGGCACAAATGCCAAGGGCGATCCATTCCGCCTCTTCCGGCGAAGTGCGCAGGGCCAGTGCCTGAAAGCCGATCAGCATCAGCGCGAGCGGGATGACGGTGCGTACCTGTTCAAGAAAACGGACGGAAATATAGGGCGTCAGCAGGCGATGGACATCCAGTGCGCGCAGCTTGCCCGAGCCGGCAGGCATGGCGCGCTCCATGGCGACGACCTGGTTGTAGCTGATTTGCCGGTGATGGCGGCGAATGGCACCGAGATACTGGCCGTAGCGGATACTTTTTTGAGCCATTTTTGGAGTTGACCGTAACTGTCTCGATTTTGCCACAGTTGTTGTTGCTTTCTGGGCAAGCCTTGAGCGGAAACCAAGCGTATAGGCATGTTTCAGCAATTCGCAGTAACATCGACGCATAACAAGTGGTGGCAATGGGGGATGCGATGACGGATTTCTTCAAAAAGCTCTATCAAGCCGGGGATTTCTGGGGTGGCTTTGCCGCCATGCTGGTCGCGCTGCCAGCCTCCATTGCTTTCGGTGTCACCATCTATTCGGCTATCGGCCCAACCCATGCGGCCCTTGGCGCCTTCGCCGGCATTATCGGCGCTACCGTTATTGGCCTCGTCGCATCGTCTTTCGGCGGCACGGATCGCCTGATCAGTGCGCCTTGCGCGCCAGCTGCCGCCGTTCTGTCGGCGTTCGCCATCGGCATGGTCCACGATGGCGTGCCGGCCGGCAATATTGTCTTGATGCTGCTCATGCTCGGTATTCTGGCTGGTGGCTTTCAGGTGCTATTTGGCTTTGTCGGCCTTGGGCGGCTGATCAAATATATTCCCTATCCAGTGGTTAGCGGCTATCTGACTGGCGTTGGCCTGATCATCATCGGCAGCCAGTTGTCCAAATTTGTTGGCGCGCCGCTTGGCACGCCCTGGCACCAAAGCCTGATTTCGCCATCGTTGTGGGATTGGCATGCGCTGGTGGTTGGCGGCGCGACGATTGCCGGTATTTTATTGGGGCCACAATTAACCAAACGTTTGCCGGGGATGATCATTGGTGTACTGGCTGGTGTGTTGGCCTACTTTAGCCTTGCCATGCAGGATGCCAGCTTGTTCGAACTAGTCGACAATCCGCTGATCATCGGTCCGCTTGGTGTGAGCAGTGAAGGCTATTTGACCTCCATTACCGAGCGCTGGCATGAGATTGGTGATCTGCGGCTATCGCAGGTCGGTGCCTTGTTTGGTAGTGCCTTGACCCTGGCCGTTCTGCTTTCGATTGATACCCTGAAAACTTGCGTTGTGCTTGACCAGATGACGCGCAGCCGGCACAACCCGAATCGCGAATTGATCGCGCAGGGGGCGGCCAACATTGCGTCTTCGTCTGTCGGCGGCATCCCCGGTGCCGGCACGATGGGGGCGACGATGATCAACCTGTCGAGCGGCGCGACAACGCGTGCTTCCGGCCTGGTTGAAGGGGTTTTGGCGCTGCTTTCGGCCTTGCTGCTCAGCAACTTTATTGCCTGGATACCCATTTCTGCACTGGCGGCCGGTCTGATTGTGGTCGGTTTCCGCATGATCGACCGGGAGCCGCTGCGCTTCATTCAGTCTTCGGCGACCGTTTTTGATTTTGGCGTGGTCGTCGCCGTCGTTGTCGTGGCGCTGACGATAGGCCTGATTGCTGCATCCGGTGTTGGCGTCGCACTGGCGATTGTTCTTTTCCTGCGCGAACAGATCGGCGGCACGGTAGTGCGCCACAAGTTTTATGTCAATCAGATGTCATCAAACTGGCACCGACCAGAATCAGAAACCCGCATCCTGGAGCAAAAGGGCGATCAGGCGGTTATTTTTGAATTACAGGGCAGCTTGTTTTTTGGCACAACGCAGCAGCTATATAGTCTGATTGAAGTTGAGCTGAAAACCCGAAATTTCATTATTCTTGATATGAAGCGAGTGCAGTCGGTCGATGTGACGGCCGCGCATCTGCTCAATCAGTTAAGCGACATGCTGGCCGAAAAAGGGGCGATGCTGCTGCTTTCCAATGTGCGTGACAATCTGCCCAACGGGCGCAATCTGCGCGAATTTCTTGAGCAGAGCGGCGTAAAAGAAAAAGGCGAAACAGTACGCCTGTTCCCTGAGCTGGATAGCGCTATCGAATGGGTTGAAGACCGAATTCTGGGTGAACTGGAGCTTGCCACGCCGGAACCGGAAACGCCGATGTTGCTGGCGGAAATGGAGTTGTTCAAGGGGCGTAAGGACGATACGCTGGCCGATCTTGAGGCGCGCTTGACTCACCGGATTTGTGCTGCCGGTGAAGTGGTTTATTCGCGAGGCGAACCTGGCGATGCACTGTTTATGATACGACGCGGTTCCGTCAAGATTTTTGCCCCGATTGGTGCCGGCCGGACGCGCCATATTGCGACCTTCGGGCGTGGTGACTTCTTTGGTGGTTTGGCTTTTCTTGATGGCAGGCCACGTGGCAATGATGCGATTGCGGCAGTGGAAACCGAATTTTTTGTGCTCTCGCTGGAGCAGTTCAATGTTCTGTCAGAAGAGCACAAGCGCCTGGCGATTACATTACTTTCAGCAATTGCTCGAACCCTGGCGATTCGTTTGCGTCATGCCGATACCGAAGTTGCGATGTTGCACGAGTACTGATCAGGCTTGCTGTATCTTGTCGAGCAGCGGGCGCAGGCGTTGTGCCAATGTAGACCAGTTTATTGGCTTGCTGATGAAATCGCTGGCTCCGGCTGTAAATCCGGTTTCAATTGCTAGTCTGTCATCGTGCCCGGTGATCAGAACAATGGGTAAGGTTTCCCCGTATTGTTTGCGCAATTCGCTGCACACCAGATAGCCATCAAGGCCAGGCATGTCAACGTCGAGCAGGACCATGGCAAATGGTTTGGCGCTGAAGGCGGTCAGTGCCGCATTGCCATTGTCGACCGTCGTTACGTTGAAACCCTGAGCGCCTAACGCAGCTTGCATCAGCAAACATGCAGTCGGGTCGTCATCCGCGAACAGAATGCATGGCATATTTTGGCTCAAGCCCGCGCCTCAGTCTGCAGCGTTATCAGGGCTTTTTCAACGCGTGACCATTCTTTGCGCATCAGCGGCATGCGTAGATGAATGGCTTCAAATCGCCTTGCCGGGCCACTGTTTCAATATCCTGAAAGGTTTCGCCAAGTGTAGTGGCGCCAACATTGTGGTTGCATGACTTGAGTTTGTGAGCAGCCTGGATAACCTTCTCGGCATCACCTGTCGTCAGCCCGTTCTGTAATGTTTCAAGTACCGGCTGCGCGCTTCTCATATAAGCACTAATCAACGTGTCGATCAATTCGTTGCCGCCTTCCGGATTTAACATACGGAGTGAGTCAAGTACGGCGATATCGATTGGCGGGCGGACTTTTCGGCTCGGTTCAAGCGCAACCCGGCCCGGACGTGGCGGAATCGGGGGCTGTTTTGCCGTCGCAGATACATCTTCGCTCGGTAGCCAGCGGAGCAGGAGGTTTCGTAAGTCAGGGCCGCTATACGGTTTGGCCAGGTAATCATCCATGCCGGCTGCCAGGCAACGCTCCTTATCGCCTTCCATGGCGTTGGCGGTTATGGCAATGACAGTGAGATGCCGCCCGCTTCCTGCCTCGCGCTGGCGCAGCGTCTTGGTTGCGGCAAATCCATCTACCACCGGCATCTGGCAGTCCATCAGAACAATGTCGAAATTTTCCTGATCGATCAAGCGGAGTGCCTGTTCTCCATTTTCAGCGGTCAGGACTTTGAGCCCGGCTTTCTCCAGCCAGGCCTGGGCGACAATCATATTGGTCTCATTGTCTTCAGCGAGCAGGACTTGACCATGGAAAATGACATCATGACCAGCGACAGAGGGGTGGCGTCCTTGTGCGGATGGCTGCTGTGTGTATTTATTCGGCATCGTGACTGTCTCGGATTGTGCGCGTGGTAGCCAGATGTCAATCTGGAACCGGGAGCCGTAGCCAGGCTGACTGGTTACGGTCAGGCTACCACCCATCATCTGAATCAGGTTGCGGCTAATTGCCAGACCCAAGCCCGTGCCACCATATTTACGCGATGTCGAGCCATCGGCCTGGGAAAACTTCTCAAAAATTAAATCCTGTACCTCATTAGGAATTCCGATGCCGCTATCGGTTACGGTTAACTGAATTTTGCTGAAAGACTCCAGTATTTCCAGCGCCTCCATCCGCATAAATATTTCGCCGCGCTCGGTGAACTTGATCGCGTTGCTCAGCAAATTGGCCAGCACCTGGCGCAGGCGTAATGGATCGCCGAGGACGATCAGTTCACCGACGGCTGGTGCCTGATGAAGCAAGGTCAGCCCTTTTTGCTCGGCGGCTGGCGTAAATAATTCAGCCATTTCGCCGACCAGGGCCGGGAGATCAATGGTAATTGATTCGAGTGTCAATTTGCCCGATTCAATTTTTGAGAAATCCAGAATGTCGTTAATGATGCCGAGCAGGTGCTGACCGGAGCGTTCGACGGCCATCAGGTAGCGGCGCTGCGTTTCGTTCAGCCCAGTACTAAGCAGCAGTTCGGTCATGCCGAGAACACCGTTCATGGGGGTGCGGATTTCATGGCTCATGGTCGCCAGAAATTCACTTTTTGCCCGACTGCCAGCTTCGGCAGCTTCCTTTGCATGACGCAAGTCGCGCGTACGTTGCTCAACCATCTGCTCCAGATTGCTCAGGTGTGTAGTCAGCCAGTGGTCGCGTTCACGTATTTGGTCGACCATGTTGTTGAAGCCGTCACTCAGCGTATTGAATTCGGCAATATTGCTTTTGTTGGCCCGAACATTGAGTTGTCCACCGGACACCTCTTTCATGTTCAGCGCCAATTCTTTCAAAGGCTCGACCAATGCTTCATGCTGCCGCCGCTGCAGGCGAAGTGCGATGGCCAGCGCAGCGACCATTTCGAAAATGATCACACCGAGATAAAAAGCCATTTGCAGCAAAACTGGGAGTATGTCGACTGAGAGTCGAATCCAGCCGATGGTTTTGTTGTTATGGAGAATCTCGCGGTTGAAAATGATCGAGAGTCCATTCAGTGATTTGCTGTTCTGCCGTTCCAGAACGGCTTGCTGTTCTGGAAGATCAGAGCGGTTGTAGTGGGCAAAAAGGCTACCGTCATTTTCAAATAAATCAACCGTTTCGATGTGCGGCAGATTACTCAAGGTGGACATCAGTTCCTGCGCACGTTCATGGTCGTTGCGGAGAATTAACGGTGTTGAATGGGCGCTGAACATAGCGATACGCAGTTCGCCATCCTGAATGCGCTGGTTGACGCTGAACCAGAGCGAGGTGAGCAGCAGGATGGCGCTGATTAAAATTAGTGTGCCAAGCAGAACGCGGGTGCTGATTGCACTCAGTTTTGAGTGCAGGATGGTGCTGTCAGTGCCAGTGGGGTGGTATTGAGTCACGAATAAGTCGCTATCGTCAGTTGTTTGGCGGATGCCGCCGTGCGCCAGGTTTCGCGAAAACAGTCTTTGAGGTACCAGCGGATGCTGGGTGGAATGGCTGTGCTTTGTCCAGCGCAGCGTTTGGCAAGCAATTCTTCGAGGCTGGCGGCGATACAGGAGAGATGGTCCGCTCCGACATTGGCCGCGCTGCTACGCAGGGCATGAACGCAGCGCCGTTCTGCCTGGTTATTACCTTGACTGGCTTGCCACTCGGTTTCCCACTCGGCGAAATGGAGAACAAACATACCCAGCGCTTCCCACCACAGCGTGGGCTGGCCCAGCATGCGCTCGACAGCGTCGGCAACATTAAATCCGGGCAGCTTGCTCGGCGGAGTACTGGGGGGCTCAGTAGGCTGAATCGGGCTGGCCTGCATTATGATGTTTGATATGTATGAATGTTGGTAGCGAGTTAAGTATTAAAATACGGTTTGTTTGTTGCGGCATCTGGATTTTCTCATTTTTTGACTGTCAGCGGATTTCATGCGCCAAATTGCACTTATTGTTGAAGACGACCCGGCAACAAGCCATGTCATTGCCAGTACGCTGGCAACGGCGGGTATTGAGAGCCTGATCGCTGACTCTGCTGCTGCCATGTGGCGGAAAATGTCCGAGAATCCGGATGTGGTTATCCTCGATCTGGGTTTGCCCGATGCCGATGGCTTCGAGTTGCTGCGTCGCTTGCGTCAGCAATCCGACGTCCCGGTGCTGATTCACTCGACCCGTTCTGAAGAGATTGAACGGATTATTGGCATCGAAATCGGTGCCGATGATTTTCTGCCCAAACCTTGCAATATGCGCGAATTGCTGGCGCGAACCCGTAGTTTGTTGCGGCGTGCCAAGGGGCGTCCGTCGCAGAATGGCGGTCGTCCCGGTTGTTGTCTGCGCTTTGGCGACTGGATGCTGGACCCGGCAAGTCGTGTATTGAGTGACAAGCAAGGGCTGCCGGTTGCCTTGGGGGTGTCTGCTTTCGCCTTGCTCTCCGCTTTTCTCGACAGCCCTTTTCAGCCGCTTTCCCGTGAGATTTTGTCGCGTGCCTTGAAGCGTGAATACGTGCCTTACGACCGCATCATTGACGTTCACGTCAGCCAGATTCGTCGTTTGCTCGGGGCTCAGCCGGATGGCAGCAGTTACATCAAGACCTTGCGCTCGCAAGGCTATGTCTTTACCTCCACGGTCGAGCGTAGTGACGCGACGGAAAGCGTTTAGCACAAGCCCCTACCTTTTTATTGTTGCCGTGTTCTGAATTCTAATCAGCGAGCTGGCGCAATATGTAAGGTTTTGTAGGCAAATACCGCCCCGGATATGCTGCTGGCCTATTGCTGGCCATACCCCGCAAATTTCCTGATTACCTCATCCATTTCGCAGGTCTTGAGTAAAACAGGCTGACCAAGCTGGCAAGCGCGCCAGTATTGTTCGCACAACTCCTCCAACTCGATTGCCAATCCCAAGGCCTCGTCGAGATCGCGCCCGGCAACGAGCAGACCGTGGTTTGCCAGCAGGCAGCCTTTGCGTTCATGCATGGCGGCAAGTGCTACGGTCGACAGCGATTCCGAGCCAAAAATTGCATAGTCGGCGCAGCGGATGGTGTCGCCGCCAAATCGGGCGATCATGTAATGAAAGGGCGGGATGTCGTAGCGCAGGCAGGCGAGGCTGACGGCAAAGGGCGAGTGGGCATGTAGTACAGCGCCGACTTCCGGGCGGCTGGCGTAGAGATCACGGTGAAAACGCCATTCGGAAGACGGCTTGCGCAGGCCGGTGTGCGAACCGTCCATTGCCATCAGCGGGATATCTTCGGCACCAAGCTTGGCGTAATGCATACCGGTCGGCGTGATGTAAAAGCCATTGTCGTGGCGGACACTGACATTGCCCGATGTGCCGCGATTGAGGCCGGCAGGTTGCATGGCCTGAGCGGTGGTGATCAGTTGCTGGCGTGGATCAGCCATGGGTGCTCTCCGGGTAAAGTTTCGCCAGCCCATCTTTGCTTGCCGGGGAGATGCCGCGTTCGGTGATGATGGCGGTAACCAGTCGCGCCGGGGTCACGTCAAATGCCGGATTGGCGACAGCTTCGCGGGCCGGTAATTGGTGTAATGCTGACGGAACGCCGCGCGCATCAAGGCCGTGCACCAAACGAAATTCGTCGCCTTCGCGTTCCTCAATCGGAATCGCGGCGCCATCCGGGCAGGCAAAATCGAGTGTCGAGCGTGGTGCCGCGACATAAAAAGGAACGTTGTTATCGGCACAGGCCAGTGCCTTGAGGTAGGTGCCAACCTTGTTGGCGACATCCCCATTGGCGGCAATGCGATCGGCGCCGACGATGACTGCATCGACTTTGCCTGTGCGCATCAGAATGCCGGCGGCGTTGTCGGAAATAAGTGTGTGCGGTACGCCATGCTGCGCCAGTTCCCAGGCAGTGAGCAGCCCCTGATTGCGTGGCCGGGTTTCGGAAACCCAGACATGGATGTTGCAGTGGGTCATGATGTTGAGCACCTTGCTTTGGCGTTGGGCGATTTGCCGAAAAAGGCCAAGGCCATGCTGGCCGATAGCTGCGTTCTGCAAAACGTCTTCTTCGGCAATGGCGCTTGCCTCTTGCCAGGCTGCTGAGCAGCGTTGTGCTGATGGAAGCGGGGTTAATACGGCTTCCATCCGTGCCAATGCCCAATGTAAATTTACGGCCGTTGGGCGGGTTGACCGTAATAGTTGGGCGGAATGCTGCAAATGCGTGTCCGAGGCATCAACGGCAAGCGCAATTGCCAGCCCATAAGCCGCTGTAGCGCCGATCAAGGGCGCGCCACGCACCTGCATGGCGCGGATGGCATGTGCCGCGTCGTCCAGTGTGCCGACGCGCAGCCAGTGCAGGGCGTGTGGCAAACGGGTCTGGTCAATGATGTCGATGACGCCCTGTTCTGGGTGGGCGCGCAGGGTGCGGGTGGGGGTGCCGTTGATGTTCATGGGGTCGCATTGTGGCATAGTGACCAAAATATTTGATACCTGCCAAACCATGAAAACACCAATCCAGATAAATTCACGTTTCCCACAGATGGGCACCACGATTTTTACCGTCATGTCACGCATGGCGGCAGAATGCGGGGCTGTCAATCTGTCGCAGGGTTTCCCCGACTTTCAGGCCGAACCAGCTTTGTTTGATGCGGTTCATCGCCACATGCGCGAAGGGCGCAACCAGTACGCGCCGATGGCGGGTATGCCGGAGTTGCGGCAGGCGATTGTCGACAAGGTGGCCGCGCTCTACGGCACACGTTTCGATGTGGAGTCAGAAGTGACCGTGACCGCTGGCGCAACGCAGGCGATTTTCACTGCCGTTGCTGCCTTTGTACGGCCCGGTGATGAGGTGATTGTTTTTGAGCCGGTCTATGACTCCTATGTGCCGGCGATAGAAACAGTCGGTGGTACTGCCGTTTTCGCCCAGTTGAAATACCCTGATTACGCGCCGGATTGGGCGCAGGTGGCGCAACTGATTTCGCCAAAAACGCGGATGATCATCATCAATTCACCGCACAACCCGACGGGTAGTTTGCTTTCTGCCGACGATCTCGATCAACTCGCCGCTCTGCTCCGTGGTACTGACATTGTTGTGTTGTCTGATGAAGTGTATGAACACATCTTGTTCGATGGTGAGCAGCACGCCAGCCTTTGCGGCCATCCGGCGCTGGCTGAGCGCAGCATCGTTGTTTCCAGCTTTGGCAAGACGTATCACATTACTGGCTGGAAAATCGGTTACGTGGTCGGCCCGGCGGCGCTCATGGCGGAGTTCCGCAAGGTGCATCAATTCAATGTCTTTACAGTGCATACACCTTCGCAACTGGGTTTGGCCGACTACATGCAGGATGCGTCACGCCATCTTGGGCTGGCAGCGTTTTATCAGGAAAAGCGCGATTTCTTCCGAGAATTAATGGCCGCAACCCCATTCAAGTTGCTGCCCTGTCGCGGCACCTATTTTCAACTGGCCAGCTATGCCGGCCTTTCTGATCTGCCGGACCGTGATTTTGCCGAATGGATGACGCGCGAGGTGGGTGTGGCGGTGATTCCGGTATCGGTTTTTAACGCTGACGGGCGTGACGACAAGGTGGTTCGCTTCTGCTTTGCCAAAAAAGAGGAAACGCTGTTGATGGGGGCGGAGCGGCTACGTAAGGCATTTGTGAAGAACTGTTAAATTATGCGCGCATGCTTGACGATGGCCGGTGACTCGCCGATGATCTGCGCATCACATTTTTAGAGGGTAAATAACATGAGCATGCTGGAAGAATTCAAGGAGTTTGCAGTCAAAGGCAATGCAATGGATCTGGCCGTTGGCGTCATTATTGGTGGCGCGTTTGGCAAAATTGTTGACTCCATTGTCGGCGATCTGATCATGCCGCTGGTAGGCAAAGTGGTTGGCAATCTGGATTTTTCCAACCTCTTCATCGTGCTCGGTAACAACCCGAACAATCTGACGACGCTGGCTGATCTGAAAAAAGCGGGCATCGGCGTTTTCGCCTACGGTAACTTCCTGACCATTCTGGTTAACTTCATTATTCTGGCTTTCATCATCTTCATGATGGTCAAGCAATTGAATCGCTTGCGTACCCCAGCGCCTGCGGCCGAGCCAGAGGCGCCGGCAACGCCGGAAGATGTCATGCTGCTGCGTGAAATTCGCGATTCGCTGAAGAAATAATCGCTTCTGTATTCAACAAAAAAAGCCGCTGAAAAGCGGCTTTTTTCTTTAGGTAATAGTTCAGTCAATAAAAATTGCCTGCCACAGCTGGTTGACCGCAACGATATGCTTTTCCAGGCTTTCTCGGTTATTTCGAGCCTGCGGATTGGCATTCAGACGCTTGGCGTGTTGCAGGCGACGGTATTCCCGGTAGGCATTGCCCGCCGCCTTCGCCTTGTTGCGGATCTGATCAGGCCCAGTTCGCCGGCGATGCGCAGGAGGGCGATGTTGCCCAGATTGCCGGACAGTTCGGCATGCTGATGTGCGTAGCCTAGTACCAGATACTGGACGATAAACTCGACATCAATGATGCCGCCCGGGTCTTGCTTGAGGTCGAATTCATTCTCGCTGTGCGAGGCATGGGCATCAAGCATTTTGCGGCGCATGGCGATGACCTCTTCGCGCAACTTGGTCAGATCACGTTGCTGGCGCAGGATTTCGATGCGGATTGCCTCAAAGCGCTCACCAACCGCTGGGTCGCCGGCACAGAAGCGCGCGCGGCTTAGCGCCTGATGCTCCCAGACCCAGGCGTGCTTCAACTGGTAGTCGCGGAAGGCGTCGACTGAAACAGCGAGCAGTCCGGAATCGCCATTCGGACGTAAACGGAGATCGGTTTCAAACAGGATGCCGGCTGATGTTTGGCTCGATAGCCAGGTATTGAGGCGCTGGCCAAGACGGTTATAGTTTTCTCCTGCATCCTGGTCGTCGTCATCGAACAGGTAAACCATGTCGAGGTCAGATGCATAGCCGAGTTCCTTGCCGCCCATTTTTCCGTAGCCGATGATGGCAAATTTTGGTGTTTCGCAATGGCGTTTCTTGATCGTTGCCCAGCATAGCGGCAGGGTTTCTTGAACGATAGTGTCTGCCAGTTCGGTGAGGTGATCGGAGAGGTGTTCAATGGTTTGCAGGCCGGCCAGATCCTGCGCCAGCAAGCGGAAAACCTGCGCGTGATGGGTTTCGCGCAGGATGTCCATCTCGCGTTCGGTGTCGCCGACGTGCTCGGCCAGCGTCAGGCGCAAGGTTTCACGGAACCCGGTCCAGTTGGTGGCAATTTCGTAAAGGCGCGGGTCGAGTAATTCATCGAGCAACAAGGGGTGACGGTTGAGATATTCGGCTGCCCAGAAGGAGGCGCACATCATGTCGGCGACGCGGCGCAGCGCCATCGGATATTGCTGCAACAGCGCAAGATAGGCGCCGCGACGGCTGATGCCTTCGAGAAAACTCAAGCCACGGGCGAAGGTCGTGTCGGGATCGCTCGTCGCACCTGCCGCTTCGATCAGGCGGGGCCGACGGCATCAAGACGTGAGCGATTGGTGGTGGGTAGCTGCAGGTATCGATTCGATATCCGTAGCTCGGCGAGTCGGGAGATGGTTTCCTTTGGTTGTCGGAAGCCAAGATTGCCTAGCGTTTCAATACTGGTTTCTTCATCGAGTTGCCCCATCCAGACGCCGGTGAGTGGGTGCTCGCCAGCTTCGGGGTCAGAGAAGATTTCGCCAAAATGGCGGCTGACCTTTTCGCGATGCTGGTTGAGGACCTCAAGCAGTGCCGGCCAGTCAGCAAAGTCCATGCTGCGTGCCAGGCTGGCGCGGGTGTCATCGGCCTCCGGCAGCATGTGGGTTTGCTTGTCTTCAACATACTGCAGGCGGTGTTCGACGCGGCGCAGGAAAACATAGGCTTCGCGCAATTCGCTTTCGGTTTCCGGCGGAATCAGCTTGCGTTCGGCAAGCAGCTTGAGCACTGATAGTGTGGGTCGGATTTGCAGGGCGGCATCACGCCCGCCACGGATTAGTTGAAACACCTGGGCGATGAATTCGATTTCACGAATGCCACCGGGGCCAAGTTTGATGTGATCAACCTTGTCCTTGCGTGCCACTTCACGGCGAATCTGCGCGTGCAGATCGCGCATCGCATTGATTGCGCCAAAGTCGAGATATTTGCGGAAGACAAATGGACGTGAAATCCGGCGTAGTGCCAACATCCATTCACCAAGTGCGGCACCATCGGCATTCGGGCCGGAGTTCATTACTCGCGACTTGATCCAGGCGTAGCGTTCCCACTCCCGGCCTTGTGTGATGAAATAATTTTCCAGCGCATCGAGAGAGCAAACCAGCGGCCCCGAATCCCCGTTGGGGCGCAGGCGCATGTCGACACGGAAAACTTGCCCATCGGCGGTCAGGTCGCCGAGTGCACTGATGACTCGTTTGCCAAGGCGGGTGAAAAAATCATAATTTTCGATACTGCGTGCACCATTGGTGTCGCCTTCTTCCGGATAAACGAAGATGTAATCGACGTCCGACGAGACATTCAATTCGCGCCCGCCGAGTTTGCCCATGCCGATGATCATCATGCGCTGGGCCTGACCGGCTTTGTCGAGCGGTTCGCCATAGGTCGAGACCAGTTGGCGATGGTAATAGTCGAGCACAAAATTGGTTGTGACATCGGCCAGCATGGTCATGCTCTCGACAATTTCAGACAGCGAGGCCAGCCCGCACAGATCGCGTAAGGCCATATGGGCCATGGCGCGATGGCGCAAGCGACGCAATGTGGATCTGACCGCATCGTCGTCGGCAAAGTCCTGTTTGAGTGGCGCCATCAGAATGTCTTCCGAGAGTGCCTGCTGCCAGCTTGCGGCAAGTTCCGGGATGAGAGCCGGCCGGCATTTGAGCAGATTGCTCAGGTAAGTGCTGTGCTCGAGCGCCGGTTGCCAGCGTGGGTCGATTGTGTGTTCCATGGGATTCCCCGGGCGGCGCTTTGGGCCGAAAAGGATAGAATTAGAGTTTTGGTGAATTCCCCATTCTAGTGATCTCTCCCTCAATATTGCAAAGTGGTTTGACGCGTGGATAAACGCGAGCTGCGCGCCGGCATCTATTACCGCTTGCATCGCCTATGGCCATGGCTGGCAAAACCCGGTGTTCGGCGTGGGTTTCGTATGCTGGGCTGGACCTCGCTGGTCAGCTGGTTGCTATTTGTTGCGCTGGTCTTGGTGTTGCGTTATGTGGTGCTGCCCAGCGTGGGTGATTACCAGGCCGAGATTGAGCAAGCGGCGAGCAATGCTGTCGGTCAACCGGTGAAAATAGGCAAAATTTCGGCGCGCTGGAGTGGGCTGAATCCGGATCTGGTGCTTGATCAGGTCACCATTGAAGATAAACAGGGATTACCGGCATTTTCGTTGCAGCAAGTTGAAAGTGTGCTTTCCTGGCAGAGCCTGGTGCGTCTGCGCCCAATTTTGTCCTTGTTGGCTTTCGATGGCGCCGTGCTGCATGTCCGCCGTGATGCCAATGGGAAAATTACGCTGGCCGGGGTTGATGCGGAGGGAGAAAGTGACCCGGCACTTGCTGAATGGTTGCTTGAACAGCCCCATGTGCGTGTACGCAATGCGACGATTGTCTGGGATGATCGACTACGCAAAGCAGCGCCGCTGGTGCTCGAGGATTTGCAGTTTGGTCTTGATAATCGGGGCCGCCGCCATCGTTTCGGGCTTTCTGCCGCGCCACCGAGTGCTCTAGCGGCGAGTATCGATATTCGCGGTGAGATCAAGGGCGATGTCGGCGAAGCGCTTGAACAATTAGCAGGTAAGATCTTTGTCGAGCTTGATTACGCCGATCTGGCGGCATGGCAGCAGTGGGTTGACTATCCGATTCATCTCCCGCAGGGGCGCGGTGCATTGCGGGTCTGGGGAGATCTGGCGGATGGTGGCGGCAAACTGACCGCTGATGTTGCGCTTGAGGACTTGCGTGTCCGTTTTGGTCGCAAATTGCCTGAACTTGATCTGTCCAGTATGCGTGGCCGGATTGAAGCAAGCTACAAAGGCAAGGAGCGCGTTGTCATAGGACGCAAAATTGAGCTGCAGACGCTCGATGGCATTCGTGTTGCACCTACCGATTTCCAACTGGCCTGGAAACAGGCTGACAATGAACACAATGTGGGCAGTGCCAGTGCCACGTTTCTCGATCTCGCTATTCTGGGTCGTTTGGCAGCATATTTGCCCCTTGATGCGCAGACTCGACAATTACTAAGTCAACATCAGCCAGAGGGGCGAATTGCCGAGTTGCGGACAAGTTGGGAGTTGGCGAATGAAAAGCTGGCGCGTTATGCACTAAAAGCCAGTTTCACCAATCTTGGCATGCAGCCGGGCGGCTATTTTCCCGGTGCCAGTGGCTTGGCTGGTACGCTCGATCTAAATGAAAAGCTGGTGAGGTTTCATTGGATGCTGGGAAATCCAGCATTTCCTTGCCCGCCATTTTTCCTGAACCGACAACCGATCTTGACCAACTCAAGGCCCGCGTTACGTGGAAAGCGCAGGAAAGTGGCTTGGCGGTCAAACTGGAGCGTCTGCAATTCGAAGGGGTTGGCGCGGCGGGGAGTGCCAATGGCACTTATCTTTACACCGGCAATGGCCCGGGAGTGATTGATCTTGCAGCGGACATCAAACGTGCCGACGCGCGGATTGTCTGGCGCTATTTGCCGCATGCGGTCAGTGTTGGCGCTCGTGACTGGGTGCGTCTGGGGATTGTGGCCGGCAAGGGGCACGATGGACGTCTTGTGCTCAAGGGCGATCTGGCTGATTTTCCATTTCGCGATCCGGCCAAGGGCAAGTTTCTGGTTACCGCCAAAGCGACCGAAGGCAAAGTGGATTACGTCACCGGCTGGCCAACGGTGGAAAACATTGAAGCCAATCTCAGCTTTGGTGTCGGGATGAAGATTGACTCCGCCAAAGGGACTATGTTGGGCGCAAAAGTTTCCGATGTCTCGGTCGAGATTCCCGATTTTGAATCCTTTGATGAACAGTTGATGGTGCGCGGATTCGCCAATGGGCCGACCAGCGAGTTTTTGCGTTTCATTGAATTAAGTCCAGTCAGCAAAATGATTGACCGATTCACCGAGGGCATGAAGGCGAAAGGGAATGGCAAGCTTGATCTCTCGCTTGATCTTCCTTTGCGGCGGGTAAATGAAGCCAAGCTGCGCGCTGATTATCAGCTACTAAATAATCAGGTCGATGTGGTGTCTGCGCTTCCAACCATTACCGGGGTCAATGGCCGGTTGGCGATTACCGAAAAATCGATTCTGGCCAACGATATTGTGGGCCAGGTTTTCGGTGGGCCGCTCAAGGTGCTGGTCAAGAGCGAGTCAGGGAAAGTGGGCATTCAGGCGGCCGGAACCGCCAAGGCAATTGAGCTGCAAAAGCATTTTCGCTGGCCCTTGATGGAGCACCTGGCGGGTAGCTCGACGTGGACTGCAGATATCAATATTCGTGGCCGCAATGCTGATTTCGTCATTGAGTCGCCATTGACCGGAATCAGTGCCAGTTTGCCTGAGCCGTTGAACAAAGCAGCGGAAGCCAGTTGGCCGTTGCGTATCGAACGGAGCGCTCCGGATGCCACGCGTGAGCAGTACAAGGTCAACGTCGGGAACAAAATAGCTCAGGCGCTGGTTGTGCGGCGTCACGATGGTAAGGAAATGCGTGCCGAACGTTCGGTTATTGCGTTGGGTGATGCCGACTTGCGTTTGCCAGAAAAAGGACTGGCGGTGATTGTTGCTGCGCCGCGTTTCGATGCTGATTCATGGAAAGATTTGTTTGCTGGCGAAGGGGCGCAGGGTGCAACGCAAAGTGATTTTGCACTGTCGCATGTCGCGATTAAAACACCCAAATTACACCTGCTGGGGCGCGATTTCAGTCAGGCCGATTTGACGCTGCGCCCACGTGAAGGGGGCTGGCAAATTGCGCTAAACATGCGTGAAGCCGTCGGTGATCTGATCTGGCGCAGTGCTGGTGAAGGCACACTGGAGGGCCGTTTGCGCCGTTTGGTTCTGCGTCCGACCGTTGAGGTGGCGGGGGGGCCGGCAAATACACTGCTCAACAGTTTGCCAAGCATGACGCTTGCGGTCGACGAGCTTTATCTGGGTGAAAAACAGCTGGGGCAGCTTGATCTCAAGGCGCGTAATGACAAGGGCGCCTGGCAACTTGATACACTCAATATCAAGAATCCGGATGGCACTTTGCGTAGCCACGGCGTCTGGCAGAACAAAGGGCGGCAGCAAATGCGTCTGGATTTTGATCTGGCTGCCAGTGATCTCGGCAAACTCCTTGATCGCCTTGGTTATGGGGATGGTGTAAAACGCGGTAGCGGCGGTCTCAGTGGTAGCGTTGAGTGGGATGGTCCGCCGACTGCAATTCACTATCCGTCGATGAGCGGCAAGCTGGTCGTCAATGCCGAAAAGGGGCAGTTCAACAAATTGGAGCCAGGCGTTGGCAAGTTGCTTGGCCTGCTTTCACTGCAATCATTGACTCGACGTATCACCCTTGATTTTCGCGATATCTTCAGTGACGGGCTGGCTTTTGACAGCATTGACGGTAAGCTTACGGTGAAAAAAGGCATGATGCGGACCAGCGAACCGCTACGCATCAAGGGGCCGGCGGCGCAAATTGAGATGGAGGGTGAGGTTGATCTCAAACCCGAAACCCAGAATATGCGCGTTGTTGTCCGACCGGAACTGGGTGCCATTGCGGCAGTTGGCGTGGCGCTTATCAATCCGGTTGCCGGGGCAGCAACCTTTCTGGCAAGCAGCGTGATCCAGAATCCACTTAACCGTTTGTTCAGTTATCGTTATCACGTCACCGGCACTTGGAGCGATCCACTGGTTGACAAGGCGGGGCAGACAGAAGTGATGCGCCCCAATGTCGAGGTCAATGCCACTGAGGAAACGAAGGAAGAAACCAAGGAATGAGCAAACAAAATTGCCGTATTGCAGCCCTGCAAATGGTTTCCGGCCCACGCGTCGCGGATAATCTGCTGACCGCCGGCCGCTTGGTCGAAGAGGCGGTGGCGCAAGGCGCACAATTGGTGGCGTTGCCAGAGTACTTTCCGATCATCGGCGCGGCTGATGCTGATCGCGTGCGGGCGCGCGAGGATTTTGGACAAGGTCCGATTCAGGACTGGCTGGCAGAAACGGCACAGCGCTTCGGTATCTGGGTTTTTGCCGGTTCTATCCCGTTGACCGCAACAGTTCCCGACAAGATGCGTAATTCGAGCCTGGTTTTCAATCCACAAGGCGTTTGCGTCAAGCGTTACGACAAGATTCATTTGTTTGGTTTCAAGAAGGGCGATGAGTCCTACGATGAAGCCGCCTTTATCGAAGCAGGTAAGGAACTGGCAGCCGTCGACACCCCTTTTGGTCGGGTCGCCCTGTCGATCTGCTACGACCTGCGTTTCCCTGAACTATTCCGTGCGCTGGCACCGGTTGACCTGATTCTGATGCCCGCTGCTTTCACCGATACGACGGGTCGTGCTCACTGGGAAATCTTGCTGCGTGCGCGAGCCATCGAGAACCAATGCTACCTGCTTGCAGTCGGACAGGGTGGCAAGCACGAAAATGGCCGTCTGACGCACGGCAACAGTATGATTATCGATCCTTGGGGTGACATCCTTGATCGCAAAATGAAAGGGCCGGGTGTGGTCATCGCTGACCTCGACCATGCCCGTATCGCCGAAATCCGCGAGAGTCTGCCGGCTCTCGCTCACCGTATTCTCTGACGGAGTTTCAATGAATCAAAACAGCGCCCTGGCCCAGGCCGAATCCTTGTTGCTCGCCCCTTTTTCTCTGACCGAGAATGATCTTTCGCGCACCTTTGGCCATATCCTGACGCATCAGGTCGATTTCGCCGATCTCTACTTTCAGTATTCGCGTTCCGAAGCCTGGAGTCTGGATGAGGGCATTGTCAAATCAGGTAGCTTCAACATCGATCAAGGCGTTGGTGTGCGTGCCATCTCCGGCGAAAAAACTGCCTTTGCCTATTCTGATGACATTAGCTTTCGCGCCTTGACCGACGCTGCTTCTGCGGTGCGCGCGATTGGCGCGGCGGGTCAGAATGGAACATTGCCGGCTCTCAAGCACGGTGCTGCCGGGCACAATCTTTACGTGCCGAATGATCCGATTGCATCGTTGCCGGCTGAGGCCAAGGTCAAGTTGCTTGAGCGTCTGGAAGGCTTTGCTCGCGCCCTTGATAACCGTGTCCAGCAGGTCATGGCTTCGATAGCCGGCGAGTATGAGGTGATACTGGTTGCCGGTTCCGATGGCCGCATGGCCGCCGACATTCGCCCGCTCGTGCGTTGTTCGATTTCGGTCATCGTTGAAGAAAATGGCAAGCGCGAACAAGGCAGCTCTGGTGGTGGCGGACGTTTCGACTTTGGCTTCTTTAATGATGAAACGCTCCAGCGTTACGCCAAGGAAGCGGTGCATCAGGCCGTTACCAATCTCAATGCTGAAGCGGCACCCGCTGGCCAGATGACGGTTGTGCTCGGTGCCGGTTGGCCGGGCATCCTGCTGCACGAGGCTGTTGGTCACGGACTGGAAGGTGATTTCAACCGCAAGGGGAGTTCTACCTTCAGCGGTCGGATCGGCCAGCGCGTTGCCTCGAAAGGCGTAACCGTCATTGACGATGGCACCATTGCTGATCGGCGTGGCTCGCTCAATATCGATGATGAAGGCAATCCGACGCAGCGCAATGTGCTGATCGAAGATGGCATTCTCAAGGGCTACATGCAGGACAGCCTGAATGCTCGCCTGATGGGCGTTGCGCCGACCGGTAATGGCCGGCGTGAATCCTTTGCCCATCTGCCATTGCCGCGCATGACCAACACCATGATGCTGGCTGGCGAGCACGACCCGCAGGAAATCATCAAATCGGTCAAAAAAGGCATTTATGCGGCCAATTTTGGCGGTGGTCAGGTCGATATCACCAGCGGTAAATTTGTTTTTTCGATGAGCGAGGCTTATCTCATTGAGGACGGCAAGGTGACCCGCCCAATCAAGGGGGCGACGTTGATCGGTAATGGACCGGAGGCGATGAATCGTGTTTCGATGATCGGCAATGATCTCAAACTCGACCCGGGTGTCGGCACTTGCGGTAAAGACGGGCAGAGCGTTCCAGTCGGTGTTGGTCAGCCAACCTTGCGTATTGATGGACTGACGGTGGGTGGTACGGCATAATAACTAGACATTATGGAGGTGTTATGCGGACATGGCTTCTGGCAGCAGGTTTATTGGTTATCTCTGGCGTAGCGTCTGCACAAACCCCATTGTCGGATCGTTTGAAGTCAATTCAGTCTGATCCGGCTGCTCTCAAGTCAGCGCTTGATGCTGGTCGCAAAGCCTCTTCATTTTGCGCCAATTGCCACGGGGAAGAGGGCGTCAGCAAGTCAGTGGAAATCCCGAATCTTGCCGGACAAAACCCGGCGTTTCTGCTTGAGCAAATTCGAAAATTTGCTAGCGGTGAACGCAAGGACGCCTTTATGCAAGGCTTGATCAAGATTCTCAAGGATGAGGAGCGTCTGCAAATTGCTCTGTATTATGCCGGCATGAGTGTGCCGCCATCGCGTGCTGACGCCGCGCAGGCTGCTAAAGGCAAGGAGTTGTTCGGTAAATTGTGTGTGCGCTGCCATGGTGATCAGGCGCGTGGCAACGCGGAGATTCCACGCATTGCCGGACAAAAATTATCGTATTTGCAAACGACATTGATGCGTTATCGCGATGGGACAGGGATTCGAAATTATCAGTTGATGGCGATAGCTACGGGCTCGCTCAAGAATGAAGATATAACAGCGATTGCCAACTTTTTGACACAATTGCCGTGACATTATCTCGTCATTTGATCAAGGTCATAGACGATACGTGGTCTTCTAATCTATATTCCAGTCCTGAATAAACGACTGGAGGCGGCATGAAACATCTGACTGGGCTTTTGCTCGCGCTAGTTCTTTGTGTTTTCGGTGGCGAGGCATTTGCGCAGATTAGTGATGTCAATTCTGCGATCAACAAGGCTGGTCGGCAACGCATGTTGTCGCAGCGTATGGCCAAAGTCTATTTTCAAATTGGTCAGCAAGTTGAAGTCGAGCGTAGCAAAAAAGCGCTCGATGCTTCCGTGGCTTTATTTGACCGGCAATTGGTCGAGTTGAAAAACTATTCTCCAACGCCTGAAATTCGCGAGACTTACCAGAAGCTCGAAAAGTCCTGGATCGCATATAAGGACTTGCTTCTGGGTAGCATGCCGGCAAAAGAAAATGGGAGCAAGGTGCTGGCCTTTTCCGAAGAAGTCCTCGCTCTGGCACAGCAGGGTACGGTTCAACTCGAGAAATACGCTGGTTCGAACGCCGGGCGGCTGGTCAATATTTCGGGACGTCAGCGCATGCTCTCACAGCGCATGGCCAAGTTCTATCTGGCGTTGGCATGGAGTGTGGGCAATGACTCCAGCGCCAGTGATCTGGATAAAGCACAAAAGGAGTTTGCTGCTGCGCATAAGGAGTTGGCTGCAGCACCTGTAAATACCGCAAAAATTCAGGAAAGTCTTGAGCTGGTCAATCAGCAATGGTTTTTCTTCCAGACGGCGTTGGGGCAGAAGGCCGGGCCGGATAAACGTCCGCAGACAGCTGTTGCTACGACGAGCGAACGGATACTGGAGGAGATGGATGCGGTTGTCGGTTTGTACGAGAAGCTACCCAAGTAAGTCGCATGCGCTAAAAAATCATGCCCATCCGGTAGAATGGACGGTTTTCAGCAAAACTGAACAGGGCAGGACATGGCGCCGAACAACACTTCAACTAGCAAACCGAACACAGACGATCTGCGGATCAAGGAAATCAAGGAGCTGGTGCCGCCCGCCCACGTTTTCCGTGAATACCCGGTTTCCAACCGTGCGGCGCAGACAACCTATGTTGCCCGTCAGGCCATTCACCGCGTTTTGCACGGTGCTGATGATCGCCTGCTGGTCGTCATCGGCCCCTGTTCGATCCACGACTACGATCTGGCGATGGATTATGCGAAGAAGCTGGCGAAGGAGGCCGAGCGCTTCGCCGAAGACCTGATTGTCGTCATGCGTGTCTATTTCGAGAAACCGCGCACCACCGTTGGCTGGAAAGGTTTGATCAACGATCCTCGACTAGATAATACCTTCCGTATCAACGAGGGTATCCGGCTGGCGCGCAGGATACTGCTTGAAATCAATGAGCTGAATTTGCCTTGTGCAACCGAATTTCTGGATACGATTACCCCGCAGTACACCGCTGATCTGATCGCCTGGGGCGCCATCGGCGCGCGGACCACGGAGTCGCAAGTTCATCGCGAACTGGCCTCCGGCTTATCCTGCCCAGTTGGTTTCAAAAATGGTACCGATGGCAACATGCGTATTGCGGTCGACGCGATTCGTTCAGCAAATTCTCCACACCATTTCCTGTCAGTGACCAAGTCCGGTCATACAGCGATTGTGTCGACGCTGGGCAATGAAGATTGTCACGTGATTCTGCGTGGTGGCAAGGAACCGAATTTCGATGCCGCCAGTGTTGAAGCAGCAAGCACCGAAATCGCCAAATCCGGCCTCGCGGCGCGCTTGATGGTTGATTTCTCGCATGGCAACAGCCGTAAGCAATTCAAGCTGCAAATGGAAGTCTGCGACAGCGTCTCCGCGCAAATTGCCAGTGGCGAAGACCGCATCGTCGGCGTCATGGTTGAATCGCATCTGGTCGAAGGCCGCCAGGATATTGTGCCGGACAAGCCGCTGACCTATGGCCAGAGTGTTACCGATGCCTGCATTAACTGGGATGATAGTCTGACCGTTCTGGACCAGTTGGCTGCTGCCGTGCGTGCGCGGCGGGTGGCCGAAGCGGCCGAGTAATTCTGTTTATTTGCTGGCGATTGGATGGTCGCCCATCCATTCCCCGGTAATGCGCCAGACATCTCCTTCTAACACCAAAAGCAGTGTTTTTGTTTTGGCGCTTTCCCGGTAACTGCCTGAAGCGTAATCCTGCAAAAACAACAGTTTCAACTGTTTGTCATCAATTTGTGTGATTTGCAGATCATGAATTGAGACATTGATATCCGGGCGGCTTGCCAGATTTTTACGCCGCGCTGTGGCCCAGTTGGTGCGTGTGCTGCCGTCAGTGGGTACGAAGTCGGCGCTGTAGAAACTCAGGTAGGTATTGCTATCCCGATTTATCCAGGCTGATCTCCATTGTTCGATCAAAACCCTTGCGCTTGCTTCACTTGTATTGACCGGTAGTGGTACTGGGCTGGGTGCCGGACTGGCTTGTGCTGGTGCTGCAATAGGTGGTGTCGCAACTGGTCTGGGGGCGTTTGTTGCCAAGACTGCTTGCTCGGGTGCGGGCGTTAGCTTGTCCTTTACTAACAGCATTATTCCGGCACCACCAAGGCTGGAAAGTAGTGCTGTGATGACAATTGCCCTGATGCCATAAGTGAGGTTTGTTGCGGTGGTTGTGGTTGGCGTTCTTTCAACGACAGGTGCTATTTCTGGTTCGGCGTCGCTGCCCATTGCGGTATTGAGTTGTTCTAGTCGGCGAGAAAGCAATTGGTCGTAATCTCGGCGACCCGCCGTGCGAGTTCTCGGCGAAGGGGCTTTCTCCGGTGATGTTTTGGCCAATCGACTCATTGCCGACTCGATTGAGTCAATTTCCTTGTGTTGATTATTCTCGGACACGATTAGTCTCGCTAAGCGACAGGTTGAGCGTAGCTTAAACTGATCGACCGAACTTGGCCTAACTGATGCGAAAAGTAATCTGGATCATTTTAGTCGTTGAACTTTGTGATTCGACGCTCGCGTTGTGCGGCAATGCATTCGTTAAGGTCGGCTGAAAGCAGCATTCCTGCATTCCAGCTGGCAACGTAATTCAGGCCATCGGCAACGCTGTGGTCGCGGCTGTAATTGATGACTTCCTTGAGGCCACGAATTGCTAGCGGGGATTTTGCGGCGATGCTTTTTGCCAGTTCGCGAACTGTTACGGTCAACGCAGAATTTGAGTCAAAAATTTGGTTAAGCAAACCGATTCGTTCGGCCTCTGCTGCATCGACATGGCGCCCGGTAAAGGCTAGTTCGCGAGTTTTTCCCTGCCCGATCAGGTGCGGCAGGCGTTGCAAAGTACCAACGTCGGCGACCATCCCGAGATCGATTTCCTTGATTGAGAAAACCGCATCAGCCGATGCGTAGCGCATGTCGCAGCAGGTAACCATGTCGAGTGCGCCGCCGATACAGGCGCCTTGAATGGCGGCAATGACCGGCTTGCGGCAGCGTTCTATGCTGCTCAGGCAATCCTGTAGATCTAGTATCAACTTCCGCAGCGCTTCACGGCCCCGGGCGCCATCCGGGTTGGCAATTTTTTGCTGAATGCCAACCAGCATGGCGAGGTCGATGCCGGCACAGAAATTTTTACCCTCCCCGGCCAGAATCGCGACACGGGCAGTGGGCGTTGTATCGATCCACTCAAATGCCTGGCGGATCTCCAGCCACATCGCTGCGTTCATTGCATTTGACTTGTCCGGCCGGTTGAGGCGGACTTCAGCTATGGCGTCGGTCAGATCGAGTGTGAGAGTGGAAAACGTAGGCAAATTCATGGCGGCAACTCCGGACAAATGTCGGCGTAGCTTACCCGGCCTGGCCTGCCACCGGGTAGAGCGCGTTGCCTTGATCGCTGAAGCTGATCAGTTCGAGATCAGCGGCTTGTTGGCGCAAGGGTATCAGGGCTTGATAAGCCGCCGATCCATACCAGCCATTGACCGAGGCCTGGTCAGGGAAGCGGATCACCACTGTGTCGCTGTGGCGGTGCTCGCCATTGAGCACCTTGGCGCCGCTGCCACGAAAGAGCAGTTCGGCACCCCACGGCGCCAGGGTGGCGGGCACCTGAGCGCGATATTGCGCCCATTTTTCCTCATCCTTGACGGTAATGTGGCCGATTACGCAGGCGCTCATACGGCGTTTTTGCCTTTTTGCCAGAGCACGTCACCACGTCCCCCGGCGCGGTTCAGGGCGCGACCAAGGATGAAAAGCAGGTCGGAAAGGCGATTGATATAGCGACGTGCCGGGTCGGAGAGTGCTTCGGTGTTATGCAGACGAACCATGGCGCGCTCGGTGCGCCGACAAACTGTGCGGCTCAGGTGGGCGAGAGAAGCGGCGCGCGTGCCACCGGGCAGGATGAATTCCTTGAGCATGGGCAGGTCGGCGTTAAATTCCTCGGCTGATTCTTCGAGCCTTGCCACCTGGATTTCCTTGATGACTTCCATGCCGGGCAGGCAAAGCTCGCCACCGAGGTCAAACAGGTCATTCTGCACGTCGAGCAGCGCAGCACGGATCGCATCCGGCATTTCTTCGCAGAGCAGCACACCGAGGCTGGAGTTGAGTTCATCGATTTCACCAATGGCGTCGATACGCAGGCTGTCCTTGGTTGTCCGCGAGCCGTCGCCCAGCCCGGTGGTGCCGGCATCCCCTGTGCGGGTGACGATTTTTGAAAGGCGGTTGCCCTTGCGTTCAGTCATGCTGTGCTCCTCTTGAAAGTCGGCGGATTATACTTGGCGCATCGTTTTGCAAACTGTCACCGAGATGCCAAAGTTCGCCGCCAATCTAAGCTTTTTGTTTACCGATGTGCCGTTTCCGGAGCGCTTCAAACGGGCGGCGGCAACTGGCTTCAAGGGCGTCGAATATCTCTTTCCCTACGACTATGCGGCGCATGATGTCGCGGATTGGTTGCGGGCAGCAGACCTGGAGCAGATCTTGTTCAATCTCTCTGCGGGCAACTGGGAAGCAGGGGAGCGCGGGCTGGCTTGCTTGCCGCATCGTCAGGGTGAATTCGCCGAAACGGTCGAGCAGGCGCTCAATTACGCGGTGTTGCTCGATTGTGAGCGATTGCATTGCTTGTCCGGCATACGCCCGCCCGGTGTTAGCGAGACTTTGCTGGAAGAAACCTATATCGCCAACCTGCGCCACGCGGCGGATCGGCTGGCGACGGTGGGCGTTACGGTAATGATTGAGCCGATCAATAGCCGCATTGATATGCCGGGTTACTGGCTCGACGATGTTGCGAAGGGTTTTCGGCTGTTGCAGGCGGTTGACCGTAGCAATGTCAAATTACAGTACGATATTTATCATGCACAAATAATTGCCGGCGATCTGGCGCGCACGCTGGAGGCCAATATTGACCTGATCGGCCATATCCAGATCGCCGATAATCCGGGTCGCCACGAGCCAGGTACGGGTGAAATCAATTACCCCTTCCTGTTCGATTTGCTGGATCGTCTCGGCTACGACGGCTGGGTGGGGTGTGAATACAAACCAAAAGCCGGCACTGAGGTCGGCTTGGGATGGTTTAACGAGAAGCGCTGATCACCAGAACTTCCACCACCATTTTTTCTTTTTCATGGTGGTTTCAACTTCCTTGCTCCAGTTGGCGTATTGGCTAAGGCCAGCCGTCTTGAAGTGGGCGCCGAAGCGTTTGTCACTTTCGTTGATATGCTGAGCCAGCCAGTTTTTCAGGAAATGCAAGAGCTCGAAAGTGATCGCCACTTTTTCTTCATCGAGCTTGTGCTGCAGGTCTTGAACCTGTTTGATCAATTCCTCGTGCTGCTGCTTGTGGATATCGAAACCCGGGTAATGCGTCAGACGCATCAGGCTTTCTTCGAGCAGAAAATGGGTTCGGGTGTATTCGGCAAGGCGGTCGAGAATTTCGCGTGAAGTCGCCTTGCCGTGATGCTCGATAATTGCTACATGTAATTGATTCAGCAGTGAAACTAGCACCTGGTGTTGCTCGTCAACTTCCTGAATGCCAACGGTGTAGCTGTCAGACCAAGCGAAAAGTTCGGGAGTCCCCATAATGCATTGCTCGAAATGTGTAGGTCTTTTAGCATATATGATCGCTTGATTGAATGTTTGATGCAGGTCAACCTTGGTTTCTATTTCTTCACAATGTGTCTGTTTCTGCCGGCTGGTTGCGGGCTGACTCAGTTTAAAATGAGGCCGCCATGACACTTCCTGATCCCCTGTTTTCGACCAACAAGGCCGCTCTGGCTGCCCGCCTCAAGGCTATTCTGCCGGCACATTGCCTGTTGCTTGACGAGGAGGATTTGCGTCCCTATGAGTGCGATGGGCTGACTGCTTACCGCGAATTGCCGATGGCCGTTTGTCTGCCGGAAAACGAAGCGCAGGTGGTCGATGTGTTGCGCACCTGTCATCATTTAGGTGTGCCAGTCGTTGCGCGTGGTGCGGGAACCGGGCTTTCCGGCGGGGCGATGCCGCATGCGCATGGGGTTGTGCTTTCCTTGGCGCGTTTGAACAATGTTTTGCGGGTGGACCGCGTGGCACGACTTGCCGTGGTTCAGCCAGGAGTACGCAATCTGGCCGTGTCGGAAGCAGCGGCCCCATTTGGGTTGTATTACGCGCCAGATCCTTCATCACAAATCGCCTGCACGCTGGGCGGAAACGTGGCCGAAAACTCAGGCGGAGTGCATTGCTTGAAATATGGGCTGACAGTTCCTAACGTGTTGCGGCTCCGCGTCGTCAGCATTGAGGGCGAAATTTTCGAGATTGGTTCCGAGGCACCAGATGCACCGGGTTACGACCTGTTGGCGTTACTGATTGGTTCAGAAGGCATGCTCGGCGTGGTTACCGAAGTGACCGTCAAACTGGTACCCAAGCCGGAGCTGGCGCAGGTGGTGATGGCCTCCTTTGCCGATGTCAGCCAGGCCGGTGATGCGGTGGCGGCGATCATCGCTGCCGGCATCATCCCGGCCGGTCTGGAGATGATGGACAAAGCGGCAACCGCTGCTGTCGAACCGTATGTGAATGCCGGCTACGATCTCAGTGCTGCCGCCATCCTGCTTTGCGAATCTGACGGCACGCAGGAGGAGGTGGCGGAGGAAATTTCACGCGTTACTGCGGTGTTGATCGCTGCTGGTGCAAACGGGATCAAGGTGTCACAGTCCGAAGCCGAACGGGTGCGTTTCTGGGCAGGGCGCAAGGCGGCTTTTCCTGCAATTGGGCGCATCACGCCGGATTATTACTGCATGGATGGCACCATTCCGCGCCGGCGTCTGGCTGAAATGCTGGCTGCAATTACGGTTATGGAAAGCAAATACAGATTGCGTTGCGCCAATGTTTTTCATGCCGGCGACGGCAATTTGCATCCGCTGATCATGTACGACGCATCCAAGTCTGGTGAGTGGGAGCGGGCCGAGGCTTTTGGTGCAGAAATTCTTGAGCTCTCGGTGGCACTCGGCGGTTCGATCACCGGTGAACATGGCGTTGGCATCGAAAAAATTAACCAGATGTGCGTTCAGTACAAAACGCCGGAACTGGAAACCTTTCATCGCATCAAGGCCGCTTTCGATGAAACGGGTTTGCTCAATCCCGGCAAGGCGGTGCCCAGTCTGCATCGTTGCGCCGAATATGGCCGCATGCATGTCCATGGTGGAGAAACAAAATTCCCTGAGCTGGAGCGTTTTGATGCACTATCGCGGCGTTGTCGCCTACGAACCAAGCGAGCTTTACATCACTGCTAAGTGTGGCACGCCAATCAGCGAGATTGAGGCCGTCTTGGCCGAGAAAGGGCAGATGCTGGCCTTCGAGCCGCCGCGCTTTTCTGGTGCGACGCTCGGTGGTTGCGTTGCTGCCGGTCTTTCCGGGCCGCGTCGGCAGCAGGCTGGTGCCGTACGCGATTTCGTGCTCGGCGTTAAATTAATCGACGGCACCGGGCAAGTGCTCGATTTTGGTGGCCAGGTGATGAAAAACGTTGCCGGCTACGATGTTTCGCGCCTGATCGCCGGCAGTATGGGAACACTGGGCCTGATCGCCGAAGTGACGCTGAAGGTTTTGCCGCAACCTGTTGCCGAACAAACCCTGTGCTTTGCACTGGATGAGAGCGCGGCTATTGCCCGGCTCAATCAGTGGGGCGGGCAACCTTTGCCGATTTCCGCCGCCTTCTGGCATGACGGCCAGCTCTGGCTGCGCCTTTCCGGCGCCCGGGCGGCTGTCGAGGCGGCCAGCCGCAAGCTGGGAGGAAGTGTTACGGTCAACGCCGAAAAACACTGGAATTCTGTACGCGAACAAACGCATCCCGCCTTTGCCGCGCCTGTTCTCTGGCGTCTGGCCCTGCCTTCCTGTGCGCCATCTCCGAAATTGGATGGCTTGCAGGCAATTGAATGGGGTGGCGCACTTCGTTGGTATGACGGTAATCTGGAATCTGCGCGTGATGAAGCGACACGGCTCGGCGGCCATGCCGTGCTGTACCGTGCGCCGGAATCGCAACGCTGCCGTGAAGGTGCTTTTGCGCCACTTCCGCCGGCTCTGCTCGCATTGCACCAACGCCTGAAAAAAACCTTTGACCCCAAAGGCATCCTCAACCCCGGCCGGATTTATGCGGAGTTCTGATGGATACTCAACTTGCTGATTTTGTTCGTGACACCCGAGCCGGACAGGAGGCTGAGGAAATCCTGCGCAAATGCGTACATTGCGGATTTTGTACTGCTACCTGCCCGACTTACCAGTTACTCGGTGACGAACTCGATGGTCCGCGTGGGCGTATTTATCTGATTAAACAGGTACTCGAAGGCAAGCCGGTTAGTGAAAAGACGCGTCTCCATCTTGACCGTTGCCTGACTTGCCGTGCCTGCGAAACAACCTGTCCATCCGGCGTCAATTACACGCATTTGCTCGATATCGGGCGGCAGATCGTCGAGCAAAAATTGCCGCGTAAAACGGGTAATGCATTGGTTCGCTGGATTCTGCGCGAGGCGTTGCCGCGTCCTGCCTTCTTTCGACCGGCCGTCAAGTTGGGGCGCCTGTTACGCCCTTTATTACCCTCCGCTTTGGCTGATAAATTGCCGCCAGACGCTCAAGGTGGCAATAAACCTTGGCCGATGTCAGTCCATCCGCGCCGTATGCTGGCGCTGGCGGGTTGCGTTCAACCCGCTTTGGCGCCCAACATCAATGCAGCAACGGCGCGTGTGCTGAATAAGCTGGGTATCGAATTGGTCGAGGAAAGCAAAGCGGGCTGCTGCGGTGCCGTGCGCTTTCATTTGAATGATCAGGAAGCCGCCAAAGACGACATGCGGCGCAACATCGATGCCTGGTGGCCGCATATTGATGCAGGTGTCGAGGCCATTATCGTCACTGCCTCCGGTTGTGGTGTGCAAGTTTGTGATTACGGACGTGTGCTGAAAAACGATGCGGTCTACGCTGAAAAAGCAGCAAAAATTAGCGCAATTTGTCGTGATCCTGCAGAAATTCTGGCAGCGGAACGAGAGCCGTTTCTGGCTTTGTTCGGCCAAACCATCAATCGTGGCCGGCTTGCTTTTCATTCGCCTTGTACCCTGCAACATGGCTTAAAAATACGTGGCGTGATTGAAGTATTTTTGAGTGCCGCCGGCTATCATCTGACTGATGTCGCCGAAGCGCATCTTTGCTGTGGCTCGGCGGGTACTTATTCCATATTGCAACCGGTGCTCGCCAAACAATTACGACAAAACAAGCTGACGGCGCTCAATGCCGATCTGCCGGCGGTTATTGCCACCGCCAATATTGGTTGCCTGAGCCACCTTCAGGCGGGGAGTGTGCTGCCCGTGCGGCACTGGATTGAGTTGATTGACGAGGTTTTGGCATGAGTGACGCGGTGTCTGTGTACGAGGCGATGCAGTCTTTGGACGATGTTGGCAGTGGCCGAGTCAAGCGCCTGCTTGAAGGGGGCATCAAAATCCCGCCGCAGCCACGGGTGCTTGAAGAGTTACGCAAGCTCATGGTGCGCAAGGAATTCGATGTGCGCTTGCTGTCGCGCGTCATCAATCAGGATCCAGGGATTGCTGCTTTGCTGTTCAAGGTGGTAACCAATGCGGCTTATCGTCAGCACCAACCTTTTGAGTCAATTGAGGATATTCTTCATGCGGTCGGCGTACGCCAGACTTTCAATCTCGTCCAGGCAATTTCGCTAACTTCGATCAGCGGGGCGAAAAAACATGCCCAAGTTTACGAAGCATTTTGGGCGCGTTCTCAAACCATCGCACAATTTGCCATGCTGATCGCTGATGAGCGGGTCGCGGTATGTAATATTTTCCCCGATCAAGCCTATATCGCAGCCATTTTCCACGACTGCGGTGTACTGCTGCAATTACAGCGTTTCCCGACCTATTGCGCTGAAATGCGACTGGCAGAGCCGGGGCGCTGGGTGCAGCTGGCTGAAGAAGATCAAAAATTCAATGCCGATCACTGTGTGGTCGGCTATATCGTCGCGCGCCACTGGTGTCTGCCTGAGTTCATCAGTGATGCCATCCGCTTCCACCACGATATTCGACACCTCGGGCAACATGCCTCGCGCACCATGGTCGCCATTCTGCAACTAGCCGCAGAGCTCTATTACCGTGATCAGCGCGTCCCCAATCCGGAATGGGATCTGGTCAAGGCGGACGTGTTGCCTGAACTGGGACTAAATGAGGATGCTCTTCCCGAATTTGCTGACATTATTATTGAGCGCTTTCAAAATGAGAGTGATGCAGCGTAGATGAGCAGCTTAATTATGCCTTTTGTGATAACATTTTTTCACAAGGGGATTTCAAATGTCAGTCGCAATTGATGCGTGCGCAGCTCAGCACCAGGGGGATCGCAAGGAGCAGCAGGATCGTGTCGCAATCCTGGGGCATGCGCGCCTGAAAGGTGTCGCTTTGGCTGTCGTTGCGGATGGCATGGGTGGACATACCGGCGGTGCGCTCGCCGCAGAACAGGTGATTCCCACCGCTAAAAACAATCTCAACCATTTTGCACCCAAAGAGGAAACTCCTCAGTTCATGCTGGAAAACAGCATGCGAGAAGCGCATACCATGATCAAGGCGGCGCGCTATATCAACGAAAAAGATCCACACAGTACGGCAGTTATGCTCCTGCTGCAGCCAGGTAAATTGACCTGGGGGCATTGTGGTGATAGCCGAATCTATCGTTTTCATGGCGACCAGTTGGTGGCTCGTTCAATCGACCATTCTTATGTCGAACACCTGCTCAGTTCAGGGAAAATTACCGCAGAACAGGCGCTGACTCACCCCAATCGCAATATTTTGTTGACCTCTCTGGGGGGGCAGGACGAACCTAAATTCGATATTTCAGAGTCATACGAATTGCAGGGAGGCGACAGTTTCGTGCTCTGTTCGGATGGCCTCTGGGCCTATTTCGATGATGCTGAAATGGGCGGCATTGTTGCTGCCTACTCGGCACGCCAGGCTAGCGAAATTCTGCTTGAGCGCGCTCGTGAACGCGGAGCGGGCGGTGGCGATAATATTTCGCTGGCAATTATTAAACTGATCGAAAAAGAAACAGTCAAACCCAAGCCTCCGGCTGGATTCGTTCCTCGGGCTAAGGCCTGATTAGAATAAACGGCAGCTTGTAGCTGCCGTTTTCCTTCTTTTGCGACCCATGCCGCCAAGCAAGGCGGCAACAACCCGTTTTGGTTTGTGTGGATCAAGCTTGGCTGGGGCGATTGGCGAATCCGGAATTTCTCCGCGTGGCGACGTATCTTCATAAGGCTTGCTGAAGTCGAAACCATCCGCCGCGATCATCGGATTGCGACGCGGGTAGCGCTCATTACGCTCCGGGCGAGCCGGACGTTCGCTGCGTTCCGGTCGCTGGGCGACAGGTGCTTTGCTTGGTGGTGCGCTCCGTTTTTTCTTGTTGCCCGGCGGATATTCGTAATCCGCTTCCGGCTCAAAACCAACGACTTCAACCTGTTCAATCGGCCGCTTGATCAATTTTTCAATGTCGATCAGATAGCCGACTTCGTGCGCACTGACCAGAGAAATGGCATTGCCCAGCTTGCCGGCACGACCGGTACGACCAATCCGGTGTACGTAGTCTTCAGGTGTGTGCGGTAATTCGTAATTGATAACGTAGGGTAGGTCGTCCACATCAAGGCCGCGTGCGGCAACATCGGTGGCGATCAGCGCATGGGTTTGACCGGCCTTGAAGGCTTCAAGCGCCTTGATGCGTTCCAGTTGGCTCTTGTCGCCGTGGATCGCATCTGCCTGAATGCCGGCGCGCTGCAGTTCGCGTGTCAATCGCGAGCAGCCCTGTTTGGTGCGCATGAAGACCAGGCACTGACGGATTTCACTGGATTTAAGCAGCTTGATCAGCAATCCGCGCTTGCCGTATTCGGAAACCGGATGGACGCGGTGGGTTATATTCTCCGAAACCTGATTGCGGCGGGCAACCTCGATCAATTCGAGGACGAGTACCTGAACTGAGGCAAAACTGACGCTCTTGTTCTCAACGTGGTCAAGCAAACGGCCGGGTGTGGCAACGAGAATCTCGACGCCTTTTTTTAGTTCAGCGATCTGCGGTCGGATGTCGACGCCACCGAAGGCGCACATGGCACGCAGCGGTGTGTGTTTGCTGTAAGCCTTGACTGATTCGAAAAACCTGCATTGCCAACTCCGCGTGTTGGCGCCAGAATGAGCGCGCGAACAGGGTGTTTGGCCGGTGATGGACTGCTGCTGGCAAAGGGCAGGATGCGCTGCAGAATCGGCAGCGTAAAGGCTGCTGTTTTGCCAGTGCCGGTTTGGGCGCCACCCATGATGTCCTGGCCGCCAATGACGAGTGGGATGGCCTGGGCCTGGATCGGGGTTGGTTTGGTGTAGCCTTCGTCTAGTACTGCGCGTAGTAGTTCCGGGGCCAGTCCCAGATCGGCGAAGGTGATTTCAGGTGCTGCTTCGGCAGCCAGTGTGCTGGCGCTATCGCCAGCTAAGGTATTGATTTCAGACATGGGGTGGGATTATACCCTCTACCTGTCCGACTCAAGTTGTTGGACTGTGATAAAGCAAATTTAGGAGATTGGCAAATCGGGCTTAAATGCCGCTAACCACATCTTCCAGGCGTTGTCGGTTGATCGGTTTGACGAGGATTTCGTCGAAACCAGCAGCCAGAAAACGTTCACGTTCTTCAGGGAAGGCATGGGCGGTGTAGGCAATAATGCGTATAGCCGCGCCATTCGGCATGGCGCGCAAACGGGCGCAGGTTTCCTCACCGGACAGACCGGGCATGCTGATGTCGAGCAAGATCAATGAAAAAGGTGTTTTGGTTGCCAATTCAAGGGCGAGTTCGCCACTGTCCGCTTCCTGCGCATTCCAGCCCATTTTGCCGAGCAGGGTGCGACCCAGCAGCCGGTTGGTGGGGTGGTCATCAACAACAAGCGCGAAGCGTTCACTCATGATTTTGTGCTCGGGGAAGGAAAGCGGTAAATGTTGAGCCTACACCAACTTCGGAAACAAGAGTGATTTTGCCACCCATGTGTTCAACCAATTGTTTGACCAGCGCCAGGCCTAGCCCGGTGCCTTCGTGTTGGCGGGTGATGAAGGTTTCAAGTTGCTTGAATTTCTCAAAAACCTCAGCATGAAATTCAGGTGGAATGCCTGGTCCGGTATCCCGGATGGCAAAGGCAATGGCGTCATCAATGACATTCACGCTCATCGTCACTTCACCGGTGTCGGTGAATTTGACGGCATTGCTCAAGAGATTATTGAGTACTTGCTGCAAACGTGTTGAATCAGTTTGCATGGTGTCAGGAAGGTTTTCGGCCAGCTCAAGCGTCAGCTTGATCCCTTTGGCGACAGCGCTTGATTGATGGGCGTTGCATGCATCCTTTGCTTGTCTGGCAATCTCTAGTTCAACAAAATTGAAAGTGAGTTCACCGGCTTCAATTTTTGATAGATCAAGGATTTCATTGACCAGATTGAGCAAATGCGAGCCGCTGTTGACGATTACGTCTGCGTATTCCTGCTGGTCGGCATCGGTGGCTTCAGATTTGATCAGTTCAGCAAAACCAAGAATGCCGTTCAATGGCGTGCGAAGTTCATGCGACATATTGGCCAGGAAGGCTGATTTAAGGCGGCTGGCTTCTTCGGCCTTTTCCTTCGCTTCTTCGAGTCGCTTGAAGGATTCAGCTACCGAATCCGCCATGCCATTAAACGACCCGGCCAGTTCGCCCATTTCGTCATTGCTTGAGGCATCCAGTCGGTGTTGTAAATTTCCACTCTGGAACGAACGGATACCGGCAATCATGTTGGTAATTTGACGTGTCAGCAGGTTGGCCATCCAGATGGCAATGCCGATGACGATCAAGACCATAACTACCGTCGAACCCCATAGGCCGATCGCCGTTGAGGTCAGGCTGTTGTCGATGTCGTTTAGCATTTCTCCGCGTTGTGCTTTGAAGCTGTTATCTTTTTCGTTAACCAGCGTGGTGATTTTTTGCCCAGTATCAGTGGCTGATTTATGGAAATCGTCGACATTGGCGCCTATCGTGACAAAGCCGAAGCCCTGCGGTGATTTGGCATATTGCCCGGTGTAATAAGGAATGGCGGCGGCCGTGGTGAGTTTCCATAAGCCGGAGAAGAAAATGACGAATGAGCCGGAGCCGCCATGTTCAGTTAGGGCATTCCAGCCATCACATTGCGGCGAGAAATTCAGGTAACGACAATCCAGTGCCACAGTGCCGGCTTTGGCTAATGCTTTGGCCGGTTTCTTCTTGAGGCTCTGATCTTTGAAGGAGGGCGTTTCGGCAAGGAATTGATGGGCCGGTTTGCCGCTCGTCTGCCATTCTGCGTAAAGGTCTTCATCCATCCACGGTGTTTCCGGCAGGCCGGTTTGCGGGGTTGTAGCCTACGATGAAATAGTCGCGTGGATGGGAGATTGAGCGGCTTTTATGATCCCAGAGGAAAGCGTAGTTGCCCTTGATTGCATCCGAGATGGGCGTGTAACGCTCTTCGGTCGGCATCAAGCGGTCGGAAAACTGGCGAATATGGTCGTGGTCGAGTGCCAAGGTTACGTAACCGGTGATTTGCCCGTTTTTGACCACCGGCGTGGCCCAGCGGACGATGCCGTGGAAGCGTTTGCCAACTGGGTTTTCGGTGCCCGCGTAGGCTGACTCTTCCGGCTTGAAAGGCTTGCCTGCTTTTTCAAGCGCGGCCGGCAGGTAAGGGCCGATAGCCTGGGTCGGTACAAGGCGCCGATGACGTCTGAAACGTAAATTTCACCTGGTTTGAGTTTTTCAGTTCGCTGAAATAGTTTTCGGCATGTACAAACGTATTGTTACGGTCAACGACGTTTTTAAGAGATTTTTCTGTCAGGTTGCCAGTAGTGACCTTGGCTTTTTCCTGGCCGTTAAGGTCGACGAAACTCATTTCGACAAAAAGTGGGCGTTGTTCTGCTTCGCCAAAATATTCTGGGGCGCGAACGTGAAAGTTTTTGGCGTTGTCCGGGAGGACTGGGCGTGTGATTTTGGCTTCTGGCGCGACGGGTTTTTCAGGCACCCAGGATTTACTATCGTCGGCTAGTTTCCAGGTGCCTGTGAGATCAGGAGCTTCCGTGAACGCCCTCCCGGGCGAAAACGCGTCGGTACTGGTTTCCAGATGGCTCGATATTGCTGGCCTGCCGGATATCACGATCACGGTCGTAGAGGAAATCAGCAATTTCCTTTGCCGTATCGGTGGTTAGCGTTTCGATAGCCTCGCGCGAACGCTGGTCAAGTGCGCTGATTGAATCGTCGGTAACTGTCTTGCCAACAGTTTTGATGCTGGAAAGCATGGACTCGGCCATATTGCTGGCTTTGGTCGATACCTCTTCACCAAGTTGCTGGGAGGCATGCCAGGCGTACCAGGCGATCAGGATCAGCGGAATCATCTTGATCAGGACAAAAATGCCGATCAGCTTGGCGCGTATGCCTTTAAACCCAACTTTTGGAACTGCATCGTGCCCCCTTTGCCGATGTTGGTACAAATCAATGTTCCCTTGCAGCGCTCTTGCTTTCTTCCTTGGCTGCCGGTTTCTCGTCAGCTGGTTTGGTTTCTTCCTAGCCTCCTACTGCGCTGCCGGTTTTCTTTTTCTTGCGGCCCCCGGCCTTCTGGCGGCAGTTGCGGGATGATGGTTTCCAGCTTGTTCTCGCGCATGTATTCGTCCATTTCCTTCCAGCCGGAGAATTGGAAGATTTCGGTAGCCAGGTATAGATCGCGTAGCAATCCTCTATCGCCTGACCAGACTGACTTAGGCACTGCCGACGGCTTTGCCGTCAGGTTCGAGGCGTGCTTCTTTTTTTGCCGGGTCTTCCATGCCCATTTTTTGGGCGATCTGGTCGCAACCGCTGAGGGCGAGCAGGGTGATGACTAGAAGAGATGTGCGCTTGATCATGGCGCGAATTTTCGCACATTCACAAAAATATGGGGCAGCCGACGTTGAATTTGCCGGGTTCCGGAACAATAAAATCGTGCGGTTATAATCCGCTCTTTGCAAAATGCTCTGGAGTGTTCATGTCTTTTTACCTACGTCCTTTTGGTAGCTGCTGTTGGCCTTGCGCTGGCTTTTTTCCGTACAGGCTGCAAAACCAGCCAAAGCAGCCGTAAACCTGCTGCCAAGCAGGCTACGGCCGCTGCACCGGCGCACGTTGCTTCGGCGATCTTCGGGCTTGCCCACAACCTCGGACCGGTTGGTGAACGCATTTGCAGGCGGTGGTTGATCGTTTCAACAAGGGAAACCGGTGGCACGATGAAGTTGGTGCGCCTTGAAAAAGGCCAGAAAACCGACCGGTTTGAACGATGCGTCGCTACGACACGGCCGAAGTGCTGGCGCATCCGGGGAGCTTTCGGCCGCGTCCATGAAATGATGGCCAAGGCTGGCGACCCACCAATATGGCGCATGTGTCGGTCGATCTAAAGGCTTGGCGTGGTTGAT
>JADJMS010000005.1 GCA_016709495.1 Candidatus Dechloromonas phosphorivorans | reverse complement strand
GGATTACGCACACACCAGCACACAATGTGGTTCACCGCTATTATCAAGCCCGTCAACATCATGTACGAGCCGGCCGAAGATCAGGTCAAAGTAACGGATTTTTACTGGTGCGTATTACTGATTCGTCAAAGACGAAAACTGGCACGGTGCTAAAAATTCTCTTATATGTCCCCGGAGCAACTTGCTGAAAAATTGATGGTCGTTCCGACCTTCTCGCTCGGCGTTATGCTTTACCAGATGTGTTGCAGTCAACCATTTGTCGGCGAATCGATGGCGCAAACCTGATGTTTTCAAATTCGCCAACGAAGTTCAACCGGATATTCGGACGATTAACCCGGAGCTACCTGAAAACTGGTGATCGTCATCGACTAAGTTGTTTGACCCGGGCGAAGCTGCTTGCCATCATCAGCAGCGGTTCGGAAGTCGCGGTGGATTTGCGCGCCCGTCTGGCTTGAGGGAAAAAGGGGATGAATCTTGCAGATGCTTTAGAAGTGATGCCGTCGAACCGACCCTTTTGGGTGGCGCGATTCGGTTCTACACAACGAAGATGCGGTATTCGGTGATGCCCAGCTCGGTTTTGGCTGGCTTGGCCGATGGCATGGGGGGCTATAACGCCGGTGGGGCGGCTAGTGGAATGGCGACTACTTTACTGGCCAGCAATTTCTACCAAATCGTACCAGCTAGCCAGCCAAAATTGCGTGAGGCCGCGGGAGAAATCCAGGCGCACAGAATATACCCTGAACAAACTTCCGCATACCAATTCGGCTATTTTCAATGCCGCCCAGCAAACAAAGCCAGCCACAGTATGCAGGTATGGGGACGACTCCCGTTTTTGCCTGGTTTTATGACAATTTACTGAGCGTTGCCCATGTCGGGGATTCCGGCTTTATCGTTTGCGCGAGAAAACTTTGAACAACTCACCTTCGCGATCATTCGCCTTTACAAGAGTTAAACTGGACAGGCAATACGATTACCGAGGAGGCGCGTTTCTCTCAAACAAGAATTTGGTGACGCGTGCCTGGGAGTTGATCCTACGTCGAGCCGGAAATTCATGACCATATTGCTAAGGCGGGTGATATTTATCTGCTCTGCCTGATGATTAGAACGACATGGTTGAAGATGAAAGAGATTGACTAACCCTGCAGGCGCTGGTTCCAATCTGGCCTTGCTGCAGATCAGTTAGTGCAGATGGCAAAATGACAATGAGGACGATAAGTCTCGGCACTTGTAAAAACCGGGGCGATTATCGCGCCGCAAAGTTGGTGCGCCGTTGCCAGCTTTGCTCGCCGAGGTAGGGAAGTCAATATGGCAAAACTCATCCTTTCGATGGACGGTTTGGTGCTCAAGGAGATACCGCTCAACAAAGAGCGCATCACTATCGGCCGCAAGCCACAAACGACATTCAGATCGACAATCTGGCATCCGGCGAACACGCGGTAATTGTAACTATCCTCAACGATTCATTCCTCGAGGATATGAACAGCACCAATGGCACGCTGGTCAATGGCCAGGCAATCAAGAAGCATTTTTTGCGCAATATGGATGTCGTCGAGCTTGGGAAAATACAAACTCAAATATATGAGTGATGTTTCTGCTGGTACTGCGCAGGCAGATACCGAAAAACGGTGATTTTGCGTCCAGGGTCAACCGCTCACCCGAGCAGAAAACGCAGTTTTACCGACACCCAATCACATGCGCCGAAGCCGCCCCCGCTCCCGTGGTTTCACCCTCAGCCGCAATTCAACTGCTCAATGGTGGCAATGCCGGCAAAGAGCTTGAATTGACCAAAACACTGACGACCCTTGGTAAGCCCGGTTTGCAAGTCGCGGTTATTGCCAAGCGGCCGTATGGTTATTTCATTACCCATGTTGAGGGGCTCAGTTCCCGGTCGTCAATGGTGAATCGCTGGATGCCCAGGCGCATTTGCTTAAAGATCACGATGTGATAGAGATTGCCGGGATCAAAATGGAATTTTTCCTCAAGGCCTGAGTGCTTTAGTGCCGGCGCCGTGAAAAAGCACCTGACCAGATTTTTCTCGGCGCGCTCTGCATTTTGCTTTGTTGGGCATGCCGGGCATGTTTGGGATATTCCTTCGTCTCGGTCATGGATGCGCATCTCGTACGATGCCCGGCTGCGGATCACCATGCCGGACACGATTGATGACCGGGTGGTAGTGGTCGATCTCGATGAGAAAAGCCTGGCTGAAGTCGGGCGCTGGCCTTGGGGTCGCAAACACACTGGCTGAACTGGTGCGGCGACTGGCTGATGATTAGCAAAGTCTCGGTGGTCGGTTTCGACGTTGTTTTTGCCGAGCCGGATGAGAGTTCCGGTTTGCGCGTTCTTGAAGAGATTGCCCGCAACCAGTTGCGGGCGAAGCCGGTTATCAACATGCGTTGCAGGGTTTGCGCATCAGCCTCAACTACGATCAACAATTCGCCGACACCTTGCGCGGTCGACCGGTCGTTCTTGGCTATTATTTTCCAAGTCTCGCCAATGCCGAGAAGAGCGGCGAATTGCCAGCCTCTGTTTTTGCTCCCGGCAGTTTTCAGGGCGGCTGATGCAGGTTGTGGCCTGGAAAGGTTTTGGCGCAAATCTGAAACCCTTTGCAGGAGGCGGCAGCAAGTGCCGGGCATTTCAACCCTTGGTTGATTTTTGACGGCAAATCGCGGCGCGTGCCGATGATCGTCGAACACGGAGGCGCTTACTACGAGGCACTCTCGCTAGCCGTTGTGCGGACTTTGCTGGGCCATGCCAAATACAGCCCGGTTTTCCCGATAAAGATGGTGGCATGGAGTGGCTGGAAGTGCTGGCGCGACAGATCGATCAGAATTCCGGTCGATGATTCGGTGGCGACCTTGATCCCTTATCGTGGCCGCGAGCGCAGTTTTCCTTATATTTCGGCGGTTGATGTACTTAAGGGCGCATCGATCCTGCCTGCTTGCTGGGCGTATCGTCCTGGTTGGAACGACTGCGCCCGGCCTCATGGATTTACGGTCAACGCCGGTTGGGGCAACCTATCCCGGGGTTGAGGTCCACGCCAATCTGATCGCCGGCATTCTCGATGGAAAATCAAGGAAAAAGCCGGGTTATATTCTGGGTGTTGAGGTGCTCCAGCTATTCCTGCTGGGTAGCATGCTGGCTTTGCTGCTACCGTTGCTCTCGCCGCTGCGTGCTTCCTTGCTGACGGTGCTGGCGTTGGCGCTAACCGTGGTTCTGAACCTGGCGCTCTGGTCATCCGCCAATCTGGTGTTGCCGCTCGCCGCCAGCTTGCTGATGACCCTGCTCTTGTTTGGCGTCAATATGTCCTGGGGCTATTTTGTCGAGTCACGCAGCAAGCGGCAATTTACCGAACTGTTTGGTCAATACGTGCCGCCGGAACTGGTTGATGAAATGGCACGTGATCCGCAGGCTTACAGCATGGATGGTCGCAACGCTGAACTGACGGTTTTGTTCTCCGATGTACGCGGGTTCACGAATATTGCCGAAGGGCCTCGATCCGCAGGAATTGACATTATTTGATGAATGATTACCTCGGTGCAATGACCGAGGTAATCCGCAAAAATCGCGGCACCCTGGACAAATACATGGGTGATGCGATCATGGCATTTTGGGGAGCGCCAGTTGCCGATCCGGAACATGCCCGCCATGCGGTGCTGACCGCCTGTCCATGCAAAAAGAGCTCAAAAACTGGCCGAGCCTTTCCGTAAAAAGGCTGGCCGGAACTGCATATAGGCGTTGGGGTTAATACCGGCATGATGACGGTTGGCGACATGGGTTCCCCTGTGCGCAAGGCCTATACCGTGATGGGGGATGCGGTAAACCTCGGGTCGCGCCTGGAAAGTATCACCAAGCAATATGGAGTCGGGATTCTTGTTGGCCCGCAAACGCGCGAGCATTTGAATGGCTTTGTCTTCCGCGAAATCGATCGGGTGCGCGTCAAGGGCAAGGATCAGCCGGTAACGATTTATGAGCCGCTTGGTCTTGTCGGTGAAGTGCCGGATGAAACCAGGGCCAGTTGAAACTATGGCAGCACGCCTTGCGCCTTTACCGGGCGCAGGAGTGGGATCAGGCAGAATTGCAGCTGTACAATCTGTCGCGGCAGGCACCTGAAAGCAGGCTCTATCAGCTCTACCTTGAACGATTGGCGGTTTGGCGCAAAATCCGCCAAGCACCGACTGGGATGGCGTGACCAATTTCGAGACCAAGTAACGATGAAACTGAGAATTCTCGGCTGTAGCGGCGGTATTGGCGGGCGCCATCTGCGCACCACCTCCATGTTGCTTGATCACGACATTCTCATTGATGCAGGTACCGGGGTGACCGATCTTTCAATTGCCGAACTGGCGATGATTGATCACGTTTTCATCACTCATACCCATCTCGATCACATTGCCGCCTTACCACTTTTGCTCGATACGGTAGCTGACCGGCGCAGCAAGCCGCTGACGGTGTATGCGACCGAGGCGGTGATTACCATTCTGCGCAATCACATTTTCAACTGGGCCATCTGGCCGGACTTCTCGGAGGTGCCCAGCCCTGAGAAGCCCTTCATGCGCTACCAGACGATTGCCGTCCAGGAGGCGATCGCGTTGGCCGGGCGCACGATAACGGCGTTACCGGTTGAGCACACGGTGCCGGCGGTTGGCTACCGGATCGATTCCGGTACCGCCAGCCTGGTGTTTTCCGGAGATACCGGTTGTTGCAACGCCTTTTGGAAAGCGGTCAATCGGATTCCCAATCTGCGCCACCTGATTATTGAATGCGCATTTTCAAATCGCGAAGAGCGCCTCGCCGTCGTTTCCAAACACTTATGTCCCAGCATGCTGGCCTCCAACTGCAAAAGCTCGAACAGAATTGTGAAATTCACATCACCCACCTCAAGCCGGGGCAGATTGAACTGACGATGGAAGAAATCGAAAGCTGTCTCGGTGAATTCAAGCCAAAAATGCTGCAAAACAATCAGCTATTCGAGTTTTGAAATGACGACCAAAGGCAATGTTTTCCGCCAGCTTGAACCCATACGTGGTCTGTCTGAAATTCGGCTGACCGTACTGGCTAACTTGTGCCGGCCTGAAACTTTTCCGATTGGTACTGATCCATTACGGTCAACGTCAAAAAATGGCCAATTTTTTACTTGATCAAAAGGTGAGCTCAGCACGCTTCTTACTGATGGCAGCCGGCGCGTCATGGTCGGTGGTTGCGATATGGCCAACTGGCCAATTGGTTACCAGACGGTATTGCCGGTAAGCAGCAAAGCGATTACCGAAGTCGAAATCGTCCGTGTTGATTTTGACCTGCTCGACATCATGATGACCTGGGATGAACTCGCCGCAGCCGGGAGTAAGACGCCGACTGCGGGCGAAGAGCCGGCCGATTGGAGCACGATGACTGGCGCATTCAATGTCCAGGCGCTAACTTCCGGCTGCCTCTCCCAATTGCCGGCCGCCCACATTCACGAATTGTTTCAGCGTTTTGAATGCATTAAAACCAAGCGCGGTCAGGTGCTGATTCGCGATGGCGATCTGGGTGATAGCTATTACATGATCGAATCCGGTCGTTGTGAAGTGACGAAATTAGTCGGTGGTGCTCAGGTCATTCTCGCGCAACTGCGCGCCGGCGACAGCTTTGGAGAGGAGGCGCTGGTTTCGGAAACCTGTCGTAATGCCACAGTGACGATGAAAACGGATGGCACCTTGCTGCGCCTGGCCAAGCCTGATTTCATCGAACTCCTACGCACCCCGCTCTTGCACACTGTCGAGTGGGCTGATGCCGAACAGCGTGTGGCGAGCGGTCAGGCGCTTTGGTTGGATGTGCGCTATGCAGCCGAGTTTGGCCAGGATGGATTGCCGGGCGCGCTCAATATTCCGTTGAATGAAATCGTTTATTGCCATAGTGGCCGGCGTAGTTCGGCGGCCGCTTTTCTGCTCGCCCAGTACGGCCTGAATGCTTTCTGGCTGCGCGATGGCCTGGTTGCCGAGAAAGTTCAATCATGAGCGATGTTGCCAGCCGCCTGGTCTTCCTGAAAAATCTTCAGAACGTCACCAACAAAATCCACGCCACAAACAATATCGACGAGATCATGCTGGCCTTGTCGCAGGATATCTGCAACCTGTTCAATGCCGATCGCCTGACCATCTACGTGCTGAGCGAAGACAAACAGTCGGTTGTTTCCAAGGTAAAAACCGGCCTTAACTCCTTCAAGGACATCAAGCTGCCAATTTCCGAGCAGAGCATTGCCGGTTACGTAGCCAGCACCAAATCCGTTGTTAATCTGCGCGATGTTTACGATTCGGTAGAGCTTCAGCAATACAGTCCGAACATGCGGTTTTTGCAGGAAGTCGACAAACGCACTGGCTAGCGTTCAAAGCAAATGTTGGTGACGCCAGTTCTTAACGGCGACGATGGCGAATTGCTTGGCGTGGTGCAGTTGATCAACCACAAAACAGATACGCCATTTTCTGATTTTGAAATTGAAGGCGCCGGCGAACTGGCAAAAACCCTGGCTATTGCCTTTACTCAACGCCAGAAACCGGCCTTTATTGCGCGCTCGAAATACGATTATCTGATCGCCGATGCCGTGCTGGCCAGCGAGGAAATGGAGCTTGCGCAGCGCGCCGCCCGGCAAAAAGGGCGTGATCTGGAAGACGTGCTGATCAACCAATTCACCGTCAAACCAGCCGCCATCGGCGCCGCCCTCTCCCGATTTTTCGAAGTTCCTTATGAGCCATTCAAGCCGGAACGTCTTAAGCCGGTTGAGCTATTGCGCAATATCAAACGTGAATTTGTCGATGAGAGCGCATGGCTACCGCTGGAAGACAGCAGCGAAGGCTTGGTGGTCATGTCGCCTGACCCTGAGCGGCTGCGTAGTTCGCGTATCGTAAATAATATATTTCCCAAGGCGAAAATTGCTTACCGGGTAACCACCCTGCGCGAGTTCGCGGCTACGGTCGACCAGTTTTTTGGCGCAATTTCGGACATGGGCTCGGTTGATGACCTGCTTTCCGATATGGGCGAAAGCGAGAGCGGCGGCGAAGTTAGTGAAGAGGTCAGTGCCGCATCCGACAATGAACTCGTCCGCCTGGTGAATAAGATTATCGTCGAGGCTTATCAGCAAGGCGCTTCCGATATTCATATCGAGCCACGACCGGGCAAAGACAAGACCATGATCCGCTTCCGCAAGGACGGCTCGCTGGTCAATTACATCGAAATTCCCGCCTCCTACCGCTCGTCGCTGATCACCCGGCTCAAGATCATGTGCGATCTCGACATCTCGGAAAAACGCCGGCCACAGGATGGCAAGATCAAATTCAAGAAATACGGCCCGCTCGATATTGAACTGCGCGTTGCCACCATTCCCACCGCCGGTGGCGTTGAGGATGTAGTGATGCGCATTCTGGCTGCCGGTGAGCCAATCAAACTCGATCAGCTTGGTCTCGCCCCGCGCAATCACGAAAATTTGATCAAATGCGTCGAAAAACCCTACGGTCTGTTCTTCGTCTGTGGTCCGACCGGTTCCGGTAAGACGACCACCCTGCACTCCGTACTCGGCTACCTGAATCGCCCGGAAACAAAATCTGGACGGCGGAAGACCCGGTAGAAATCACCCAAAAAGGCCTGCGCCAAGTGCAGGTCAACAAAAAAGCCGGTCTCGATTTCGCTACGGTGATGAAAGCCTTCCTGCGTGCCGACCCGGACATCATCATGGTCGGCGAAATGCGCGACCCGGAAACCACCGGCATCGGTATCGAAGCCTCGCTTACCGGCCATCTGGTGTTTGCTACCTTGCATACCAATTCCGCCACGGAATCGATCATCCGCCTGCTTGACATGGGCATGGACCCCTTTAATTTTGCCGATGCCCTGCTCGGCATCCTGGCGCAACGTCTTGGTAAACGACTGTGCAAGGAGTGCAAGGAGGCCTACCTGCCGACGCCAGAAGAAGTGACGCAATTGCTCCGCGAATACAGCGAAGAGCTGACCAATACCGACGCCTGGAAAAAAGACCCGCCAGGCTCGATGGCGGCGATCCAACAGGAGTGGAATTCCCGCTATGCCAAAGACGGAAAATTCACCCTCTACCGCGCCAAAGGCTGCCCAACGTGCAGCAATACCGGCTACAAGGGGCGCGTTGGCCTGCATGAATTGCTGGTCGGCAGTGATCCGGTGAAGAAACTGATCCAGGAAAAAGCGCGGGTCGCCGAAATCCTCGCCTGCGCCCTCAACGAAGGCATGCGCACTTTGAAAATGGACGGCATTGAGAAGGTGATGCAGGGCATTACCGACATCAAGCAAGTGCGAGCCGTCTGCATTAAATAGGAGGAAGCATGGAAACACTGGACGATCTCTTCCGCCGCCTTGAACAGCTCAACGACATTGGCGCTTCGCTTTCCAACGAACGTGATCTTGACCGCCTGCTGGAGAAAATCCTGCTCGCTGCTAAAGCCATTACACGTGCGGATGGCGGAACGCTTTACTTGGTTTCTGAAGACCAACAACGCCTGCATTTCCAGATTGTCCGTACCGATTCGCTCAACATTGCCTTCGGTGGCAGCAGCGGCCAACCCACTTCCGGCAAGTTTCCCGATCTGGCGCTCTACAACTCGGCTGGCGAGCCCAACAACACAATGGTTGCGGTCCACGCCGCAATTACCGGAAAAACCGTAAACATCGCCGATGCCTACACGGCGGAAGGGTTCGATTTTTCCGGTACGCGCAAATTCGATGAGCGCACTGTCTACCGTTCCAGATCTTTTCTTACGGTGCCGATGCAAAACCACGAAGGCGAGATCATCGGCGTTCTGCAATTGATCAACGCGCTTGATTCGACCAATCAGGTTGAGCCATTCAATACAGCCGATCAACGCCTTGCCGAATCCCTTGCCTCGCAAGCCGCCATCGCCCTCACCAACCGGCAACTGGTGCAGCAACTGGAAGAGTTGTTCGAAGCTTTTATCAAGTTAATCAACTTGGCGATTGACGAAAAATCACCCTATACCGGCGGCCACTGCCAGCGCGTACCGGAATTGACGATGATGCTTGCCGAGGCTGTCAACGCCACAACCACCGGCCCGCTTGCAGACTTCAAGTTGACTGAAAAAGATCGTTACGAATTAAGAATTGCTGCGTTGCTTCATGATTGCGGCAAAGTGACAACACCTGTCCATGTCGTCGATAAAGCAACCAAGTTGCAAACTCTTTTTGACCGAATCCACCTTGTGGATACCCGTTTTGAGGTAATCAAGCGTGATGCAGAAGTCCGGATGTGGCAAAAAGTAGCTGGTGGACATGAACGATCTGAGGCAGAAAATGAACTACGGGCTTTCTGCTTGCAATGTGATGACGACCGTACGTTTCTTCGAAAAGCCAATGCTTGCGGAGAACGTACGCGTGATGAGGATCTTGATCGTATCAAACAGATTGCTACCAAATATCGTTGGCAAAATATAGAGGGAGAAGATGTGCCCTTCCTTGATGCAAACGAATTGGAAAATTTGTCGATTCGCGCAGGAACGCTTACCGCAGATGAGCGCGAGATAATCAATCACCATATTGTTGCTACCATCAAGATGTTAGAACAGCTTCCTTGGCCAAAACACCTAAAAAACGTTCCAGAATATGCGGGAGGGCATCACGAACGCATGGATGGAAAAGGTTACCCCAAAGGTCTTAAGCGTGAAGAGATGAGTTGGCAGGCGCGCATGATGGGGATTGCAGACATTTTCGAAGCTGTTGACCGCAAAAGATCGCCCTTACAAAGAAGGGATGAAGCTATCGCAGGCATTGGGCATTCTTCGGAATTTCACCGCAAATGGGCACATCGATCCTGACTTGCATGATGTATTTGTCGAGTCTGGCGTATTTCGACAGTACGCTGAACAATTCATGGCCTGTCACAAGTGGACTGTTAAAGCGAGGGTGAGTCTCCGGGCATGATCAGTGCTAATGGTTGTATAGCGCGAAAAAATTATCTGCAATTACTAATGTTAAAGGGTGCAGCAATGTAGGTGCGTCAAATCGGATTTACGTTGATCGAATTGTTAATCGTCGTTGCGATTATTGGCATCCTTGCTGCAATTGCTATCCCTCAGTTCAATGAGTACATAAAAAATCAGAAAACAAGGCTGCGCAGACCGATGTTAAAAAATATTACAACACAGGCGATGGCGGCCAATTTAGAGTAAGTGGTGTGTGTTTTTGTGCATGTGTTGTGACGAGAATCGTCAGTTTTAATGTTTTGCTCATGTTTTCTTTGTTTTTAAGCTGGCATGTTTTTTGTATGTACTCTGTTAACGGATGCTCCGTTACAAATTTCTTAGGAGGTTTATGTGATGAAAAAGCTACAGAAGGGTTTTACCCTGATTGAGTTGATGATCGTTGTAGCGATCATCGGTATTCTTGCTGCAATCGCAATTCCGCAGTTTAGTGAATACACTAAAAAGGCCGAAAACAAAGGGGCCCAAACTGATGTCAAGAATATCGTTACCCAAGCTATCGCTGCTAGCCAGCCCTAATTGCAGAAAGTAAGGAGAATATTATGAATAGCAAGAAAAAAGTTGAGGCAGTATTGCTCGGTGGTGCACTTATCGTCACATTAGGTGGGGCTTTGCTTTCTTCTGGTGCATATGCCGCAGGAGAGGTTTGCTCATTGTCGACAACAGGGATTGGCGAGACTGTTACTGGGGATGTGACTAGTTTTGTAAAAGTTAGTTTTGCAGCAAAATGTTCACCAAATACTGTGGTTAGATTTGTGCAAACAAGCCAAGCCTTTGCGGCTCAGGGCGGCTCGAAAAAGGTAACTTCAGATACGGTTCTTCTTCTGAGGGGTGGTGGTGGAGCCAAGCAGTGTGCAACGACGACTGAAGCAGATCCAACAGCAAACGTTATTGTACCGAATGCATCGGCGACTGATGGTTGCGCTTCTTAATTTTTAGTTTCCCCTAATAAAAAATGCCGGCTTGTGCCGGCATTTTTTATTTTTGATTGTATATGGAGTTTGGGTATGCGAAATTCTCATATTCTGCTAAATGTGCTTCTGAGTTGGCGTCTTGGTATTCGTAGCCACGCTTTGCGTGCCTTGTTAGTCTTGGGCATCATGTTGATGCTTATGGCATTTCTTGCCGGGGCGTTCTCCTTGCGTCAACCTTTGGTTGTGGCCATGGATATGGGCTTGTCAGGCTTACGTTTTCTTGGCTTGATGTTGGTCCTTTTCTGGATGCAGGAAGCCTTTGCTAAGGATATTGATCGGCGAACTATCGCTGGTGCACTTGCTTACCCCGCACCAAGATCTGTCTATGTGCTTGGCCGCTTTATGGGGTAGCTGCCCTCATCGGTTTTACGGTCATGGTCTGGGGTGGGGGGTTGTATTTGATGAACCAATTCGCCGATTGGGGTTATGAGGCCTCTTCTATAAATACTTTTGGCATCGGTTTTCCCATTGTTCTTTTCGGCATCCTGCTTGATCTGATTGTGATCGGTGCGTTTTTTGTGATGATTTCAAGCATTGCTCAAACGCCTGTTCTACCCTTCTTGCTGGGTTTCGGATTTGCAATTGCAGCACGTTCATTTGGTGTGATGATCGATTATTTGGCATTGTCGAATACTGCCGACCAGGAAATGAAATCAATTTTGCTTCCAATGCTTGAGAAGATCAGGTGGATACTGCCTGATCTATCTAGGCTGGATTGGCGATCTATTTGCCTCTACGATCATTGGCCGGCGACAGGCGATATGATTCAGGCGGCCACGATCTCGTTAAGTTATTCTGTTTTAATGCTTTGTGTGGCTATTTTTGCCTATAACAAACGGGATTTTTTCTAGCTTTTGGTTGTTCAGTTTTCCGTTTTGGACACTTCAGTCAATTTTTGGAAATGTTATGACAGCTTTGAATCGTGATTATTTTGCTGGGTTGTTGAACGAAGAAAATACCAAGAAGTTCTCGAACTTTTGAATCAGTCAGATGCAAAAACTGCTCTTGGGAGCACGAGTGTCGCTTTGTTTCAGGGCGTTGCACTACAAAACCTGGGAGAGCTTGATCATGCCGTCGAGGCTTATGAGGCTGGTGCCCAGTCGACGCTCAATGACCTCCTCCTGATTTGGAACAATCTTGCAGGGGCGCTTTATCACAGAAAACGATTCAGTGAGGCTGCAAAAATTGCAGAGCAAATAAGGGGGTTCTCCCCATTTGATCTTGAGATGTTGTCTTTGCACATACTTTCATTGAAGGGTGCTGGGCAGTCAAGGAGGCAGAGCAGGAGGCAAGAAGCGCAATGTCGATGTTGCAACGCTCGCCCACTGCAGCACGTTGGTTGACGCACATACTTTGGCGAAATAATCGCTATCTTGAGGCATTGCTCACCGCATCTGATATTCCCTTGTCCGAGTGGCCGGACGCCGGCATGGGCTATGAGCTATTCCACTGCTTACTTGAATTGGGTTTGGGTGATGTAGCCGAACAGTTTCTCCCGACTTGTTTTGGGAATAATTGGGCAAGCATGCCAACGGAAGAGGCATGGGCTGGGGTGAGCTTGCTGGCATTCCACAAAAAAGATCTCGATGCGGCAAATCATTTATATAAGCAAGGATTAGCGCAGGGGTATGACCATTCAGGCTCGATATTGACTCTCGCTTTCGGATTGTTGACTCCGTGGCGAGTTTGCGGAGGGCTGGAAATTTTATCTGGCGCGCAGCCGTGAAAAGCTGTTGCTGTTTCGCAGGTGTGTCACGGTGTTCCTCGTTGGAATGGCGAGCCGATTCAAGGTAAAACATTATTGATCGTTAGCGAACAGGGGATTGGCGATGTCATTCAGTTTTTGCGTTTTGTGCCGGAGATGGAGGTTATGGGGGCGCGGTTGATTTTTTCAGCCTATCCCGATGTGGTTGGTCTGTTAGCCAATGATCCTGAGGCGAAAAAAATTGAAATGGCTCCCTTGGAGTTAAGTGATATTGATTTTCAGGCGCGCTTGCTGGATTTGCCGTTGTATTTAGGCGTCAAGACCCCGTCAGATGTGCCTAAGCGTATCCCATACCTGTTTGCCAAGCCTGCCAAGGTGGCGGAGTGGGGTGATTTCTTTGCTAAGATGTGGGTCTTAAAGTGGGTCTTGTCTGGGCTGGTAATCCAGCCCATGGCAGCGATGCATTTCGCTCCGCATCAATAAATATTTTTGCCCGCTGATTGGGATGCCTGATGTCACTTTTATGGGCTACAAAAGGCGCCCCGGGATTAAAGGCAAAATGCCTCCGGAAGAGCTGGCTTATCAATGGATGGGTGATTTTTTTCAGTAATTTTGATGATACTGCCGCTGCTATAGCAAATCTTGATCTGGTTATCTGTGTTGATACATCCGTCGCCCATTTAGCAGCCGCTATGGGTAAACCAGTCTGGATGTTGGCTGCACTTAGAAATAGTGAGTGGCGATGGACTGATCATGGCAATGGCAATGCCTGGTATCCCAATCTGCGGGTTTTCTTTCAGGAGAAACCGGATGACTGGCTGGGCTTGATCAAAAATTCTGTACGCCCTGCCTTGGCTAATCATGTCCTATCCGTTGGGCATGGCAAATTGCCGTGGGCAAAAATGTTACTGGAGATCGATTCGTCACGTAAATCTGCCAAGGATCTGGATTGGGATGCTTTGGCAATTGATGTGGCTCGAAATGGGGAAGCCTCTGTATTTCTCGATTGGTGCTGGCGTTGGCTAAAAGAAGAAGGGCATTACGAACAAATTCTTGCGCTTTGTTCACTATGTGCGAGAGAGAGTTTGTCAGTTTCGTCGGCCCTATTGGACCAATTGCGTGTCTACGCTTTGAAGCTGTCAGGCGCCAGGGATGAAGCGATAGCCGAGTGGGCGCGAATGGCGCGCAGTCCTCAAATTAAAGAACTCAGTTTGAGTCGCCGTGCTTATATTGAGTGGGGGCAGGCATGTTTTGAGAATAAGTCATCGCAGGATGCTGTTGAAATTTAGTTGCAGGGCATCAATAAGTACCCTTTTTGATGGTCATCTGCATTACTTAATAGGAAATGCACACCGGGAGTTGTTGAACAAGAAAGAGGCGAAAGAGTTTTTGCTTAAAGCACTTGAGTTGTCACCGCGACATGAAGCTGCACATTTGGCATTCTGGTTATTGATGAAAGCTGACAGTCCGGTTGAGGCCTTGGATCACTTGCAAAAAGTGGTGATGCAGAATATCAATAATACGAGCGCCTGGCGTCAAATTGCAGTCAACTTTCCAAGAACGTGGTCTTTTAAATTTGGCACAGGCCGTGTGAAAGTCAAATGTAATTTTGAAACTGATAATTCAGTTCGACTTGAATATATACAGTACATGATGTTTGGTGGAGACGTGTCTGGTGCTCGGGCTTTGTTTGAAGCCCTCGTAATGAATACCAATGCTTCATTGGGTGATCAGCGCGTACATGCTCATCTGGCCTATTGGTTGATCTGTCCTGAGGCAGGTATTGAAATGACTCGGCTGGTGACTTTGTATCCAGAGGGCGAGTTTGTCATGCCGGCCTCGGACATAACTACAGACTTGGACGATCCGAAAATGGCTGGCAGCAGTATTGGCAGGGATGGATGTCTCGTGAGGCAGTTCGACTTGCCGAATGGTCCGGTCAGTCTCTGCAGGGAAAAACCATATTGGTAACGGGGACAGGGAGTGGGTGACTGTATTCAGTTTTTTCCTTTGCTGATGAAAGTGTTTGAAAAGACACCTAGGCGCATGGTTGTCGCTGTCAATAAAGTTTGGTCACTTTGATGAAAGCCCAAGACCGTTCCATTTGGGGTTGTTGATGCCAAAGGGTTCGTGTGGGGATGAGTTCCGGTTTGACTATCAGGTTGAATATATGAAGCTGCCCTATCTCTTTAAAGTTGATTTGTTAAAGGCCTGATGTCAAACAGCCTACATTGCAGTCCCTGCCGGGACTGCTTTCCGATTGGGATGATCATTTACGGCAGGATGACAGTTTTAAAATAGGTATCGTATGGGCTGGTGGTGCTCTGAAGCACGACTATCTTCGTTCCAGTACTTTGGCTGATTGGCGCCGATTATGGGATGTTGATGGGGTCTCTATGTACAGTCTTCAGAAAGATGACCCGTCAAATCAGGCTGCATATTTTGATCTTCCCTTGGTCAATATTGCGGCTGATTGCCCGACATGGGCGCAAACGATGGCAGCCATTGAAAAGATGGATTTGATCGTTACGGTTGATACGGCTGTGGCTCATGGCTGCCTCATTAAATAAGCCGACATGGGATTTTGCTGTCTGATCGACATACAGATTTTCGTTGGTTGCTTGAGCGCGATGATTGCCCGTGGTATCCCTCCGTAAAACTTTTTAGGCGAGCATTTGCCGAGCCTTGGTCTGATGTCTTGGGCCGTGTTGCGGTTGCTGTACGAGAGACTCTCGTTTTGGATCGGCAGAAACCGAACTGAAATGAATAAGCGAATTGCCATACATTTTCTGGCGGTTATTCTGTCCGCCACAGCTTTTGTCGTGGCAAATTACCATCGAGTTCCAAGAGCCACGAAGCATTCAGAGATGTCCGTGGCAGTGCCCATTCCCATGCAATTGATGGTGGGTCTGGGAGACCGTTATCTTGCCGCCAATTTTTCAGTATGGCGAACCTTGATGGTAGGAACCGACGCTTTGCCCCGGAAACTTTAGCCGCTCAGGCTAAGGTTCAGGAGGATGCTTCGTTTCTCAATCCTGCTCATGAAGATAATTATGTGATGGCGACTGCTTTGCTGCCGTGGGAGGGCTATGTTGCGCCAACACAAAATATTCTGCGCCGGGCAACAGCCAGTAGAAAAAATGATTTTTATGCGCCATTTTTCTATGGATTTAATCAGATACATTTTCTGAATGATCCACGAGGGGCTTCTGAATACGGAAGAATTGCACTTGCAAGAGCACCAGATGAGCAAACCCGTCAAGCAATGGCATTTATTTCAGCTGCTTGGCTGGAACGCTCGAATGACCCACAGCTTTCAATTGGCGTGATACGCGCTTTGGCGCAAAATGTACGTGATCCGGGACTTTCTGCGCACCTGATGCTTCGTGTTAAACGGCAGGAAAGATTGGCACGGTTGCAGGGTTTGGTATCAATCTATCAGAAACGATTCGGCTGCTTGCCAAATAAATTGGAGGAGCTTGGGGAAGTCCGGGATGACGGAAGAGATGCGAAGTGATCCTTTGGGGACTGTTGTGTTTTTTTGGATCAGTCTGGTGGCGTGCGTTTTTCAACAAAAAACAGTAATTTCAAGGTTGTCGTTGATGAGTCATACAGAACAGAGTATCGAACCCGTTGTTGTTCTTGAAAAGATTTCGATGGCTTATAAAAGACTTGGAGCCAGAACGTTAATATCGCTCTGAATGAGGTTTCACTGAAAATCTCAAAAGGTGAGACCGTTGGATTTGTAGGAAACAATGGTGCTGGGAAAAGTACAACACTCCGCATCATCCTTGGGTTGCAAAAACCGACAAGTGGCCTTGCTCTCTTGAACGGGCGCCCGTTGTTGATCATGAAGCGCGAAAGGCGTGGCTTATGTTTCTGAGAGTCCATATCTCTATGGCTGTTTGACACCCCTTGGAACTGTTAAAGCATGGCTCGCGCATGCATCGTTGCCATGCCAGTCAAAATGAGAAGGCGTTAGAAACTCACTGTATGGCTTGGCTGGAACGTTTCAGAATTCAGCATGTGGCAAATAAACGAATCAGAACTTTCTCGAAAGGAATGACACAGCGTGTTGCGCTTGCCCATGCGCTGGCATGCCAACCTGAGTTTTTGATTCTCGATGAGCCTTTATCAGGTTTGGACCCGATAGGTCGTCAGGAAGTGGTTGTTATATTGGATGAATTTCGTGCATCAGGTAAAACTTTATTTTTTTCATCACATGTATTGAATGATGTAGAGCGCTTGGCTGACAGATTTGTATTTATTGATAAGGGAATAATTCAGGCTGTTTGTTCAACTAGCGAGGTTCTGACCGAATGCGAGTCAGGGTATATAGTTACAGTCGAAGGGGGCGCTGGAATTGACGGATTTGAAAAAATTTCATCCAGGTTGTGGCAGAAGGAAGTAAAAGAGTGTGATTTGCCATTGTTAATTGATGATATTTCTAGAAATAAAAACTCAACGAGAAATGACAATTAATTCAATTAAGAATATAAACAACCTTGAGCGCGCATATTGTCGATTCGTTCAGAAAATTGAAGAGGCTGGTGCATGAGAAATATAGTTAAATTAGTTGGCCATCAAAGAATGGTTGAAGGTAAGCATGGTCCCTTTGTTTATAACCACCATGATCACTACGTTGGAATGGCGCTGGAGTTATACGGCGAATATTCTGAACATGAGTTTGAGTTGTTCAAACAGTTACTTAAACCAACTGATCACGTAATTGAGGTTGGTGCAAATATTGGAAGTCATACAGTTCCATTGGGCAAATATTTGTCCGAAGGAATGGTTCATGCCTTTGAGCCTCAGCCTGTTGTTTTCCAGAATCTATGTGCAAATTTGTCAATCAATTCTTTGGAGAACGTTTTGGCATGGCCATATGCCATTGGTGCAGAGCATGGCTCGATTGTCGTGCCCAGTGTTGATTATGGGAGGCCTGGAAATTTTGGCGCAGTAAGCCTTAAGAGGAAGGTGATGGTTTTAATGTTTCTTTAATTCCACTTGATGCATATGCATGATTTCGATGTTGCATTGATTAAAGCAGATGTCGAGGGATGGAGAAGCATGTTCTTGAAGGCGGTAAGGGTCATAGAGCGCTGCCGACCAATTTTATATCTCGAGAACGATCGTGTTGAAAAGTCCAAGGATCTGATTGAAGCTTGTTGGGCGTTGAACTATAAACTATATTGGCATATAGTCAGGCTCTATAATCCGGATAATTATTTTGGTAACAGTGACAATATTTATCAAAATACGGCGGCATTCAATATGCTTTGTATTCCAAAGGAGCTCGAGTCGTCTGTGGGTGGTGGCGCTGAAATTACCGATAGTACATTTCATCCCGTTCGCCGATAAATTTTAAGATAGAGTTGGTTTTGCCTTCAATTAAATGCCCTGTTTGTGGTGGGATTTCACCTTTGCTGGACGCAGTTGACTTTAATAAGTCTTGCATGGAAATATTTGGTGTGATTTTTGATAAATCCGGGTTCTCTGTTGACTATTGTTGGTGCGAAAATTGTGGTTTTTGTTTTTCTCCAGAATTGCACGGATGGGCTTTGGCCGATTTCGAAAAATATGTATATAACGCGGAGTATTTAAAAATCGATCCAGATTATATGGAGGTGCGACCTTCTAATAATGCGGGGCGTGTTATTGAGTCATTTGATGGTAACGATCGAAAAATTGCACACCTCGATTTCGGTGGTGGCGCAGGTGTGTTGAGTAATAAGCTTGTGGAGGCCGGATGGAACTCCATTTCATATGACCCATTTGTTAACAAAGATACTTCGGTAAGTAAACTTGGGTCATTTGACTTGATTACAGCATTTGAAGTATTTGAACATGTGCCCGATGTAAATAAACTAATGAATGATCTGGCGGTTTTGCTGCGTCAAGATGGGGTTATTTTGTTTAGCACTTTAATTTCAGATGAGTATATTTCAAAAGAGAATAAACTTGACTGGTGGTATGCTGCTCCGAGAAATGGGCATATCAGCCTTTTCTCGCAGCAAAGCTTGGCGATAATGGCTGCACAAAATAATTTTTATTTTGGGAGTATTTCCGAGAGCTATCATCTTTTTTGGCGAGGCAAGCCTTCTTGGGCGGCTCATTTACTGCCTTAGGCGTTTTCCGTTTTATTTCCAAGGCTCCCTCTGCTTCAGCCAAACCTCTAACGTATCCGGCAGTTCCCCGATCAGCAGCGCATGTCTGCCTAACACCCACCCATGAACCGCACCCTTCGGACGTTTTGCCAGTGCAACACCAATCAGTGCCTCTGCGGTTATATGGTCATGGATCAGGCCTAGTTCATCCTGAAGCTGGTTGAGGGTTCGCAGGTAGGGAGTGAGGCGTTTACCGGGAAGGAGGGGGGCGAAGAATTCCAGGGTATAGCGGAGTTTCTTGAAACAGATGCGCATTTTGTGGCGTTCGGCGGCTTCCAGTTCGGCGTGGCGGCTTGCCAGCTTGTGCGCTTTGCGGGCATGGTGAGTGAGTTGGTTGAGGACAGGTTCGCCAGTGATATTGGCACCATGTCGTTGAGGGCGAAGACGGCGGCGGTGAATTCGGTGATCAGTTTGGGGTATTCCGTCAGTGCCATCAGGGTGGTTACTGCTTTGCAGGCGCGGCGGGCGCGGCGCAGGCCTTCCCGTTTCAGGCGAGTGACGTCTGGTTCCTTGGGGAAAGCGGCGCGGATTGGCGGCAGGGTTTCATCGAGAAAAACATCCCAGTTACGGGCATCGCCAAGGGCGCAGGCCAGAGTTTTCCAAGTTTCACCGTAGGCGGCGACAAAGTCATTGGGCAAGACGGGGGTGAATAGTTTGATTGCCGAGCGCAGGCGGCGCAGGGCGACGCGGGCTTGATGGACGTATTCCGGGTCTTCGCTGTCGCGCAGGCCGTGTTCATTACGCTGGAAATGCTCGAGGCAGCTCAGGGCGATGCTGCGGAAGGCTTCGACCGGACTGAGTTCGGCGGATAGCGGGCTGGGTTTGGAGCGGAAGGGGGCCAGCGGTGTGCCGGAGAACAGGTTGTAGCCGCGCTCGGCCTTGCTGGCGATGGCTGGGTGCAGGTCCAGGCTTTCCTGCAGTTGCCGAGTCAGGGCAAAAATATCGGCGACGTGGCCGGAGAGCAGTTCAAGTTCAATCTCGCAGATCGGCGTGCTTTTCCCTCGGCTTTCGATTTTGCCTCGATCAAGTGCGAGTTCGATCAGCGATTCGCCAAATGGAACGTGCCAGATTTGGCGGCGGAAATCCGTGGTGAAGATGGGTTCAAGCTCAGGCGTGACTTCGTTCAGATAGCGCTGAAGATCAAGGTTGTCGACATGGTCGAAGTTGAAAACTCCCGGTGTTGCCGGGCATTCCCATTCGTTGCGCATGGCCAGCCCGCCACTGGCCGGTTCTGCCGATTTGACAGTCAGCAGCCACTGCCAGCCCTTTTCACGAAAGCGCATGGCAATGCGTTTGGCGTGCAGGCCAAGTTCAGGGGTGTCAAAGTAGGTGTTAAGCAGGCGAATTTTCTGTGAGCTTATTTCAGCCAGCAGTGGGTGACCAGGCAGCGCTTTGGCTGTCTTCGGGCTGAGCTGAAGTTTTAATTCGATTTCTGTTGCCATAAACTACTTTCTCGGAACAGCAGGACCAGTGGCACCATCAAAGCCAAGCGCAGGCAAGGCAGCCAGTTCTTCAGGGCTTTGTACGCCTTCGGCGATAACAGTCAAACCAATATTGTGGGCAATGCCGCATAGCCCTTTGACGAAAGCTTGATTACCCGGTTGTTTGTCAATGTCGCGGATGAAACTGCCGTCTACTTTAAGGTAATCGAGGCCGATGTCGTGCAAGTGGCCGATTTCGCTGAATTGGCGGCCAAAATGTTCGATGCCGAGGCGGCAGCCAAGGGGGCGCAGTGCGTTGCAGAAAGCGCGGAATTCTTCGAAATGGCGGAAGGCGCCAACTTCGGAAACTTCCAGCCACAGGCGCGGGGCAAGGTCTTTGCGGTTGGCGATCAGGTTTTGCAGGCGGTTGCGGAAGGTGGTATCAAAAATTGACTCGCCTGAGAGGTTGACCGCAACCGCCGGAGTGCCGGCAGCAATGCGGTCGAGCGCGAGCCTTGCCGCCGCCAAATCAAGGTCGCTGGTCATTGCCAGGCGCGAAGCCATCGGCATGAAGCTTCCTGCCGTCAGCCATTCACCATTTTCAGTGGCTTGCAGGCGTAGCGGGCATTCAAGGTGGAGCATCTGGCCGCCATTGCCGGCCACCGGGAAATTCGATGAGACGCAGGCGCTGGCTAGAAATGGCACCTTCGAGCAGTTTTTTCCAGTCAGCATTGGAGGCGACACCCTTTTCCTGATTTGATTCGGCGCGCGCCCAGGCCAGCGAGCCCTGTCCTTCCGCTGTGGCCAGCGTGGCATCGAGATGCGCTAGCAAGTGGCCGGCACTCTCACCGTGGCGATAGTGGCCGCTCGAAATGTGGCCGACTTTGCCTGGTTCAATGAGGTCTGCTGCGACCAGGTCGCGCAGGGTGTCGAGCAATTTTTCGGCTGGTGCAGTGGGATCGTCTAGGCCCGGAAGCAATAGCGCAAAGTCGGCGCCGTTGAGTCTGGCTGGCGCTGCGCCGGGTGTTTTGCTCACGATTTCGCTCATGGCTTTGCCGATGCGGCGCAACACTTCGTCCGCCGCTTCACGCCCGGCGCGTTTGTTGATGCCGGCCAGATCGCTAAGACGCAGGATAAGCAAACTACCTGATGGTGCCGCATCGTCATCCTTGAGCGCCGCATCAAGCTGGTTCATGAAATAAGCACGATTGGCGAGACCGGTGAGGTTGTCTTGCGTGGCTTCGCGGCGTACCTGCTCAAGGCGTGCTGCTTCTTCAGCAAAGATGGCTTTCAACCGTTCAACCATTGCATTCATGGCGCGTGCGACACTCTTTAGTTCCAGTGTTCGCGGCTCCTTGATCGTGATGAAGCGGCGTTCGCTGATCGCCTGCGCCTGATTAACCACTGCATCCAAAGGCCGTTTGATGCGGCGCAGAAGCCTCATGCCGAGCAAGCCCATGATGCCGCCGCCGACGAGGAACCAGAGGATCAGCTTGATTCCGCCATTCCACAACTCCTGATAGGCAAACTGTTTGTGGCTGATCAGTTGCACGGTACCAAATTGTGTCCACCCGGTGGAGACTTGCGCCTGGCCGAGGTGTGATTCAATTGGGAATACGCGCATAAACCAGTCCGGTACATTGCCGGCATTGGGTGGGCTGCTGCGTTCGATCATCACCTTTGCCTTCCGGATCAATGACCTGCACCGAAGCGTACTGCCCGCTGTCAAACACCGCCGCCACTTGCAACTCAATGGTGATCGGGTCTTTTGCCAATTGCGACATGGAGAGCGCCAGCGATGCAGCGTTATCGTTATTCTTGATCGCCAGTTGCTGCTCAAGATATTGCCGTGCGGTAACCATGCTGACGAGCAAACTGCCGGTGAAGGCAATAAGCGTACTGGCAATAACGGCAAGCCAAAGTTGTCGGAAGAGTGACATGCAAATTACCTCACTGAAAGCCTTCAGCACGTGCCCGTTGCAGCAGATCCTGCCAGCGCGAGAGATTGCTCTTGCTCGACTGGTTTCCGGTGCCTTGCCACAAGCCGGCGCTGTTGAAACTGAAAATGGGAGAAAGGTCGGTGCGCCGCGAAGCGGGACGAATATCGGTGATCAAATTGTCGAGAACCAGCGGTTCGGCGCTTGGGCTGGCGTAGTAAGCGAGCACCATGTGCGCCTGCTGGGCGCCATTCAATTGTGCTTTGACATAAACCAGCCGCAATTTGGCGACGGGGATGCCCATTTCGATCAATGAATAATATTTGGCGATAGAGAAATCTTCACAATCGGCACGGCCTTTGCCGATGGTTTCGAGAGGTGTCGCCCAATAATCCGATTGTCCCCAGATCGTTATGTCGTCATCAAAAGCAATGCGCCGGTTGAAAAAATCGTTCGCCTTACGCAACTTGTCAGCCTCCGCTCCGGTTCTCCCTTCGCCGAGCATCTGCTGCCACTCACGAAACACTGTGATGGGACCTGGGCCAAAACGTGACATTAGCGATTGCTGCATCCGCTCAAAATCAAGCCCAAAAACCGGAAAAAGCGCACTCAGCCCGGCTGCTAGCATCAGGCTGGCTGTTATTCGCTTGATAATCGTCAGGATTGCGCGTGAAGGCAAAAGTGGGTGTGAAGAATTGTTAAGAGTGCGAAATATTGCGCATTTCAATACCTTGCTTAAATATAAAATCGCACAAATCAAAAAGTCTGGGGTTCCATGAATACTAAATCGATTATCGCTCTGGCACTAGCACTGGCGTTTCCAGTGTTATGTTCAGCGGGTACGCCGACTGCGCCGGGAAGTGCTGCGCAGAAATCGCCCGAATTTGCTGCGCTCAAGACAATTGCCCAAAGTGCAATTCTCAATAGCCCGGAAGTGGTCTCCAAGTGGCACAACTACAAAGCAGCCGCTGAAGAAATTGGTGTTGCACGCGGTGTGTTTTTACCGCGTGTCGATGCAACCGCAGGCGTTGCGAAGGAAAGTCTGAAGCAGCCGCCGCTGAATGTAAAAGACGATTACAACCGTAATGGCTACGTTCTCAGCCTGAACCAGATGATTTTTGATGGCTTCGCCACGCGTAACGAAGTGCGCAGGTTAGACAAGGCCAAGCTGGTTCGTTATTACGAATTACTTGATGCCTCCGAAAATATCGCGCTTGAAGCATCAAGGGCGTATCTGGATGTGTTGCGCTATCGTTTCCTGAATAATCTTGCAGAAGATAACTACGTTCAGCACAAAGCCACTTACGAACAGTTAATTCGCCGCACGCAATCCGGTGTCGGCCGTCGGGTTGATCTTGAACAAGCAGGCAGCCGTTTGGCGCTGGCAGAACTGAATCTGACAACTGAAAATGCCAATCTGCACGATGTCACGGCGCGTTACATGAGACTGGTCAATAGTCAGCCGCCCAGTATTACCTTCCCGCCTGCCTTGGTTGGTCAGAAACACCCGAATACTCAAGCAGAGGCACTCGGTATCCTGCTCAAGAAGAACCCGGCGCTATTGGCGGCAGTTGAGAATATTGAGGCTTCACAATACGACATTGATGTTCGCCGCGCCGCGTATTCCCCGAAACTTGATTTTCGTGCTCGCACCGACAACACCACGAACTATCAGGGGATAACCGGTGATCGCGTAAATAACGTGGCCGAACTGGTGGTTACTTGGAATCTGTTCAACGGCGGTTCCGACCGCGCGCGTGAAAAGCAATATATCGAGCGCAAGAATATCTCACTCGACTTGCGTGAAAAGGCGTGTCGCGACACCCGCCAGACGCTTGCCATCGCTTATAACGATGTTGGTCGACTTCGCCAGCAATCCGGGTTCGTAAATTCACAGGTGTCGCAACTGGAAAAAACGCGTGATGCCTATCGTGATCAATACGATGTTGGTCAGCGCACCCTGCTTGACTTGCTGGATACCGAAAACGAACTGTTGGCAGCGCGCCGTTCTGCGGTCAACGTTGATATGGACCTGATTTTGGCCTATTTGCGTACGCACGCCGGGATGGGGACCTTGCTTGAATTCCTCGGGCTGGAGAAACTCGATACCGAGACCCCGGGCCAAAATGAGCTGGCGCAATTTGATGCATCGCAGCTTTGCGCACCTGAAGAGGTTCGTGTGATAGCGACTGATCGCGAGGCACTTGATAATCGGGCGATGGCGGCGATTGAAAAGGGGCGCCCGGGCGTTCCTGGTGCCGTTGCGCCAGCCGCTCCCGCTGGTGCTGATGGCGAAGTGACGCAACAGGTGATGGCCTGGGCCGCTGCATGGACTGCCAAGGATTACTCCAATTACATCAATTTCTATGCGCCGACTTTTACACCGGATGGCGGTATTTCTCGTGAAGACTGGTTCCAGTTACGCCGTAGCCGTATTGCCGGACGCGATGCGATCAAGGTGGATATTCTGGACATGAAGGTGCGCCAGGATGGAAACGATCGGGCTTTTGCCGAGTTCCGTCAGGTTTATCAATCTAATCTTTATCGTGACACCACCCAGAAAACACTTGAAATGATTAAGGTCAATGGGAAGTGGTTGATCAATCGCGAAAGCGCTGTCCCCTGCGCTGGCGGTACGGCAGGCGGTTGCAAGGGAGGTGCCAAATGAAGCTCCGTCATTTTTTGATTCGCACGCTGGTTATTGCTGCGCTTGCAACGACGGCCTTGACGGCAAGTGCTGACAGTTTGGGCCCGACGCTGGATAGGATTTCTGAGCGCGGCATGGTCTTTCTCGGGCATCGCGAAGCTTCTGTCCCTTTTTCATATTTACCCGCTGGCCAAAATGAGCCGGACGGCTTCAGTGTTGAAATTTGTCGTCATGTGATTAAGGCGATCGAAGAGAAACTGGGTAAAAAATTGGCAGTGCAACCGGTTCCAATGACGCCTAATTCCCGGATCATGATGGTCAAAACGGGTATGGCGGATATGGAATGTGGCACGACGACCAACACGGTTGGCCGCTCGCAGCAGGTTGCGTTCTCGATCACCTTCTTTGTTTCCGAGGTAAAAGCGATGGTGCCGGTCGCCTTGGCAGGTAAATCGCTCAAGGATCTAGCCAATAAGCGGGTTGTTTCCGCAACAGGTACGACGTCTGATCGCTTGATCAAGCAGGCGTCAATGACGCGTAACGTCTCGGTTCGCAGTTTGGCGCGGCGGAATAATGAGCGAGCGATGGATGCGCTGGTTCAAGGGGAGGCTGACATTTTTGTGGCTGACGATGCAATTTTGATTGGTTTGCGTGCGCAGTCTGAGAGTCCTGAGAATTACGTGCTTCTTGATGAGGCTTATTCGAGTGAGCCTTACGGGCTTATCCTGCCCAAGGATGACCCGCAATTCAAGCAACTGGTTGATGAGGTGTTGATTGGCCTGATGAAATCCGGACAGATTGAAAAAATCTATAACGCCTGGTTCATGAGTCCAATCCCGCCCAATGATCGTAATTTGAATTACCCAATGTCGCCGTTGAACAAGGCGGCTTACGCGAACCCGAACGACAAATCGGTTAACTAAGCGAAATTTTTGTCAAAATTAAAGGCCGCATCCTCACGGAGCGGCCTTTTTTTACGAATTGCGATTTAGAGCAAAGCAGGGTTGAGCGTGTAGGTGCCAGTAATTTTGGCTTCAGCCAGAATGTGGCCTGCCAGCGCATCGCGAACTTCCGGCCCGCCGAATTTGCCGCAGAGGGTAGTTTCTCTATATCCAGCGCATAAACCGTAAAAACGTAATGGTGCATGATTTCATCGTTCCACGGTGGGCAGGGGCCATCGTAACCGTAGTAATCGCCGTTCATGTCATGATCACCAGCAAACCAGTCAGTGTAATTGTTGATTCCTTGTTGTGCGGGGGGCGTGGACTGTGGACCGGGTTTGCCACGCGGCGTGACATCGCTTGAAAATTCTGCCTCATTTATGGTGTTGACCGTAACAGGCAGGTCAATCAGCACCCAATGGAAAAAATCAACGCGCGGCAGGCTGGCGGGTACGGTTCTCCCTTCCTGATTAACGTCATCACCCTTGCTCGGTACGTCGGGGTCATGGCATATCACGGCAAAGGACTTGGTGTCAGCCGGGGCATCGCTCCAGGCGAGCTGCGGGTTACGGTTGCCGCCCAGGCAAACGTGTTGGACTGGGTCGGGGATGCAGAAGGCGAGTTCGCCGGGGAGGGGCTGTCCGTCGGCAAAGCTGGTGCTGGTCAATATCATTTGCTGATCCTCCAAAGGTCAAGCTGCGCGCCGTTTGAAATCGCGAACGCGAAAGCCAAGAATCCATAGTGTAACGAAATAGATGCCGGCGCCAAGTGCAACCAGCAAGGTCAGCCGGGCAACTCTTTCGAGTAGTGAGAATGTGAACCAAGTGCTTTCGCTGCCGCTACCAAACCAGAGGGCTGCCGCCATAACCAGCATGGCGATAAGTAGTTTGAAAGAGAAAATACCCCAGCCGGTTAGTGGCTGATAAACGCCGTGCTGGCGTAGTCCGCGATAAAGCAGGCCGGCATTAAGGCAGGCGGCCAGGCCAATTGACAAGGCCAACCCGGCGTGTTGCAGCCAGCCGATAAAGGCGAGGTTCATGGCTTGTGTGGCAACCAGTGAAACGAGGGCGATCTTGACCGGAGTGCGTATGTTTTGCCGGGCATAGAAGCCGGGGGCGAGCACTTTGACCAGAATCATCCCGGTCAGTCCGACGCTGTAAGCCGCCAGCGCGCTTCACGTCTGGAAAACGTCATTGGTACTGAAAGCGCCGTGGTAGAACAGCGTAGTGATTAGCGGAATGGCGAGCAAGGCCAGCGCCAGTGCGGCAGGGGCGGCGAGCAAGAGGGTTAGGCGCAGACCCCAATCGAGTAATTTGGAGTATTCGTCGTGGTTTTCGCTGGCGTGGTACTTGGCCAGCGAAGGCAGCAAAATGGTGCCGAGCGCCACACCCAACATGCCGGAGGGGAATTCCATCAGACGGTCCGCGTAGTAAAGCCATGAAACGCTGCCGGTTTTGAGGAATGAGGCAAAAATGGTATTGATCAGCAGGCTGATTTGCGACACCGAAACGCCGATCAGCGCCGGGCCCATCAGTTTTAGAATTCGCCGCACACCTGGGTCGGCCCAGGCTGCGCGCCAGTTGAGCGATGGCCGGGGCAACATGGCGATGCGTTTTAGCGCCGGAATCTGGATCGCCAGTTGCAACGCGCCACCTAGAAACACGGCCCAGCCTAGCGCCAGCACCGGCGGATCAAAATAGGGCGTGGTAAACAGGGCCATGCCGATGAAGGCAATGTTGAGCAAAACCGGAGTGAAGGCGGGCAGCGCAAATTTACTCCAAGTATTGAGAATGCCGCCGGAAAGAGCGACTAGCGACATGAAGAGAATGTAGGGAAAGGTGATCCGGGTTAGCGCGACGGTGAGTTCGAATTTGCCCATGTCCGCCGCAAAACCTGGGGCGGAAACCCAGACCAGAATCGGGGCGGCGGCAATGCCTATCGCCGTGACCGCAAACAAAATCATTGAAAGGATGCTGGTGACGTGGTCTATCAAGGCCAGCGTTTCAACGTCGCCACGTTTGTTTTTGTATTCGCCAAGGATGGGCACAAAGGCTTGCGAAAAGGCGCCTTCGGCAAACATCCTGCGCAAAAGATTGGGTAATTTGAAAGCGACAAAAAACGCATCGGTTGCCAACCCTGCACCAAAGCTACGCGCGATCACAAAATCGCGGACAAAACCAAGTATGCGTGAAAGTAAGGTCATGCCACTGACAGTTGCCAGTGCGCGGAGTAGATTCATGGGCGTTCAGCAATGTGTGGAAAAGGCAGAGATACGGATTTTACGCCTTGGGCAGAAAAGGCTTGTCGTAAAAGAAAAAGCCCATCGGCGAGGATGGGCTTTTCTAGTTTGGTGCCGATGATCGGAATCGAACTGACGACCTTCGCATTACGAATGCGCTGCTCTACCAACTGAGCTACATCGGCGTCCAAGGGGCGAGATTCTACATTGTCTTGATCTGATATGGCAACTTTTGGCGGTGCTTTCTCTGCTCGCGGGTTGCGGGTTATTATGCTGAATGTTCCATACGGTACCGTCTGGAGTGTGGCTAAACAATATAAAAAAGGAGAGCAGCGATGCAGGTAAAGGACAAGGTTTTTGTTGTGACTGGTGGTGGTTCTGGTTTGGGGGCGGCGACGGCACGGGCTTTGGTTGAGGCAGGGGCTTCGGTGGTTCTGGCTGACCTGAACCGCGAAGCAGGTGAGAAACTGGCGGCAGAGCTGGGTGCCAAGGCGCGATTTATTGAAACGGACGTGGTGAATGAGGCGTCTGCGGTCAACGCAATTCAGACAGCTATTTCTGTCTTTGGTGGTTTGCAGGGACTGGTCAATTGTGCAGGTGTTGCGCCGGCTGAGAAAGTTGTTGGCAAGGAAGGGCCGCATCGGCTGGAAAGTTTTGCCAAGACGATCAATATCAATCTGGTTGGCACCTTCAATATGATTCGTCTGGCTGCCGAAGCGATGCAAAAGGGCGAGCCGGATGCGGGTGGCGAGCGTGGCGTGATCGTCAACACTGCGTCGGTTGCGGCATTTGATGGCCAGCTTGGGCAGGCGGCGTATGCGGCCTCAAAGGGTGGCATTGTTGCGCTGACTTTGCCAGTGGCGCGTGAGCTGGCGCGCAGTGGTATTCGGGTCGTAACGATTGCGCCGGGAATTATGGAAACGCCGATGTTGCTGGGTATGCCGGCTGAGGTTCAGGAATCCTTGGGTAAGATGGTGCCATTCCCATCACGCATGGGCAAGCCGGCGGAATTTGCCGGTTTGGTCAGGCACATAGTCGAAAATGCTTACCTCAATGGAGAGGTAATCCGTCTCGACGGGGCCATCCGAATGGGTGCCAAATAAACTATACTTCAAAGTTGCCAATCACCCAAAAAGGCGCTTCGGCGCCTTTTTAATTGCATGTCCCAAGCCCACTGCTACCATTGCGGCCTCCCCGTCGCTGATGATCTCGATCTGCAAGTAAAGATCGCTGGCGAGGCGCGGGCTATGTGTTGTTATGGTTGTCAGGCGGTTGCGCAGTCGATTGTGGATAACGGGTTGGACGATTATTACCGCAGTCGTGATGCTTTGCCGGAATCTCAACGCGAGGCAATGCCGGCGATTCTCGATCAGCTGGCCATGTTTGATCACGTCGATTTCCAGAAAAGTTTTGTCAAGGCGCTGGGTGAAACCGAGCGCGAGGCTTCCTTGTTGCTGGAAGGTATCACCTGCTCGGCCTGTATCTGGCTCAATGAAAAGCACATCGGTAAATTGCCGGGTGTGACAGCGGTAGATATCAATTACGCCACCCGCCGTGCCCGCGTGCGCTGGGATGAGTCGAAGATAAAGCTTTCCGATATTCTCGGCGCGGTTGCCGCCATTGGTTATCGCGCTTACCCTTACGATCCGGCCAAAAACGAGGAAATCTCCAAGAAGGAGCGGCGCGAAGCTTTGTGGCGTGTGTGGGTTGCCGGTTTTGGCATGATGCAGGTGATGATGTACGCCTACCCGGTGTATATCGCCAATGGCGACATGACGGCGGATATTGAAAGTTTGATGCGCTGGGCCAGTTTGTTGCTGACTTTGCCAGTAGTTTTTTATTCTTCGGCGCCATTTTTTCGCAGCGCCTGGCGCGATCTTAAATTGCGTCGTGTGGGCATGGATGTTCCGGTTGCGCTGGGTGTTGGCGCCGCTTTTCTGGCGAGCTGCTGGGCGACCTTCACGCACGAGGGAGATGTTTATTTTGATTCGGTCTCGATGTTCGTTTTCTTCCTGCTCGGTGGTCGCTATCTGGAGATGACTGCCCGCCAGAAGGCGGTTAGCGTTACCGAGGCGCTGGCAAAACTGCTGCCAGCCTTCGCACAAAAATTGCCCAATTTTCCCGTTGACCGTAACACTTTACAGTGTGTGGTTGCAGATCTGCTACCTGGAGACCGGGTGCTGGTTCGCCCTGGTGATATTGTGCCGGCGGATGGTCGGGTGATTGAGGGGGTCAGTTGCGCCAATGAAGCCTTGCTTACCGGCGAAAGCAAGCCGGTTTCCAAAGTGCCGGGCGATTTCGTGACGGGCGGCTCGATCAATGCCGAAAGCCCGTTGGTCGTGCAGATTGAACAGGTGGGCGAGGGAACGCGCTTGTCGGCCATTATTCATTTAATGGAGCGCGCTGCCGCCGAAAAACCGCGCATTGTCGAAATGGCAGATCGTATTGCCAGTTACTTTGTTGCTGCGCTACTTTTTGTGGCGATTGCAGTGGCAATAGCTTGGTATCTGGTCGATCCATCAAAAGCGCTTTGGATTACGGTTTCGGTGTTGGTAGTCACGTGTCCTTGCGCGCTTTCGCTGGCGACGCCAATTGCGCTGACGATCGCAGGTGGTGCGCTGGCCAAGGATGGTTTGTTGGTCACGCGTGGTCACGCCATTGAAACGCTCGCCCGCGCCACGCACTTCGTATTTGATAAAACAGGTACTTTGACGACCGGCAAAATGCATCTGCTGGAAGTGTGGGTTTGCGGGGATACAGCAAAAGTTGAGTGTTTGAAAATTGCAGCGGCGCTTGAGCAGTCTTCCGAGCACCCGGTTGCAGCTGCTTTGCGTCGTGAGGTGGGCGGCGAATTGCCCCTGGCTCAGCGTGTGCAGGCGGAGGCGGGGCAAGGGATTGAGGCTGAAATTGATGGCCGGCTTTATCGCATCGGTCGCCCGGCCTATGCGCTGAAACTCAGCGGCAAGAGATTGCCCGAATCGCGGCTTGACTGGCTAGAAAGCGGTGATACGGTCGTTGTGCTGGCAGATGCTCTGGGTTGCCTGGCCCTGTTTCGCATTGGTGACGAACTGCGACCAGAGGCTTTCCCGCTGATCAAGGAGCTAAAGGCGCTCGGTCGGCATGTGATTCTGCTCAGCGGTGACGCCACGGCGGTTGCACAACGTATTGCCACGGCATTGGGTATTGATGATGTGCGCGCTGGGGTGACGCCGCAAGGCAAGCATGATTGTGTCACCGGGTTGCAAAATGAAGGTGCCGTCGTGGCGATGATTGGCGACGGTGTCAATGATGCGCCGGTGCTTGCCCAGGCTCAGGTTTCGGTTGCCATGGGTGGCGGCGCGCAACTGGCGCGGACGCAATCGGATTTTGTGCTGCTTTCGGAAAATCTGGATCATCTGCGCTGGGGTTTGCGGCGTGCGACGCGCACGCTAATGGTTATCCGGCAAAACCTGTGGTGGTCATTCGCCTATAATTTTGTTGCGCTACCGCTCGCCATCGCCGGTCTTGTTCCTCCGTGGTTGGCCGGTATTGGCATGTCAGCCAGTTCCTTGCTGGTTGTCCTGAACTCGCTGCGCATACAGCGTGTGGAGAAAGACTGATGGAAAGTATTTATTTGCTGATCCCCGTGTCGGTCGTGCTGGTCTTCCTGATTGCGCTGGTTTTTTGGTGGTCAGTACGCAGTGGTCAGTTTGATGATCTTGAAGGGCCGGGTTTTCGCATACTGATGGACGATGACCAGTTGACGCCCGAAATAAAACCTCAGGAAAAGACAAATTCTGAAAAAGTTTGACTTGCGTCAACATGCTTCCAGGAGATCGCAGGCAATATCTGTCTCAGGCAAAGCGAAAGCTGCGCAAAAGTTCTCTGTTGGGGTTGGGGTGCGTTGAGACGCACCCTTTTTTTGTCCACGTTTTATGTTTGTGTCTAACGCTACAACTTTGTGAATATTTTGACCTAGATATTCGGTAGGTTGATCTATGTCAAAAGCTCTTGCGTGAACTACAATAACATCCGCATCTATGTGCCGCCCTTGGTTTCAGGGAGGGGGGTATCCAGTCTTTTTCATTAACGAGAGGTGGGTTCATGTCTGTGACGAAAACCACATATAACGACAAGGTCGTACGGCAATTCGCTGTAATGACCGTCATATGGGGCATTGTTGGCATGCTGGTCGGTGTCATCATTGCGGCTCAGTTGGTCTGGCCGGAGCTGAATCTTGGCTTCCTGCACTTTGGCCGTCTGCGTCCGCTGCATACCAATGCGGTTATTTTTGCGTTTGGTGGCTGTGCATTGTTTGCAACTTCATACTGGTGCGTTCAGCGTACCTGCCACACCCGTCTTTGGGGTGGGCCGCTGGTTCCATTTACATTCTGGGGCTGGCAAATTGTCATCCTGTTGGCTGCCATCACGCTGCCACTGGGTATCACGCAGAGCAAAGAGTATGCCGAACTTGAGTGGCCGATCGATATCCTGATCACGCTGGTCTGGGTTTCTTACGCGCTGGTCTTCTTTGGCACGATCGCCAAGCGCACAGTTTCCCATATCTATGTGGCGAACTGGTTCTTTGGTGCATTTATCATCGCTGTTGCTCTGTTGCACTTGGTTAATAGCGCTGCTGTTCCTGTGTCGCTGACCAAGTCTTACTCAGTCTATTCCGGTGTTCAGGATGCGATGATTCAGTGGTGGTACGGACACAATGCAGTGGGATTCTTCCTGACTGCGGGCTTCTTGGGCATGATGTACTACTTCGTTCCGAAGCAGGCTGGCCGTCCGGTTTACTCCTATCGTTTGTCCGTGGTCCACTTCTGGGCGCTGATCTTTACGTACATGTGGGCGGGTCCGCACCACCTGCACTACACCGCGCTGCCTGACTGGACCCAGTCTGTCGGTATGGTTTTCTCGCTGATTCTGCTGGCTCCGTCCTGGGGTGGCATGATCAACGGCATCATGACCTTGTCGGGTGCCTGGCATAAGCTGCGCGACGATCCTATCCTGAAGTTCCTGATCACCTCGCTGTCTTTCTACGGTATGTCTACGTTTGAAGGCCCGATGATGGCAATCAAGACGGTTAATGCGCTTTCGCATTACACGGACTGGACTGTGGGTCACGTGCACTCTGGTGCTTTGGGTTGGGTTGCCATGGTTTCCATCGGCTCCATCTACTACCTGCTGCCAAAGCTCTTCGGCAAGACCGAAATGTATAGCACCAAGCTGGTTACGACCCACTTCTGGATCGCTACCATCGGCACCGTTCTTTACATCGCTTCGATGTGGATTGCCGGTGTGATGCAGGGCTTGATGTGGCGCGCAGTCAATGCTGACGGTACGCTGGCTTACAGCTTTGTTGAGTCGGTCAAGGGCTCCTACCCGTTCTGGGCGATCCGTTGGCTGGGTGGTGTCCTGTTCCTGTCCGGTATGTTGATCATGGCTTACAACATGTTCAAGACCATGGCCGGTGGCAAGACTCAGGATGTGACGGTGAATGTTCCTGTCGCTCATCACGCCTGATTAGGGGGAAATAATAATGTTGAAACACGAGCAAATTGAGAAGAGTGTAGGACTGCTTATTGTTCTGACCTTGTTGGTGGTCAGTATTGGCGGCCTGCTGGAAATCGTTCCGCTCTTCTATCAGAAATCTACAACGACGCCGGTTGAGGGTACCAAGCCCTACGATGCGGTTCGCCTGGTCGGTCGCGATGTTTATGTTCGGGAAGGTTGTTTCCTCTGCCACTCGCAGATGATTCGTCCGTTCCGCGCAGAAACCGAGCGTTATGGTCATTACTCTGTTGCCGGTGAGTTTGTATACGATCACCCGTTCCAGTGGGGTTCCAAGCGTACCGGTCCTGATCTGCATCGCGTCGGTGGTCGTTATTCAGACGAGTGGCAACGTGCTCACCTGATGAATCCGCGTGACGTGGTGCCGGAGTCCAATATGCCTGCCTTCGCATTCTTGGCGGGTAATAAGGCTAAGGATACTGTCGGCGCTGACGTAGTGGCCAAGATGGAGTTGATGCGTGGCTATGCAAACGCTCGTGGCATTCCGACTTACACCGACGAGGAAATCAAGGGGGCCAAGGCCGCCATCGGTGACAAGACGGAAATGGATGTTCTCATTGCTTACCTGCAGGGCATGGGTACGGCATTGAGCACCATGAAGCAATAAGCCATGGACATCAACGATCTGCGTTCCATAACAACAGTCTTGGGGTTGCTTTGCTTCCTGGGGATTGTTGCCTGGGCCTACGGTAAAGGCAGCAAAAAGGGGTTTGACGAAGCTGCCAATCTGCCGTTCGCAGAAAATGATGATCAGGATGCGACATCCAAGATGTCGCATCCGCGCTGAGATAAAGGAAAGCAAATGAGCGATTTCGTTAGCGATTTTTGGAACATGTATGTGATCGTGATCACGGCAGGTAGCGTTCTGGCCTGCGCACTTCTCCTCTACATGCAGAGCAAAGCCACATTCACGCCGGGCAAGACCATGGGTCATGTCTGGGATGAAACTCTCGAGGAATACAACAATCCAATGCCGAGTTGGTGGAGTTGGTTGTTCATCGGGACCGTGGTCTTTGCAATTGTCTATTTTATTCTTTATCCCGGTATGGGTAGCTTCAAGGGGTGCTGGGTTGGTCATCAGTCGGCGCGCACAAGATTGAAGTGGACAAGATGGATGCCACGGTCAAACCTTTGTTTGACAAGTACCTGGCGATGGATGTCAAGGCCGTTGCCGGTGACAAACAAGCCATGGAAATGGGTAAACGTCTGTACCTGACCTACTGTATGCAGTGTCACGGTGCTGATGCGCGTGGTGCCAAGGGCTTCCCGAATCTGACCGACGGCGACTGGCTGTATGGTGGCGAACCGGAGCAGATCAAGGAAACGCTGAACAATGGTCGCATGGGCGTTATGCCTCCGCACGCTCAGTTGGGTGCGGATACGGTCAAAGATCTGGCAAACTTCGTCCGTTCGCTGTCTGGTCTGCCAAATGACTCCGTACGTGCTGCCAAGGGTAAAGCATTTGCCTCGGCTGGCTGTCTTGGCTGTCACGGTCCTGAAGGCAAGGGTATGCACGCAGTTGGCGCTCCTAACCTGACCGATAAGGTCTGGTTGTATGGTTCTTCAGAAGCAACCATCACCGAAACCATCAATGGTGGTCGTCAAAACAAGATGCCTTCATGGAAGGCTTTCTTGGGCGATGGCAAAATTCACCTGCTGACGGCTTATGTTTATAGCCTGAGTCAAGGCGCCAAGTAATTGGTTAAAACGGGGCGGATAACCGCCCCGTTTTTTTGTTTTTTTATAAGCAATTACCTCTGATCTGTATCAAGATTGCGTTTGGCCTTCGGCTGAACAATATGGGTTTAGCGCAATATTGATACGGATATAGTCACCCTATGGAACCAACCAAACTCTCATCTAATGAAAAGCCTGCTGTAGTCCTGCAGGCTGTTCCTTTAATTGAAAAGCACAAGAAGATCTACATCCGTGAAGTCAAGGGATGGTGGGATTCTTGGCGCTGGGTTCTGGTGTTTTTTACTCAACTACTGTTTTACGGTTTGCCTTGGCTGCAATGGAATGACCGTCAGGCGGTTCTTTTCCATTTGGCCGAACGTAAGTTCTATATGTTCGGGCTGGTTCTCTGGCCGCAGGATGTGTTCTATCTTGCCCTGTTGCTGATTATTGCAGCCTATGCGTTGTTCCTGTTCACGGCAATCGCTGGTCGGCTGTTCTGCGGCTATGCTTGCCCGCAAACGGTCTACACCGAAATTTACATGTGGATAGAAAACCGTATCGAGGGTGACCGCTCCAAGCGGATGAAGCTCGATAAGGCGCCATGGGATGCCCGCAAAATCAGCCTGAAGCTGATCAAGCATGCGGCTTGGATTGTTATTGCGCTGTGGTCTGGCTTTACTCTGGTTGCCTATTTCACCCCAACCAGCGAATTGATTCAGGAGCTACCGTTTAACCTGTCCGGTTGGGAACTGTTCTGGACCTTCTTTTATGCCGGTTTTTTCTACATGCAAGCTGGGTTCTTGCGCGAACAGGTTTGCAAGCATATGTGCCCGTATGCACGCTTCCAGGGTGTCATGTTCGATCCGGATACACTGGTTATTACTTACGATTCGGAACGTGGCGAACCACGTGGTGCCAAACGCAAAGGCGAAGATGCTAGAGGCTTGGGGGACTGCGTGGATTGTGGTCTGTGCGTCGTGGTTTGCCCGACCGGTATCGATATTCGCAAGGGTATGCAGTATGAATGTATTGGATGCGGTGCCTGTATCGATGTTTGTGACCCGGTCATGGACAAAATTGGCAAGCCACGCGGTTTGATCCGTTACACCACGGAAACCGCTCTTTCCAAGCACTTGTCGCACAAAGAAGTGGTTGCCCACATCCTGCGTCCACGTATTGTTCTCTACACTGTTATTTTGGTCGGGATTGTGATTGCCTCGGCGTGGTCACTGGCGACACGTGTACCACTCAAGGTTGACGTCATTCGTGACCGTTCCCTGCTGGCGCGTGAAGCAGATGATGGTCGTATCGAAAACGTCTATAACCTCAAGATCATGAATACAACGGAAGAGCCTAAGCGTTATGCGCTTTCTGTTGAGGGCATGGAGGGGGTTGAAATTGTCGGTGAGCGCATTGTTGAAGTGCGTAGTGCTGAAAACCATGAAGTAACCATTGTTGTGCGCGTGCCGCCAGAGTCTGGTAAAAAGGGTGCGAACACAATTTATTTTGATATCAAGGCACAGAACCACGACAAGATCGCGGTTCACGAAAAAGCCACTTTTTTGATGCCATAACATGAGCGCGACAATGATTTTGAAATCCTCTGACAAGCAACCCTGGTACAAGGAACCCTGGCCGTGGATTCTGATGGCGGGGCCAGGAATTGTAATTGTTGCCGGAATAACCACCCTTGGTTGGCTGTGGTTAGTAACGACGGTCTGGTTTCTGATGATTATTACAAAGAGGGGATGACGCTGAACCAACGATTACAGCGCGACCACAAGGCAGAGACCCTTGGCTTGCACGCTGATTTGATGCGCTCGGGGCAAAACTTTCGTTTGCTGCTTGGCTCGGGATCGGATGTCAAAATGCCGGATCTAGTCACCGTCAAACTGGCTCATCCGACACAAGCCGGACAGGATCAGTTGATCAAGATGACATCTGACGGACAGGGTTTTTATAGCGGTCAGATACCGGTTGCGGTTGCTGGACGCTGGGTTGTTTCAATTGAAGATCCGTCAGGTGACTGGCGCCTTCAGGGTGAATGGCTGGTTGATTCGGGCGAGGCGTTGCGCCTTGTGGCGAGAAAAGCTAAGTGATTTTTAACGTTTGTTTGTTACTGGGAGGTGACTTATGGCTTGGGAACTTTTGTTTGGTAGCGATATCGGCTTGATGAGCTTGGGCGTGATTGTTGGCGTCTTGGTCATTGGCTATGCAATGGGCAAGATGTACTCTAAGAATATGGAAGAAGAGTCACGCAAGCTCGGCAAATAAATCTGCCTATTTTGCCTGCCGCATTGCCGGCAGCCGATTCCCCCGTTCGGTTAAGCTGACGGGGGATTTTTTATGTATGAAGCCGCAGGAATAAGCGTGATGTTTCGCTGGGTTGCGTTGTCGCTTACCTTGCATGCCTTGGTGTTGCTAATTTTTAGCGATTTTTTGCCGTCGACCGTAACAAGTTCGCCACAAGGGCAATCTGCAGCAATTGAAGCGCTACTGCAACAAAAGCAGGAGGTCCAGCCCGCCAGGTCGGTAGATATGCCGGGTGAAGTTAAGCCGAGCCTTGCCATTCCGCGAATTGCCACGCCCTTGCCCAAGGCGAGCGGACCAGCCATTGAAAAGGCTGGTCTGGTTATGCCTGAGTCAGCGGCATCTGCAGCATCACCATCGTTGGCAACAAATACGACCAGCAGCGAAGCGCAAATTGGCGAAGCGCATGCCAAACCTGTTGAAGCCATCAGTCAGGATGGCCTGCGTGAATACCGCCTGAATTTGAGTCGAGAAGCTCGGCGCTATAAACGTTACCCGGCATTTGCCCGGCAGCGTGGTTTGGAAGGTGTCGTTGTTATTGTGGTCAGCACCAGCGCGGGTTTGCCGGTGCCGCAGGTTAGCCTGAGTCGTTCAAGCGGTCAGGATATTCTCGATCAGCAGGCCTTGGAAATGCTGGTTTTGGCAGTCCGCGCCGCCAGATTGCCTGATTCATTGCGTGGCGAGATTTCGCGATTGATCTGCCAATCCATTTTTCACTCGAAGAATAATCTGGTGTTGAATCAGATGGGTGGCAGTTCTGCTTCGTGAAAACCAAAGCGGCCTGTTTGCCGATCTTCCAGATAACGCTGCAGGCAGAGTTTGACGCTACGAAAGGCGAGTTCATCCCAGGGAATGGCCGTTGGTTCAAATAACACAACTTCAAGGCTTTCTATTCCCGCCGCGTAGATTGGACTAGGCAGGCGGCCGCGATAGAAAAGATGGACTTGGTGAATGTGTGCAATGCTGTAGAGCGCAAAGGCGGCATCGATTTCAACGATCGCCCCAGCTTCTTCCAGCGTTTCGCGTGCAGCTCCTTGAGATGTCGTTTCACCATTTTCCATAAAGCCGGCTGGTAGTGTCCAAAAACCATAGCGCGGTTCGATGGCACGTCGGCAGAGAAGGATGCGGCCATCGTATTCGGCGACGCAGCCAACCACCAAACGCGGGTTCTGATAGTTTATGTGGCCGCAACGGCCGCAGACGTGGCGAGGTAGTGAATCACCTTCCGGCGTCAAGAAATTTGCTGGTGCACCGCAAATAGGGCAGAAGCAAATGGCTGAGGAGTCTGGGCTTGGTGGCATTTGCTGAGTTTACCATTGCTCACCAAGGCTAAAAGCAGTGACCTGGCTGATATAGCCCTTTCTTTCTTTGCCTTCCGGTAAGCCCTGTGTTTACAATAGCGCTTACTTATAAGAACTGCGCGCTGACTGAATCCTGGCGCGGTTGGGGGCTCCGCATGTTTCTGATCATCGGTTATGTAATCATTCTTGCTTCAGCGCTAGGGACATACGCAGTTCACGGTAGTCTCCTTGCGTTGTGGGTGCCTCTCGAATATGTCGCAATTATCGGTCTGACAATCGGTTATTTTGTTGCGTCAAACAACATAGGCATCATCAAGGCCACGGTGGGTGCGGTGCCCGGGATTTTGAAAGGGTCAAAATTCAACAAGGCTTTTTACGTTGATGCCCTGGCCATGTTGTTCGAGATTCTGGGCAAGGTCCGCAAAGAAGGCCTGATGTCGATTGAAGGAGATATTGAGAATCCTGATTCGAGCCCGATTTTCAGTAAATATCCGAATTTGGTGCACGACCATCATGTAATGGAATTCGTAACCGATTACTTGCGCATGATGGTTGGTGGAAACTTGAACACCGTTGAAATTGAAAGTTTGATGGATGTCGAGCTGGAGACGCATCACCATGAAGCCGAAGAGCCGGGCCACGTAGTGGCGAACATTGCGGGTGCTGTACCTGCTTTCGGTATTGTCGTTGCGGTGATGGGCGTGGTTAATGTGATGGGGTCGGTAGGCAGTCCGCCGGCGGTGCTCGGCAAGATGATTGGCGGGGCGTTGGTCGGTACTTTTCTCGGTATTCTTATTGCGTATGGCTTTGTCGAGCCGGTTGCTAAATTGCTTGAGCAAAAGGCTAAAGAGAGCGCCGGTATTTATAAGCTGATCAAGATGGTCCTTTTGGCGTCGATGTCAGGTTATGCGCCGGCAGTTGCTGTCGAGTTCGGGCGGAAAACACTTGATTCGCATTCGCGGCCCAGCTTCCGCGAGCTGGAAGACGAGCTTAAGGCACGTAAAGGCAAGTGATTGGCCTGGCTGACTACGAGCAAATGTCATTGCAGGTGGTGCGCACGGTGGTGCCTGGAAGATCGCCTATGCCGACTTTGTGACGGCAATGATGGCTTTCTTTCTGCTCATGTGGCTGCTTGGCTCCACGGCCAAAGGTGATTTGGCTGGTATCGCGAGTTATTTTACTAATCCGGTCAAGGTATCAATGGCCGGCGGTAGCGGCTCTGGCGATGCAACCAGTGTCCTGCAGGGGGCGGCAAGGATTTGACGCGGCAGGCCGGGCAGGTCAAAAAGGGTGATGTTCAGGCCAAAAAGTCGACTTCGTTTTCGAAAGAAGCGCAGGCCGAATCGCGCCGTCAGGAAAAACAGAAACTAGAGGCGCTCAAGGCCGATATCGAGAAAATGATTCAACAAAGCCCGCAATTGGCTCAGTTCAAAAAACAAATGTTGCTCGATATAACCTCCGAGGGTTTGCGCATCCAGATCGTCGATGAGCAGAACCGGCCGATGTTTGATTCGAGTAGTTCTGATCTGAAACCCTATACCCGTGAAATATTGCGTCAGATCGGTAAGTCACTGAATGGCGTGACTAATCGCATTAGTCTGGCGGGCCATACTGATGCTGCTCAATTTTCTGGTGGAGAGAAAGGTTTTTCTAATTGGGAGCTTTCTGCCAATCGCGCGAATGCCTCACGTCGTGAACTGATCACCGGTGGCCTCAATGACGCCAAGATAATGCGCGTGGTTGGCCTTGCGTCGACTGTGTTATTCGACAAGAATGACCCGCTAAGCTCGATCAACAGACGAATCAGCATCGTTGTGCTGAATCAGAAAACCGAGCAGGCGATCCTGAATGAGGAGGGGCCGGAATCTGAAGTGGATGGTGATGAAGGTTTGCAGGAGGCCTTGAAACTGCCCGGGGCGGGTAAGGGGACAGCCGGCTAGAAGCGCTTCGAGGGGGACACGGAATAAATGAATAATAAGAGTCTGTTGTTGATTGGTACAGGATGGTCCACGCTGGTGGTTGTTGCGCTTCTGGCGCTTGAGCCCGCAGCTCGCACAGGAATCGTGCTCTTTGCTTTGCTCGCCTTGATTGTTGGCTGGCTGGTTGCGGTCAGCTTTTGCGGCGGGAAGGCGGTTGACGATGCTGTAGCGCTGGCTTCTAGTCAGGCAGATCGTGGCGTAATTGAACATAGTAGCGAGGCTATCATTCGGGTATCCACCGAATTTTCTGAACAAATCAAGGAAATTCGCGGTGATGTGTCTCGAACTCAAAGCATTTTCAATGATGCGATCTCGCTTGGGTGAAATTGAAGGTATAGCCAAGCAAACCAATCTGCTGGCGCTCAATGCGGCCATCGAGGCAGCGCGTGCCGGTGAGGCGGGGCGCGGGTTTGCCGTAGTGGCTGATGAGGTGCGCGATCTGTCGGGGCGTACCAATCATTTCAGCCAGCAAATTCGTGCCGCTTTAACCAATATGCAGGTGCATATCGAGGCTTCGGAAAAAGCAATTCACCACATGGCAGCGCAGGACATGACCTTCGCCTTGACGTCCAAAGTTGACGTCGAGAACGCAATGAACGGAATCGAAGAAGTAAATCGACGGACGGGTGATTCAGTATCCGAGTTGAATATGATCGCCCAGCAGGTTGAAAGCGCGGTCAATCAGGCGGTCATGTCGTTGCAATTTCAGGACATGGTGACGCAATTGCTCGGCCATGTCTTGCGCCGACTTGATATTCTTGATGAGGTAGTTGGTGATGAGCAGAAAATGGCCGCTGCATTACGCGACACCAGTGACCCATTGAATACAGTACGCACGCTTGATGCGCTGCGTGATCACGTAGATTCTTTGTCACAAAAATTGATTACCCTGAAAAAGGGAGTTGATCACAATCCTGTTCGACAAACCGGCTACTCCAGCGGCGACGTCGAGTTGTTCTGATACACCAAAGAGGAAAACATGGCTAAGACCATTCTTGCAGTTGATGATTCCGCCTCAATCCGTCAGATGGTTTCATTCACCCTGAAAAGCGCCGGTTACGATGTCGTCGAAGCAGTGGATGGCATGGACGGTCTCGAAAAGGCAAAATCGCGCAGCGTCAATCTGGTTTTGACTGACCAGAACATGCCGCGCATGGATGGGCTGACCTTGATCAAGAATCTGCGTGCCACGCCGCAGTACAAGGCAACCCCGATCCTGATGTTGACTACCGAGTCGTCCGATGCGATGAAGGCACAAGGCCGCGCAGCAGGTGCAACCGGCTGGCTGGTCAAGCCATTTGACCCCCAGAAGCTGATCGAAGTCGTGCGCAAGGTGATTGGCTGAGCCAACACCCGCGAGCCAGCAAAGTGCTGGTGATCGTTGCATTCGATTTCCGCTTGTCATCACAAATGACCAGTGTGCTAAGGGGGTAGCATGGCTATCGACATGACTCAGTTCTATCAGGTGTTCTTCGAGGAATCGGCAGAACATCTGGCGGCAATGGAAACGCTTCTGCTGGAGCTGGATATTGATAATCCGGACGCCGAGCAGCTTAATGCTATTTTTCGCGCGGCGCACTCGATCAAGGGTAGCGCCGGCACTTTCGGCTTTAATGATCTGGCCGAAACCACGCATATTCTTGAAAACCTGTTGGATCGTATTCGCAAACAGGAGCTTGGTTTGCGTGCCGACATGGTTGATGCCTTTCTTGAATGTGGCGACCGCCTGCGTGAAATGCTGGAAGGCCACCAGGGCCGCGGTGAAGTTGATCCCACTGCAGTTGAAGCAATTTGCGCACGCTTGCGCCAGCTATCATCGGATGATGCGCCTGCGGTAGCGGCGGGAGTCTCTGAGCCTGCCGCAGCTCAGCCGATCGAGCCACTGGTGCCCATTGCAGGCGACGAAGTTGCGCTACGCCCCTATTGCCGGATAACGGCAAGCGGGTGTACGACATTCAGTTTGTGCCGACTGAAATCTCCGCCAAAGGCGAAGGCGTCGCCAACCTGCTCGACGAATTGCGTACGATGGGTTCGCTGGAGATTATTGTTCATCCGGATGGGGATAGCAGTTCAGGTTTCTGGGAGCTACGGCTGGTCACTGATGTGGCTCAGGAGGTTTTTTCTGACCAAATCGATTTCGTCTCGGATAGCGGTGCCTGGCGCATCAATGAAGACACTTCTGTTGCGGTCGACGGCACAACGGCCTTCGGTTTTTTTGGCGAATCGCCGGGTGTGCCGGACAATGTTCGTGGCTACGGTTTCTTCGATCAGGATGAGGCCGACACGCAACCGGTGGGAAGCCCGACCGAAGAGGATGGTTATGGTTTCTTCGAACCGCTCCCTTCTGAACTCGTTGCAGCGCTCGAAGCGGTGCCGATGGCTGAGGAGGGCGATGGTTACGGTTTTTTCGCCCCGTTGCCAGCTGCCGAGCCAAGTTCTGCTCCCGATGCGGTGCCAATGGCAGAAGAGGGCGACGGCTTTGGTTTCTTTGCGCCCTTGCCGCCGGTCGTTGCCGAAGCGCCTGTCGTCAAGGCAGAGGCGCCCCCGCCAGCTCCTACGCCGGTGGTTGCCACCGCGCCGCCGCGCCGCCGCTGCCAAGCTTCTGCTGCGGCAGCAACCGCGGCAGGTGATTCGATCCGGGTCAGCATTGAAAAAGTTGATCAGTTGATCAATCTGGTCGGTGAATTGGTTATTACGCAGGCTATGCTGTTGCAGACCGCAACCCAGATGCAGGAAAGGCGCCGGAGCGTTTGACGGTTGGTTTGGCGCAGTTGGAGCGCAATACGCGGGATTTGCAGGAATCGGTCATGTCGATTCGCATGATGCAGATTTCGTTTGTCTTCTCGCGCTTCCCGCGTGTGGTTCGCGATTTGTCCAGCAAGCTCGGCAAACAGGTTGAACTGAAAACCTCAGGTGAGACGACAGAACTCGACAAGAGTCTGATTGAGCGTATCGCCGATCCGCTGACTCACCTGATTCGCAACAGCCTCGATCACGGCATCGAGTCACCTGAAAAGCGTGTGGCTGCTGGAAAGAGTCCGGTCGGGACGATTACGCTCAAGGCTTACCATCAGGGTGGCAATATCGTGATCGAGGTCGGTGATGATGGTGCCGGCCTGCCGCGCCAGAAGATTCTCGACAAGGCGCGTGAGAAAGGTCTGCCGGTTTCTGACCAGATGACCGATCAGGAGGTATTTCACCTCATCTTTGAAGCCGGTTTCTCGACCGCTGAGCAGGTTACCGATGTTTCCGGTCGTGGTGTCGGTATGGATGTGGTGCGGCGGAACATTCAGGGCATGGGTGGCCGCGTCGAAATTGACTCGATGCTCGGGGTTGGCACCCGGATTACGGTGCGTTTGCCGCTGACCCTGGCGATTCTTGATGGCATGTCAGTGGCGGTGGGCGACCAAACCTACATTTTGCCGCTGTCTTACGTCATCGAGTCGCTGCAGCCCGAGCCGGAAGACATCAAGACCTTTTCCAATCAGGGCCGCGTGATTCAGGTGCGTGGCGAGTATTTACCTGTGTTGGTGCTCCCCGAATTGTTTGGCATCAAGTCGAAGTGGCGCAAGTTTACACAGGGCATCATGATTGTGATCGACGCCGACGGTACCAAGGCTGCTTTGTGTGTTGATGCCTTGATCATTATGGAAGCGAAGACACACGCCGGCGCCGCCGCGAGCGACGAAGATCTGGTCTCCAACGAGTACCTGACTTTTACGCTGGGTAGTGAGGAATACGCCATCGATATCCTCAAGGTGCAAGAGATTCGTGGTTACGAACAGCCGACACTGATTGCCAATGCGCCGCTTTTCATTAAAGGGGTTATCAATTTGCGCGGCATCATCGTGCCGATTGTCGATTTGCGCATCAAATTCCAGCTCGGCACGATTGAATACACGCCATTCACTGTCGTCATCATCCTGAATGTGGCTGGCCGGGTGATCGGTGTTGTGGTCGACAGCGTTTCTGACGTGATTTCTTTGAACTCCAATCAGATTCGGCAGGCGCCTGACTTTTCCGGCAGCTTCGATACCAAGTACATCCTCGGTCTGGCGACGATTGACAGCCGCATGATGATTGTCACGGATATCGAGCGCCTGATGACCAGTGCCGATATGGAATTAATCGATTCCGCCAGCGAATAAAGCTGCAGCCCTCTTCAGGAACTGTGACATGTTGAATTTACGAAACTACAAGATTGGCACGCGGCTGATCATGACGACATTTGGCGCATTGGCGCTGATGATTGCTTTCGTCGCGATCGCGTTGTTCAGTCTGAATTCGATTGGTGACAAAGTCGATCACATCACCGATAACAATATCAAGAAGACGGAACTGGCCGTTGGCATGCGCATGCGAAACTTGCTGATCAGTCGGCATGTTCGTACCGCTTTGATCTATAGCGATGTCGACAAGCAGATGGGCGAACAGAAAAAAGTTGACGCTGATTTGCAAGCCTATATGGAGTCGGAGAATCTGCTTGGTAGCACCCTGAAGACACCAAAAGGTATTGCCATTTACGAGAAGCTGGTTCCCACGCGAAAGCTGGCAGAGGAGTCGGTCAATCGCTTATTCGTCTTGATCAAAGCCGGGAACCGTTCGGAAATCGAAAAACATTTCTTTGATGATTTTCGGCCAAAGATGCAGGTCTGGTTTGATGCCATTGGTGAAATTGTTGAACTCCAAAAAGGCAATAATGCGCGTGATGTGACGGAAATTGGCGAGATCAAGTCAGCCGTTAAAACCACCATGCTGCTGCTGATTGGCTTGGCCATCATCATCATGATTCCCGCTGGTCTTTGGGTGACGCGCCAGATCACCGGTCCGCTTGACGAGGCCGTGGCGGTGGCCGATGCGGTTGCAGCCGGCAATCTCGATAACACGATTGATTGCAGTGGACAAGATGAGCCCGCACATCTAATGAGCGCATTAAGTCGGATGCAGGCTGATCTTAAAAATCGTACCGAGGCCGAACGCAAGGTAGCCAATGAGGCATTGCGCATCAAAGTGGCGCTTGATGTAACGTCGAACAGCGTGATGGTTGCTGATCCGGATGGCATCATCATCTATTGCAATGCTGCCGTGCTGGAAATGATGCGCGTCGCCGAAAACGATATTCGCAAGGATTTGCCCAATTTCAAGGCGAGCACAATTCTTGGTTCCAATTTCGACATTTACCATAAGAACACCGCGCATCAGCGCAATATGCTGGCGGCGCTGAAGGGCATACACTCGACGCAGATTAGCGTTGGCGGCCGTACTTTCCGTCTGGTTGCGAGCCCGATTCTCAACGAACGCAATGAGCGCCTCGGTACGGTTGTTGAATGGACTGATCGCACGGCTGAAGTGGCGATTGAACAGGAAGTGAGCGGCATTATTTCAGCCGCAGCGGCAGGTGATTTTTCGCGTCGTATTGCTGCCGATGAAATGAGTGGTTTCTTTCGCCAGATTTCCTCTGGCATCAAAGATCTGCGGGAGGTGAACAGTCGGGCGCTTACCGAGGTTGGCGAGATGCTGACTCGGCTCTCGAAAGGCGATCTAACCCACAAGATTGAGACCGAATATCAAGGAATGCTCGGCCGCTTGAAGGACGACGCAAATGTTACGGTCGACAATCTGCAGGAGATCATTTTTTCGATCAAGGGTGCAACCGATGCCATCAATACGGCGGCACAGGAGATTGCCAGCGGCAATCAGGATCTTTCCAGCCGGACTGAGCAGCAGGCTTCCAGCCTTGAAGAAACTGCATCGAGTATGGAGGAGCTGACCAGCACGGTCAGACAGAATGCCGATAACGCCCGTCAGGCGAATGAGCTGGCCAATAGTGCGCAGCTGGTTGCAGAAAAGGCGGACAAGTGGTGGGTCAGGTGGTGGAAACCATGGGGGCTATCAATCAGTCCTCCAGCAAGATTTCCGACATTATTAGCGTAATTGACGGTATTGCCTTCCAGACTAATATTCTGGCGCTTAATGCGGCGGTAGAGGCGGCACGTGCTGGTGAGCAAGGTCGTGGTTTTGCCGTGGTTGCGACGGAAGTTCGCAATTTGGCCCAGCGCAGTGCGGCGGCGGCCAGGGAGATCAAAGGCTTGATTTCCGATTCGGTTGACAAGGTGCAAGCTGGTGGGCGCTTGGTTGATCAGGCGGGGCAGACGATGGAAGAGGTTGTCGCAAGTATCCAGCGCGTCGCCAAGATCATGAACGATATTTCCAGCGCAACCCGCGAACAGTCGGCTGGTATCGAACAGGTTGGTTTGGCTGTAACGCAGATGGATGAAATGACGCAGCAGAATGCCGCACTGGTAGAGCAAGCTGCAGCCGCTGCCGAAAGCCTGGAGGAGCAGGCGCGGAGTCTTTCGCAATCTGTTTCGGTGTTCAGGCTTTCTGGTGGGCTGGTGGTCCAGGGTCAATCGCAAATTGCGGGACTGGATTTTGACGGCGCAATTTCGGCGCATGGCAAGTGGAAGCAGCGTTTGCTTGATTTCGTGGCGGGTGGCGGAGAGCCACTTGACCCCGTGGTGGTTGGTCGTGATGACCAATGCGCTCTAGGTTGCTGGATACACGGTGATGGCCGCGCGCTACGTGGTAATGCTGAATACACCGATCTCAAGGGCGAACATGCCGGCTTTCACCGTTGTGCAGCCGATGTGATTCGCACTCACGTCGCCGGTAATTCGGATGGCGCCAGAGAGCAAATTGCTGGCGAGTTTTCCAATCGTTCAAAGCGCGTTATTGGCCTCCTGGAACGTATGCGTAACGGTGAAAAAAAAGCGCCTCCCAAGCAGTTGACCGCAACAGGTTCAAAAAAGATCTCATCCGGCTCCCTGCCGGCGCTTGCTGCGCCGGACGAGGACGAATGGGCAGAGTTCTAATAACGATCAAACACTGACGGATTACACCCATGCGAAATAACCTGCCTGTGACCAATGTGGAAGTCCAACTGGACGAACACACCCTGATCGTTTCAAAAACCGATCTCAAAGGCCAGATCACATACATCAACAAGGACTTCATTGACATCAGTGGCTTTACCGAACTCGAGTTGATCGGTCAGCCCCACAATCTGGTGCGCCACCCGGACATGCCGGTTGAAGCCTTTGCCGACATGTGGCATGACTTGAAAGATGGTAGGCCATGGACCGGACTGGTCAAAAACCGCTGCAAAAATGGTGATTATTATTGGGTGCTTGCCACAGCAACCCCGATGCGCGAAAACGGTCAGGTGGTTGGTTATATGTCGGTTCGCCGCAAACCAACCCGGCAGCAGGTTGATGCCGCCGAAAGTGCTTACCGTTTGTTCCGCGAAAGGAAAGCCGGTGGTTTGCGGATATTGCACGGCGCCGTGGTCAAGGGGGAGATGGGTTTTTGGCAATCTTGCACTCAAGTCAAAACTGATGGCGGGTTTTGGTGCCCTTCTCGTGGCCTTGGTATTGATTGCCGGAGTTGGGCTCTGGGGTATGGGGCAAACGAATGACTCAAATTCCCGACTGTATAACTATCGTTTGCAGCCAATTCAGGCCTTGGCGTCGATTGGCAAATTGATGGCCGACAACCGCTCGCAGATCTTGCTTGCTTTGCAACATGACCCCAGTAACCCTAACGCCAAAAATCACGATCATCAGGTCGATGTGCATCTCAAGCAGATTGAGGTCAATATCGCTGAAGTGAGTGCGCAGTGGGATGCGTATAAAAAAGCAATTCGCTCGGAGGATCATCAAAAACAGGCAGATGCCTATGTTGAAGCTCGCAAGCGCTACGTTGGTGAAGGCTTGTTGGTCGCCAAGAAGGCGATTGCCGAGAGTCGGTTTGACGATGCCAATGCAGTTTTGTTAAAGGTGATTAATCCTGCGTATGCCGAAGCAGCAAAGCATGCTGATGGCTTGTTCAAACGCAATGGGGACCGTGCAATTCAGGAGCTTGATGAAAGTGAAAAACGCTTCGCAAGTATTCGGCTGTGGACAATTCTGATTGTTGTATTGGCACTGGCGGCAGGTATTTATATTGCAACGGCAATTATTCGTTCGATTACCCGCCCAATCAACGACATTATCGCTACCTTTGAGTCTTTGGCGAATGGTGATTTCACCCGCAATGTTCAAATTGCCCGTAATGACGAAATGGGCAAGGTGTTGCAAGGTCTGCAATCCATGCAAATTCAGCAGGGCTTCAACGTGGCTGAAGCAAATCGGGTGGCCAACGACAATTTGCGTATTCGTATTGCGCTGGATGCGAGCTCTTCCAATCTGCGTATTGCAGATGATGATGGGAAGGTCATCTACGCCAACAAGGGATTGCTGACCACCTTGCGCCAGATTGAACCTGGTATGCGCGAGCGTCAGCCTGGTTTCTCGGTGGATACGTTTGTCGGCAGCAGCATCGGCGATTTCTATGCTGATCCTGCCGCCGCATTGAAAACCTTGCGTGAGTTGCAGGCTACACGGCAAGTCGAAATGGAAATTGGTGGACGCATCTTCAATGTGGTAACCAACCCGATCATCAATGATCGCAATCAACGACTTGGTACCGTGGGCGAATGGATAGACCGAACTGCCGAAATCAATGCGCAACGTTCAGTCGCTGCGTTGATTAGCCAGGCATCCGCCGGCAATCTGGCGGCGCGACTGGATACATCGGTACTGGAAGGCTTTTACAAAGAGCTGGGTACCGGCATCAATAGTCTGGTTGAAACCAGCGGCTCGGCGATTGGCGAAATTGCTGATTTGCTTTCCAAGGTGGCTGCCGGGGATCTGACGCAAACAGTCAGCTCCGATTATCAGGGTACGTTTGGTCGTTTACGTGACGACGCCAATGAAACCGTGACCAAACTGCGCGAACTGGTTGGCGATATTCAACAGTCAGCTGAAACGATCAATACCGCAGCCAAGGAAATTGCTGCGGGCAACGTCGATCTTTCGAGCCGCACCGAAGAACAGGCGAGTAGCCTGGAGGAAACCGCTTCCAGCATGGAGGAGCTGACGGCCACCGTGCGTCAGAATGCCGAGAATGCGAAACAGGCTAATGAATTGGCGGGTAGCGCGCAGAGTGTCGCTGAAAAGGGAGGGGAAGTGGTTGGCCAGGTGGTGCACACCATGAGTTCCATCCATCAGGCAAGCAGCAAGATTGCGGACATTATTGGCGTGATTGACGGCATTGCCTTCCAGACCAATATCCTGGCGCTGAATGCAGCAGTTGAGGCCGCTCGCGCGGGTGAGCAGGGCCGTGGCTTTGCCGTGGTGGCGACCGAGGTGCGCAATCTGGCCAAGCGCAGTGCTGACGCGGCCAAGGAAATCAAGGGACTGATTTCGGATTCGGTTGATCGTGTAGAGGCGGGCAATCGTTTGGTCGATCAGGCCGGGCGGACGATGGAGGAGGTCGTCGGCAGCATCAAGCGCGTCGCCAAGATTGTTACGGATATTTCTGAAGCCAGTCGTGAGCAAAGCGCCGGCATTGAACAGGTCAGTCTGGCGGTTAGCCAGATGGACGAAGTGACACAGCAAAATGCGGCTCTAGTCGAAGAGGCTGCGGCTGCGGCCGAAAGTCTGGAAGAGCAGGCTAATCACCTCGCCGAGTCGGTTTCCGTATTCAAGGTTGCCGAACGTGGCGGCCACCAGCAGCGGCTTGCCGCCCCGGCGCGCGAGTCTGTGCAGGCTTCACCGCAGTCCGCCGGGCGCAAGCCGAAACCGGCGCAATTGCAGGCTTCGCTGGATGATGAGTGGCACGAGTTCTAAGCGCCGAGAAGTGCGATTGAAAGGGACGATGGGATGAAAACCAATTTACCGGTTACGCAAAAGGAAGTCTTGCTTGGTGCGGGGGAAAGCATAGTCTCGACGACTGATTTGAAGGGCCAGATTACCTATATCAATCGAAGCTTTCTTGACATCAGCGGCTTTACGGAAAGCGAATTGCTCGGGCAGCCGCACAATATTGTCCGCCATCCTGACATGCCGCCCGAGGCTTTTGCTGATCTGTGGAATACCCTAAAGGCAGGTCGGCCCTGGACTGGCTTGGTCAAAAATCGTTGTAAAAATGGTGACTATTACTGGGTTGTGGCGAACGCTACGCCAATCTATCAGAACGCTGTTGTTGCCGGCTACATGTCTGTCCGTACTGCCCCGACCCGTGAACAAATTGAGACGGCTGATAGCGCCTACCGGATGTTCCGTGAAGGGCGCGCGGCTGGTCTGGCTATCGTTGATGGTGCGGTGGTCAAGTCGGGTTTCAGTCTGGCGGGATGGCTCAAGAATCGCACGATTGGCCAGCGGATTTTTGCCATCTGTGGCTTGCTGACAGCAGGCATGTTGTTGGTCGGCGGTTTGGGCATGATGACAGTGGGTGAAAGTGACGGCCGGTTACAGACGGTCTATGCCGACCGCGTGGTGCCGCTTCAGCAACTCAAGGAGGTTGCGGATGCTTACGCGGTATCGATTGTCGATCTTTCACACAAGACACGTGACGGGGCGGAGACTTTTGACTCTGCCTTGGGCAAAGTCGAGCAAGCGCAAGGTGTCATTGCCGGGCGCTGGAGGGATTACACCTCGACTTATCTGACCGATGAGGAAAAGAAACTGGTTGCTGAGGTCGGTATCCTGATGAAAGCGGGTGACGCAGCGACTGTCCAGCTCAAGGATATTCTGCGCGGCAAGGATAAAGAGGCGCTTACCGTTTTTGCGACTAAGGATCTCTATCCGGCCATTGATCCGATCTCGGACAAACTGAGCGAACTGGTCGCGTTGCAGCTCAGTGAGGCCAAAACTCAAGTTGGGCACGCGGCGGTCGACGCTGACGCTTTCAAGCTTAAATTCAGCCTGTTGCTCGCCGGTATTTGCTTGTTAGGCGTATTTCTTGCCGTTGGGTTGGTGCGTGGTATTCGTCGCCCAATTAGCGATGCGGCTGAATTTTTTAAATTGTTGTCAGAGGGGCGGATGGACGTTCAGCTCAATTTTGAACGGCACGATGAGTTGATGGCGATTGCCGATTCCGCTCGTACGATGTTGATCAAATCCGGGTTTGATCTCAGTGAAGACGTCGCACGGCGGCTGAAATGACACGCATCAAGATGGCGCTTGACGGTTCCGGGACGCCGATGACGATCACCAATGAAAGTGATGCGCTGATCTACATGAATGATTCCGGGCGGGCACTCTGGTCTTCAATGGAAGCGGATATGTCGAGGCGCGTCCCCGGCTTTTCAGTGGCCAGCATGTTCAGCTTTTCACTGGTTGATTTTTTTGATGATGAGTCGGTCAAGGCGGCTTATCGGGTCGAGCTGAGTGCGCCGCGAACACTCGATGTCGCAATGTGTGGGCGCATCTTGCAAGTGACGGCGACCCCCGTACGCGATGCCGCTGGGCACTATTTGGGACGAGCCAGTCAGTGGGTAGATCGTACCGAAGAGGTGCGTGTTGAAAACGAAGTCGCCGAAATCGTCGGTGGTGCTGCGCGTGGCGACTTTACGCAACGTGTTGCGGTCGACGGTAAAAATGGCTTCTTTTTACGTTTGGCCAATGATCTCAATACGCTGATGCAGACCAGTGAGGTTGGCCTTAATGATGTGGTCAATGTGCTGTCGGCGATGGCCGATGGTGATTTGACCAAAGGCATTACAGCAGATTACGAAGGCACCTTCGGCCAGCTCAAGGATGATGCGAATCAGACGGTTACCCGTTTGCGCGAGATTATCGGCCAGATCCGCGAGGCGACCGATGCGATCAATACTGCTGCCAAGGAGATTGCTTCCGGCAATCAGGATTTGTCGAGCCGCACTGAAGAGCAAGCCAGCAGTCTGGAAGAAACCGCCTCCAGCATGGAACAACTGACCAGCACGGTTAAACACAATGCCGATAACGCACGTCAAGCCAATGAACTGGCTGGCAATGCCCAGCTCGTAGCGATCAAGGGTGGCGAAATGGTGGCGCAGGTGGTGGATACGATGACTGCGATTCAGCAATCGAGTAGTCGGATTGCCGACATTATCGGGGTCATCGATGGCATTGCCTTCCAGACCAATATACTGGCCTTGAATGCCGCTGTCGAAGCGGCGCGTGCCGGTGAGCAGGGTCGTGGCTTTGCCGTGGTGGCAACCGAGGTACGCAATCTGGCCAAGCGTAGCGCGGATGCCGCGAAGGAGATCAAAGGCTTGATCTCTGATTCGGTGGATAAGGTCGAGGCTGGTAACCGTCAGGTAGATCAGGCGGGGCGGACGATGGAAGATATTGTTCACAGCATCAAGCAGGTCGCCAAGATCATGGGGGATATTTCTGAAGCGAGCCGCGAGCAGAGCGCCGGCATTGAGCAGGTAAGCCTTGCTGTCACCCAGATGGATGAAGTAACGCAGCAAAATGCCGCCTTGGTCGAACAAGCGGCGGCGGCAGCAGAAAGTCTCGAAGAACAAGCGCATAATCTGGCGCAGGCAGTTTCAATTTTCAAGGTGGCTGCGGGGGGCGTAACCAAGCGTCTGTCCGCACCCATTCAGTTTTTCAAGTGCTGATTTTGAGCGTGTACGCAAGCTGATTTACCAGCATGCCGGCATTTCGCTTTCGCCGGTCAAGCAGGATATGGTTTATTCTCGACTGGCCAGACGTTTGCGAGCAACGGGGAAAAATACCTTTGGTGAATACCTCGATTTGCTCGAAAAGGGGGGGGCGGATGAGTGGGAGCGGTTCGTCAATTCACTGACGACAAATCTGACCTCTTTTTTCCGTGAACCGCACCACTTTCCGATTTTTGCCGATCATTTGCTGAAGCTGGGCACCAAACGTCCGATACGAATCTGGTGTTCGGCGGCGTCGACCGGCGAAGAGCCGTATTCGATTGCCATTACGGTGCTCGAAACCTTTGGTGCAAATGCATCGCACGTTTCTATCTTTGCGTCCGACCTGGACACCAATGTCCTGGCGACTGCGCAAAAGGGGGTTTACCCCATCGAGCGTGTCGAAAAAATGTCAGCTGATCGGCTCAAGCGTTTTTTCCTGAAAGGGTCTGGTGCCCAGGAGGGTTACGTCGCGGTGCGCCCGGAGTTAAAGCGGTTGATCGAGTTCCAACGGGTTAACCTGCTGGAACCGAATTGGCCAGTACGTGGCCCGCTCGATATAATTTTTTGCCGCAATGTCATGATTTATTTCGACAAGCCGACGCAGTACAAAATTCTGTCGCGCTTTGCGCCGATGATGCAACCGGATGGATTGATGCTGGCTGGGCATTCCGAAAGCTTCCTGCATGCTGCCGACTTGTTCAAGTCAATGGGCAAGACTGTTTATGCCTTGGCAAAAGCACGGTAGAAAAAACAAAGGAATTTTGTGTCGCACGCTTACGACGAGAATCTCGCCACCAACCGTTATTACGACCGGCATTTCGATAGTGAGGCTGCCAAGATTTTGCCGGGCGAGTACTTTGTGACTGATAGCGGCATGTTGTTGGTCACGGTTCTTGGCTCCTGTGTTGCTGCCTGCATACGCGATACCAAAACAGGCATGGGCGGAATGAATCATTTCATGTTGCCTGACGATGGCGGCCGCGAAACCGTTGGAGCCTCGGCTCGCTATGGCACCTACGCCATGGAAGTTTTGATCAACCATTTGTTGAAAATGGGGCTCGTCGGAATAGTCTGGAGGCCAAAGTGTTTGGCGGCGGAGCTGTAATGGCCAGCCTCTCGAGCAGTAATGTCGGCACAAGAAATGCTGAATTTGTGCTCGATTACCTAAAAACTGAAAAAATACCAATAGTCGCTAAAGACTTGCTAGATTCATACCCGAGAAAAGTTTACTATTTTCCTGATTCAGGCCGTGTGATGGTTAAAAAACTGCACCGCGTCCACAATGAAACATTGTTTACTCGTGAGAAAGACTACAAGGCTCGCCTTAGCAGCTCTAAGGTTGAAGGTGATGTTGAGCTGTTTATTTAGACTATTTGCGAAATTTTATGAAACCGTATAATTTGATGACAAATATATGTCAATGAAAACTCGAGTTTTAGTGGTTGATGACTCCGCGTTGATGCGCGGTTTGCTAACCGAGATGATCGGCAGTGCCGCCGATATGGAGGTGGTTGGTTCTGCGCCTGATGCAGTTGTGGCGCGCGAAATGATCAAGTCACTCAACCCGGATGTGCTGACCCTTGATGTGCAAATGCCAAAAATGGATGGACTGGAGTTTCTTGAGCGCCTGATGCGTTTGCGACCCATGCCGGTCGTCATGGTTTCCGCCTATACTCAGACGGGTTCTGATACAACGCTAAAGGCGCTTGAATTGGGAGCGTTCGATTTTATTGGCAAGCCACGGGCCGATGGCCTCAAAAGCATGGAGGAATATGCGGAGGAATTGGTTGATAAATTGCGTGCCGCCAAGGGGGCTCGGCTGCGCAAATTCGCAGCTCACCAGTCCGCTCCCGCTCCCTCCAGTTCTGTTTCTGCCTTGCTAAAGCCAGCACTACGAATGGGTACAAGTAACAAAATTATCTTTCTTGGCGCATCGACTGGTGGCACAGAAGCAATCAAGGAGTTCCTCACGGGGGTTCCGGCTGATTGTCCGCCCATCTTGATTGTGCAGCATATGCCAGAATCATTTACTGCCTCGTTCGCCAAGCGTCTGGATTCGCTTTGCCAGCCAAAAGTGATTGAGGCTCAGGGAGGTGAAAAGGTTGAGGGAGGAACTGTTTATATCGCGCCAGGGCATTCGCACATGCAAATTCGGCGTGCGGCTTCCGGCCATGTAATCGAGCTTCTGGCCACGCCTCCAGTCAATCGTCATCGCCCGGCGGTTGATGTGCTTTTTGATTCTGCCGCCTCAATTGTCGGCAAGCAGGCGGTTGCAGTTATTCTTACCGGAATGGGCAAGGATGGCGCGCAAGGCATGTTGCGTATGCGTCAGGCTGGCGCACGAACGTTTGGTCAGGATGAAGCTAGTTGCGTCGTTTATGGTATGCCGCGGGAAGCATTTTTGATTGGGGCGGTTGAAGAGCAATACCCGCTTGAAGAAATATCACGCAAGGTTTTGCAGGCAGCAAATCGTTGATTTACAGCTAAAAGGTTTGATGCCTATGGCCAAAGTATTACACTAGTTAAAGTTAGTCTGAAAACAGTACAGGGAAAAATATGCAAGCAACCATTACTAAAGATGCTGCCAAGGCCACCATTAAGCTGACTGGTCGTTTTGACTTCAATACGCATCGTGATTTCCGTACCGCCTATGAGTCACTGATTACTGACCCAGCAGTCAAGGCTGTTACGGTCGACTTCGCTGGCGTCGATTATTTGGATAGCTCGGCTTTGGGTATGCTGCTCATGTTGCGCGACAAAATGAGCGGTGTAAACAAGGATGTGTCACTGACCGGAGTGCAAGGCAATGTCAAGCAGGTGCTCGATATCGCTAATTTCAGCAAATTGTTTCGTATTGCCTAAAGCGATTGGCACTCTGCTCCGTTAGTACGGATATTAAGTGCGTGGAGGCTGTTGTATCGGGAGAGCGCAGCAATTAAGGTTTGCTGTGGCATTAGCGTGTATCCTGAGTTCGCATCGGCGTTATAGTCATACCAACAAGCCGTTTGCACAGAGTGCGAGGGGATAACAATGTCGGAATTGCTGAAAAATATTGATGCCAGAACCAAGCTTGCGGGAACCAACAAGCTTGAGATTCTCCTTTTCTTTTTAGGTGTGGATCAACGCACCGGGCGTCGCGAGACTTACGGCATTAACGTCTTTAAAGTTCGTGAAGTCATGCGCACGCCACCGATCACGGCGGCGCCTGATATGCCGTCCTCCGTCGAAGGAATGGTCAGTTTGCGTGGCGCTTTGGTGCCGGTGATTGATCTGGCCAAGTATTCAGGCATTTCGTCCGATGTGCCGCGTGAAATCATGATCGTTACCGAATATAACGGTCATACCCAAGGCTTCCTGGTTGAGGGAGTCGATACTATTTTGCGCCTTGACTGGAGCAAGATGCGAGTTCCACCAGAAATGCTGATGTCGCAAACCGGCGGTTTGGTCACTGCGGTGACCGAGCTTGAGGATAATCGGCTGGTCATGATGATGGACGTTGAAAAAGTGTTGTCCGAGACAACCAGCATCGACAATGAACTGATATTCCGCAGCGTGGTACCTATTGACCGCCCTGACTGTACCGTTTTCTACTGTGACGACTCTGTTGTTGCGCGTAAGCAAATCGAGCGCACGCTGGCAGCCATGGGCGTTAAAGGTGTTTCGGCGGTCAATGGACGACGGATGTGGGAAGAAATGGAAAAAATGGCGGCCTACGCCAAGTCGGTTGGGCGGCCTCTTTCATCAATCATCAATCTGATTTTGACTGACATCGAAATGCCGGAAATGGATGGTTATATGCTGACCAAACAAATCAAGGGTGATCCGCGATTTGCAGGTATTCCGGTGATCATGCATTCATCGCTGTCGGGAATGTCAAATCAAAAACTAGGGCTTTCGGTCGGTGTTGACGAATATGTGCCGAAGTTTGAACCACAACGGCTGTCAGAAACCTTGGCGCGCCGTTTGGGTGTTGATGTCGCTGAGCTCAAGGCAATCTCGGCCTGACGGGAGGGGGGACAATGGATCTCGTTGAGAATAAAAATCTGCTAGATAGTATTGATGCGCGGACACGCTTGGCCGGCTCCAATAAAATGGAGATTCTGCTTTTTTCGCTGGGTACACGCGAAGTCTTTGGTATCAATGTTTTCAAGGTGCGCGAAGTCGGTAGAACACCACGCATCACCAAGACTCCAAATATGCCGCGTGGCGTTGAAGGGTTGATTTCCTTGCGCGGCAACGTCATTCCTGTGCTTTCGCTCGCTCCGTTCATGCAACTTGAAGGTGTGCCGCCAGGTCTTGGCAAAACCATGATGGTTGCCGAATACTCGAAGCGGACGCTTGGCTTTCTGGTGCACGAGGTTGATCGCATCATTCGTGTCGATTGGGAAAGGGTCAAGGCGCCAGAGAGTATTATTTCCGGGAATCAGGGCTTGATCACCGCAGTTATCAATCTTGATGGCGGTGGCCTGGTTTCGATTCTCGATGTCGAACAAATCCTTGCCAACGCATTTGGTGAGGCGATGATCGTGGATATTGCGCCAGCCAGGGTGGATCCCGATACCAGTGTGTTTTTTGTTGATGATTCGGTGGTCGCCCGACGCAAGATCGCAGAAGTGCTGGATAAATTGGGTGTGCGTCACAAGCACGCGACCAACGGCATGGAGGCGTGGACCCGCTTGCAAGGTATTGCTGCGCATTGCATCCAGAGCGGGACCAGTATTCGAGATGAAATCCGCCTGCTTCTTGTCGACGCAGAAATGCCGGAAATGGATGGTTATGTGTTAACCAAAAACGTCAAGTCTGACCCGCGTTTTGATGGTGTGCCGGTTGTGATGCACTCATCTCTCTCTTCTGAAGCCAATCGAGCAATGGGCAAATCGGTAGGGGTGGATGCCTACGTAGCAAAATTTGATGCAGAGGCTTTAGCTGATACCTTGCGCCCTCTGATTGAACGATAACAAAAAATTCTTGGAGCAAGCATGGCAGATCCGAAATTGAGAATCCTGGTGGTGGATGACTTTTCCACGATGCGCCGAATTGTGCGCAACTTGCTCAAAGAACTGGGTTTCACGAATGTTGATGAGGCTGAGGATGGTGCTATCGCCTTGCAAAAGCTGCAAGGTGGCGGGTTCGAGTTTGTTGTCACCGACTGGAACATGCCCAACATGGATGGACTAACCTTGTTGCAGACAATTCGGGCTACACCAACGCTTAAGCATCTACCTGTATTGATGATTACGGCAGAGGCAAAGAAAGAAAACATTATCGCGGCAGCCCAGGCAGGGGCCAGTGGCTACATTGTAAAACCCTTCACCGCAGGCACGCTTTCGGAAAAACTCAACAAAATTTTCGAAAAAATGGGCATGGCCTAAGAGGGAATGATGAGCGCGAACAACGATTCAAACGATCTCGAGGCTCTCTTCGACTCGATAGCCGCCGATTTTACGCCAGCTACTCCGGTGCCAGCGCCTGTTGCACCCAAGTCAGCATCGATGGGCGATGATGATGATTTGCAGGCACTTTTTGATAGCGTATCCGCCGAAACGCAGTCGGCACACATTTCAGGGGATATGGCGTCGGGTTCGACTGAGAATGCTGGCGAATCTTGGCCAGCCCAGGAAGGTGTGTTTAATCGTATTGGCCAAATGGCTCGTGCGCTACATGACACCCTTGGGCAACTTGGCTATGACAAGTTGCTTGAGAAAACCGTCTCGGCCTTGCCCGATGCAAAGGATCGTCTGGCGTATGTTGCCAACCTGACAGAGCAAGCTGCTTGCCGCGTACTGAATGCCACTGATATCGCCAGCCCCTTGGTTGATGATATCGAAAACTCTTCAAAAGCTTTGGGTGCGCGTTGGGATCAGGTGTTTGCCAATGAAATGGGCGCCGCAGACTTTAAGAAACTGGCTGCAGAAACACGTGAATTTCTTAATCAGAAGGTGCCCCAGAAAACTCAGGCAACCCACGCACAACTGACTGAAATCATGATGGCGCAGGATTTTCAGGATTTGACGGGGCAAGTCATCAAGAAAGTTGTCAGCTTGGCACAGGAGCTTGAAGCAGGCCTGATGAATGTTCTGGTTCAAGTGATTCCAGAAACAAAACGCACGGAAGAGGTTGCTAGTTTGATGAACGGGCCTGTGGTCAATAGCGAGGGCAGGACTGATATTGTGGTCAACCAGGAACAGGTTGATGATTTGCTCGATAGCCTAGGTTTCTGAGGGAGTCAAAGATGAGTGACTTTGGCGGAATGGAAGATCTCCTGCAGGATTTTTTGCAGGAAGCGCATGACTTGTTGTCCGATGTTGATAACAAGTTGGTTGAACTTGAAAAAATGCCGGATGACCGTGGGCTGCTTAACGATATTTTTCGGGGCTTTCATACGGTCAAAGGGGGGGCGGGCTTTCTCAATGCGAGCGAGTTGGTTACCCTTTGCCATCTGACAGAAAATCTTTTGATCGCCTGCGTAATGGAGAACTGGAGCTGAATCCCGAGTTGATGGATGTCATCATGGCAGCCACCAACGGGGTGCGCGAAATGTTTGGTGAGTTGGGCCAAATGGTTCAGCCTCAGCCGGCAGACCCGCAGGTTATTGCTGCACTGCGCGGGGCTCTGGAAGGTGACGTGCCGGGCGCGACTCCGCCACCGCAAGTGGTTGTTCAACCATCACCGGTAGCGTCAGCTGCGGAGGTCGCGCCGACAAACACTGGTGAGCCGGACTGGGATCAGTTGCACGCGGCAATTACCGGGCAGCCAGCAACACAAGGCGAGTTTATTGCAAAGGCGGAGGTGTCTGCTGAAACTCCGGCGGCTGTTGCGACAACTACCGCAAGTTCTACAACCACGGTAACACCGGCAGGAACTCCTGCGCCTTCAGCTTTTGGACGTCGGACAACCGATCGCCCTGGTGGGCAAGCGACTTCCGCGCGTCGTAGCGAAGAACGTGGTCGTGAAAATACGATTCGGGTCGATACGGCGCGCCTTGATCAAGTGCTCAATCTTTCCGGTGAGATTGGACTGACCAAGAATCGCTTGACCAGCTTGCGCGCTGATATTCTGGCTGGCAAGAATGATTCGGAAACCTTGCATGCGCTAGATCAAGCGGTCAGTCAGCTCGATTTGCTGGTGTCTGATCTGCAGAATTCGGTCATGAAAACCCGCATGCAGCCAATTGGCCGCCTGTTCCAGAAATATCCGCGTATTGCCCGAGATTTGGCGCGTCAGCTAGGTAAAGATGTCGAACTGGTTTTGTCAGGTGAGGAAACTGAAGTCGATAAAACGATGATCGAGGATTTGGCCGATCCGCTAATCCACTTGATTCGTAATGCAGTTGATCATGGCGTGGAGTTACCGGCAGATCGTCAGGCTTGTGGTAAACCGGCCAAGAGTTTGGTGCGTCTGGAGGCGCGTCAGGAAGGCGATCACATCGTTCTGATCATTGCCGATGATGGCAAGGGAATGAGCGCCGAGCGGATTCGTGCGAAAGCGGTCGAAAAAGGGCTGATTTCCGAGGAGGAGGCTAATACCCTGGATGAGCGTCAGAGCCTGAATCTGATTTTCCTCCCCGGTTTCTCGACCATGGCCCAGGTTTCGGACGTTTCAGGTCGCGGCGTCGGGATGGATGTTGTCAAAACCAATATCCAGAAATTGAATGGCTCTGTCGAAATTCGTTCCGAGCCGGGCAAGGGATCGGTTTTCATTATTTCGCTGCCGCTAACATTAGCCATTTTGCCGGTTTTGCTGGTTTTGCTGGGTGATCAGCCATTTGCGTTGCCCTTGTCGATGGTTCGTGAAATTCTGCCGATTGACCGGGATCGTATTCAAGAGGTGGGCGGCAAGGAAACCTTGGTTGTGCGCGGTGAGGTTTTGCCGGTGATTACCTTGGCCCGTTTGCTAGGCTGGCCGGTCGAGCAACCGCCAGAATATGGTGTGTTCATGCAAACGGCGGAGCGCAGCTTCATTCTTGGCGTTGATAGCTTCGCCGGTCGTGATGATGCGGTGATCAAGTCGCTTGAAGACTTCAAACCCAAGGGGGTTGCGGGGGTCACGACTTTGTCCAACGGTCAGATTGTGTTGATCCTTGATATGAAAGAGTTGCTTTCTGATCTCGGTATTCGTCCTGAAATTGGTGGCGGCGGAATGAAAATGCTTGAATTTGCCTGATCAGGGTTTACGGTCGAGGATTCGAAAGGGGGCTTGCCCCCTTTTTTTATTTCAGAATGTTTGTCTTGTTGTCATGGTGTTGCGGCACTGTTCTGAGAAACAGATTAAATAAAGTGCGCTACCCCTTTAATTTTCTTGGATTTTTTCTATAATAGCCTCAACAAAACAAGTTGAAGGTTATGGCAGAAGAGAGCGACCTCGAGAAGACAGAGGAACCTACAGGTAGGCGACTCGAGCAGGCCCGAGAGAAGGGTCAGGTCCCCCATTCCCGTGAACTTGGTACCTTCCTGGTTTTAATCACCGCTGCGGCGGCCTTCTGGATGATGGGCGGCTGGTTTGTGCAACGTGCTGTAGCGTTGACCCGTAAAGGTTTTACGCTCGATACAAACCTGATGCACGAACCTGCGCTGATGGTGCCGCGCCTGGCCGATTTGTCCATCGATGCACTGGTTTCCTTTTCTCCGCTGATAGGTTTGTTGGTGCTGGCAGCAATTCTTCCTCCTTTCTTTTTGAACGCCTGGGTTTTTTCAACCACTGCGTTGATGCCTGATTTCAATCGGATGAACCCGCTGAGTGGCATTGGTCGAATGTTCTCGTGGAATAGCCTGATGGAATTAGGTAAGGCTTCGCTTAAGGCAATTCTGATTGGTGGCGTGGCGGTATGGCTGATCTGGAAAGAGCGCGACGAAATTTTTGGTTTGCTCGGACAGCCGCTTGAGGCTGCGCTAGCTTACTCGGGTCATCTGCTGAGCTATTCCTTCCTGATCATGGTGGCGGCACTGATTCTGATTGTCGCCGCCGATGTGCCCTTCCAGCTCTGGCAATACTTTGACAAGTTGAAGATGACCAAGGAAGAGGTCAAGCAGGAAATGAAGGAAATGATGGGCGACCCGCACGTCAAGGGCCGGATTCGCAGCCTCCAGATGCAGGCTGCCCGCAAGCGCATGATGTCTGCGGTACCCAAGGCTGATGTAATCGTTACCAACCCAACCCATTATGCTGTGGCGCTCTCCTACAAGAATGGCATGGGGGCGCCCAAAGTGGTGGCCAAGGGGATGGGTGCGATTGCCCAGAAAATAAAAGAGCTGGGTGCTGAGCATGCGGTGCCGATAATGGAAGCGCCGCCCCTGGCGCGAGCGCTTTACAAACACGCCGAGATCGATAGTGAAATCCCCTCCGCCCTGTATAACGCAGTCGCGGAGGTTCTTGCTTATATCTATCAGTTGGCTAACTGGCGGATGGTGGGTGGCAATTATCCGATGGCCCCGCGCAATTTGCCGGTGCCGCCTGAGCTCGTGCCGGAGGCTGCATAATGGCAACGAGTAGCACGACCCTTGGTGGAATTCAGGCCATGTTTGGCCGCATCAGCTCAAGCCAGATGGCTGCGCCGCTGTTGATCCTGATGATACTGGCAATGATGGTTCTGCCCTTGCCGGCATTCATTCTCGACGTACTCTTCACTTTTAACATCGCAATTTCGGTGTTGGTCCTGTTGATTGCGGTCAACACCCAAAAGACGCTGGATTTTTCAGTGTTCCCGACAGTGTTGTTGGTGACGACGCTGCTGCGTCTGTCGCTCAACGTCGCCTCAACCCGGATCGTGATGATCGAAGGTCACACCGGACCCGATGCGGCGGGCAAGGTGATCGAAGCCTTCGGCCATTTCATGGTCGGCGGCAATTTTGCCGTGGGCATCATGGTTTTCCTGATTCTGGTCGTCATCAACTTTGTGGTGATCACCAAGGGTGCCGGTCGCGTCGCCGAAGTGTCAGCGCGCTTTGCTTTGGATGCAATGCCAGGTAAACAGATGGCGATTGATGCCGACCTTAATGCCGGTTTGATCGGTGAAGAAGACGCGCGCAAGCGTCGTCTCGATATCTCCCGTGAGTCCGAGTTTTACGGCTCCATGGACGGTGCTTCAAAGTTTGTGCGCGGCGACGCCATCGCCGGTATCGTGATCATGATGATCAACCTCGTCGGCGGCTTGATTGTTGGTGTGGCGCAGCACAATATGGACTTCGCCATGGCGGCGAAAAATTACACGCTACTGACCATTGGTGATGGTCTGGTTGCACAGATACCCGGCCTGATCATTTCAATTGCCGCTGGTATGGTCGTTACCCGCGTCTCGGATGATCGCGATATCGGTCAGCAGGCGATGAGCCAGATGTTCCGGAATCCGAACGCAATCGGTATTACGGCAGCCATTATCGGCTTCCTGGGGCTGATTCCGGGTATGCCCAATCTGGTCTTCCTGCTTTTGGCTGGGTTGTTGGGTTATATGGCTCGGCGCATGTACCAGGCTGAGAAGCGTATCGTTTCAACGCCCGTACAAGTTGTGCCGGCACCAATGCAGGAAGCCATGGAAGCGAGCTGGAGTGATGTGGCGCCGCTTGATGTGCTCGGACTTGAAGTTGGCTATCGCCTGATTCCTTTGGTCGACAAGTCACAGGATGGCGAGTTGTTGCGCCGCATTCGTGGCATCCGCAAGAAATTTGCTCAGGAAGTTGGCTTTCTGGTTTCGCCGGTTCACATCCGCGACAATCTTGAACTGAAACCTAATGCCTACCGAATCCTGCTTAAAGGGGTTGAGGTTGGGCAAGGAGAGGCATTTACCGGCCAGTTTTTGGCCATCAATCCGGGACGCGTTGCCGGTACGGTGAGTGGCACAGCCACCAAGGACCCGGCCTTTGGTCTTCCTGCCACCTGGATCGATGCCGGGCAGCGTGAGCAGGCACAGGCTTATGGTTACACCGTGGTTGATGCCTCGACAGTGGTTGCGACACACCTCAATCACCTGATCCTGACCCATGCCGGCGAATTGCTTGGCCGTCAGGAAGTTCAGCAGTTGATTGACCATCTGGCCAAGGAAATGCCGAAGCTGATCGAGGACTTGGTGCCGAAAATTGTGCCGCTTGGCACCCTACAGAAAATTCTCCAGAACATGCTTGAAGAGGGCGTCCATATCCGTGATATGCGCACCATCATCGAAACGGTCGCTGAGCACGCACCGCGTACTCAAAATGCCGACGATCTTACCGTCCAGGTGCGTAATGCTTTGGGTCGGGCAATTGTTCAGCAGCTATTCCCAGGTAATGCCGAAATGCAGGTCATGTCGCTCGACCCGACGCTTGAGCGCCTCCTGGCGCAAGCCGTTGCAGGTGGTACGGAAAATACCAGTTTTGAGCCGGGTCTTGCCGATACGCTGGTCCGCGAAACGGCAAGTGCCGCCGCACGTCAGGAAAGTCTTGGTTTACCGGCTGTATTGCTGGTTCCTGCAAGCCTGCGTCTGCTCCTCTCCCGGTTTTTACGTCGCACCATTCCGCAGTTGAAGGTTCTGGCGCATAACGAAGTACCAGAAAATCGAATTATCAAGATGACTACGATCATCGGAGGCAAGACATGAACGTCCGAAAATTTATCGCAGCCAACGCTCGCGACGCCTTGCGAAAAGTTAAGGAGACGCTCGGTAACGACGCGATTATCCTGTCCAATCGAGGTATCCCCGGTGGTGTCGAAGTAATGGCCGTTGCCGCGCGCGATATGGCAATGATCGTGCCGACCCAGGTAGCCGAAGCACCAATGCCGCATCAACGGCCGCAGCAGAAACCGGAGCTTGATGACGATTATCGTGTTTCGCTAAGTGCCGCCCGTGCTCAAGTGGCGCAACGCCCTCCTGCGATAACAGTCAATAACCAAACTGTTGCGGTCAACCGCACGACGGCCTCAAATTCTGCACCGATGCGCCATCAGGGGCTGGTTAATGCGGGGATACCCAAAACCGGCTCTTTGCGCAGTTTGGAAACTACGCGTCCGCAGGCACCTGCCCCGACACCTGAGGCGCTTCAGCCCCGGGCCGCGAGTCAATCCGCTACACCCCGTCCGCAAATGCCACCGACGCCAGCGCCAGCGCCAGCGCCTGTCCGCCGTCCTGAAGCGGAGATTATTCCTCTGGAAGTCATGGATGAGATTCGCTCTCTGCGCAAAATGGTCGAACAGCATCTGGCTGGCTTTGCCTGGGGTGAAACTGCACGCACGCAGCCGGTTAAAACAGAAGTCATGCGCCAAATGCTAGATTCCGGTTTTTCCCCTCAGTTTGCCCGTGATTTACTGAACGATTTGCCGCAGGAGTTTGATCCATCGCAGGCGTTAGCCTGGGTAAAGGGTGCTGCTGATCGCTCATTGATGACCATCAGCAATGAAGGCGACATAGTTGATCGTGGCGGTATTTATGCCTTGGTTGGCCCAACCGGTGTCGGCAAAACGACGACCACAGCCAAACTGGCTGCCCGTTGTGTGTTGCGCCACGGTCCGAGCAAGGTGGCGTTGGTCACAACAGATGGTTACCGAATCGGCGCACATGAACAGTTGCGCATATATGGCCGGATTCTCGGTGTCTCAGTTCATCTGGTTAAAGATGCCGCTGAACTACGCCAAACGCTACGCGAATTGCAAAACAAGCACATGGTTTTGGTCGATACGATGGGCATGAGCCAGAAGGACAAGCTTGTGCCTGAACTGACCGACATGTTGGCTGGTTGTGACGTTCAGCGCCTCCTTTTGCTCTCTTCAACCTCGCGCGGAGATACGCTCGACGATGTCGTACGTGCTTATCAGGGCGAGCGGTTGGCGGGTTGCATTCTGACTAAAATTGATGAGGCAGCCAGTCTGGCAACGCCGCTTGATGTAATCATGCGTCATGGGCTCAAGTTGCATTATGTATCGAACGGCCAGCGTGTTCCGGAAGACCTGCATTTGCCGAATCGCAGCTATCTTCTGCATCGCGCCTTCAAGGATGCGCCAGATAATTCGGCGCACACCTACGATGGTGTCGAACCAGCACTGATGATGGCCAATGCAGCTCCGATGACAGCAGGAGCACGCCGTGGCTGATTTTCGCGTAGATCAGGCCGCTGGCTTGCGGCGCCTGCTCGGCGGCAGTCAATTGCAGGTTGTGACCTTTGTTGCAGGTTGTGAAGGTGTCGGACGTAGCGTAGCCGTCGCAAATCTCGGTGTCGCCTTGGCTCGCCTGGGCAAGGAAGTCTTGATCATTGACGAGAATGCTTCACGCGATGATATTGCGGCGTCCTTCGGTCAGGTTGTGAAAAATGATTTGCTCAATGTCGTGCAACGGGAGTTATCGTTATCTCAGGCCTTGCTGCAGCCCATGTCCGGCCTGCGACTACTTTCTGCGGCACGTGCGGTAAAAAAACTGGGGCGACTTTCGCTGGCGCAGCAACAAACTTTGCTTGATGCGATGTCTTCTCTGGAGCGTCCCTTTGATGTGATCCTGGTTGATGCCAGTATGTCTCACCCGCAGGGGTTTTCACCCTTCGGCCTGGTTTCGCAGGAAGCTGTTGTTGTTCTTTCAGGTAATAGTGCTTCAATTACTGAGGCTTATTCACTGATCAAAAAAGTGAGCCACGATTTTTCCCGCAAACATTTCCGTATTCTGGTCAACAAGGTGCGTAGCATTTCTGATGCCCGATCCATATACGAAAATATTGCTCAGGTGACAGCGCAGCGCGGTATTGCTCAACTTGAATACGCTGGCGCCATCCCGTTGGATGAATCCTTGCGTCAGTCTTCGCAGTTGTGTCGTTCGGTCCTGATTCAGGCACCTGATTCTCCGGCGGCACGCGCTTTTCGCGATATGGCAACGGATCTGGTTTATTGGCAGCGCGGGGAAAACGAAAGCGGTGGCGTCGAACAATTCCTGCAGCAACTGCTACACTTGAGCCAACGCATAACCCCAAACGTATTACGAGCCTGATGTATACCGCCGCCGGGCAGCCAGATAGGGAACAGTTAGTTCAGCGCTTCGTCCCGTTGGTGAAGCGTATTGCCTATCATCTGATGGCCCGTTTGCCGGCCAATGTGCAATTTGATGATCTGGTTCAAAACGGCATGCTGGGTTTACTCGATGCCATGGAGCGTTTTGAGGAGGGTTTTGGCGCCCAGTTCGAAACCTACGCCTCTCAACGTATACGCGGGGCGATGCTTGATGGCTTGCGCGAGAGCGACTGGCTGCCGCGCCAGTTGAGGCGGGAGTTACGCCGCATCGAAGGCATGATCAACAAGCTGGAACATGCGCATGGTCGGGTTCCTTCGGAAACAGAACTGGCAGAAGCGTTGGAAATGCCGTTGGCTGACTACCAAAAGACCTTGCAGGATGCGCGGGGTCATCAGATTTTGTATCTGGAGGATTTTGCCGGAGATGAGGGCGAGGATTTTCTCGAGCGCCATTTCACCGATAATGAGGCTGATCCACTGCACCTGCTTGAAGATAAAGGCCTCAAACAGGCCTTGGTTTCTGGTATTGAGCGCCTCCCTGAGCGCGAAAAACTGATGATGGCCCTGTACTACGAAAAAGAACTCAATTTGCGCGAAATTGGTGAAGTGATGGGGGTGACCGAATCACGTGTCTGTCAGTTACATAGCCAGGCCATTGCTCGATTGCGTAGTCAGGTGCTTGATGAAATCCCGGTAATCAAGAAAAAGCGTAAGGAGAGAGCGCTTGGATAAGATCAGTATTGCTGGCTTGGCTATTGGTGCAATCGCCATCCTTGGTGGTCAATTGCTTGAAGGGGGGCATATTGGCTCATTGGTACAGCCAACCGCGTTACTAATTGTTTTAGGCGGTACGCTGGGTGCAGTTCTGTTGCAAAGTCCTTTCCATGTCTTCAAGCGTGGCATTCAAATGGCAAAGTGGATCTGGATTCCGCCAGTCATCGAGCAAAAGCGTCTGGTTGATCAGATCATGAACTGGAGTCAGATTTCCCGTCGTGAAGGTTTGCTCTCGCTGGAGAACTACATTCCACAGATCAAAGATCCATTTACAAGAAAAGGTCTGCAACTTTTAGTGGATGGGGCAGATCCCGAGCGAATACGTGAATTGCTCGAGGTGGAAATTACTACCTTTGAGGATGAGTGGAAGCAGTCTGCAAAAATTTGGGATGCAGCGGGTGGTTATTCTCCAACCATCGGCATCCTGGGCGCGGTGATGGGGCTGATCCACGTGATGGAGAATCTTTCTGATCCCACAAAGCTTGGTGGCGGGATCGCCGTTGCCTTTGTCGCTACCATTTACGGCGTTGGCCTGGCTAATCTGATTTATTTGCCGATAGCCGGAAAATTGAAATATTACATTTCGCGCATGGTTAGCATGCGCGAAATGCTGGTCGACGGATTGGTCGGTATTGCGGTTGGTGATAACCCGCGCATTATTGAAGGTCGCCTTAGGGGCTATTTGCTGTAATGGCTCGTAAACGCCGAGAAGAAGAACACGAAAACCATGAGCGCTGGCTCGTTTCGTATGCGGATTTTATTACGTTGCTCTTTGCGTTTTTTGTCGTGATGTATGCGGTTTCTTCGGTTAACGAAGGAAAGTACAAGGTTTTATCCAACTCATTGACGAATGCCTTTAAAAATACAACCGGCCAGCCTGGCGGCCAGCCTCTGACGGTGATGCAAGGCTCGCCACCGATCATGGCGCGACCCATAATAAAGGCGGATAACAAGTCGGCTGATTTGAAAAAGGCCGAAGAAAAGAAAAACGAAAATCGCCAACAAATGAAGAGTGTCGCCAACAACATTATGGAGGCACTCCAGCCTTTGGTTGCACAAGGCAAGGTTCGCTTGCTTGAGACGAGTCGTGGTGTAACGATCGAGATTAACGACAGTATTTTGTTTCCAGCCGGGCAGTCAAAACTTCAGCCCGCATCAAGTAGTGCGATGGGAGCCATTGCGCAGGTGCTGGCAGATACGGATTTCCCGATCACCATTGAGGGGCATACCGATAATGTGCCGATAGCGACGCCGCAGTTTCCTTCCAACTGGGAGCTTTCGGCCATGCGTGCAACAACAGTTTTGCGACTGTTTAACGATAGCGGTGTTGGGGCGGAGCGTTTGACGGCAATTGGATATGGCGAAACACGGCCAATTGAAACCAACACCACAGTCGAGGGACGGGCAAGGAACCGTCGCGTTAGTATTTTGATTGATTCGAATCGGCCCGAAGAGCCGATGGAGTTAAAAGCCGGAGAGCCTGCCGCACGCTAAGCAGGGTCAGGCTGAATCAACAATACGGCTGCCAGTGGTCGCGGAGGACTGACCGTTGCTGCCGTAAAGCGAATGTTCCTTGCGTTGCTGAGTCAGAACCGAGATTGCGTCTGTTGTACGTTGCAGATGCAGGCTGATCAATTGGCCGTTCAGTTCATGCAGCGCTTTGGCTTCTTGAGCCAATTTAAGTAGTTTCACCCATAGACTGGCGGATTGTTTTTCTTGTGGGTGTTGTTGCAGCCAGGCCGCCATTTTTGTGCGGTCAGTTGCTGTTCCTGCCAAATCGGCAAGTTGAGCACGTTCGGCACCTAACTGATTGAGTTGATCAACCAGAAGCAGTTTTTCACTGTTGATCTGCGTCAGCAAGTCTGGCGTTCCGGACTTAAGCGCTTCCTGTTCACTGTTAAGGATCAAAATAAAACGGGAAACCGCTTCAGTTTCCCGTTTTAAAAGATTTGCTAACGGTGTCATCAAGCCTTGCGCTGGCTATTGACGAGGTCGCGTGCTGTTTCGATCAGGCCGTCAGCAATTGCTTCGGGATTGATTTTGAAGCGACCTTGAGAAATAGCATCCTTGATTTCCTGAATGCGGGCGGTATTGACCGGCGGTTTTTCGCTACCCTGCAGGGTGCTTGACAGGGCGCTCAGGCTAACCGCCTCAGTGCTTGGCGCAGGGCTGGCATTCTGACGTGGTGCTGCTGCCCGGTTAGAAACCGGCGCTGTGTTTGGCTTAAAAGGGCTATCGATCTTCATGATATGTCTCACAATACTTTAGAACTCAATCGGTATAACGACCATTCAGAGCAGAACTTTAGCTCAAAATGAGATTTCTACACTACCGTCAGCACGAGCCGTGCCACTGACGGTCTGACCTGACTCCATCCGGATCTGTACCAACTGTCCAATAGTCGCATTATTGATGGCTTTGCCTTCGGCACTAACGGAGAAACCTGAACCGCTGGAAATAACACGAACTGTCTGCCCTTGCCGAATGACCAGCGGCGAGAGTAATTGGTCTGAGCGCAAGGGTTGACCGGCGCCAAGTGAGTTACGCAAGGTTTTTCCGATCGCACTGGCTGGGTCGTTGATGATGCCGCTCGGCAGGTTTGAAACGTCACCGCTTAGAGTGGCGAGATCGCCCGCCTGAATGGTCTGGCCGGCAATCAGTGCACGGCTTGTCGTCACATAGTTGCCGCTTACGGCAATTTGCGCCGGTACAAGTACCGTCCAGGCGTTGGGCGCAAGGCAGCGAACGCCGACATTGGTTTTGCCGATTGCCCGACTTCCCTGCGGCGTAAAAGCCTCATGGGCCGTACAGGGTGGCAGACGGCTACCATCAAATTGCCCCATGGTGACTGTCACATTGCCCGGTAGTCCCTTGGTTTGCAGACGTAAATGTTGCTGTGCCGTATCCAGAATGATTGCGGAATCGGCAGCAAAAACCGGGCTGGCCAAGAGTGTTACGGTCAACAGGAAAAAAAGACGAAAAAACATGATGCCATTTTGCCTGATATGCGCCCATGGGGACAGTAAAGGATAGTGGCACGGAGCATGCTTTAAATATTCAAAGTCTCTGGAGTAGCTCATGGCCGATATCGCTCAACATTTCGAATTCTTAAGTAAGGCAATGGATTTGCGCACACAACGCCATCAGGTCTTGGCATCGAATATCGCAAATGCCGATACGCCTGGTTACAAGGCACGCGACTTTGATTTTCAGTCAGCCATGCAGAGTGCGATGGGCGCTCGCACCGGGGCTACGGGAGCTAGTCTGGCGACAACGTCGGCTGGTCACCTTGGTGGCAATGGCATGACTGGTTCAGGCGCGCTGCAGTTTCGCAAGGAATCTCAATCGGCTGCCGACGGCAATACCGTGGATATGGATGTCGAGCGTTCGCAAATCACTGACAACGCTTTGCAATATCAAATTCTCACGCAATTGATCAATAACAAATTCCAGGGGCTGCGCAGCGCATTGAGCAGCACGCAGAGCTAAGGAGGTCCAAATGAGCCTATTCAATGTCTTTCAGGTGTCTTCCAGCGCAATGACCGCGCAGTCGATGCGCTTGAATGCGGTGGCTTCGAATCTGGCGAACGCAGACAGTATCGTTTCATCGGATGGAACGCCTTACAAGGCCAAGCATGTCGTCTTCGAAGCAACGCCGATGGGCGGAGCCGGGGAGTTGTCGAAAGGCGTTCGAGTGCGCCAGGTGGTTGAGGATGCGTCTCCCCCGCGCATGGTTTATGACCCGAAAAACCCGATAGCCGATGAAAAGGGCTATGTCGCTTTTCCGAATGTCAATGTGGTCGAGGAAATGACCAACATGATTTCCGCCTCGCGTTCTTACCAGACGAATATTGAAGTGATGAACACCGCCAAGACCATGATGCTGCGCACCTTGCAGATCGGTCAGGGCTAATCAGGATTGATTGGAGATAAAAATGGCAATCGTAGGCGACACCACATCAACAACTGCAGCTGCAACCTTTTCGGCAATTAATGGCAACAGCGGCAGCAAGACGAAAACCACTAGCTCGGTAGAAGATCAGCAAAACAAGTTTTTAACCTTGTTGATGACACAAATCAAAAATCAGGATCCGCTCAATCCCATGGATAACGCAGCGGTGACAACCCAGTTGGCACAATTGAATACCGTCAGCGGTATCGAAAAGTTGAATGCGACGATGACGCAATTGCTTGATGGTTACAACGAAACGCAGGCAATTCAATCAACAGGCATGATCGGCAAAAATGTGATGGTTGCCGGCAATAATTTGCCGCTGAACAAAAGCGAAGCCGTTGGCGGCGTTTTACTTGAGGCGGCCGCAGACAAAGTAACGCTCAATATTAAAGACAGCACCGGGAAGATTGTTCAAACCGAGGAGATGGGCGCGCGCGCTGCGGGTAATTTCTACTTTGGCTGGGATGGTAAGGATGCCTCGGGAGCAACGCTGGCGGACGGCAAGTACACCTTTACGGTTGACGCCAGCATGGGCGGGAAAAAAATCACCGCGTCGGCTCTACAGGTTGGCACGGTTTCTGCTGTTGTTAGAACCAAGACAGGCTTCGTTCTTGATCTCGGCGCTTTGGGCGACGTGGCATTCAAGGATGTGCAACAAATTCTCTAAGTGAGGTTAGAAAATGGCATTCCAACAAGGTCTCAGCGGTCTGAATACGGCATCGAAGGCTCTCGATGCGACCAGCAACAACATTGCTAACGCCAGTACGGTTGGCTTCAAGTCTTCTACCACCCATTTTGGCGATGTATATGCCGCATCTCTGGCCGGCGCTGGCGCAAGCCAGGTGGGTATTGGCGGTAATGTTTCTGCAATTCAGCAGCAGTTTACTCAGGGTAACCTGACCTCGACCAATAACCCGCTGGATATTTCGATCAATGGCGCTGGTTTTTTCAAGATGGATAACAATGGGGCGACGTCCTATACCCGGAACGGCCAGTTCCACCTTGATAAAAATGGTTACATCGTAAATGACCAGGCACTGAAACTGACTGGCTATGCGGCTCAATCCGGGATTGTTGTGCCTTCGACGCCTGCACCGATCCAGATATCCGCTTCCGACTTGCCGCCGATTGAAACCGGAACCAGTACCTCGGCAGGCTTTACGGGTGTGAAAGCGAATTTGCAGCTTGATTCACGTAAAACCGTGCCTGCACTGCCTTGGGTTGCGGCAACGGCGCCTTTATATACGCCTGATCCGCAGTCATACAACTATTCAACGGCTCTGTCAGTCTACGATAGCTTGGGTAACCCCCATGCCCTGACCATGTATTTTGAAAAAACCGCGACTTCCGGGGAATGGCAAACGCATTTCAATGTTGATGGCACTAATGACACCTATGTTACGGTCAACAGCGGAAATCCCCTGCTTTTTGGTACGAATGGCGCGCTGGATGCGACGACCCCCGGTAGCCCAATGAATATAACGATTGATCTTGACGCAGTAAGTACTGCGCTTGGCACGACAAACAATGCCAACCCAACAATGACTTTTGATGTTAATTTCACTGGGACGACTCAGTTTGGCAGTGCTTTTGGTACTAATCGACTGGAGCAGGATGGTTATGCCGCTGGTCACTTGGTTGGTTTGTCAGTGGGTAGTGATGGGGTGATACAGGGTCGTTATAGCAATGGGCAGAACTTTGCTCAAGGTCAGATCGTGATGGCCAATTTCACCAACCCGAATGGCCTGCAGTCGCTTGGCAGCAATCAATGGATCGAAACCTCTGTCTCCGGTCCGGCATTGGTGGGGGCGCCCAATACATCAAATCTGGGTGTTCTTTCTTCATCTACCGTTGAGGAGTCGAACGTCGATCTGACTGCTGAGCTTGTAAATCTGATCACCCAGCAACGTAACTACCAAGCCAACGCGCAGTCGATCAAAACCCAGGATCAAGTGTTGCAAACACTGGTGAACCTCCGTTAATCGATTTACTGAGCTGCTGACATGGATCGTCTGATCTATACCGCGATGACCGGCGCTAAGCATGTTTTCATGCAGCAGGCCGGTACCGCGAACAACCTGGCGAATGCCAGCACGATCGGATTCAAGGCACAGGAGCATCGTTTTCGAGCGGTTCCGGTGCTGGGCGAAGGCATGCCGACCCGGGCTTTTGTGGTTGATGCTTCGGTCAGCGATGTTTTCGATGAGGGGCCATTGTTGTTCACCGGCCGTAATCTGGATGTTGCAGTTCAGGGGCGAGGCTGGCTGGCGGTGCAGTTGCCGGATGGTACAGAGGCATATACCCGTGCCGGTAGTTTTGATGTGGACGTCAATGGGGTGTTGCAAACCAAGAGTGGTTATCCTGTTTTGGGTGATGGTGGGCCGCTGAATATTCCGCCAGACAATTCAATTGAGATTGCGCCGGATGGCACGATTTCTGTCGTGCCGACGTTTGGTGCCCGAAATAGCTCAAGTGCGGTTGGTCGCTTGAAGCTGGTCAATCCGCCTGAAACTGATCTGGTGCGTGGGGCGGATGGCCTTTTCCGTCTGCGTAGTGGTCAACCGGCTGCGGCCGATCAAAATGTGAAGGTATCTCCGGGCTCGCTCGAAGGCAGTAACGTGAATGTGACTGATGCAATGGTCAATTTGATCAGCCTTTCACGCCAGTTTGAAATGCAAATCAAGATGCTCCAAACGGCTGATACGAATGCGCAACGCGCTGACCAGCTGCTGTCTCTGAATGCCTGATAGGACTTAAATCATGATCCGTTCCCTATGGATTGCACGTACCGGCCTGGATGCTCAACAAACCCAGTTGGATGTAATCGCCAATAATCTGGCTAACGTCAGCACCAATGGTTTCAAACGTGCCCGCCCCGTTTTTGAGGATTTGCTTTATCAGACGTTGCGCCAGCCGGGCGCTCAGTCTTCCCAGCAAACTCAGGTTCACGCCGGTTTGCAGATGGGTACAGGCGTACGACCGGTCTCTACTGCACGGATTTTTACTCAGGGCAACATTCAAAAAACAGATAATGCCCTTGATCTTGGGATACAGGGCGAGGGTTTCTTCAGATTCTCATGCCGGATGGGACGACGGGATATACCCGTGACGGTTCTTTTCAAAAGGATAATCAGGGGCAGATCGTGACCTCGGATGGCTATCCCTTACAACCCAACATCACTATTCCGGCCACTGCTCTTTCCGTCAGTGTTGGCACGGATGGTACGGTGACAATTACACAATCCGGTACGGCTGCTTCGACCCAGATTGGTACGATCCAGCTGGCTAATTTCATCAATCCGGCCGGTTTGCTAAGCATGGGCCAGAACTTGTTCCTTGAAACAGCGGCCAGCGGCACGCCAACCCCGAATACCCCGGGAACCAATGGTACTGGTACCGTAAACCAGGGGTATGTCGAGACTTCCAACGTCAACGTGGCCGAGGAGCTAGTCAGTATGATCCAAACCCAGCGCGCTTATGAATTGAACTCCAAGGTGGTGTCTACTTCGGATGCCATGCTTGGTCGCCTGACGCAATTGTGAGGTGAGATGATGAAACGTCTTGCGCTATTTGCCTTGGTGGCTACCGCCGGATGTACGACGGTACCGCCAACTAATATCCATCAACCAATGACCGCCCGCCCTTCGCCGCGCTTCGAAGCACCGGGCGGCAACGGGGCAATTTTCCAGGCGGGCTATAGCAAGCCGCTGTTTGAAGACCGGCGTGCCCGGTTTGTTGGCGACACGATTACGGTCAAGATTACCGAGAGCACCACGGCTTCGGCCAAAAACAGTAACAAGCTGGATAAATCGAATACCCAAAAGGCCTCTATCAGCGGATTAAGCGGTTTGCCTGGCAAGGGATTGCTGGGCTTGGATCTGGCGGCTTCCAGTGCGACTAATTTTAGTGGCAAGGGTGAAGCGGCAAACAACAATGTCTTCTCCGGCAGCATCACGGTGACGGTAATTGATGTGATGCCCAACGGCAATTTGATGGTCTCCGGTGAGAAACAGTTGGCGATCGGTGAAGAGCAAGAATTTGTGCGAATCTCTGGGGTAGTGAATCCGAGCTTCGTCGACTTTTCCAATTCGATTGACTCGTCAAAAGTGGCGGATGCCCGCATTGAGTACAAATCGGCTGGACAGCTTAGTGAAGGCCAGTTCATGGGCTGGATGGCACGATTCTTCCTTAATGTATTGCCATTCTAGGGATTTCCCGCGCGGAGGCAGTACATGAAAACGAATCACGGCAAATGGTACCGGCAGGCGGCAATAGTGGCCGCATGCCTGTTGCCGCTTTGCGCACAACCCGCTTTCGCTGAACGGATCAAGGATCTCGCTTCTATCCAGGGGGTGCGTAACAACCAGCTGATTGGTTATGGCATCGTGGTCGGTCTCGACAATACGGGTGACCAGACGACGCAGACTCCCATGACGACGTAAGCGCTGAGCAACATGTTGTCCCAGATGGGCGTTAATCTGACCACGGATCAAGCGACCAAGCTTCAGTTGAAGAACGTCGCCGGGGTGGTGGTTACTGCGACCTTGCCGGCCTTCGCCAAGCCGGGACAGCCGATAGATGTCACCGTATCGTCCATGGGTAACGCCAAAAGCATCCGTGGTGGCACCTTGCTGATGACTCAATTAAAAGGTGCTGATGGTCAGGTTTATGCCATCGCCCAAGGCAACGTGCTGGTCGGCGGGGTGGGGGCTTCAGCCGGTGGTTCGAAGGTTACGGTTAACCATCTTTCGGCCGGGAGAGTTCCTGGTGGCGCAACCGTTGAGCGTAGCGTACCGACGTCGGTTGGGCAAGGTGGGTTCATTTACTACGAGTTGGAAAATATGGATTTTGGTACGGCGCAGATTGTCGTCGATGCCATTAACAAAAATATGGGCGCAGGTACGGCGCAGGCTGTTGATGGTCGGCGCATTGCGGTGCGCGCACCGGATGAACTCGATGCGCGGGTTTCCTTCCTCGGGCGGATTGATAATCTTGATGTCAAGCCAGCGATTGGCTTGGCCAGGGTAATCATCAATCCGCGAACGGGTTCTGTGGTCATGACGCAGAAGGTCACGCTCCAGTCGTGTGCGGTGGCTCATGGCAGTTTGTCGGTGACTGTTGATGGCGGGCAACCGCTGACCGGGCAGGGCGCTGATATTCAGGTGAGTCAGGCGAATGGCAGCCTGATGAACGTCAAGGCCGGGGCTAATCTGGCAGATGTGGTCAAGGCATTGAATGCGCTGGGAGCCAATCCACTGGATCTTTTGGCCATCCTTCAGGCAATGAAGGCGGCAGGTGCCTTACGTGCTGATCTTGAAGTGATTTAACGGCGCCTCATGTCAATCAAAATCCAGAATACGCCGAACCGTGCCGCCTTTGATGTCAAGTCGGCGCAGGATCTGCGCACTCAGTTCCAGAAGGACCCTCAGGAGGGTTTGAAAGCAGCTTCACAGCAGTTTGAAACGCTGTTTCTGCAAATGGTGTTAAAAAGAGTATGCGGGATGCGACGCCGCAGGACGGGATGATGAACAGCGAGCAATCGCGTTTCTACACCGGTCTGCTTGATCAGCAGATGGCGCAAAATATATCGACGGCCGGTAACGGAATTGGTTTTGCAAAGCTCATTGAACAACAGTTGGGACGTCATCTGCAGACGTCAGAAGGCCAAGCGGCAATCACGGCACCGGCAAACGCTGCCGGCAATGCCTTGCCGCTGACGGCATCGGATAGTCGTCACTTGCAGTACAAAACTGTTTTAGGGAATCAACCCACATCTGCTGCCTATGCTGCATCTTTTGCGCCAATTACAAAGATCGGGAGCAGTTCGGATGCCTCGGCCTCATCGCAGGATTTCGTTAATCGTGTTTGGCCGCATGCGGTTGAAGCGTCACGGTCAACGGGAATTCCGCCGCAATTTTTAGTCGGTCATTCTGCACTGGAAAGCGGCTGGGGGCGTAGCGAGATTCGCAAGGCCGATGGCTCCTCCAGCTACAACTTGTTCGGCATTAAGGCAGGTAAAAGCTGGACGGGCGCGACGGTCGATGCAAGCACCACTGAATATGTCGATGGTCAGCCACAGCAGGTCGTTGAGCGGTTCCGTGCCTATGGTTCTTATGAAGAGGCTTTCCGCGATTACGCTAGCCTGCTACGTAATAATTCCCGCTACAGCGGCGTGATTGGATCACAGGATGGCACGGAGTTTGCAAGACGTTTGCAACAGGCGGGTTATGCCACTGATCCGATGTATGCAGACAAACTCTCACGCATCATCAATGGCCCAACTCTGCGCCAGGCGTTGATTGGTTAGTCACCGCCTAAACTTTGCGGCAAATCGGCCGTAAACCTCTTAGAGGTGAATGATGAGCACAGGAATTTTCAGTATTGGCGTTAGTGGTCTGGGAGCAGCGCAGCTAAATTTGTTGGCGACCGAGCATAATGTAGTCAATGCCAATACGCCGGGCTATACCCGGCAGCGCGTGGTGCAGGGAACGAATACCGCGATCAACTCGGGCGCCGGTGCCATTGGGCAGGGTGTGCATGTCCAGACGATCGAACGCATGTACGACAAGTTCCTTACCGGGCAGGTCAATACAGCGCAAACAGTAACCAGTTCGCTAGACGCCTATTACAGCCAGATCACGCAGATTGACGCGATGCTTGCCGACCCGGATGCGGGTTTGTCTCCGGCCATGCAGAATTTCTTTTCCGGAGTGCAACAGGTTGCGGCGAACCCGTCTTCGTTGCCGGCGCGCCAGTCGATGATCTCGTCTGCGCAAACGATGGCTACACGGTTCCATAATCTGGATACACGTCTCAGTGAGCTAAGCGAACAGGTCAATGGTCGCATTACTGGCGCAGTTTCCGAGATCAACTCATTTGCGGCACAGATTGCCGATGTAAACCAGCGCATTGTGATTTCGGAGTCAGGTTATGGTCAGCCAGCAAATGATCTGATGGATCAACGCGATCAATTGATCAATGATTTAAACAAGCTGATCAAGGTTACGACGTCGACCAACTCGGATGGGAGTTACAACGTATTCATCGGCAATGGACAGCAGCTTGTGGTGGGTAGTAACGCTATGGAAATGACAGCGACCGCATCATCGGCAGATCCTTCGAAAATTGTCGTTGGCTTGAAAACTGCTGGCGGCACGCAAGAGTATCCCGAATCCATGATCATTGGCGGCGAATTGGGCGGCCTGGTCAAGTTCCGTAGCGATTCACTTGAGGTGGCAGCCAATGAGATGGGGCGGGTTGCCGCTACGCTGTCGCTGACCTTCAATGCTCAGCACGCACTAGGGCAGGATTTGCTGGGAAAAGCGGGTGCAGACACCGGGTTTGTCGGGAAGTTTTTTACGATTCCTGACCCGAAAATTATCGCCAACTCAAATAACACGGGCTCCGGATTGCTTGCTGCCACATTTGAGGACCCAACTGCGCCAAGCGCTCCCAGCTTTAGCGGCAACTTTTCCACCAAGCTGACTAATAGCAGCTACCAGATACAGTTTGGTGCAGCGGGTGCCTATACGATTACGCGCCTGAGTGATAATCAGACGGTTAGTGCCGGCACTGGCCCAGGGGTTGCAACTTTTGATGGGGTAAATCTTAACATCACGACAAATGGTGCAAACGGCGACAAATTTGTCATTAAACCAGTGACCGAGATTGGCCGGAATATTGATATCAGCACTCAGATTGCTGCAGATCCTCGTCTGATCGCTGCTGCCGCTCCCATGAAAGTGACGCCGCTGCAAAGTAATACCGGGTCAATGACGGTATCTCAAGGTATTGCCGGTGTCGGTTACAATAATCCAGCCGTTCTCCCTTTGACACTAACGGCCACCACAGCAACACTCCTGACCGGACTTTCAGGAACAACGGCTTGGCGTGCAGATTATGCGGATGGCACGTTTGCGACTGGAACAGGAGGGGGCATTAGTACGAATAACGGCGCGCCATTGGCTAAAATTTCGTTTTCGAACATGTCCTTTGATGTCAATGGGACGACCGCGCTCGGCGATAAATTTACTTTTGAACGAAATGTCGGTGGTGTTCAGGATGGGCGCAATGCAGTTCTTTTCGCCAAGCTACAAACCCAGAACACGGTAGCTGACGGCACGGCTACTTTCCAGTCAGCCTATGCACGGCTGGTTGCTGACAATGGAATCCGCACTCGCGAAGCCAAGGTTCAGCTTGATGCCCAAGGTGCAATACTGGACCAGGCACAAGCGGCGCGAGACTCTTTGTCGGCGGTTAATCTGGACGAAGAGGCGGCAAACATGATTCGCTTCCAGCAGGCGTATCAGGCATCGTCAAAAATACTTGAAATCGGTAGCAAACTTTTCGATACGATCTTGTCGATTGGTTAGTGAGGAGTCACGATCATGCGTGTAAGTACATCAATGATTTTTAATAGCGGTACGAACGGTATGCAAAACCGTCAGTACGATTTGTACAAGATCCAGAACCAGCTTTCTACAGGTCGCAAGATTCTTTCACCTGAAGATGATCCGATCGGCGCTTCGGAAGTGCTGCAGGTTAGTCAATCCAAAGGGGTGAATACCCAATATTTGGATAATCAGGCCAATGCACAGTCACAATTAACCTTTGTTGAATCGACGATTGGCAGTGTTGGGGATGCATTGCTAAGAATTACCGAGCTGGCAAAGGAGGGCGAGAACACTACCCTTGGCCCTGCTGAAAGAGGGATGATCGCCTCAGAATTGAAGGGTATTCAGCAAAACTTGATAGGGCTTGCGAATACACAGGATGGGACAGGGCAATACATTTTTGCCGGCTACCAATCTACGACCAAACCTTTTGAAGCGAATCCTGACACTGATCCTGTAGCTGGTTATCTCTTGGGCGACGATACGACAACCTTTGTCAAATATAAGGGTGATGCTGGCAAACCAACGCTGTCAGTGACATCATCAAATGATATGGCAGTTAGCGAAAATGGACTTGATGTGTTCATGAAGGTCAAGGATGCTTCTGGTAATCTGACTGGCCGCAGTTTGTTCGATACGGTACAGAATCTGATAAATAATATGGATGGGTCATTAACCTATGATCCTCTGAAACAAGCGCAGGCACTGACAGAAGTGAGTTCCGCTGGAACCCACATTTCGACTATTCGCGCTTCCGTTGGTGCTCGGCAGAATTCCCTGGATAGTTTGACTTCGACGGGGCAGGATGTTGCCTTGCAATATGACACTCGTCTCGGTGATCTTCAGGGGCTGGATTACACGGCAGCAATTTCACAATACGCAAGTTTCAAAATGCAACTTGAGGCAGCGCAGCTTTCTTTCAAGCAAACCAGCCAACTTAGCTTGTTTAACATCCTATCAAAATTTCTGTCTTGCTGGTTGCGAGTGGTTTGTTTTTGGCCGGTTGTAGTACTTCGACCAAAACAGCGTCGCCGATTATTCCAGACAAGGCGATTCAACTGACGGCCAAGACCTCGTTGAAGCTGTCTACGCTGGTAACGGGTCTGGCTGTAGCGGCAGCTATTTATGTGATTTACGACCCACTGGCACCCAACTGGGAGATCGAAGAGTCGCGTTTGAATGACGACACTTATCGCTTCTCACTGAAGATGAAGCGCTATCACACCGGCGGGTCTGGCGAGTCTATTCAAATACTAAAGCGGCGTGCCAGCCAGCTTCAATATGAGCAAGGTTTCGCGAATTATCAAATTCTTGAATATACCGAAGGAATTGATTCGCAAACAATTGGTGCGCGGCGGGTTGCTGAAGGAACGATTAAACTGGTCCAGCGCGAGCAGGCCGATTCTTTCCGATTGAATGATCGCTACTGAGTCGGCATCACAACAAAACCCAGCATTGCACTGAGTGCAAACTCGTAAAGTGCCTGGAGCGGCACCGCCAGGTAGTTCATGCTGATGGCTAGGGCGACAAAGCCGCCTGTCAGGGTCAACGGAAATCCAAGGGCGAATATATTAAGTTGCGGGGCTGCCCGAGTCAGCACTGCCAATGCAATATTGGTAATCATCAAGGCAATCACAACCGGCAAGGCAAGCAGCAAACCTGCGGAAAAAATCTTGCTACCTAGTTCAACAAGATTGAGCCAGCTTGCGGCGCCTAATGGGTTGGCACTGACGGGAATGGCATAAAAGCTCTGGGCCAGAGTGGCGATATAAATCAAATGGCCGTTCAGCGATAGAAAAAGCAGCAGCCCGATCAGACTGAGGAACTCTGAAATAACGGGTGTTTGTGACGAGCTAAGCGGATCGTAGGCCGTGGCGAATCCAAGTCCCATTTGCGCACCAATAAATTCGCCCGCCATATCTACAGCAGAAAAAACGATGCGGGCAGCGAAGCCCATGCCGATACCGATCAGCATTTGTTGGGCAAGTATCCAGAGTCCGGTGAGAGATCCTGGCGCCACGGCGGGCATGGTGGGTAACGCCGGTACGAGAGCGATGGTAACACAAAGCCCGAGAATCACCCGGGTACGGCGCGGGATGCCGGCCGTGCTCCACAGCGGTGCGGCCGCAATAAAGGCCAAGATACGAACCAGTGGATAGGCGAAGGCAACGATCCAGGCATCGATTTGCGTGGTCGTGATGCTGATCATGGTTTAGCCGATAAGCTGCGGAATACTGCTGAACAGGCGCTGGATGTAGTCCATCACGTATTGCAACATCCATGGGCCAAAAAGAATCATCACGACAAACGTTGCCACCAGTTTGGGAACAAACTGCAGCGTCGATTCATTGATTTGTGTGGCCGCTTGAAAAATGCTGATGATCAGGCCAACGACGAGGGCCGTGATCAACATCGGGGCAGCCAAAACCAGTGTGACCTCAATGGCTTGGCGGCCAATTTCCATGACTGTTCCTGGGGTCATGGGCCGAAACTCTGAACTAGTGAACCGATGACAAGATGCCAGCCATCAACCAGCACAAACAGCATGAGTTTAAAGGGTAGGGCGACCATGACCGGCGACATCATCATCATGCCCATTGACATCAACATGCTGGCAACGACCATATCGATAATCAGAAAAGGGATGAAGAGAATAAAGCCGATTTGAAAGGCGGTTTTCAATTCGCTGATGACGAAGGCGGGAACCAGAATACGCAATGGTGTGTCTTCTGGTTTTTCTATTTTTTCTATTTTTGCGACGCTGGCGAACATGGCGATATCGGCTTCACGCGTCTGTTTGAGCATGAAGCTGCGCATTGGTCCCGCAGCACGTTCCACCCGCTTGCATGATATTGATCTTGTTTTCCGAAAGGGGCATGTAGGCATCGGTATAAACTTTTTCCAGTGTCGGTGACATGATGAAAAAAGTTAAAAACAAGGCCAAGCCGACAAGAACTTGATTTGGTGGGGCCGACTGCGTGCCCATGGCGTGCCGCAATAGCGAGAGCACAATGATAATGCGGGTAAAGCTCGTCATCATCAACACGGCTGCCGGGATAAAGGTTAGCGCCGTCAATAGCAGTAGCGTCTGAACCGTCAGGCTGTAGGTGGTTCCGCCGCCAGCAGTTGGCGTACTGTTAATCGCCGGCAGGCCACCCGTTGCCTGGGCAAACGCCAAGGCTACTGGAAATAGCAGCGAGATGCCCAGTAGCAGTCGCTTAAACATTGCGGTTGCGCTCGGAAATGGATTTGAGCCATTGCGTGAAGGGTGCGTCAGCGCTGTCGTTTGTGGCATCGGAAAGGTCCGGTTCCTTGCCTTTGGGAAGATGATGCAGAGTCCTTATTTGTCCCGGAACAAGGCCAATGACCAGCCAGGTATCGCCCACTTCAACCAGCACCAGGCGCTCGCGTGGGCCGAGGGCTACACCGCCAATAATCTTCATTCCACCCTGGCCAAACACTTTGCCGCCAGAGATTTTACGCGCCAGCCAAGCTGCACCCATCAATAGGCCAATGATTAATACCAAGGCCAGTGCTGCCTGCAGGTAACTGCCAGAGGAAACGCCAGGTGCTGGTGTCTCGGCAGCAAAGGTTTGAAGCGGCAAGAGAAATAGAAAAGCAAAGCGTAGCAAGACGAATGGGACCTAGTGAGATGAATTTAGTCCGTTATCTTAAACCGAAATTGCACGCTTAGATTGTTGTTCCCCAAGGGGACTTCCTTCGGGGCGCGGTCGACCGCAGAAAACGGCCTGTTTTTTCGCAATGCCTAGCGATTGATTTTGCGCATACGTTCGGAAGGCGTAATGATGTCCGTCAGGCGAATACCAAATTTGTCATTGACCACGACAACCTCGCCCTGGGCAATCAGCGTGCCGTTGACCAACACATCCATTGGTTCACCTGCCATTGCCTCAAGCTCCACAACTGAACCGTGCGCAAGTTGCAGTAGGTTTTTGATGGTGATTTTGGTACGACCAAGTTCAACTGTGATCTGGACGGGAATATCCAGAATCATGTCGAGTTCATTCATCATGCCACCACCGGTGCCGGTGCCACCGAATGAGGGGAAGATGTCGGCTGGCTGAGCCGTCGGTTGCGGGCTAGCTTCAGCAACGGCTTGCTCGGACATGGCGGCAGCCCAATCGTCCTCGCTGATCTGGCTGTCATCTTCGGTTGTGGTGTTTTCTATATTTTCCATATCATCAGCCATTTTGTGCTCCCAACGCCGGCTCTGCGGCCGGTAGTTCGGGCGATGCGGCAAGGAATCGTACAACCTTTAGTGCGTATTGGCCATTTTGCTGGCCATAGGTACATTCCATTAGCGGCACATGATCGACCTGTACCTCAATTTTTGAAGGAATATTGAGTGGTATTACATCACCTGCTTTTAATTTCAAAATTTCGCGTAAGGAGATTTTTCCTGATCCCAGCTGGGCAACAATTTCAACCTCTGCGCTTTGCAATTGTTTTCGTAGTGTGCCGATCCAGCGTTTGTCGGTCGATAACTGGTCGCTTTGCATCGTGCTATAGAGCAGGTCGCGAATTGGCTCAAGCATTGAGTAAGGGAAGCAGATGTGCATATCCGCCGTTGCGCCGCCGAATTCAAGCGTGAAAGTTGTTGAAACAACAATTTCAGAAGGCGTCGCAATATTGGCGAACTGTGAGTTCATTTCCGAACGGATATATTCGAAAGTGATGTCGTGCACAGGCTTCCATGATTTGCTGTATTCAGCAAAGACTACACCTAGCAATCCTTGAATAATGCGTTGTTCGGTTGCAGTGAAGTCGCGACCTTCAACCCGGGTATGGAAGCGCCCATCGCCACCAAACATGTTGTCAACAACCAGAAAAACCAGATTGGGATCGAAAACAAATAACGCCGTGCCGCGCAAGGGCTTGGCAACGACCAGATTCAGGTTGGTCGGTACGACGAGGTTGCGGATAAATTCGCTATATTTCTGCACTCGTATCGGTCCCACCGATATTTCGGCGTTGCGATGCATGTAATTAAACATGCCGATCCGCAAATAACGGGCAAAACGCTCATTAACCAATTCCAGCGTTGGCATCCGGCCACGAACGATACGTTCCTGTGTGCCGAGATTGTAGGTGCTAATGCCAGAGCCTTCGCCTGCGCTTTCTTCTGGCTCGTCTGCCTCCCCGGTGACGCCTTTCAGTAAGGCATCAACCTCGTCCTGAGAGAGAAAGTCGCCTGCCATTTTGCCTTACTGGATGATGAAGGAAGTGAACAGAACTGATTTGACAGGCCCTTCTGCAGCCGTCTTTTCACCCTTCGCTTTTTTGGTTGAAGGGTCAATAACCGCATTGATTTCTTCGCGCAAGTTTTCAGCCAGTTTCTCCTTGCCCTCCTTGGGGAGCAATTCGGAGGCTTTCTTGCCGGATAGCAACAAAGTAATGTTGTTACGAACCTTTGGCATTTGTACCTTGAGGTCAGGTTCGGCATGTGCGTCAGCCAGTTCCAGTGCCAGAACGACTTGCAGGTACTGATCACCAGTTTCCGGAATCAGATTGACCGTGAATGGTTCAAGATTGACAAAGATGGGTGGTGCATCTTTTTCTTTTTTCTTGTCCTTTTTCTTCGTGGTCTTAGTGGTCTCTTCCGTGCCGTCTTCGTCTTCTGCGTGGTCGCTCTTTTTGAGCAGGAAGAAAGCTGCGCCGCCACCGGCCAGAACAACGACCAAAACGGCAGCCAGGATGATGATCAACAGTTTTTTGCTTTTCTTGGGAGGGGCTTCTGCCCCTTCTTCTGCTTGTTTGGCGTCCTTGGCCATTGTCTTCCCTCTCTACTCGATTACTTGAATCCGGTTATGCAAACAGATCCACCAAACCCCGGCCTCGCTGAATTGGCAATCCAGTCGATATTGAGCCAGTGTGGCTATCCGGCGGAAGTATAGCGGTTTCCCCCGTTGAACGGTTCCCATTGGCAAACAGCGGATTGGTGTCGCGCTGCTGCTGTTGTAACTGTGCGCCGACATTCGACTGGCCGAGGCTGATCCCTGCTGTCGAAAGCATTTCCTTGAGATTGGGCATTGCATCCTCAATTGCTTTGCGAACTTCGGCATGCGGTGAGGCAAATGCGATGCTGGCCTGATCCCCGTTCATGTTGAGCGTGATCTGTACCGGCCCGAGTTGGGCTGGAGAAATGTTGATCTGCGCAACCTGCTGGTCATTCTTTGCCGCCCAGACGATGCGCTCGCTAAAGTCTTGAGCCCAGCGGTTTTCCTGAAGCGGGGTGGCGACGTTGATGTTGCTACTTGGTATTGTGTGCTGTGTTTGTTGTGCCTGCACTTGTGCCGTATGACCAGCCATTAATGTATCTAAAGTGCTAGGTGTTGTGTCCTGAGTTTGTTGTGGCTGTGCCGTGTGAGCAGCCATTAATGTATCTAAAGTGCTAGGTGTTGTGTCCTGAGTTTGTTGTGGCTGTGCCGTGTGAGCAGCCAACACCGTAGCAAAAGTGCTTGGTACTGTTTTGTTAGTGCTAGTTTCGCCGGCAAGAATTGCCGTTACTTCGCTTGGTGTTTGGGCAATTGTTGTAAGGATTCGCGGTGAGGCTGCAAGACTTGCATCGATCTTCGACGGCAAATTTGAATTTGGAGGTGCTACGTCCGCTAATACTCGATTCGATTCGGTGTTGGTTGGCTTGTTGAATGGGCCTGTATTTTTGGCGTCATTTCCAAGTATGCTCAGCGGCACATTGGGTTGTTGATTCGATGAAATCAGACTGTTACTGTCAACGTCGATTTCGGGACGATTTTCTAATGTCGGTACGATGTTGGGAATTGCGTTTTGCGCTGCCTGCGCTGGGTCTTGAGCGGATAGCAGGTCACGGATAAGGTGGCTGTCTTTATCCTCCTTCGTCGTGGATTCTTGAACCGATCTGGCGTTGCTGAAACTGTTTGTTGCTTGTGGAAGCCCGGCGATTTGGCCGGTCAGCAAGGAAGCAAAATCTATGGCAATACCATCGCTCACTGGAGCAGCTGTTACGTTTAGTGCGTTAGTGCTTGCTGTGCTGGCGGCGGGAGCTGATATGACTGTAATGCCCATCTTGATTCCTTTTGCGACATCTGGTTATCGATAAGGAAGCAATTGATGTGCCTGCGGATTATTCGTCCTCGTTCGGATTGCGCACGGCGTATTTTCGGGCTGAGTATTCATCCTGAATCTTTTGTTCTTGTTTGCCGTCACGCCAACGTTCTCTGACGTCATGGCGAACTGATAGTGTGTCTATGGCCTTGAGCTTTTTGTTTTGCTCTTTCCAGTGATTTTGCCCGGCAGCAGTGCTTTGCTCTGACTGACGAACGGCCATATCCTGCTGCGAGATTGCTTGATCGATGCGGGCCAGAAAGTCCTGATAATTGTGCAATATCGAGCGAGTAATCCCTTGAGCTGTTGCTTCACGCATGCGCTGAGCGTATTCCTCACGATATTGCTCAAGCATCTGTAGCCGGCTTTTGGCATTTTGTTCCGCCGCAATCAGCTTGCCGAGTTGCCGGGTGGCCTCGTCGGTGCGGGTTTGCATCAATTCAAGTAAAGGCTGGAGAGAGAAAGCTTGGGCCATGATTTATCAGAATAGCGAGGTGAGGGCGCCGACGCTGTTGGAGAAGTCGGATTGCTCACTTAATTGTTGCTGCAGGAAGGCTTCCATCCGTGGATAGAGAGCAATGGCCTGATCCAGTACGGGATCAGAACCGGGCGCATAGGCACCAACTGAAATCAGGTCGCGCGAGCGCTGGTAGCGGGCAAAAAGCACCTTGAAGCGGCGAATCTGGTCGAGGTGGGCTGGTGCAATCAGATTAACCATCGCGCGGCTGATTGACTGCTCGATGTCGATTGCCGGATAGTGCCCGGCATCGGCCAAGGTACGTGATAACACGATGTGGCCGTCGAGAATGGCGCGTGCCGAATCGGCAATTGGGTCCTGCTGATCGTCACCCTCTGCCAGAACGGTATAAAACGCGGTGATTGAACCGCCACCGTCTGGCCCGTTACCGGCGCGCTCAACCAGTTGTGGCAGGCGGGCAAAGACGGAAGGCGGGTAGCCTCGGGTGGCAGGTGGTTCGCCAATTGCCAGGGCTATTTCGCGCTGTGCCATCGCATAGCGGGTCAGGGAGTCCATGATCAACAAGACATGCTTGCCCTGGTCGCGAAAGTGTTCGGCAATCGACGTGGCGTAAGCGGCACCCTGCAAGCGCATCAGTGGTCCGGTATCGGCAGGGGCGGCAACAACAACAGCGCGCCGCATCCCTTCTTCGCCGAGAATTTGCTCAATGAATTCCTTGACCTCACGGCCACGTTCGCCAATCAGCCCAACCACAATGATTTCGGCCTCGGTGTAGCGTGCCATCATGCCGAGCAAAACTGATTTGCCGACACCTGAACCCGCAAACAAACCCATCCGTTGGCCTCGCCCTACAGTCAGCAAGGCGTTGATGGCGCGTATGCCAACATCCAGGGGTTGATCGATTGCTGCTCTGGTCATTGGGTTGATCGGCCTGCTCAGCAGTGATCGCGAGCGCGTCGTCAGTAGTGGCCCTTTGGTATCCAGCGGGCGACCAGATCCATCCAGCACGCGACCAAGCAGTTCATCGCCGACCGGCACCTGTTTCGCCCGATCAATGGCGCGACGTTTATGCTGGAGTGGAAACTCGACACAGGGGCTGGGGTTGGTGGGTTCGAAGGCAACCACTTTTGCCCCCGGCGCCAGACCGTATACGTCATCGGATGGCATGAGGAACAGCTTGTCACCGGAAAATCCGACAACCTCCGCCTCGACTGAGGCGCCACTCTGCGGGAAGATGTGACAGGAGCTGCCGAGCGGGAGCTTTAAGCCTGAAGCTTCCATGACCAGCCCATTGATGCGTGTCAGACGTCCCACCGGCCATAGCGGCTGCGCGGAACTGGCGGCGATGCGGCAGCCATCAAGAAAGCGCTGCCAACGTCCGCTATGGTCTGGTAGTTCGATTACGGGCTGCTCAGCCATTCGCGTGGCTCCGAACCAATCGCGTCGAGTACGCGTTTCCAGCGTGTTTCGATAGTCGCATCAATTTCGCTGGTGCCCGCCTTGATTAAGCAGCCACCAGTGGCAATTTCTGTATCATCGATGATCTGTGTTCCCGTCTGCGCTAGCTGATCACCGATTTGTTCGCGAACTACGCTGGCATCCAAAGGGTTCAGGTGCAACAAGACGTGGCTGTGATGCAGCGGCAACGCAGCAATTGCTTCACGAATGACCGGCAAAAGCGCTTCGTTACGTACAGCAATGGTGCTGCGGATAACTTGTGAAGCAACTTCCAGCGCGAGATCAAGTACTTGTTCGGCAATTGTCTGGTCCATATGGGCCAGTGAAACCTGAAGATTGCCAATGAGTGTTGAAAATCGTTCGAGTTCGCTGGTGATGGTATTTGACAGCGTTGCCTCACCAGCCTGTCGCCCCTCTTCAAAGCCTGCCTGGTAGCCTTCTGCCCGTGCTGTTTCATTGATTTGCTGAATGTCATCAACCGTTGGCAGTCCCATGGTCGTAACGAGTTCAGCCTCGACCGCCTCTGGCTTTTCCGGCGCACTTGGGCTCGCTTGTTTTGGCGTCGGTAATTTGCGATCAAATGAATCAACGCTCCAGCGCCGGTAAGCCGCCAGATCTTCCTTGGAAATAACGCCTGCCATGTCTGTCGGTGATCAGAGCATTTGTTCGCCGCCGGCACCGCCGAGGACGATTTGGCCTTCGTCGGCCAGGCGGCGGACGACTTTGAGAATTTCCTTCTGCTCGGCTTCGACTTCGGACAGGCGCACCGGGCCCTTGGATTCCAGATCCTCGCGCAGCATTTCGGCGGCGCGCTGCGACATGTTTCTAAAAATTTTCTCGCGCAGATCGGGCGAGGCGCCTTTGAGGGCCAGAATCAGTGAGTCGGACTGAACTTCACGCAAAATGAGCTGGATCGAGCGATCATCAATGTCCATGAGGTTCTCGAAAACAAACATTTCATCGAGAATTTTCTGGGCAAGATCGGGGTCGTATTCACGAATCGCGTCAACTACGGAGGTTTCATTGGCCGTACCAATGAAGTTGAGAATTTCGGCCACTGTCCGCACCCCGCCCATGGCTGTACGCTTTACGCTCGCCGAGCCAGAAAGTATACGTAGCATGGCTTCATTCAGCTCACGTAAAGCCGCCGGCTGGATACCTTCCAGTGTGGCAATACGCAATATCACGTCATTACGTAGTCGCTCAGTGAAATGGTTGAGGATTTCGCTGGCGTGATCGTGCTCAAGGTGCACCAGGATGGTTGAAATAATCTGCGGGTGTTCATTCTTGATCAGATCGGCGACGGTTGGCGCATCCATCCATTTCAGCCCCTCGATGCCTGAAGTTTCGCCGCCCTGCAGAATTCGTGAAATGAGGTTGGAAGCCTTGTCGTCACCAAGCGCCTTGGTCAGTACCGAGCGGACATAGCTGTCGGTGTCGACGTGCACCGCCGAGTGTTCGTCTGCATCCTTGAGAAAACTGTCGAGCACTGATTCAACTGTGGCGCGTGGTACGCTTTTCAAACCCGCCATCGCATGGCCGATTTTTTGTACCTCGCGTGGGCCAAGGTGTTTAAGCACTTCCGCCGCAAGATCCTCGCCTAACGCGATTAGCAGGTTGGCACTCTTTTCTAGGCCGTCGTCGGGGGGTAAGTGAAGGCTGTATCACTTTCAGGTAGAGGAAGGCAACGATACCGGCAATCAACAGATATTTGAAGATTTCCTTGGCGTAAGAAATGGTTTCAGGATCTTTCCAAAGAGGCAATCCGGCATCTAGCCGTTCTGTTGCGGTAAACGGCGAATTGGCCACGGAAAGTGAGTCGCCGCGCTCTTTATTAAAACCCATTGCTTCGCGCACCAGCTCGTTGATTTGTTTCATTTCGGCATCTGGCAATGCCTTGGTGACCTGCTTGCCGGTCTTGTCCACATCCTTGCGATGGTTGACTACAACAGCTGCTGAGAGCCGGCGAATGTTGCCCATCGAGTTCTTGGTGTAGCGGACGGTTTTATCAATTTCGTAATTGGTGGTCGAGGTCTTTGCGGTGCTGATCGGCTGGCCGAGTGCATTGAGCGGCGACTCAATACCTGCAGCGACAACACGCCCTTGCGAGTCGCCAGGTTTTGCCGGTTTGCCTGGTGCTGGCGCGCCAGTGGCTGGTGTGGTTAGCGGAGCCGTCGCAGGAACTGGTGGCTGGTTTGTCAGCGCGCCAGGAACGCCGCCTGCTGATTGGTTAACCGAAGCGGTTTCATTGTTTTGCAGGCTACGCACACTGGAGGTCTCCGGTGTATTGTTCGGACGATAGGTTTCCGCTGTCTGTTCACTTTGCGAAAAGTCCACGTCGGCGGCAATTTGAACCTTGTAATTTTCGCCACCCAGCAAGGGTTTCAGGATGTCTTCGATGCGTTTGCCGATTGAGTCTTCCAGGTCACGAACGTATTTGATCTGGGCCTGATCCAGCCCGGCCTCGGTTAGTTTGCTCTTGATCTGCGAAAGCATCGTTCCGTTCTGGTCAATCACGGTGACGTTGGTCGAAAGCAGTTGCGGCACGCTGGCTGAAACCAGATGGGTAATGCCGGCAATTTGCCCCGAATCCAGCGTGCGTCCGCCGTATAAATTGAGCAGGACGGAAGCGGTTGGCTTTTGTTCATCACGAACAAACACGGAAGGCTTGGGGATTGCCAGGTGGACGCGAGCTGAGGAAATCGCACCAATCGACATGATGGTACGTGCCAGTTCTCCTTCCAGGCCGCGTTGGTAATTGACCTGTTCGGCAAACTGACTGATGCCGAATTTCTGGTTTTCCATCAATTCAAAGCCGACCATGCCACCGCGTGGCAGGCCTTGTGAGGCAAGTTTCAGGCGAACTTCATGAACCCGGTTGCTGGGAACCATGATCGAGCCGTTATCCGACATGCGGTGTGGGATGTTCTGTTGTTCCAGCAAGGTAACGATGGTGCCACCGTCTTTTTCTCCCAAGTTGGAGAAAAGAATTTTCCAGTCAGGTTGTTGGCTCCATAAAATCGTTCCGACCAGCACGGCAATAATTGCTGCAATGGCTACCGTAAAGCCAATTTTTTGCTGGACACCGAGCCGATTGAAGGCATCGCGCAGACGCTCCAGGGGATTCCCTGCTGGGGCGTTTCCTGCGGTGGTTTCGGTAGCAGCTGCCATTAAAGCCCGGTGGAATTTCGATGAAATAGAAGAAGAATCAAACAGGAAGCCAAATTATCCTAGAAATATTCTACTATTACCCGCGCCTAATTCATTCTAACTTTTTCGATGCCCATGCCTGAGCCAGCCCCCGCCAATCCTGAAGCTACCGCCAAAGCCGCCGAGTTGCAGCGTGCCTTTGCTGTTTTTAATCAGGTATCGGCTGAATTAACCCAGGCTTATGAGTCCTTGCAGGGCCGGGTTGCCTCATTAACCGAAGAATTGGCCATCGCCAATGGCGAATTGCGGCGGCAGTATGAAGAGAAGGAAGCGCTTTCTGAACGGCTTTCATCTTTGCTTGATGCCTTGCCCGCCGGTGTTGTTTTGCTTGACCAAAGTGCGACTGTTGTCGCCGTCAATCCAGCGGCTATTGCCATGTTTGGGCCGGATGCGATGAGTCGGCATTGGGGGGGATGTTGTCCGGCAATCGCTGGAGCCGACGATGACGGTCGGTGAATGGTTGCTGGGTGAGGGGCTTGTCTCGATTGCCGAAAGTACGCTTGCCTCAGGTGGCGGGAAAATTCTGGTGATTCATGATGTCAGCGCAGCGCACCGCATGAAGGCGGAGCTTGAGCGCAATCAACGCTTGGCGGCAATGGGCGAAATGGCGGCATCACTGGCGCACCAGTTGCGAACGCCCCTGGCGGCTGCCTTGCTGTACTCCGCCAATTTGGGCCAAGCCGGCGTGGCTGACGAAGCACGTGCTCGCTTCTCGGAAAAGGCCAGTGGTCAGTTACGGCGCCTCGAACGGTTGATCCAGGATGTTCTGCTCTTTGCGCGTGGGGAAAGCATAGGTCGCGACCTGATGCTGGCCGGTGATCTGCTGCAGGAAGCCGCGCAAACCGTAGAGCCTTTGATGCGCGAGCATGGAATTGAATTTGTTACGGTCGACGGCTGTAATGAGGCGAAAATTGTGGGTAGTCACAAAGCCTTGTTTGGCGCCTTGGTCAATCTGCTGGAGAACGCCATGCAGGCGACACCGGCAGGCGGCAAAATTTGCCTGACCGGCAAAAAAAGCGGTGATCTTTTGGCGCTTGGGGTGCGTGATACCGGCCCTGGGGTTGAGCTGGGTAAGCAAACAAGAATTTTTGACCCTTTTTTCACAACCAAGGGGCAAGGGACGGGGCTTGGCTTGGCAATTGCCTTAGGGGTTGCAAGGGCGCATGGCGGTTCCATCGAGTTGTTTTCAGTCCCCGGTGAGGGCGCCGAATTTGTCATGATACTGCCTCTGGGCGCAGTCGAAAGCGAAAGTTGAAATAATGAGCGAACACAGTTTGCCGATTTTGGTGGTTGAGGATGATCCCAGCCTGCGCGAGGCGATTGGCGATACGCTTGAACTTGCCGGCCGGTCCTATGTGGCGGTGGATGGTGGCGAGGCGGCGCTTCGCGTTCTGGACGAGCAGGCTTTTTCCATCGTCGTCAGCGATGTGCGCATGATGCCAATGGATGGCATTACGCTGCTCAAGGAAATCCGGGCTCGCCTGCCGCACCTGCCGGTCGTGCTGATGACCGCCTATGCCGAGGTCGAAAAAGCCGTCGATGCGATGCGTTCCGGCGCTTGCGATTTCCTGCTCAAACCATTTGAGCCGAAGGCCTTGCTGGCGCATATCAATAAATATGAGTTGGTGACGACTGAAGATTCTGCCGGTGTTATTGCCATCGACCCGGCTAGCCGTGATCTCTTTGCCATAGCCCAGCGTGTTGCCCAAACGGACGCCACGGTTTTGCTGACGGGTGAATCAGGTGTCGGCAAGGAGGTGGTGGCACGTTTTATTCATCGCCATTCGGCAAGAAAGACAGGCCCGTTTGTTGCCATAAATTGTGCAGCTATTCCCGATAGCCTGCTTGAAGCAACCTTGTTTGGTTACGAAAAGGTGCGTTTACTGGGGCGCAGCAGGCGCAGGCAGGCAAATTCGAGCAGGCACAAGATGGCACGCTGTTGCTTGATGAGGTCACCGAAATGCCGATGGGACTGCAAGCCAAGCTGTTGCGTGTGCTGCAGGAGCGCGAGGTGGAGCGAGTTGGGGGCAAAAAGCCGGTATCGCTCAACATCCGCATTGTTGCTACCTCCAACCGCGACATGGCCGAAGCGGTGGCCAAAGGGGTATTCCGTGAAGACCTGTTTTACCGGCTCAATGTTTTTCCCGTCGAAATTCCCGCTTTGCGCCAACGCTCGCTTGATGTGGTGCCCATCGCCCGCTATTTTCTGGGTGAACATGGTGCGCGCTTCGGGCGCACCGGTGTTACATTCTCTGAAGCAGCGGAGCAAATGCTGACGGCACATGATTGGCCGGGCAACGTGCGAGAGCTGGAAAATGTTGTTCAACGCGCGCTGATTCTGTCTACCGGAGCGCTCATCGAGCTGGTGCATCTCAATCTTGTTTCGCGGCCTGGCCCATCGCACTCGGTCGTAAGCGAGCAGGTGGCGCACTGTGATGTTGAGAAAAGAGCAGAAAACATGAAGGACCTGGAGCGTGAGCATATCCTACAGACGTTGGCAGAGGCGGGCGGGTCGCGAAAGCTTACGATAGAGCGCCTGGGTATTTCAGAACGTACCTTGCGCTACAAATTGCAGCAGTATCGCGAAGAAGGCTTTTTTAACGACTAATTCTGGCCCAGGAATTGCTTCGTATTGGCCAAGTAAAAGGAGTCGGCTATGGAAACTAAAGGTATTGAACAAATGTTGAGTGTGTTGCGTAGCAGCGCAACACAAGCGGCCAGCAAGCCCAGCGAAAGCGCAGGAGCGGTTGCTGGTGGTTCTGATTTCGCACAGGTTTTGCAAAACTCCATTGCCAAGGTTAACCAGACTCAGGTGCAGGCTAACCAGATGGCGGAAAAACTTGCCGGTGGAGATACCAGCCAGAATCTGCACGAGGTCATGATCGCCCTGCAAACCGCCAGCGTTTCGTTCCAGGAAATGGTGCAGGTGCGCAACAAGCTGGTAACGGCTTATCAGGATGTGATGAATATCCAGGTTTAATAACCATTCCTTGTTCCATGCGTGGAGCAAGGATACTTGGCGCTTTATACCAACCCCGTTTCCCTGGCTTTGCGTTCGCGCTCGAGGCGGGTGATATAGCGTTCGATCAGTGTTAGCCGGGTTCCTGGCAGACTGATAAATTCGCAACCTAAGCGCAATTGATGGTCGCCGTTGGGTAATTCAGATTTCAAAATTTCCTGAATTCGCAGATTGACCGAGAGGACGCTTTCGCCGGGTATTTCCAGTCTGCAATCCTTGAATAGTTCGCCCAGCGCGAATTTCTCGGCATGCTCGACGTTGCCGATCAGGCTTAGCCCGCCACCGCTAATGTCAAACAGTGGTAAGTCGAAGGCAATGATTTCATCCTGATGTTTTGCGGCCAATTTGCAGCGTAGGGGATGCGCTTGAGGTGTTTCAAGGCGGAAAAACTCCCGTCGCTGCAAGCGCAGTAGCTTGCTTGGTAGCGGCGACGAGAACGCAAGCTTGCCCTCAATAAAGCTTGTGTTCAGGGCTGGCAGGCGAATCTGAATTTTGACCCGATCCAGAATTGCGGACAAAGTCGCTTGCTGAGCATTGACTGCCAATTGATTGAGCGCTGGCTGGTTCGACGCATCGAGAAAAATTAGCCCATTTTCTTCGTCGACCGTAACAATTGAACTCAAAAAGAATTGGCTGCCGTCGTCCAGGTATAGCGTGATGATTGTTCGTTGTTTTGCCAGCGCTCGCAGATTGAGCAAAATTTCCAAGGGGTTGCTGACCAGGTATCGCCCGTAAGTTTCGGTTTGGTCAATCTCGAAAATTGGAACTGAAGCATCTTCTTGGGTCAATGTCATGTTGGGCGGCAGATTGATGGCGAAATTAGGTGGGCGGTGGCCCTGAAGCACCACCGTGTTCTATCCGGTAGAGCCAGGCCAGCAGTTCAGCAATTGCCATATATAGCTGGGGAGGTATGTGTTCGTCAATATTCACCTGGGTTAGAAGTGCGACCAGCTCAGGTGATTCGTGAACATAAACTCCATGCTCGCGAGCTTTGGCGATGATTTTTTCTGCGATCAGTCCCTTGCCTTTGGCCACCACGCGCGGTGCAGCATCGGTCTGGCTATAGGCAAGGGCAATTGCCTCGCGCGTCGAATTATTCGACGGGTCGGTCATGCTGGACGAGCAATTTGGTGAGATTCAGTCCCGCCGCTTCAAACTGTTTGCGCAATTGTTCGGCGCTATCTTTCAATCTGATTTCACTGGTTTCTGACTCAGTGCTCACGGTAATGCCAATTTCGCCGCCGGCCCGTAAATGCAGTGTGGCATCGATGCCGCCGAGCATGGGGAGTGAAAGTTTGAGCCGCGTTTGCCATTGCGCCATCGGCTCACCATCGAGGTTGCGAGCATTTTCACCGTTCTCACCAATCTCCCACCGCATTTGCTGTCCGGGCCACACCTGGCCTTGCCAAGCAAAGTTTTGGGTGGCGAGGCCGTCGAGTTGTTGCTGGACAAGCGGCGTGAGTTCGCGAGGAATTGGGTTACCAGCTTGCGTATTGTTGGGTATTGTTTGCGCGTTTGGATCATTTCGTGAAGTCGTCGTGAGAGCTTGATCGTTTCGCGTTGCGCCTTTGTCCATACTTGAATGCGTCGTGAGAGCTTGATCATTTCTCGTTGCGCTGTTGTTCGTACGTGAATTCGTCGCGATAGCTTGATCGTTTTGGGTTGTGCCTTTGTCCGTATTGCTTACTGCTGGAGTATTTGGCGGTGCCAAGTCAGGTTTGGTGCCGTTGAGATTTTTTCCTTCAGAAACGTCGTAAACCGTAACTGGTATGGGTGACGGCGAGTATTTTGCCTGCGGTTCCTGTCGCAGCGCTTCCGTTGGCAGTTGTCCGGCAACCCAGCGTGCCTGGTGTGCCTCGTAGAACATACCGCTCTGTGTCAGGGCTTGTTTAAGCACCGGCACCAGATCAGAGGCGCTTCTAGGCATGCTCTCCACGAGCGCTTGATTGCCATTCAACTGTGCCGCTGGCGCACGTTTTCCTTCGCCATCAATCCCGCTCATTAAATCGCCAATCAACTTGCCGGTAGAGCTCAGCGTTGTTGGAACAGACTCTTGGCCAGCTTTAAAAGCGGCGTTATCGGTCTTGTTCGTAACAAAGGCCAGCGTCAGCTTGCCATCGCTTTCGGTGACTTCCAGTTCAATGCTATCCCCGGCTTTGGCCGAGAAGGGGAGTGCAAGCGTGATATCACGCTGTCCAACAATGGCGCGGTAATTACCGTTGGGTAGTAAGGCCTGAATTTCAGCCAGAACTCGTTGGCCGGGAACCAGATTGCTGAGAGCATCAGCAATTTTTTGCGCTGCTACAACCGGTAGCGTCTGCGCATTCGTTGCCGCCTGCTGGTCTGGCAGGATCAGACGCAGACTACTGGCAACGTCGGGCGGGATCATGGGGTATTCGAAACGTCTTTGGCGATAGCAAAGGCTTTGATCAGAGGAGCGATTTGATATTTACGTATCGAGCATTGTTCGATTGCCGATTGCAGCATCGTCAATAGATTTTGGATTTCTCTGTGATTAATCGATGCAATATTGGTCAGAAAATTGGCTTTCTTTGCTGCCTCCAGGGCAGAGAGGAACTGCTCGCTTAAGTCACTGATGCGATCCCATTCGCCTTGTTCTGCAGCTAACAGGAAAGATTGCAAGTTCTCGGAAAGAATTGCCAATTGTTCCGTGTCACTGAGGCTATCATTAAGTATTTTGAACCCTGCCTTCTCTCAGATTTTGTCCCATTTCTCGCCACGCCCCGGAGATTTCACCAAGGAGCCCTTGAACCTCTCGAATCGCAGCAGGATCCTTGCGCAGGTTTGCATGAATCAGGCGCGAAACCATGTAGTCATAGAGCGCCTTGAGGTTTTGTGCCAAGTCGCCACCTTCTTCAATATTCAAGCTGGCCGATAAACCTGTAAGGATGATGTCAATTGCTTTGAGTAGTGATTCTGATTTTCCTGCAATATCGTTTGCTTCAAGGCGGATAAGTGCTTGTTGCAACGCGCTTTCGGCACCGTCAAACAGTAACACGATGAGCCGGTGTGGATCTGCGCCGCGAATATCGGACTCAATGTCAATTTGCCGATATGAAGCGATGGGATTTGAAAACATGGTTGATTTATCTAAAACAATGAGGGGGCATAGTAACAATAAAATGGAAGCTTGTTATTCATCCATTGGCGCGCGGTCAACGTGGTAGTTAGTTTGATGAGCTTGTCAGGGCTTTCAATTGTTGGGTCAGGGATGTACTTGTTTCATTCATGGCGCTCATGTATTTGTCTAACGCGGTAAATTGTGCGCGGTAGCGTTTTTCGATCAGGCTGACACGATTCTCCATGGCTTCCTTGCTATCAGTAAAGTGCGAAACTGATGATTTCAAGCTATTGATTCGATTGAAAACAACGCCACCGGTATCCTGCATTGTCATGACAGCAGTGCCAATTGATTGACCGTAAGCACTGAGTGTCTTGACGACATCGGATGCTGAGGTACTGATTGCCTTGTTCAGCTTGGTTTCATCCAGCTTGAGTAGTCCTGATTGTTGAATAGTGATGCCCAGTTCGCCAAGCGTCTTAAATGCTGCAGTTGAAAGGGTGTCCGGGGTGGTGGTTCTGGCATTCCCCAGTGTGCTTAATACAGAGCGAGTGCTTGAATCTCCGGTTAACGCTTGGCTTGTCTTGGTTGATGCGTCATAACTTGAATTCGATTTGATCAGCTTGGCAACTTCATTAAAGCTGTCAACAAAAGCCTGTGCAGCCGAAACGATTTTGGCACTGTCATTCTGGACTGTAATTGTCGATGAGCCGAGTTTGACGGCGGTCAAAGTCAGCCCGTTTTCGCCAGTAGTAAAGCTGTTGCTGCGTGAGCTGATTTCGATACCATCAATTTTCATCTTCCCATCTTGGGCTGCGGTACGCATTAAACCAACAGTAGATGTATCAAAACTAGCTAATGACGTTTGAGCGCCGGAAGGTGTCAGTGATGATGTCAACAGGAAACTGTTGCCCGCCCCCGTCTTGTCGCCGGTCAAAACCATACGTTGCTGCCCGGTAGAGGTTGTAATCACCGTAGCAGTTACGCCAATTTTTGCATTATTGATCTGTGAACCAATTTCCGCGAGGGTGTAACTTGCTTGGCCATTCAGGTCTATAGGTGGGGCAGAAACGCCGCCAACGGTAAAATTAAGCGTGCCTTGGCTAAATGTTGTTCCAGCGTTGTATGCGACGGGAAAACTTTTTTGGGCGCTCGCCAGTTGAGTTACTTCGACCCCATAGCTGCCAATCGAGGTGTTATATGTGGCATTTGCGCTAACTGTTGTGGTGTCGCTGGAAGTCGCTTTTATTGCAGAAAGTCGCGAAGGGAATTGCAATGTCTCAGCTGCCGACTGCAAAGCATCCAGTTTCGATTTAAGCGTACCGGGACCGAAATCTTTGTATTGGCTTCCGATATCTTGGTCTCAATTCTGGTGATTGGTGCTTTTTCAGCAGCAATAATTTTGGTTAGCATAGATTCAAGATCTATACCGGTACCAACACCTAGAGAACTAGTGGTAGCCATGATGATTTCCCTTCTGCTTATCGTTAGGCTTTGTCTTTAATCAAAAGACCCTGAATTTTATCCAGCGCTTGAGCGAGTGCAATTGCCTCTTCTGAAGGAAACTGTCTGATCACTTCCTTGGATTCATTATCGAGAATTTTAACAACACGAAGCCCAGATTCTTCGTCGATAGAAAAACTGATTTGAGATTGAGTGGGTGAAACAAAATCGGCTAGTCGTTTGACGGCATCTTCAACGCTGAGACTATTTTGATTTTCCTTGATATTTTTATCTTTTGAGACTTCCGTGCTCTTTGCTGTCTCGGCCGCTTTGGCTTTAACCTCTGCCGGCTTTGCTGCCACAGATGCATCTAGAATAGGTGCTCTCTGAGACGGCTGGCTGGCTGTTTTTACGGATTCGATGTTCATGTTCTGCTCCTAACGAAAAAGGTGCAGAGGCCTTTTTAAGCCACTGCACCTTCCTTCGGGTATGAAACAACTACCGATTAACGCAGCAGCGTGAGTACGTTTTGTGGAATTGCGTTGGCTTGAGCGACCATTGCAGTGCCAGCTTGCTGGAGAACCTGGAAGCGTGACAGATTGGAGGTTTCTACAGCAAAGTCAGCGTCCATGATACGGCCACGGGCGGCCATCGTGTTGGCGTAGGCAACCTGACCAGCCTGGATAGAAAACTCGGCATTGTTCATTGTTGCGCCACGTGTGGCGCGATCGCTGGCAACAGAGGCTATGGCAGTGGCAAGCGCACCGACATTGGAACCGGAGGTGATCGCGGTCATCGTGCTGCCACCGGCGGTTACCAGACTTGCAGCTTGAGTGGCGAGTAGTCCAAGCTCAGCGTCACTTGAACCGCTGGCTATGCCGACTGTGTCGGATTGCAATTCGCTCATACGTTGCAAGACATCATTCAAAACACCAAGGGCGCCATCTTGAGTTTCAGCAGTTGAGATGGTGTCTGACAAGCGAACGGATTTGAACTGCTTGTGTGCGGGCTGTTGTTCCAGGGCATGCCACGGCAAGCCCGAAGCATCGTCACGGGCGGAATTAACACGCAAGCCAGATGACAGACGTTCGATAGCTGAAGCAAGGCCAAGCGAATTTTTGGCGAGGTTACGCTGAGCGTTCAGTGAGTAGGTGTTGGTGTTGATTGTAGCGGCCATTTTGATTCTCCTGGTTTAGTGGTTGCTTGGGGGCGGTTACTTGCTTTTGGCTTTCTGCCGCCCCGGTTTTACTGCGATTTATTTTGCTGACAAGTTCCTTAACGACAATGGCTGGAAATACTTTAGGATTTTTTTTGTTCTGCAGTCAGTTATGACCGAGATGGGCTGATAGCCATTCTTCCAGGTGATTTTCAAGGAGAAAATCCTGTTGCACCCATTTACGCATGGCGGCTCCTTCAAGCTCACGTCCTTCGATATCGTAAATTCTTTCCCGGAGTGCCTCTATCCAGGCTTCTGGCGTGTTGGTCACGCGGCAGGCGGGACTGTTGTGATAAGGGTCAATGTCAGTGCATACGACGGGAATGCCAAGGATTCCATACTCCAGTAAGCGCAGGTTGGATTTGCCTTGATTGAAGGGAAGCTGAGCCAAGGGGGCGACGGCAATATCCAGATTCAAGGCGGCCAGGCCTGCCGGGTAGTCGGCAAATTGAGTAAAAGGATGGTATTCCACTAGCAGCGGGCGAATCTCGGTGGGGCACATGCCAAAGAATATCCAATCAGCTTCGCCACGGGTTTGTTCGATAACCTCTTTAAGTAGTGCCAAGTCACCTTGGTGTGTAGTTCCGCCCGCCCAACCGATGCGAGGCTTGGCACTGGTTTGTTTGCGGCTTTTCAAGGGTAGCCAGATTTCCTGTTCCAGTCTGTTGGGTACGATACGGATGTCGGAGCAGAAATGCTGGTAGGTTTCGGCCAGAAAGTTGGTCGAGGTCACCAGCCTGTCGCATCGTTCCAGGGCGTACTTCAAGCGCGCACGACTATTGGCCGGCACGTTTTTTAAAAATGGATTGCTTTTTGCCATGTTGCTGACCAAATCGTCTAACGCATAAACAACAAATGGCCGACTAGGTGCTGTGTTCCATGCTTGAAGGGCGGCGAGATGTTTGTCGTTGAGGTAGTGCTGGACAATAACGCTGTCAGGAGAAAGGCGTAGCAACTCTGGAGTGCTGATTTCGCGGCCATCTTCTTCCATCGGCCAAATGCATTCCGATGCCTGACCTTGTTTGCATAGGGCGCCCAAAGGCGAGGTGATCCGAAAGACTCCTTGAGCGTTAGGCAGGGGGCGGGCAAAGAAACGAGGCGAGTTACTGGGTAGATATTGCCATTGGGCACGGTAGTCGATTTCTGGCGTTGGTGTCTTTTGGTTCAAGGATAAATTTGGGTTAAAAAACGGGTCGCCCCCAGCATAGGATAGCCAGCGCTTGGAGAAAGTCTCTGAGGCCTTTGCTTCGTCAAGCATCGCATGCGATTCAAGCGTGATGTCGCCTGCGATATCGAATTTAAATGATTCTTCATAAACGACAGTTGCAAGTGGCTGAAATATCAGGCGTTGATTGTTGCGGCGTAGCTTCAGACACAGATCGGTGCATGCCAAGTAATCGCCGAGCTCAATTTCATCCATGCCGCCAGCCTGCAGGTAGGCTGCTTTTCGAACCAGCATGCAAGCAGAAGGCAGCGCACTGACGTCGCGAGCAACTCTTAGGCCGTCAAGATAACCGTGATCGCCGAGCTTTGCTTCACCTTGGTAAGGCGAGCCGATGTGCCCTGTCAGTCCTAATTCATAGCCAGCGTTTTCAATCAGACTGCTGCTTGGTCTAATTAGACAGGGTGATACAGCGGCAATGCCCCGTTGGAGGCAAGTACGTAGCAGTTCTTCCAGCCATTTTTCCTGAATGATGACGGCTTCTTCCTTGATGAATAGCACAAAGTCATGAGGGGAGTTTGTGACTGCGGCATTGCAGCGTGAAGCGTTATTACCAGAGGTGGAGGATTTGACCGAACGAATTATGCAGGGTTGGATTTTTTGGCGAGCGATGAGCCATGCATCTAGGTCTGGGTCGTTTTCTTCATTGGTCAGGGAAATCAGGATTTCAAGATGCAGGTAACTTGTTTTCTCAATGATGCTATCCAGGCAGCGGCTCAGGAGGTCAATTTGACCGTGAGAAAGGATAGCGATTGTGATCATTGGTGTTGCGCTTAAAGGGTAGCGGATGTTCCAGCTTTTCCCGGAAACAGGAACGATTTCACCGATGTTCCCTTTTCTTTGCATGTCTTCGAGTAGCGCCGTCAAGCAGGCTTTAGGATCAGTGGGAAAGGTTTCCTGATAGGTGATCAGAGCGTCGGGTATGTGTTTGATTGATGCCCAGCCAAATTTGTCAGCTATCACCAGTAATTTTGAAAACCAGGGGCTTCCATTGCTCCGTCTTGTCTCGCGGGTGGCAATCCAGGCTTCCTGTTGTACGCAAATTGGGCCAGCCAGATCCATGGACCGCAAGCGCTCAATATTGACACCCGGCTTGAGTCTTAGCTGGGTGCAAATGCCGTCTTCGTCGAGTATGTAATCATCAACAAAAAATGACTTGATATCCGGATGGCGATTGATTTCTTCGGCAAGGCGCCATAGGTATAGTGGATCAAGAATGGCGCCAGGGGGCAGTTCAATGATCCAGTCATGCCCCGCCTCGGCGCCTATCGTCTCGATCGTCGCAACGCCGTCTTCGAGCGATTTGATGGTGTGCCAACCAAGCACAGAGCTCTCCCTGACGGCTTCCGGGGCCAGCATGGTGCTGACAACGTCAAGTGTCCAGTTGGCGTAAAGCTGGTGCTCAAGGCTATCCAAAGTGTCCGCGAGTTTTGGTATTTCACCTTCGGCTAGTCTGATAAATAGACAAATTGATGGCGTGCTGTGCCAGTTCGCGGCGATATTGTTACTTGTGGTGATACAGCTCTGGTCAAATATTTTCCGCTTATTCAACCAGGTTAGATTGCTTAATGGGTTGAAGGTATTAGATGTGTTTTTCGGTTTTGCTGATGATCCAGCCGTTTCTGCAGGAATAATTTGTTCATAAAACGCAGTGAATATAGATGATTTTTTTACTCGATCTTCTCGAGGGATTAGCCAAAACTCCATAATCACATCCTTCGAATGAAAATCCTTCAGGGTGGATTTTTTTGGAAGAGTGAGTTCTTGTGTTGTCTGTATGAATCGATCAACTTGCCACCAATAATAGTTAAATTGTTCGGGCGTGAAGTTGCGGTAAAGGGATACTTCTGCTTTGGCAATCGCCAGTGCGTTTGGGGAACAGGCCAATTCAATCCCGGGATTCAGGAAAACACCAGGGTCACCGTGACCGGTCCAATAATCCGATGGAACGATCAATACCGGGCAGCCGCAAGACAAGGCTTCCGGTATTAGACTGGTCAATTCGTAGCAGTAAAGCACTTCGGCTGTTCTGAGAATTTGCGCAATATCCTCTGGGGATAATGATATTTCCAGGCCGAGGCTTATCGCTTCACCGGTTATCCCTGGGACTAATTGTCCGCCGGATGCGTAGTATTTATTTGCATAGTAATAAACACCGCTTCGTGACTGGTCCTGGCTGTTATTTTTGTTGTTGAATATCTCGCCATCTACGGACGGGAAATTGAGAATTTTTCCGTTCATTCCAGGTGGTAGGCACCACCTCGCGAAATAAAATATCTCTTCCGACGGATTGAAATCCAGAGTGCCGCCAATATGCCCGGGGCGGTTGAGTAACCAGCGCGCAACGCTTGGAATATGCAGCGGATTACCTTCGACCACCTCGGGGTAAACTACGATTGGATGTTTTCCCGCAAGATAGTGTTTGTGAACGATCTCACTGGTCAGTTGCGGGGTGCGTAAACGGTGATTGAATGATGTTGCGTTAACTATATAGGCCTCTTCGCCAAGTTGGTTCAAGGCATGGCATAGGTAGTGAAGGCAGCGTATTCCAGCAGATGAGTGGCGATAGTCTTGCGCTGAAATATAGTAGGGCCGGCGGCGCTTCGCGAAGAAACTCAGCCCCTTGGCCAGCGGCGTCGGTGGCGCTGGCAGGTCGTCCATATGGTAGCCAAGTGTCAGTTGCTCCTTGCCGAGAAATATCCGGAACAGGTTGCTGGTCTGGACGTCGAAATATTGTCGATAGATGCCGGGTCTTTGAGCCTCATCAAGCAAGGCTTGTAATTTTTGGTGGTGTCGGCCGATGGCTTTCGCGATAAGGGAACTGTCAATTGCCAGTCCGAAATGCCGAAGCGCTTTTTGCAGCGTGCCTTGCACGTCGGCCACGAGGTCCTCGTAATGAATTGAAAAACCCCGGCATTCTTTCAGCAGGCTGATCAGTGGTGGTACCACGATCCTCAGGTTATGCGAAATGACCATCTCGATCGCATCTTCCATCCGGTACCCCGCTGGTACGGTTGGTTCCCCGATTTTTATCATGCCTCCAGCGAGGAGCGGGGCCATGTCGCGCAGATCGCGATAGAGGAATACCCAGCCAGTGCCAGGGTTGCTGACGCTGGCATCGATGGTGAACATGCCAGGCCGCTTTAACTGGTAGCGCGGCCGGTCCTCCTCCGGGGGCATGGTGGCGTCAGTCGCGTAGCCAAGATCGGCAAGAACATCGCTCAGGAAAGCATTGAGAAAGGACTCTCCGGAGGCGGGCAGGGGGCATAGATTGATGTTGACTGGCATGGTCTCTAGTGTTCAAGGAGTAGAGGAACAGATCAATGGCTTGGTCACGGCGAAGCATGTTTTGTCGTACCATCTTCGCTAGACACTAGATGATAAGACAGGGATTTTCATGAATTTCAAAGACTTGCTCAAAAAAGGCTTGCTTGGATATCAGCCGATTTTTTTTCCTAATGGCGTGATAACCGGTACCGGCTATCAGTTTTTCGGCAACTTCCGTTTGGCCGCGGAGACTCCGGTAGAGGACAGTTCCGATCAAAATGGATTCGCCGACAGCAATGAGACCAAGTTTAACCCCAGAAGACTCGGAAACCTGTATATCCCACCCGAGGTCGGAGGTGTCGAGGAATTCGATACTGAGTGCTACTACCGCATCGCTGACTATGAATTGCCGCAATTCGTCGCGGACAATCTGCTGCTCAAGCGCGTTTATCAGCATTTTGTGGCGAAGACCCTGGAAACTGCGGGTGCCGGGCGGGTTCAGCTCGATTCGATGCTTGAGGTTGGAAGCAATACCTGCCTTTTTCCCCTCGAGTTTTCGAAATCCGGTGTGGCCGCCTGCCACGGAGCGGATATCGTCGATTATTCTGATGTGGTATCGGTGCTTTCGGTGTTGAATGACGCTCCGGTCGAATTCCACCACATGTGCGATGACAGCGAAGCTACCTGGCAATCACTGCCCAAGGCCGATCTGGTCTGGAGTTATGCCGTCCTCTTGCATCAATCGAATCCTTTGGTGCATCTGACGCGACTGGCGGCGAAGGCAAGGAAGGCAATTTTCGTCATGACCAATTGTGGGGGCGAGGGAGAATGGGGAAATCCGGACGACATGGCGATCAAATATTGCTCCGCCAATTCCTACTATGCATCGGGATTCCCCAATTGCTTCGATGTCACCATTGTCAGTCCCGCATTGATCCGCTTTTCCCTGCTCCGGCTCGGTTTTTCGCATGTCCTTGAGCTTCCACCTCCGGAGTTCGAGCATGCGTCGGAGAAGGAGTATGAAAACTTTAAGACTTGGATGAGAAGGCATCGTTGTTTCCTGGCCTTCAGGGATGCGCCGCTCGACGATGAGTCACTGGACGATTACTCGGTGGAAACCGAGAGAAACCCGTATAACGGCGAGGAAGTCCGGGTGCATCGCGGTTACCACAACAACGTTTTCCTGAAGAGCGGCCGCTATTTCATCGTTCCTCACGGTCGCTGGATTGCCACGGACCATCGGCAGCTCCGTTCGTTTGCCAGCTTGCCGCGTGCGATCGACCATCTGGAACAACTGGCGGAAGAAATTAAACCTTTTCCGGTGCCGGTCGATGAATTCGACGGCTATCCGCTGGTCCGCTTCAGGAATCTCTACTATCTTTGCCCGAACCGGACGTTTCCCGATCCCGAGCGGGAAAACGACCTCGAAAACCTTCACGTTCTCGACAGCGTCGATAAATGGAAGTCGCTACGCTCACGAACGGAAATTACCGCTTTGTTGACTCAGTCCTATCGCATTCGGGATCTCGTCAACGACGTCTGCATCGTGCGTGCCGCGACAGGCAATTACCTTGCCTTCAGGGGTGCAACGGACGGCTCGCTCGGTGAGTGTTTGGGCAGTTCGGATAATCTGGCCGATATCAGGCGGAGCGTCTTGAGCGCCGAGATACTTGCCTCAATGGCGCCTGCCATTTCGCCATAAAGCGAGAATTCTTAACAGTAGTCTTGCCGATCTGGGCGGTTGTTAGCAAAAAAACAGCGGGACATCGACTTACCGGGCGAGCGTTGGCTTGTTATCCTGTACTGCCCGGAGGTGGCTTCAGAAATTTGTCGATGCGCTGCAGCACATATTTAACGCATTCATCAAGCTGAACGGTGCCGGTGTCTAGACTCGCCGTGGGATTTTCCGGTGCTTCGTAGGGGGAACTGATCCCTGTGAATTGGCTGATCTCGCCACGCCTCGCCCGTTGATAGAAACCTTTTGGGTCGCGTTGCTCGCAAACGCCAATGGGGGCGGAAAGATAGATTTCCCTGAATCGATCGGTGCCGATGATGTCCGCCGCCATCTGGCGGTCGCTGCGGAAAGGGGAAATGAAGGCGGTAATGACGATGAGCCCGGATTCATTCATCAGTCGGGCCACCTCTGCCACCCGACGGATATTTTCCCGGCGGTCGGAGTCAGAAAAACCCAGATCGCTGCACAGGCCATGCCGGATGTTGTCTCCATCGAGGACGACGCAGGCATACCGGGCAGCCGTCAATCGGGCTTCGAGCGCGCAGGCCAGCGTTGACTTGCCAGACCCCGACAGCCCGGTCATCCAGATCGTCACGGGGGTTTGGCCGAATAGTTGGTGACGGTCAGCCGGGGTGACCTGACTGGTATGCCATACCAGCGTGTTGTTCGGAATTTGTTCGGGCACGGGGCTATCGGTTCAGTCGTTGCATGATGCGGAATTTAACCCAGCCCTCGGTGTTTTCGGAAATGATTTTGTCCGGTAGCGAATCGAAGCGTTCCGCAAGGTCAATCGGGCCGAGTTTCTGCGGTACGCCGAGGAAACGTCCGCGTAGCCGGATGATGTTGTAGCCGAGGTAGTCGGTTTCGAGCGTGATCGGCGTTTCGTTGAACACATCGCCGGAACAGGTTAGTGGACGTTTTCGCAATTCTGCGATGAATGCAGGCGTTTTCGCAATTTCTCTCCGGGCAAGCAGGCGCGGCGCAACATGACGCAAAACCCGGTTTAGTAGCCCACGAAACATTCCTGGCGGCCGGGAGTAGCCGAGTTCGTGCATGAAGTCTTGTGGCAGGCCGAAAAAACGGGCGAGTGTTCGGGCCGGAATTTTTTCGGCAAAACTGCCGATACGCCCCTCGTTGAAAGTTGCGCTGTCGCGGTTGAACAGTTTCCGGGTGTAGTCCGAAGGCCTGCCCGGGATGTGGAGTTTGAGTTGCAGCGACCAAATGGCCATGGCCTGGAGTTCGTCATCGCCACCTCCATGGTTTCCGATCAGCTCTTCGAATGAAAGTGCTGCGACGTTGGCAAAATGCAGCCAGGGAATGAAGCCGCCGATGCGTTCACGCAACGAACCCAGTAGCCAGTCGTTGCCGAGCAGTACTTCGAGGCGTTCAGTGAAACTGCGTTTGTCTAGATAGGCGGCGAAACTGGTTTTTCCCGGGAGGTGGTAGTAATTTGCTTCGGACACCAGTACGTCCAGTGGATTGCGGTAAATGAACAGTGCCGGTGCCCGCATGAACGGGTGATGCCGATTGCCGAATGCCTGTCTTCGCACGGTATCGACAAAAAAGTCTTTGGCCACGGTATGCGAGTTAGAGTATTCAATGCAATACCAGTGTGCTGGCTGAGCTTCGTGCACACAGTTGATTCCTTGCCAATAGCCGAACGCATTGGCCAATTCGTAGAGTAGGTGGGTGCCGCTTTTCGGAATTGAAATAAGGTAGAGCGGTCGCTTGCTCCAGTGATGTGAAGTCAGAGGAGCAATAACGAGAATGCCGGGTACATCGACAAAGTTGATTAACTGGAGCGACAGGATTTCCGGATTGTTTTCCAGCAATAGCGCGATGTCGGGCGAAAAGTCGTCCGGAAGTGAAAATGGTGTGGTGGTGTCAGGAGGAGCCACGCGGAGGCTGAATCCGGGGGGCGCATGTTTCAGGATTTCTTCGGCGAGAGTTGGATCGCTGGCTGAAGGCACCAACCAGACGCGGCATTTTGCCTGCCCGGCCGGAATCTCGGCGAGAGCATTGAGGAAGCTGTCGCTACTTCCATCAACGAAACGAAGTTCGCAACTGGGCGGTTGGCTGGTGTGGTTGTCTGGCATGGGCTAGCGGGTATTGGGTGATGTTGTGACTAACTGAAGCGTTTGGGCAAAGGCCTTTTGGTATCGCTCCGGATCGTCTCGGGCAAGTGTCGTGCGATGGCTATCTGCTAGCATTTTTAGCTGCGCGGGTATGGCGGCGAGATCATTCCAGTCCTCGGACAGGATGTCTTCGATCAGGGCGTTTAGCTGACCGGTGGCTTCTTCCGCGACATCCCAGACCCGGCGTTCAAGAGCCTCGTCGGTGAAGATGGAGCGTTCGATCTGGGTCCACTCCCGCCAATCATGGCGTTTGAACGCGAACTTGTCGGAAACGAGATTGGATTTGTTGAAGGCGTAGGTAAACAAATCGGGATCCGGGAAGTCTCGAAACACTGTCCCGGTGCGAAGGTGGCCGGCAACACGTTGCTGGAAATCGGTGTAGTGTCTGGCGTCGAGGTATTCGATCCGGCCATATCCCAAAGCTTCCATCGGTGTTTCCAGTCCGTGCGCCTTCATCATTTCGAGATGCTCGTTCGTCATCCAGTTCTTCCAGTCGCCGACGATGCCCTTGCCGTTCCGGAAATTGTGCTTGTGCGCCTGGGTCAGGTTGACGTGATCCAGCTTTTTCCAGAGATTGGCCGCAAATCCTTCGCGCAACGGGATGCCAGATTCATTGGCGAGGCGTTCGATGGTCGGTACCGGGTGTTCGATCAGGTCTTCCCAGCGCATGACGATGTAGCGATCCGAAGCGGCAACGAATTCATCAAGGTAGCCCTTTAGGAAGCGGACGAGTCCCTCGAAGAAGTCGAGGTCGGTGAACTTGTAGAGTGCTAGGTTTTGCCGGATCAGATCGTTGTCGTCTTCAGGTGGAACGAACTTCTGGATGTATTCGCTGGCCAGTGCGTTCAATGAAAATACGGAGGAGTTGAGAATCCCGGCCGGGTGCCGGCACGAGGCGTAGCGGGTGTAGTCGAGATAGCCGGGATGATCCGGCCACAAGGAAGGGGCGGTATGCGAATGGACGATTTCGTCCATGTCGAGTACCTGGCGTGGATGGGATGTGACCAGCGTGAAGTCGCCCTTGCCGCGGACTCCGATGTACTTGCGAAAGGCAGCATAGCCTTCCCGGTGTTCGGAAAGCCATTTCGGACCGCCGACGATATAGCGGAAATTCGGGTTGTAAAGCAGGTCCTGGTCGATGCCTTCAGCCGAGAAAACGCTGACGATACGTTCGGCTGTCGTCGCCCAGTTCGCGCATGAGCGAATTGAGAATCTTCTGCCGCTGGTCGAGCTTGCTCGGGCAGCGTGGTACGAAATGTATAACGACGCTGGCCAGCAGGGCAAATCCACTGCGGGGAGCACCGACGACGAGGGGTTTGTAGGGTTGCATGATGGATAACCTGTTCTGCTCGGCAAATGAATTATGGCTGCACCGATGTTAAGGATTCCTGATAGCAAGGAATCCCCGGAATGGATATCCGTTCCATGCATATGAATGGATCTGAGGGACAGGAAGTTCGATTATTTTTGAAAAACCCATGAGTTCCATGGATTTGTGGAACAACGGTACGGATATGGCGGTCAGATTGTCGAAGCAATATGGAAAAACGTCACCCGGATAATCCCCTCGCGGGGTGCCATAGCGAACGACATTTGAGTCATCGTGATTAAACAGGGTCCATACGAACAGGGCATTTTTGCTGAGTCGGCCAAGTTCAGCCAGAAGATGTAGCGGGTCCGATACATGGCAGAGCATAGCCATTGAGGTTACGACATCAAATGCTTCGACTCCTGCGATGCGATGTTGTTGCGGTTCGTACCATGCGTGGATGAATTCCGCGTTAGTACCCTGAATTGAATTCAGAAAATTGAATACGCGGGAAAAGTCCTGTCGGTCACAGCCGGTCGCTCGTTTCGCTCCGCGTTGAGAAAAACTGATCGGAATATATCCATTGTTACATCCAACATCGAGAAATGAATTGTTATCGATGCCTCCTGCAGTGTGATCAATAATTTGTTCAACCAAGGAGTCATAGAAGTCCGCTAGGCGCCGGTTAGCCAGATGGAACTCGGTTCTGTTCCTGTCTGCTAACAGTCTTCTTGCAAGTTCCGGGGATGCGCGAAGATGTTCCGGTATATCTGGATAATGAACCAGCCCTGCATAGCGTTGCTGCTCGAACTCGAAGCCGACGCCGACCTCGAGATTGTCCGAAAATACGAAGGGCTGATATGAAATCAACCCTTCGATAATAAATTTTTTGGCCTCGTCAATTTTGTTGTCGTCGAGTGCTTTGTCGCGGAAATCCAATTTCTTTCTCCTGCAGTGCTTTTTACTGTTCCATCGGTTATTTCACGATGTCCCAGATTGTCGAGTAACCTTTGCTGCCATCTGCTCGCAATAGACTGTGTTCCCCCCATAAGTGGGCCGCCCCCTCGAAGGCCTCATCTACGGCAACAACCCCCCCCGGGTGAATTGCGGCAAAAACGGTACCTTGCCCATCAATGCAGTCATCCTCCTTTGCCAAAATTATACGATTGCGCAATTCTCCTGCCGGCCGGCATTCGCAATCATGTCCGCATAAAATTCCGCCATTGCGGACTTTGGGGTGCCAGCGTTCGATATCTTTACTGGTTTGTAGATACGAGTGATCTCCGTCAATAAATACGAGATCAAACGAATTGTCGGCGACTGTTTTAGCAGCTTCTTGGCTAGTCATGACCCGTTGTTTGACTCGATCCTTTCCTCCCGAAAGTTCGATGTTGTGGCGGAATGTCGCGAGAACATCATAATTCTGCACAATCTGTAAATGTCGACCTACATTAGGACTACCTTGCCAGGTATCGACGCAATAAAGAAGGGCATCCGGGACTGGTAACAGCATCTCGATAATGGCGCGTGTGCTGCCGGTACCTAACCAACTGCCAACCTCAAGAATCCGGCAACCGGGTTTGAGAATTCGAGATACTAGCTGACGCAAGGCCTCGCAATCATCCGGACTGAATGATGGATAGGGCTGAAGAAACAGAGGATTGTTCCACTGTTGACCTACGCCGATTTTCCGGTGAGCTGCTTGGCCTTGCGGTCGGCATAACCGCCAATCTTGATGTTGTAGGCTTCGGTTGCGTCCAGGATGCGCTCCAGTCGTTCGCGCCGGACTTGCTGCTCGATGAATGGCCCCGTGCTGTGCCATAAAGTTGTGGGAATCACTACCGGGTATTTCACTTCAAGTTCTTCCATGTTCCCCTGAAGCACGATCCCGAATTTCGCGGGATCGGTCCAGTACACGCTCGCCGTGGTCAGGATCAGCGTGTTGAGGTTCTCGATCAGGTCGAACTTGTCGCGGTTCTTGATGATGTTGTCGATGGTTTCGTCGATGTCGGCGTCGGTTTCGCCGGGAATGCCGATCACCAGATTGATGCCGACGCCGATGCCGGCACTCTTGGTATAGCTCAGCACCTCCTCGATCATGCCGAGCGTGTAACCCTTCTTGTGCAGCTTGAGGGTGTTTTTCGACCAGCCGTCGATGCCGTAGCGCAGATTGCCGAAACCAGCCTCCTTCAGGACCTTGAAGTAGTCCTCCGTATAGCCTTTCTGCACGCGCAACTGGCCGACCATGGTGACGTCGCGGATGCCGCGTCGGATGATTTCCTTGCACACCGCACGCACGGCTTCCGGATCGCCTGAGAGGTCGCTGTCGTTGAAATGGAAGAGGCGACCGCCATTGTCAGCGAACCATTCAATTTCGTCGGCGACCTTGACCGGATCGCGTCGCCGCCAGTGAAAGCGTTCACCGCAGAAATTGCAACGCGACCAGCGGCAGCCGCGCGAGAGGATGATCGGAATCAGCTGGTAGGCGTTGTAATTTCGGTAGAGCTGGATATCCGCCCACTCGTAGGTCGGGAAACCCAGTGCGTCGATATCCTCGGGCAATGCGGCGGGGGCGAACGGGGTGCCGAGAACCGAGGCCAGGCGACTCTTGGCGATGACGCCGGGGATGTGAAAGTGGCGGCGCCCGGCGAGAAGCGCGTCGATCAGCGGCGGCAAGCTGTTTTCCGCTTCGAAAATGACCATGTAGTCGTAGTCTTCGATGACGCGCGGACTGGTCTTGGCGTTGTTGCAATCGTATCCGCCGACGACGATGATCATTTCCGGTCGGGCCAGGCGAAGCTTGCCGATGATTTCCGTGGATACCAGGCGGTTTGTGCCGTGCAGCGACAAGCCCAGAATTTTCGGATTGGCCGCGATCAGTCGTTCTGTTGTGCGGTCGAGTTCCTTGCGGAAATATTCGACATAGTCCGGGTTGTACCAGAAGTCCTCGGTTGTCGTGACGCCCCACGGATCGGTCGGCATTTCCTTGCCGGACGGGGTGTAAAGACGCTTCTCACCGTCGAGCAGGCGGCGCGAGTGGTAGCGGTGGTAGAAGATCATGTCCAGGTCGGCCGTCTGGAAACGGCAGCTGGTGGTCTTCAGGATGTTGTTGACGTAGCCCAGGCCGTTCGGCATCAGGCCAAGAAAGCGGGCCGGAAAATCGATCAGCAGGAAATCGAGCCCAGGCTCGAAGTCGATCGGCGGGATCGGCAGCGGATAAATGTTGTACTCGGCATCGTGGAAAGCGTGGCCAGGCTGTAATTCGCCAGGCAGCGCATCAACCAGTGATTCCCAATCGACGATCTTCGGCTGAATGGGCAATTTGGCCAGCGCGTGGCGGGCATCGAGATTGTCCAGATAGGCGGTCGGTGTCAGCCAGAGCGTATCAATTTCGCTCACGGCGGCCAGCGGTTTGACCGGGATGCCGTGCAACTCGGTGTGCGCAAGCTCTGGCTGCGGCTCGATGATGCAGTGCACGCGCGCCCTGAGGCCGGGCGAAAGGCCAAGCAAATAGTGGCTGAGCGGTCCGGCACCGTACAGGGCAAGTCGGCCATCGGCCGGAATGGTCGTCAGCAGCGCATCGAGAAGAGCGCTATCGTCGGCGCCGCCGTCTTGCTTGAATAGCTTGCCGGCGAGCAGGCGCTGGCGCTGCTTGAGCAGGTCGCTTTCCTTCATCCAGGTATGGTAGGTGACCGCATCACCGGTAAAGCCGATGCTGCGCAACTCGTCGCGCATCGGGGCATGGTCCGAGAGCATGGCGAAGACCACGGCGTCGAGGTCGGCGAAATTGTTGTGATCAGCCAGGAAGCTGCGACTTTCCAGGACCGGGATGCAGGCCACGGTGCCGCATTCGGGCGGCGTGCGGTCGACGAAGCGAACGACCTCGATTTCGTTGCGTTGCAGAAGCTCCAGGCATTGCTCGCCAAATTTCCCGGCGCCCCAGATGGCGACTTTTTGCCAGCGGCGATCAATTGCAGGTGAAAGCATGTGTTTCCCTTTCGACAGGTCGGGCTTGGCTGTAGGTGGCATCAAGCAGATGCTTCATCAACGCCGGCATCGGCATTTCGGCCATGAAGCGCTCGCGGCGGGTCAGGGCTTCGTTGGCCCATTGGTCATCGACAAGAATTTCGCAGCAGCGTTCGATAAAGCTTTCCGGGTCCGCTTCGACGATGTACGGCGAGAGGTCGCATTGCACAGGCGTGTGCTCGGAAAGCAGCAGGGAATCGTTTGACAGGTGGTAGTGGTAGCGCGAGTTCGAGGGATACAGCCAGTTGTCGGTCTGCTTGATGTTCAGGCCGATCTTGGCGCGCGCGATCAGGTCTTCGCGCTGGACGAAATTCAGCGGCTTGGTCGCGACGGCATTGAAGCCGCGCTTCGCCAACTCGCGAATCACGGTATGCCGGTGATTGGTCAGCGTGCCGGTAAAAATGGCATCGATGTCTTTGTGCTGAACCGGCTTGTGCCGTACCCGCGCGAAGCCATCAACATAGCCGTGCGGGAGATAGAAGACGCTTGCGTTGCCGGTCGCTTCCTTGAATGGCGCGACCTGGCTCTCGGCAAGATGCCAGACGGCGCGTGTCATCTCCTGGGCCACCAGGAAGGTTCGGAATCGCTTGCGCCAGTATTCCGGCACGTCGTAATGCGAGTCGCGGGTCGATTCGGTGTCACCGCTGTTGAAGTCGTTGAAGCTCTTGCCGGTGACGAATTCGGTGGCGACGATGATGAATTCCGTGCCTGGCGTTTTCCGGACCTCCTTCATCGCCTCGACGAAGTCGTAGGTGAAGCATTCGAGCAGGATATTGACTTTGCCGGGGATCATCCTCTCTTCCAGGTCAGCCTTGTAACCAAGGGCTTCCAGGCTGAGCTTGATTAGCAGCAGGGTATCCATGATGTGGAATGGATCCCGGCCGTGATTGCCATAAACTAGCTTGAATTCCATCTGCTTAGACGTTGCCGTACTTGGAGTTCTTGAGCATTGTGAATCCCTTGATCAACTCGGCGATGCCAGCCTCCAGCGTGACCGAGGTACGGTAGCCAGTGGCTTCGAGCTTGGCGTTCGAGACGATGTAGTTACGTTGATCCGGGTCCTTGCCGACAAGTGCTTCCATGACGACAAAACCGGGAATCTGCTTCTGGATGTGTTCGCAGAGTTCCATTTTCGAGACATTGGCTTCGGACAAGCCGACGTTGTAGATCTCGCCCTTCATTGCCTCGAAATTTTTGATACCGTGCTGGAATACCCGCGAAACATCGCGGACGTGGATGTAGTTGCGCTTGAAGTGGCCCTCGAACAGGACGATGAAGCGGTCGTGCACGGCGCGGTAAGTAAAATCATTAACCAGCAGGTCAATGCGCATGCGTGGTGACATGCCGAACACCGTTGCCAGCCTGAAGCTGATGGTGTTGCGGTGCTGCATCAGGTGTTTCTCGATTTCCACCTTGTCGATCGCGTACTTCGAGATCGGCCGCAAGGGCGACTCTTCAGTGCAAAAATTGTTTTCGTCGCCGCTGCCGTAAGCGCTGTTGGTGGTCGGCATCAGGATGCGCTGCTCCGCCGAAACAAGTTTCAGCATCAATTTGATCGCATCGTGATTGATCGTCTCCGCGCCGACCGGATCCTGGTTGCACAGCGGGGCGCCAACGTAGGCAGCCAGCGGAATGATGATGTCGGCCTTGGCGAGCAGAGGTTTGATAGTGCTTTCAATCCGGATATCGCCGCGAACCACGTCGAAGTTCGGGTGGTGACAGACGTGATTAAGGCTGGCCTGCTGGTACATGAAGTTGTCAACGACGGTGACCTTGTGGCCGGCCAGGAGCAGGTCGGGAACAAGTGTCGAGCCCAGATAGCCGGCACCACCGGTAATGAGAATATTGAAGCTCAAGGAAGTCTCCTGATGTTGTTATACATGCCGGATGGCGAGTATAGCGGTTGCCCGGGTGTAGTCCTCGGGGAGGCCGATGTCGATAAAGCTGCCCGGGAACTCGGTGCCGTAAAAACGGCAGCCTTGGGCGAGCAGGGTGGGGAAAAGCTGCTCTTCAAAGTGAGAGTGCTTGGCCGGGTGAATATCCTGCGGCGGCGAGAAGCGCCGGAGCAAGCAGGTATATGCCGCCGTTGACCAGACGCTCGCCGCTACCCAGGTTGTTCCGGAAGGACTTGACGCGTCCGCCCGGCGCGATATCCATGCCCAGGTAGCGTCCGCTCTCACAGGTCCGGAAGGTGCAGAATGTCCAGTCGGAGTGGCTGTGGTGATGGAAGTCGGCCAATTGAGCGAGGTCGACTGCAAAAAAGGTGTCGCCGTTGAGCACCAGCACCGGGGCGTTCCCCTCAAGCAGGCGGGCAGCAAGCAGCAGTCCGCCGCCGGTGCCGAGTGGACTTGTCTCTTCGGCATAGTCGACGGATACACCGTGATATGTGGCGCCGAAATGATCGCGGATTGCCCCGGACCGGTAACCGACGGAAAGGATGAAGCGCCGAATGCCTTGCGCGGCCCAGTAGTCGAGCAGGTATTCGAGAAAGGGGCGACCGGCAATCGGCGCCATCGGCTTGGGCAAGTCGGGAACTGCCGCCCGCAGGCGGGTGCCCAGCCCGCCGGCGAGGATGATGGCGGTATCGACGATCTGCCCGGTCATCAGGCGGCGTTCAGTATGGTGCAAATGGCATCGATTTCCTCGTCCCGCAGGTCGGGGAAATTGCCAAGATAGAAACCGTAGAAATGTACGTGCTCGGTTTCCGGGAAGTCACGGTGATGACCGTCCGGAACGATGCCCCGGAGATAGGGCTGGCGGATCTGGTTGCCGCCGCCGGCGCTGCCGCGACGGAATTCGATACCGCCCGTGCGCATTTGCGCCATGACCCGCTCAACGAGCCCGTCGTCGGGTTCGCGCAGGATCAGGTTGAAGGCGTAGTTGCTCGACCCAGCGAGTTCGAAGTCCGTCCGGTACTTGCTGGCGTCTATCCGGCTCAGGAAACGGTGCAGATTTTCGGTGCGGCGCACGACGTTGGCGTCCAGGCGTTTCAACTGGCTGCGCCCGAGAATGCCGCCGATCTCGGTGTTGCGGACATTGTAGGCGGAGTAGGCGAAGATGAAATCGGGGTTCAGTTCGGGGTTGTCGGTCTGGTAGGCTGAGCGGATGGCCGGATCGCTGGCCTCGCGGACCATGCCGTGCGAACGCAGGATGCGGATCTGCTGATAGAGCACGGGATCGTTGGTGCACACCATGCCGCCCTCGATCGTGCTCATGTGATGAGCGTAGTAGAACGAGAAATTCGAGGCCCAGCCGAAACTGCCCAAGCGCTGTCCGTTATGCGTCGCCCCGTGCGATTCGCAGACATCCTCGAGCAGCGGAATGCCGCGTCGCTCAAGTTCGGAGAGTAACTCGTCGCTCAGTCCGTCGAAGCCCTGTGCGTGCACGAGCAGTACGGCGCGGGTTTTCTCGCTGACCTTGTTCAGAATCTGTGTCGTATCCATCGCCAGCGTGCGCGGATTGATGTCGGCGAAGACCGGAGTGAAACCGTTTTGCAGAACAGCCGCGATATCTGAGACCCAGCCCAGCGGTGGGACGATGACTTCACCCCCCTCTGGGTGACGGATTTTGAGTGCAGCCAGCGTCAACAGGTTGGCCGAAGCGCCGGAATTGACAAAGACGCTGTACCTGACACCCAGCCAGTTGGACCATTCCTCTTCGAAGGCGCGTACGTTGGCGCCATGGGTAAGCATCGGATCATCCTGCTTCAGGTGCTCAATCACTGCATCAAGGTCCTGGCGCAGAATGTTGTTACGCATCAGCGGGAATTTCATCATTTATCAATAATCCGCGGCTTCAGTCGCCGAGGATTTTCCTTTTCAGTTTGATAGTGACCATCTGTTCGACATTGCGACGCTCGTCGCTGCCGAAACGGCGTTCGACCAGGTCGAGATAGTCCGGGTTGGTGAAATAGGTATGCCATGCCTTATCCCGGAAAGCCAGTACTTCGGCCGAGGACAGGTGTTTGGTCGGCAGGGGCTGGCATTCGTAGGACAGGAAGGCATAGCCCTCGTAGGAATCCGGCAGGGCCCAGCCGTTCCGTTTCGCCTGATAATACATCGGGCTGCCGGGCAGGGCCTGGCAGGGGTACATGTTGGTCATCTCGGTATTCAGTTCGAGGGCCAGATCCAGCGTTTCGTGCATGGTTTCAAGCGTGTCATCCGGAAAACCAAAGATGAAGTTGCTGATCACGTTGATGTCGGCATTGCGTACCGTCTGGCAGATGTCGCGGATATTGACGTCGCGAAACGAGCCCTTGGACACTTCCTGGCGCACGTTCTGGTTGCCGGCCTCGACCCCGAGCGCCAGCCAGTTGACGCCGGCCCGCTTGAATAGCGCCAACTGGTCCTCGCGTACGGTATCGACCCGGGCATAGGTCCCTGAGGTTGAAATCAAAGCCGTGGTCGATGACTTCCTGCAGCACCGGGGCGTAGTATTTCCGGTTGAGGAAGAACATCTCGTCGCTGATGCGCAACGTGCGGACGTCGAGCCTGGCCAGTTTTTGCATTTCCCGGGCCACCCATTGTGGGCTCCAGTAGCGCATGCCGCGCGAATGCGGAGGCATCGATGCCGTCGGCGTTGTCGCTGCGGTTGATGATGTTGATCATGCAGAAATCGCAACCGAAGGAGCAGCCGAGCGAGGTGTAGATTGCCGCGAAAGGCGTGCGCTGGCCATGATCGAATCCGGCGTGCCAGAAATGGGCGCGATAAAGGTCTAGCGGCTTTTCCCGGTAGGGCAGCAGGTCCCAGGCGTAGCCGGGCAGGTCAATGTCCATCCGCTGTTGCGGCACGATGCCTTGCGGCGGATTGAGGGTGGGCAGCGGATGCCCTGCCGGACCGCGCGTCTTGTGGCCGATCCCCTTTGTCGTGGCGAGGTCGCTGCCAAGGTTGCCGGCCAGCAACTGGTGCAAGGCATAAACCCCCTCGTTGAGGAGGACAATGTCGATGCAGTCGTGGCCGAGCACCTCCAGGGGCAGGGCGCTGACGTGGGAGCCGACGCAGCAGACCGGCGCGTGCCCGCCGTCGGCCTTGACCGCGCGGGCCAGTGCCAGCCCGCCGATCATACTGGTCGTGCCGGAGTTCGGGTTCTGGCCATAAACAACCATCACGATCAGCCGGGGTGCTGCTTCCGCGATGCGACTTACGGCCTGATCGAGGGTCAGCTTCTCGGCATCGCAGTCGAGAATGGCGACGCCGAAGCCTTTGGCGCGGCAGGATTCGGCCAGCAGTAAAGACCAGGTCGGTGGCTCGACCGCCGAATAGACCTGGGCCAGCCCCTGGTAGGCCTTGGCCGACGAATCGGGGTTGATGAACAGGACGTCGAGTTGTCTTGCCATCAGTCGTTACCCTCGTTGTTGGTCCCACCACCGGAGAGCTCGGCGATAAAGCGGGTCACGCGCTCGGTGACGGCGTTTTCGCCGATCGAAACCTGTTCGTGCAGTTCGCTGCGCGAACCGATTTCAAATCGATAGCCGCCCTCGACCCCGATGTTCAATAGACTGGCCTGCAGTCGCCGACGGGCACAGAAATCGAACAACATGGCATCGAGTCCGCCACGCCCACGGAAGCCTTCCTCGAGGCTGATGATGCCGGCGTAGGTCGCCAGCGATTCGGCCAGGCGTTCCGGGTCAAAGCCGCTGAGGTCGAACAGATCGATGACCCCGATCTGCTCTCCCGACCGGGCCAAACGTTCGGCGACCTTGAGCGCGGTGTGCACCATGTAGCCGGTAGCGACCAGGCACAATTTTTTGCCGTCGCGATGGCACTGGAAGCCGGTCGCCATGTCGGGCTGCGCATTTGCGTACAGCACCGGCAGGACCTGGGCATCGAGGCGCAGATACTTCGGGCCGCCGAGCGCCAGGCAGCGATCGAAGAGCGCGGCGGCGGTGATGTGGTCGGCAGGGGAATAGACCGCCATGTTGGGCATCGCGCGCATCAGCGTCAGGTCTTCGTAGCATTGGTGGGTCGGACCGGAGACTACGTAGCTGTAGCCGGCGCCGACGCCGATCAAGTTGACGTTGAGCTGGCGGACTTGCGAAAGTAGCGCCAGGCTGACCCGGATCTGTTCGTAGCAGCGCATCGTGATGAATGGCGCAATGGCGTAGGCAAAAACTGTATAACCTTCGAGCGCGAGGCCGGCCGAGATGTTGATCAGGTTCTGCTCAGCGATCCCGACGTTAACGAAACGCTCCGGAAAGCGCTCGCGAATGCTGTCCAATACCGGCGAGCCGAAATCTGCGCAGACGAAGAAAAGCTTCGGGTCGTCGGCCATCGCCTCGCAGATCCGACGTAGCAGGGCGTCGCGCATGGCCTGGGGACGGTCGGTCATGATGCCTCCCCGAGCAGGCGGTCGAGCGTTTCCAACTTGGGATTCATGATGTGGCACAGCGGCGCATCCTCTAATCCGGGGACGCCGCGCCCCTTGATAGTATGGGCGATCAGCGCCTTCGGGGCGCCATTCCGTTGCGCCTTCATGACGTGGAGCGCCGCGCAGACGGCGTCTACATCATGACCATCGACTTCCGCGCAGGACCAGCCGAAGGCGCCCAGGCGATCGCCGAGCCGGCCGTGGGAAACGATGTCGTCGGTGTGACCGAGCATGCTGATCCGGTTGTTGTCGACGATTAGGTTGAGGTTGTCAAGGCGATGATGGCTGGCGAACATCGCTGCTTCCCAGTTGGAGCCTTCGTGCAGCTCACCGTCTCCGGCGATGACGAAGACATCACGGTCGCTGCCTTTTCGATTCAGTCCAAGCGCCATCCCGGTGGCGACGCCGAGACCGTGCCCGAGCGAGCCATTGACTGTTTCATAGCCGGGAATTACCGGGTCCGGGATGCCGCCGAGAAAACTGCCTGATTCGCAAACGTGTTCGAGTTCTTCCATGGCAAAGAAACCGAGGTCGGCGAGGATTGGGTACATGCAGATTGAGCCGTGGCCCTTGCTGATAATGCAGCGGTCGCGTGTTTCGGTGAGCGGCTGGGTCGGGTTGAAACGCAAGACGCCACCGTAGTATAGGGCTACAAAAATTTCGACCGGCGACAGCGATGAGGCGAGCCGGGTTTCCGGCGCCCGGCGGTGGATGCGCAGGGTTTCGAGCCAGACCCAGCGTGCCTTGGCTTTCAGGTCGATCATTGATGCGTGCATGCTTGCTCTTCCTGTACATGATTGCTTCTGTACCAGGCGATGGTTTCGTGCAGACCTGCATCGAGTCCGGTTGCTGCCTGCCAGCCCCAGTCCCGGAGGCGGCTACTGTCGAGCAACTTCTGCGGTGCACCGTCCGGTTTGCTGGAATCCCAGACGACATTTCCGGTGTAGCCGACGAAGCCGGCGATTTTGCCGGCCAGTTCGGCGATCGAGTAGTCGACGCCACTGCCTAGATTGACCGGCAGTTCGAGCTTGGATATGTCCCGGCTCAATAGCTGTAGGCAGGCATCGGCGATGTCGTCGGCGAAAACGAATTCGCGGCGCGGTCGGCCCGACCCCCACAGCGTGACGCTCGGTGCCCCCTGCTGCGCAGCCTCGACAAAGCGACGGATCAGTGAGGCCAGGACATGCCCGGACCCGAGATCAAAATTGTCGTGGGGGCCGTAGGCGCTGTTTGGGATCAGCGGGATGAAACACTGTTCGCCGTCCTGCAGGTTGCAGGCAAGACATAACTGGACCCCTGCCAGCTTGGCGATCGCGTAGGCGAGGCTGGTCGGTTCCGGCTGGCCCGAGAGCAGCGTGTTTTCCTTCATCGGCTGCGGGCATTCGCGCGGATACATACAGGACGAGCCGAGCAGGATCAGGCGACGGACCCCGTGTCGCCGTGCAGCCTGTACGACATTGAGCTGGATCGCCAGGTTGCTGGTGATGAAATCTGCCGGGAATTGCTGGTTTTCGACAATGCCGCCGACCCGGCCGGCGGCAAGGACCACGTATTCCGGCCGGGTCTCGGCGAAAAAGGCGTTAGTGGCACTGGCATCGGTCAGGTCCAGTGCGCTCCGGTCGCAGGTGATCAGGTGGCGATGGCCCGCCGCAGTCAGGCGGCGGACGAGGGCAGATCCGATCAGGCCGCGGTGGCCGGCAATGTAAATGGGGGTTTCGGTGGGCATATTCATCGCGCTTTAGAGACCGTTTGGCTGGTAGAGGACGACGCGGCTGCCCGAGCTCTCGAATTTGAAGGGCACGTGAACCAGTTCATGCAGCCGTTCGCGGACCCGAGCCTGGTGTTCCGGCTGGACAAACAGCAGCAGGAAACCACCGCCGCCGGCTCCAATGATCTTGCCGCCAGTCGCGCCGGCATCCCTGGCCGCGCGCTGTAGAGGGCGTCGATTTCCGGTGTTGAGACGCGGTCAGACAGGCTACGCTTGAGCTGCCAGCTCTGGTCGAGCAATTTGCCGAAGGCAGTGATCGGGGCGTGTTGGTCCTGAAGGATGGAGATCGCTTCATCGACCATGGCGTGCATGGCTTTCAGTTCGACCACCCGGTTTTTCAGGTTGTCGATCTTGGCTTTGGCGACTTCCGAGGCAATTCGCGAGACCCCAGTGAAGAACAGCATCAGGTGGCTTTGCAGGTCGGCCAAGCGGTCCGGCGCGGTAATCACCGGGGCAACATCGAAACTGTCGTTCTGACGGAATTCGATGCGGTTCAGCCCGCCAAAAGCGGCAGAAATCTGGTCCTGGGAGCCGACGTTTTCCTGAATTACCTTTTGCTCGACATGAATGGCCTGGCTGGCCAACTCATCTTTGAAACGTACTGGCCGCGCAGGGCGCGGATCGCATGCAGCAGACCGACCGTGAACGACGAGCTGGAGCCGAGGCCCGAGCGGGCGGGGAGGTCGCCGTCATGATGGATTTCCAGCCCCTCTTCGACCTTCAGCCAGCCGAGCACGGCGCGCACTGCCGGGTGCTGTATTTCGGCAATTTCGCGGACATTTTCTATATGCGAATAGACGATCCGGTGCTTGTGCTCAAAAAACGGGGGTAGGCGCCGGCAGGTGATGTAGCAGTACTTGTCGATGGTGGTGGCAAGCACCAGTCCGCCGTGTTCCAGATACCAGGCCGGGTAATCGGTGCCGCCACCAAAAAATGAAATCCGGAAAGGAGTGCGCGTGATGATCATGGGGGTGGGGGCGGCCTCAGAAAACTGGAGTTTCGGCAGTATCAATCCAGCGGCCATATTGGTGGCAACGAATGCGGCTGGTATGGCGCTGATGCAGTCCGCTTCGGGCTCGTTGGACTAGTTGGTGACGAAACTCCGGCTGCGCGCCCATCATGGAAATTTTTCGGCTAGTTTTTCGACACTGTCAAAAAGCAGCACTTCCTCGCCATCTGCGAACAGCTTGGCACATTCCGGGCGGTTCGGCGGTAGCCAGCTGACGCTCGGAACAGAGGCCGCCATTGCCTCGATCACCCGACCAGAAAAAGCCTTGACTAGTGTCGGCAGGTTGACGCAGGCCATGCCCAGGCGAAGCCCTTCCAGGAACAGGGTAAAAAGCTCGGCCCGCAGGCGATGTAGTTCGTCAGTGAAGCCGGCTAGTATCGCGGCATCGATTTGGCCGGCCAGCAGGCTTTGCCGCATCTCGCGGTTCAGTGCTTCAAAGTACGCCAGGGTATCACTGCTGCGTTCCGGCAGCTGGAAGTGTGGGCGATTCATCAAGCCCTCAAGGCGCGGGTCGCTGAGGAAGCGATTACGCAGCAGGGTGTGTGCCTTCGGGTAGTTGTAGGCTGGACCGGTGAAGTAGGCAGCGCCGATGAATGCAGCGATGTCGCTTGTTGGCGGGGCATCCTCGCGGATGAAATTCTCCGGCACCATGAAAACATTCCACAGTGTCGGAATGCCGAAAATCTGCTCGATTTCGGCGACATCGGCTTCGTCGGCGGCAATTGCGTGTGTGCAGTGGGGCAGGCAGGTGAAGGCGTCGTCGCGGCGCTTGGCGAGGAAGGGCAGAGCCTCGAGTTCTTCGTCACTATGGTTCAGCGATTCGAGCACGACCCCTACCCGCACTGGTGCAACCTGCTTGAGCCAAGTCCAGAAGTGTTCGTCGAAGGCGGCGTGATTGCACCAGATCCAGGCTTCGTCAAAAGTTCTGCTGGCGAGCAGCTTTTCGGCATGGTGAATGAAGCTGTCGGCGGCGTCTGGCATCCGGCCATGAATGGCTGGCAACAGGGTGCAGCGATGACTGTTTTCGCGAAAGCCGTCGATGAAAGCGTAGGAACCCGTGTACGACCAAGAGCGCGCCTGCTCCCAGTTGTCGAATTCGAGCATGATCAGGAGAATGTCTTTGGCCATAGGAAATCAATAGGTGTGAGTCAATAACGGCAGATTTTTCGGTTTATTTAATTAAGTGCCGTTTGCTGCCGGATTTTCATGGCGTCTTGCCAACTGCTGCTCAAGTTTTATTGCCACAGCCATACTACGAATGGCGCTCTCCAGCGGAGTCCAGCAGTTTACCCGGAGTTGCTGCTCAATGCCTCGAGTATCAGGAACATAACGTTGTCGAGGGGCGGCGGCGACCTGATTTAGCACATCAATGCGCGATGCCGGGGCAAGGGTGTCGCGGACCAGACTTGCCACCTTGAGCAGTGATAACGGATCGGACGAGCCGACGTTATAGGTTTGCCCGCTTTGGCCGCGACCAAGCAGGGCAAGCAGCCAAACGGCAAGATCGGCGGCATGCAGATAGCTGCGTACCGCCCGCCCATCCCCATTGATGCGTAGGCTGTGGCCTGCCAGCGCATCAGCGATGAACTGACTGATTGCCAGGTGTTCGGGCAGCCCGAAGCCGACAAAACTGAAGCAGCGGGCGATCACCAGTTCAATATCCCTGCTTGCGGTGGCCGTCCGGGCATATTCTTCCATCGCTTGCTTGCCGCGTCCGTAGCTGTCATCGGGCGCCAGTGCAAGATGATGGTCGGGATTTTCCGCTATGCCGCGCAGGTTTTCTGGTTGTTCGCCGTAGACCGCCCCTGAACTGACCAGCAGCAGCCGTCCTGCGCCGGCTGCCGTAGCATGTTCGACAACGTGTTGTGTGCCGATGACGATGTCGTCAAATAAATGCGGCGACTTCGCGGCAAGCGGCGATGTGTCTGCTGCGGCGTGAATGAATTGATCGAATGATTCCTCTGGCCAGTGGTAATTTTTGACATCACCCCTTACCCATTTTAGCCAGCTTAGGTCGCTGAATTCCGGGTGCTTCTCGAGGAAAGCATCAGGGTTGCGAGAGAGTAGTGTCAGCTGGATTCCCGCCCCGCGTTGATTCAACCAGTGGCAGGCGAGCAATAGCCAGAAGCCGATAAAGCCGCTCCCGCCAGTAACAAAAATCCGCTGTCTGTCTAATTCCGGGAGAGGAAAGGCTGGAAGTATCGAATCGAAATCCTGCAATAGGTGGGTGAAAAGTGCGTCCCGGGTTGCGTTCGGTGTCATTCGTCGAGATCGTACAAAAGGATGGTTGGGTGACGTCCGGCGAGTTGTGTAGCAATGGCGTTCTGAGCGTTGAACGAGGAAACCAGAACGGTGCAACCCGGCATGGCGGTGAGGAAATCGCAGGGCTGTATGATGAAATTGCCGAGTTTTTTCCCCACAGGTTCAGATTGTTGTCGACGATAGCGATAATCCGCGAGGCGACGCCCAGTTGTTCCAATTGCGGTAGGAGGCGGGCGGTATGGCTGCCGGCACCGAAAATCACAAAGGGGTCGCTGCGATTGGCGATTCTTTGCAGGCCGTTTTCCAGCGACTTGGCAGAGTAATCCAAATAGTCCTCAAGGCTGGCAGCAGGGGGGGCGGAGATGCCCTCAGTTTGCGCCCGGCGCGAGAAGAGCCCGAATAGACTGTCGGTGCAGCCCTGAAATTCGTAGATGCTCAGTACTTGAGGGGAAAAACCAAAGCTTGCCATCAGGCCGGTTAGCGTTTGTGTGCTGAAATACTGGATGTGCTCCAGAGAAAATTCGCCATAAGCTTCCCCGGGGGGGGACAGAAAACGCTCAAGCGCCGGGACTTCGAGGAGAACCATGGCGTGCTCCGGCAATACCTCCAGCAAGCAGCCCAAGTCTTGATTTAAGCAGGGCAGGTGTTCGGCAACGCCGGTCAGGCAGAGCAGGTCGGTTTCGGCCAGCGGTAATTGGCCGATTGCATCACGCAGCGAACCGGTACGGATGTGTTCGAGGCCGAACAGGCGGGCGGCGGTTGTAGTCGAGGCTGGTGCCGGGTCGATTCCGTGCAGTCGCAAGAATCCGGCTGCCTTGAAAGCGCTGAGCAGGGCACCAAAACCGCAGCCGATGTCGCTGATCAGTGCATCACGCGGGAGGAGGGGGAGACAGATAGCCAGCGTTTTCTCGATCCGGGCATGGTCGACCGCACAAATGCATATTTGGTTTAGCGGTTGGTCATATTTCGACAGTGACCGATAGTATTTTTCATAGGTCTCGGGGGGCGGCAGTTCGTAGGCATAAGCGAAGCCGCATTGTATGCATTGGCCGATGCGATAGCTCATGTCCAGTCCATCGAGCTGTGCCATGTGGTTGTCGTAGACCGGTTGCGGCTGGTCGGCCTGGCAGATTGGACAGGGTCGCCGCCAGGGATAGGCAGGAAGGGGCTCAACCATAAATCTGGTCCAGGCTGACTATGGCCTGCTGCATTACGCCCTGCGCCAGCAGACTTTTTCGGATTTCCCCTGCATGTCGCGTGCTGGCAATCAGGATCGGCAGCTTGGCGAGCGCTGCAGGATCATAGGCCGATACCCGATGCTGTCCGATGACTTTGCCTTGCTGCTTAGCGGAACTGTCACAGAGGGCAGCTACCGGCAATTCGCCAAGCAGTGGCTCGACATAATTTCTGAAATCGCCACCGACTCCGTAAATGACAAAGGGCCCGGCCAGGCAGGCGGCGAAGCGGGACAGCAGTTCTTTCCGGTTTTGTTCCGAGGTCGCTTCGAGCTGGGCGATGATGCGCAGGCTGTCGCAATAGACCGTTGATTCGAAGTGACCGGTGCTGGCTTCGATAATGCTCAGGCCGGCATGGTCTAGCAGGATGGCAAGTGAGGCGAGAGAGAACTGGTGTAGATGTTCTTGGTGTCGATCATTGTTGAGCAGGGGATTTCCCGAGCGATGCGGGACTTCGACGATAAGGCGGGCATTGGGCTTGCACAGTCGACGCCAGTGGCTGATTTCCGATGCGATGTCCTCGATATGTTCAAGGACATGAAAAGCCAGCACTAGGTCGAAGGGCGCGAGATCGAGCTCTCTGGCCGGGATGCGATGGACGCGGTCCAGCCTGCTCGTGGCGATTTCGGCGTCGGGTGATGGCTCGATTCCAACATAAGTGAGGGCCAGTTGCTGCTTGACTTGGGCACCGAATGCGCCTTCGGCACAGCCGATTTCGAGAATACGCTGACCCGGTCGCAAATATCGAACAATGCCTTTAAGCCGGTCTGTGTATTTTTTTTCTAGATCGGGGAGGTTGTCGTTGCGCCCGGTGCAACAGCCGTAGTAAGCGGTGGGCAAGGTCGCGTTGCGCCAGACGTGGGCGCAGGTTCGGCAGTGGAACGTACAGGGGTCACCGATGCCCTCATATGTGTCGCCATTTTTGCAGCAGGGACAGGTCATTTCCATCAGCGTTGCGCGGCGAGCGAGGCTGCGGTCAGCGAGATCAGCATTTCCTCTGTCAGGGTTGCCAGCGGCAGCAGTGGCGACATGTCCTCCTGCGGCATTGACAGCATCGAACCATCGGCTTGGGGTAGGGCGGCTACCTTGGGCGCCAGGGTTTCATTTTGTGTCAGTACAACCTCAATCAGTTGCTGGCCCGGGGTGGCCAGGGCTGAAGCGAGCAGCGGCAGGTCGGCTGTATCGGCGATGCGCAGGAAGGGGAGTGCCCAAGTCTGCGCTACCTGTTTGAGGTCGGGGAAAAACAGCCCAGCTTCGGGACCGGTGCCGACGTAACGTTCGGAAAAATAGTTGCGTTGGGTATTGCGGATCGAGGCATAGCCGCCGTTGTTCATCACCAGTAGTTTGATTGGCAGCTTCTGTGCAACCAGCGTCCCCAGTTCCTGGAGGTTCAGTTGCAGGCTACCATCGCTTTCGAGACATACCATCGACCGGTGATTGTTGGCAAGAGATGCTCCGATGGCTGCTGGCAGGCCATAGCCCATCGAACCAAGGCCAGAGGTCAGGAATACCCGCTGCCCGATCTTGTTGCGAAACACAGTGTAAAAGACTTCCACCGCAAGGCCGGAGCTACCCGTGCTGACCAGACATTCTGGTGGGATGGCTTCAGAGAGTTCTGACGCAAAGTGGTAGTGACTGATCGGGCCGCTCGTTGGAAAAGGCAGTCCGTCATTGACAGGATAGCGTTGCTTCCAATCGGCACAACGAGCGATCCAGGGTGCTGTTGCCAATGGTTTTTGCGGCGGTACTGTTTGGGCGATTACCGTTAGAAGTTTTTTTGCATCGGCAACGATACTCAGGTCGATGTCCATGTCCAGTTTGGCGATTTCGTTGGCGTCAACATCGACCACGACTTTTTTGGCGGCGCGGGCGAAACCACGCGGGTTATAGGCGGTAATGATGTTGTCGAGCCGACAGCCGATACTGATCAGCAGGTCGCAGTTTTGCACTGCAAAATTGGCGCCACGCAGGGCGACGACGCCTGGGCGTCCTACGCAGAGAGGGTGTGCCCAAGGGAGAAGATCGAGTGCATTCCAGGTTGTGGCGACGGGTATTTGCAGACGCTCGGCCAGTGCCATGAATTCCCTGGCTGCACCGGCGAGCCGAACTCCGTGACCGGCGAGCAGGAGCGGGCGCTCGGCTGCGCCGATCAATGCCATCAATTGTGCTGCAGCCTCGCTAAGGTCATGCTCGGGCTGCGGGGCGGGAGTGAAACTTGGTAGATTTTCCGGGTCGACCGTAGCGGCTTGCACATCGAGTGGAATATCGAGCCAGACCGGGCCGTTACGGCCATCCTTCATTTCATGGAGTGCACGCTCCAGGTGGTAGCGGATTTGCTGCGGGTCGTGACGGTGACCGCGTATTTGGTGATCGATTTGACGATGGGAATGATGTCGACTTCCTGCACGCCACCTTGGCGCAGCGGGCGGCCGGCGAGTTGGTCGGCGCGTTTGACCTGGCCGGAAATGACAAGAAATGGTGTCGATTCGATCCAGGCACCAGCTACCGGGGTGATGACATTGGTAGCACCCGGGCCGGTCGTCACCATGCAGACGCCAAATGTTTCGCGAATGCGCCCCCAGGCTTCGGCGGCAATACCGCACGCTTGCTCGTGATGACAGGGCACCGGCACCAGACGTTTTTAGCAAACCTGCGCATCGTTAAGGTACATGGCACCGCCACCAGGTAGCAGGAAGACATGCTCGGCACCGGCATCGGCCAGTCGGCTCATCAAATAGTCAGCGACGCGCATGTTCAAAGCCAGTGAGTAAGCAGGGTTTTGCGGTGGGGATTGGCAGTGATCGACGGATCGCTGTAGAAAGAATCGCTAGTGATGTGTGTTGAAGAAATTTCCTCGAACACGACGCCTTCTACACTAAAGAATTTGTGTTTTGACGCCACGCTGGACGGTGATGACATCGCCGCGCCGTGCTTCGGTTAATTTGTCGTTCAGCCAGATTTGAATGCTGCCATGCAGGATGACGAAGGTTTCTTCCTTTTGTTTATGGTGCTGTTCAGGATGTGTTTGGCCGGGCAGCATGACAATTAATTTTTTGCAATATTCGCGGTTGACCACCGTGATCATGGTCAGGCCGTATTCTGCAAAACGATCCATCCCGTAGTGATGCGAAATTTCGAGGTCAGACTTTCCGGGAACGACAATATTGCCAGAATGCAGGAGATGACGAACAGCCGTGACTGCCGCCAGTACTTGTTCCCGCTCATTGCGTGTATTGACTTGAGACGCCATCAACGGCTGACCGGCATCAATCTTGGTTGTCGCAGTAAAGCGATTGTATTTTGACCACTGGTTGGCAGTGATCTGGCCCGGAACCGGTGGGAAGGCGAAACAGACATCGCTGTTATCAATATTCGCTCCCGCTTTGACTGAGTGCGTCATGAAAACACCGCGGCGCAGGCTGGCGAGACTTTCTTGCTCGGCTGGTGTTGCCACGGGCCAGGTTTCGTTGCCACACATGGCGAGCGCACGTTCGGCCGCTTGCAACCATTGCCGAACCTGAGCCGGATTGGCTGAGTAAGCATTCAATGCAAAGCGTTCCGTGGGCAGGCCGACATGTTTTTCAAAGACCGTTGCTCCCTTGGCTAGCGCCAGCATGACTGGTTCGGTGACATCGGGGCTTTCGTGGGTTGAGAAACCGATTCGTACCTCAGGGTAGCGCTCACGCAAAGCATCGATGCGGGCGATATGCAGGTGCGCGTCGGGGGTCGGATATTCCGCGACGCAATGCATCAGTGTTAGCGGCGTCGCACGGTGCAGGAAGAAGCTGACGACATTGTCAACCTCTTCCGGGCAGGCGCCAGCGGTTGAAGCAATGACCGGCTTGCCGGCGCTGGCGATTTTTTCCAGCAATTGCCAGTCGGTCAGCGAACAACTGGCAATTTTGATGGTTTCAATGTTTTGTGCTGCGATCAGGTCGACCGAGTTTTCATCGAACGGTGTGCAAACTGTCTTGAATCCACAGCTGCGCATGGTGTCGACTAGCAGCTGAAACTGCTCACGCGTTAACCGGGTTTCTTCAAAGCGTTTGACGTATTTCACGTCGTCACGCCCTTTGAAGCTGGGGTGAACGAAGGTGTCGAGATCGCGATATTGCAGCTTGAATGCAAAGTCGAACGGAAAACCTTGGCAGGCTTCGCGCATGGCTTCGATAATGGCGATGCCATGGGCTGTATCGCCCATATGGTTGTTGGCCATTTCGAAGATGAAGAGTGGTTTATTCATGATTCCGCTCGTTTTGGATTGAGGTGCTGGCAGTTAGTGTGGATGCGTTTTCATATCCCACAAAAGGCTTCCAGCGATTGTCCAATGTGCTCAAGTGCTGAAGCCTCTAGCCCTGGCCATAGACCAACCCAAAAGGTTTGATTCATTATGCGGTCAGCGTTGGTCAAGGTGTTGGCGATGCGGTATGGGCGATCGGCCATATAGGGTTGGCGCGTCAGATTACCGGCGAACAGCAGGCGAGTGCCAATTTTTTGCTGTTCAAGATAGCGGAGCAAGTCAACTCGCTTGAACGGTGCATCTTCCGCCAGGGTGAGCGGAAAGCCGAACCAGGATGGATTGCTGCCCGGGGTGGCGAGCGGCAGGGTCAGGTGGGCGATACCCGTCAGGCGTTCGCTCAGATAAGCGAAATTGTTTTGCCGGGCAGCGATGAAATTTTCCAGCCGATCCAGTTGCGCGAGGCCGATGGCTGCCTGCATGTCGGTGATCTTGAGGTTGTATCCCAAGTGCGAGTAAACATATTTGTGGTCGTAACCGGCGGGGAGTTCGCCCAATTGCCAGTCGAATCGTTTGCCACAAGTGTTGTCGCACCCGGGATTGCACCAGCAGTCACGGCCCCAGTCACGGAACGATTCGACAATGCGTTTGAGTAACGGGTCGCTGGTGAATACGGCGCCGCCTTCGCCCATGGTGATGTGGTGGGCGGGGTAAAACGACAGGGTACCGAGATGCCCGAACGTACCGACCTTTTGATGGTTGTAAGTTGAGCCAAGGGCATCGCAACAGTCTTCGATCAGCCAGAGATTGTGGCGGTCCGCTATGGCTCGAATCTCTGCCGCGGCAAATGGATTACCCAGTGTGTGGGCGATCATGATGGCGCGTGTCTTGTCCGACATTGCCGCTTCAATGTCAGCGGGAAGCGGGTTGTAGCTGGGTATGTGGGAGTCGACAAAAACCGGAATCAAGCCGTTTTGCAACGTGGGGTTTACCGTGGTTGGGAAGCCGGCGGCGGCCGTAATGACCTCATCCCCCGCTTTGAGTGCGCGCTCGCCAAGCAGCGGGGAAGTCAGGGCCGTCAGTGCCAGCAGGTTGGCACTGGACCCTGAATTACAGGTCAGAACATGGGGAATGCCCAAATAGGCAGCGAGCTTTTTTTCAAATGCATCGTTGAAGCGGCCTGTGGTTAACCAGGCATCCAATGAGGCATCCACCAGGTTGACCAGTTCTTCTGGGCCAAGGACTTTGCCCGAGGCGGGAATCGTTGTTTTTCCGGCCAGAAAGGGGCTGGCGGCTAACTTGGTTTCGGCGTACTTGCGGACGAGTTCAAGGATGGCTCTGCGGTCACTGTTTTGGGTATTCATCGGCGCTGTATTGCTCAATTTGCTTAAGCGTGTATTCACGCATATTGGTTGCGGTCAACCAGGATTTATGCCAAAAAATTGTGGCGGACAGGCCTGCTGTGAGAGACCAGCGAGCGTGCCAATCCAGTTTTTTTCTCGCTAGGGTTGAATCCAGTTGCAGTGTTTCGGCTTCGTGAGGAAAGACAGTCGGTGCTGCGTGCCAACTGGCGTTCTCTCCCCATATTTTGGCTAGTTGATCCGCTAACTCGCCGGCGAGCAGGCTGGCTTCTTCACCTGGACCAAAATTCCAGGCGCGACTATACGCATTATCAGTACACAGCTTTTCAGCTAGCATCAAGTAGCCTGCCAATGGCTCGAGTACATGCTGCCAGGGGCGGGTTGAATGCGGGCGGCGCAATTGAGCTGTTTGATTTTGTGAGAAAGCTGCAAGCAGGTCTGGTACCAGTCGATTGGCAGACCAGTCTCCACCGCCAAATACATTGCCCGCCCGGGCGGTAGCGACGGCAATGCCGGCAGGCCCGAGAAAAGAGTCACGATAGGCGGCGGTCACCAGTTCTGCGCAGGCTTTGCTGCTACTGTATGGGTCGCGACCACCAAGGGGTTCATTTTCACGATATGGCCAAGGCCATTCTTTATTCTCGTAGCATTTGTCACTGGTGACGACAACGACAGCTTGAATGCTTTTGGTATTGCGCAAACATTCCAGAAGAATGGCTGTGCCTTGAATGTTTGTAGAAAAAGTGCCAAGCGGGTCGCTGTATCCTGTGCCAACCAAAGCTTGAGCGGCCAGATGAAATACGACTTGTGGCTGGCTGGAGGTAATGGCGTTTTGCAAAGCGTCATGGTCGCGAATGTCACCCATGATCGCGTTCATACCCCGGTCTACCTCGGCAACCTCAAAAAAATTTGGGATTGTGCTGGGGGGGAGCGCATAACCAGTGACAATTGCCCCCATTTTTTGCAGCCAAAGGGCCAACCAGCCCCCTTTGAATCCGGTATGTCCGGTGATGAAAACACGTTTCCCCGCCCAAAATGATGGTGTTACCATGTTTTCCACGGAGCCTTGCCGGTTTGCCAAAGATCTTCAAGATGATTTTTTTCGCGCAAGGTATCCATGGGTTGCCAAAACCCATGGTGCTTCCAGACAGATAGCTGTTTCTGCTGGGCAAGACTCTGTAGCGGTGTGGACTCCCACGGCATTTGATCATTCTCAATGAGATCAATCACCTTGGGGGACAGAATGAAAAATCCGGCGTTGATCATTCCTTCGCCACCAAGGGGTTTCTCGTTGAATCGGGTAACCCGGTCATCACTAATCTCGATGGTGCCAAAACGTCCAGGAGGCGTTGCAGCCGTCACCGTAGCCAAAGTACCTTGCTGGCGATGAAAATTCAGGGATGCGTTGATGTCAATGTTGCCAACACCATCGCCATAAGTGAAGCAGAATTCATTTTCGTCTTTCAGATAGTGCTGGACACGCTTCAGACGGCCGCCAGTTTGTGTATTTTCGCCGGTATCGACCAAAGTCACTCGCCAGGGTTCGGCATGGCGCTCATGGACCTCCATCTGGTTTTTGCTCAGATCGAAGGTGACATCAGAGGTGTGGAGAAAATAGTTGGCAAAGTATTCCTTGATAACGTAGCCGCGATACCCCAGGCAAATGATGAAGTCATTGATGCCGTGCGCAGAATAAATTTTGAGGATATGCCAAATAATCGGCTTGCCACCAATTTCGATCATGGGTTTTGGCTTTAGGTGAGACTCTTCGCTAATGCGAGTACCCAGGCCGCCTGCAAGGATGACTGCTTTCATGCGCTGCATTCCATTGGCGTTATTGCGCGGTGACAACGCGGTTTTTGCCGGTCTGCTTGGCTTTGTACATGGCTTCATCCGCACGCTTGATTACAGATGCTTGTGTGTCCTCCGGCAACATCTGAGTGACTCCCGCACTGAAAGTAATGAGCACCTTTTCGTTGTCATTCAGGAAGAATTTTTTGGTCAGCTCACGTTGCAGACGGGTTAGGGCGACTGAGGCATCTGCCAGTGGCGTTTCTGGTAGCAGAATGATGAATTCCTCTCCCCCGAAGCGGGCTACAGTGTCTTGTGGGCGCAGGGTTTCACGGCAGACGTTGGCGAGGTGAATGAGTGCTTGATCGCCGACATCATGGCCAAGCGAGTCGTTGAGTTTCTTGAAGTTGTCGATGTCCAGCAAGCCGACACAGAGCAAGGTGTCGTGGCGCAAGGCTCGGGCGACCTCTTTGTTGAACATGTCCTCCAGGCCGCGGCGGTTGAGTACGCCGGTGAGTTGGTCGTGGCGGACGAGGTCGCTGGTGGTTTCAAGTTCCATTTCCAGCTCATGAATTCTGGCCTCGGATTTTTTGACCTTTTCCTGAGTTGACCGTAACTCATCGCGCGATTTTTGCGCATTGAGCTGGATGGTTCGTGTTTCGCGCATGACTTCGCCGAGTACGTTGCCCAGCTCTGAAATGTCATTCGCGGCACTGATTTTTTCGGCACACCCCTCAAGTTTGTCGTGGAATTCCGACGTGGCGTCGGCAAAGTCAGCGAGATGGTCGACAAAGCCGGCGAGCATTTGCTTGATGGCGTCCCTTGCTTCAAAGAGACTGGCTTTAAGCTGGCTTTGTTTGTAGAGCACCTCTTTGAGGCGTCGTTCGGCGTCGTCAACTGTGCGTTGTGATAGCGGCTTTTCGATGATGTCGCGCACCACGTCGATTTGGCCATGCAGCCAGCGGTCGTCGACAACGAGTTCGGTAATGTTTTCAACGAGAAGCCGCAGCAGGCTCAACAGACTACGACGCAGTTCAGCCTGATCTTCAGCCAGTAGTTCAAGTTTGAAGGCAAAGCGCTTGAGTCGTGTCAAAAAATCCTGCATCTGCTCAAGCTTGCTGGCGCCGCGAATGTCAGCAGCAAGCAGTTTGGCATCGTTCGAGAGCTGAGGGCTTTCAATCAGCTGGGTCGCGATGGCTGTTTCCAGCGTGAAAGCGAATAATTCTCTTAATTCGGGAAGCAGGTCTTCCGCTTGCGTGGGGTTGGAAACGGTCGTAGCGGAAAGCGTTTCAGCCAACGTGGCGCTTGATTGGGTTTCCGGGCTTGTCTGGGTTTCGCTTTCCTTTCCTTGCCCCCAGGAGCGCATCAGTCCTTGCAGACGATTGAATAGTGTTTCAGGGTTGGCGCCGGCGCCTGAAAGTACGTGGTCGAGCGATTCACGTTTACGCGCAGCCGTTAGACCGACATGCTTGGCATCCCACTGGCGAATCAGATTGGTAATCAATTCCGACCAGGCTAATTTTTGGGCTTCGGCAAGCGCACTGACAAATTGCGCAAGGTGCTCACGAAAATTATCCCAATTGCCTGCTTTGACGGCCTCTTCCAATTGTCGGGCAAGGCGGAGTTGCTCCGGGGTGTTTTTGGGTAGCGCAGCGGCTAATGTACGTAACTGCTTTTCGGGAAAAGCATCTTTCGACGGGTGAGTGCCCGAAATCTCATGATAAAGCGTGAGGTAGTTGTCCGGCGTTGGCGGAATTCGACGTGTTGCCAGCAAACGCAGCGTTTCGCGGGCAATTTCAAATGGGTTGGTTAGCGTTGTCATGTGGAAAATGGTCCCGGTCAGGCTATAATAATACCCCGTTGCTCAGTGCCCCCGTAGCATGAAGGTCGTGCAGTTGATTTGTAATCATCAGGTATCAGTTCGATTCTGGTCGGGGGCACCATTAAAAATCAAATACTTAAGCCATTCTTCGGAGTGGCTTTTTTGCTTTCTTTGGATATTGTAAGAGTTTTGTAAGAGGATTTCATCAATGCCCCCAATGTCTCTTTCTTGGTTGATGGATGGTGATACTCGGGGGCGGGTGGCAGAAAACGGTATTTTTACTGCTCGTGCGTATTTGGGATTGCAAAGCGGCGTTGAAAATTTATAATGCACGGCCTTTTCCTCGATAGCTCAGTTGGTAGAGCGCCGGACTGTTAATCCGTAGGTCCCTGGTTCGAGCCCAGGTCGGGGAGCCAAGGCGGTTAAGTAGCAAATTGGAGTGGTAGTTCAGTTGGTTAGAATACCGGCCTGTCACGCCGGGGGTCGCGGGTTCGAGTCCCGTCCACTCCGCCAACCATCAATAAGCGGCAGTAGCTCAGTTGGTAGAGCGATACCTTGCCAAGGTATAGGTCGAGAGTTCGAGACTCTTCTGCCGCTCCAGTTGATTGTGTCGTGCGTTCTTAGCTCAGTTGGTAGAGCGTCTGCCTTACACGCAGAATGTCGGCGGTTCGAGCCCGTCAGGACGCACCAAATGATGCCCATGTAGCTCAGTGGTAGAGCACTCCCTTGGTAAGGGAGAGGTCGGAAGTTCGATTCTTCTCATGGGCACCAAGGAAAAGCCCGGCACAAAACCAGGCGTTGGGGCAGATATTAGCGCCCTTGGTCTCGCTACTTGGATGTTAAACGTTTTTCCTTAACTCGCTTGTAGGTTCTGTACGCCATTGGGGCCAGAAGAAAAACACCTCCGGGAACCAAGATGACTGCAAGGACTAGCGCCGAATTATGGAAAAACTTATTTTTCATGATGCCGGATTCTCTCACCTTGTTTCTATTGTGAACCGTGACCGAAGTCACGATTGCAAAATAAATTTATCGTCCGACAATACCGACAACAAAAACCCGACACTAGGCCGGGCCATTTGCTGATTGATTTGAATATTCAAACGGGGCTGAGTGCGTTGCAGGGCATGGTGATAGCTATTTTAAATCGTGCTTGCCTGTTTGATTGCTGTTTGAATAGGGGAAATATTCTGTGCGTGGAAAGCCAAGTGGTCTAGAAGCCTAGATGTTCCAGACTTTTGATGCCGGCAGGGGGTCATCGCGCTGAGTGGTAGGTCGTCAATCGTGAACGCCATCAACGCTATGCTGCCAGCCGTTTTGCATAGAACTGCTGGGTAAAAACTGCGGGCGAGAGATGGCCCAATCGAGAATGCCGCCTATAGCGGTTGTAGAGATGTCAATGTATTCACTGATCTCTCGAATAGCTTCAGCTCGTGTTTCGTATCGCCGGTGATGCACGAGTTCGTTTTCAGCGTTCCCCAGAAACTTTCCATGGGTGCATTGTCGTAACAGTTTCCTCGGCGAGACATGGATGCCTTCATGCCAAACTGGCTGACGAGTCGCTGATAGTCGTGACTGCAATACTGACTGCCACGATCTGAATGGTGAATCAGTCCAGAAGGTGGACGTTTGGTGGTGACCGCCAGGAATAGCGCCTTGCCGACCAGTTCCTTTGTCATCCGTTCACTCAGTGCGTACCCGACGATTTCGCAGGTGAAGATATCCTTGATCCCAGCCAGATAGAGCCAGCCTTCACTGGTCGGAATATAGGTGATATCAGTGACCCAGGCTTCGTTTGGGCGTTGAGCCGTGAAGGTTTGGTTAAGCAGATTGTCGGCCACCGGTAGCTTGTGATTCGAGTTGGTCGTTGCCTTGAATCTCCGCTTCTGCTTGCAGCGAAGGTTCATTTCCTGACGGAGTCGTTTGATGCGACCAACACTTGCTGGAAAGCCATCCGCCTTGAGTTCGGGCTGTAGTCGTTCGGCACCGTAGGTCTGCCGGGTTCGTTGATGTGCTGCGTATGGCAACGCAGAGTCGGGCATCTGCCTGCGCCCGCTTCGATGTTGGGCGTTCATCCCAGGCGTGATAGCCGCTGACCGAGACATCAAACGCATTGGTAATCAGGCTGATGGGGTAATGGAGTCGATTCTGTTTCATGACCGCGTACCGGGCGGTGACTCCCTCGCAAAGTACGCGGCCGCTTTTTTCAACAGGTCACGCTCCATCTTCGTTTCGGCCAACTCCTTACGTAGCCGAGAAAGCTCGGCCTCCTGTTCCGTCACTGGCGAACGATTTGAGCCAATTGCTGCCAGCTTCCCCGCCTTGGCAAGCGCCAACCAGTTATCCAGTGTCTTCTTCGAAATTGACAGCCGCTTTGCTGCTGCCGATGCGCTCAGCCCGTCACGTAACACCAGCGCCGCCGCTTCCGCCCTGAATTCCTTTGTATATACCGCTCTCGGTATCCGTTCCATTCGATGCCTCCTGTAAAAATCATCTTACAGATGGCGTCCACTATCAGCCTACCTCAGATTCCGCCGTTCATCTGGCCAGACTAGGGGGCGGCGTACTCGGTTATGCTGCCGTCCGGCCCTTGCGTTTCATCTGCAATACGTTTGCGGCGTGCCTGCCAGTAGCAATGTCATCTAGGCGTTTCTCCCATGCCACCAATGCTGCGCGCTTCTCGTTGGTGTAGCTGTGGCGGTCATAGTGCGCGGCCTGTACGCCTGACAGTCCGTGGCTTAGAAGTTGGGCGCGGGTGTCTCGACTAATGCCCATGCCGGCTAGCATCGTTTCGCAGGTGCGGCGAATGTCTCGCAGGTCGAATGCCTCGCACTTCATTGTTTTGCAAATGGAAGTCGCACGCTTGCCGGGGGTGGTTTCAACCAGTTGCGTTTTGCCGAACGAGGAAAACAGAAGCGGCGTTTCTAGCGGCTTGGCACGCTCAATCAGTTTTTCAACGATGGCAGCGGCCTTGGATGCTAAAGGTAGCAAGTGTTCGCGGGGTGTGCTGCGCTTGCCCTTGCCGTCCCAGAGGCGCAGGGTTTGGCTGTCCTTGTCGTAGTCACTTACCTTGGCGCGGAGAAGTTGCGCCATGCGTTGCCCACCAGAGAAGAGGGCTAGCTTTAGCGCCAAGTCGGATAGGTCGTCATCGGATAGCGCGGCTATATATCTCTTCAGGTCATCGGCGTTTAGCGTGCGGTCGCCTCGATTCACCGCGATGGTGGCGATAATCTCCACGGGATTTATTTGAACCTGATAGGCGATAAAGGCGGCTGGCAGCTTGGCGTTATATCGGGCTTTTCTGCCCGCGTTGAACGCGGCACTCAGGTAGCTACGCAGTACGCCGGCAGCGCGGTCTTTTCCCTGCTCAATTACGTAGCGAACCATTGTGGCGGCATGGTCGGGTGTGACTTCGCTGGCGGGGAGCGCTGCAATATCAGGGTGCGCCTCGAAAACATGGCACTTGAAAATAGATTTTGCCTGTCTGGCGCTCTGTGCTTTGCCGTTGGCTTCCAAATGCTCACAGTACGCATCCAGCAAGGCGCGCAAGGTGTAGCATTGTTTGCTCTCTTTTTCGTTCTGTGCAGCCTCAGTGGCAGCTTTAGCGGTAGCTTTAACTTCTTCGAGTTCGCGCTTTTGCTCTCTAGGGTCTATCCCCTTGTCGAGTAATGCCTGCAATCGACGGGCTTCGATTCGCGCGTCGTCTAAATTCCAAACCTTTGTATCGCCAATTGTTAGGCGAGGTGTTGCGCCGTTTAGGTAGCCTTGAAAAATATAGGCGCGGGTGCCGTTCGGGGTGCGCTTGCCGGGCGGCGTGGCGCGTATCGCAAAGCCGGGAACCTCAGAGTCCCACAGAAATGTTTGCGCCTTCTCTGGTGGGCAGGAAAAGGAGGCAATACGACCCGGTGTTAGTTTGACTCGCTCCAGCTTTGCCATAGCTCGCTCGTTTCATGTAAGAGTTTTGTAAGAGCGAATGTAATACATGGTTCAACGCAAATCAACCTGATGATTAACGAAATCCTATGTTTGGTGAGGTTTTGTTGGTGTTTTGTTGCTGTGGTGAATCTGTATCAGCACCGATAAATCAGTGAAAATGGTGATTTGTAATCATCAGGTATCAGTTCGATTCTGGTCAGGGGCACCAGTAAATATAAGAATTAAGCCACTCCCGAGTGGCTTTTTTTATTTCATGATTTGCTATGGCCTGAACGGCTCATTTTTCAAGTTGCCTCGGCAATCCGTTTGGCAATATGTGCCAATGCCTCTTCGACCTGATCGATCAGAATCAGGCAAAGATCGCCGGGTTGCAGCCGGTTTATGGCGTTGTCGATGGCGATGAACTCGCCGTCAATGGCATCGATTTGCTTGGTGCGACTGGCGTGGCCAAGCCTTCGCGGAGCAGGCCGATCACTTCACCATCCTCGCGACCGCGCTGGCAGGCATCTGATAGGGATGGCATCATCAAAGGCATCACCAAGGATTTCGGTTTGCTGGCGGATGTCTTCATCGCGTCGATCACCGGCGCCGCTGATAACCACCAAACGACGCGTTGCCGGCATGTTCTCGACGGCACTGACCAGCGCTTGAATGGCATCCGGGTTGTGGCCGTAATCGGCAATCAGGGTGGCGCCCTTGAAATCGAAAACATTGAAGCGGCCTGGTGTGCTGTTGGTGTCGCTGACAAAATTGGCCATCGCACGCTCTATGACTTCCCACGAATAACCAAGCGCCCAGCCGGTGGCGGCGGCGGCCATCGCATTTTCGACCTGAAAACCGATGGTGCCGTTGCGCGTGAGCGGAACGTTGGCCAGCGGGATGCGGTGTTTTTTGCGGCCTTCGCTACAGATGATCGCATCGCGTTCGACATGAACAACCCGTTTACCTTGCGCGCGGTGTGTTGCCAGAACCGGGTTCATGCGGTCACGAGCGAAGAAAATGATATCGCCGTGGCAGTGATGTGCCATTGCTGCAACCACTGGGTCGGCTGCATTGAGTACGGCAGTGCCATTGGGCGCAACGTTTTCAACAATGACACGTTTGACGACAGCCAGTTCGTCGACCGTGGTGATGAAATTGAGACCAAGATGGTCGCCAAGGCCGATGTTGGTGATGACTGCGACATCGCACATATCGAAACCAAGGCCTTCGCGCAGCACCCCGCCACGGGCGGTTTCGAAGACAGCAGCATCAACGTCCGGGTGGAGCAGCACGTTACGGGCACTCTTCGGGCCGGAACAGTCGCCGGAGTCGGTGCGTTTGCCATCGATATAGACGCCATCGGTGCTGGTCATGCCAACGCGCAAGCCGTTGCTTTCAAAGATGCGGCCAATCAGGCGGCTGGTGGTGGTTTTGCCGTTGGTGCCGGCGATGGCGACAACCGGAATGCGGGCGTTGTCGCCATCCGGGAACATCATGCCGACGATGGCTTCGCCGACGGCGCGGCCCTTGCCGAATGAGGGGTCAAGGTGCATGCGCAGGCCGGGGGCGGCGTTGACTTCGACAATGCCGCCGCCTTGAATCTTCGAGCGGCTTGAGCATGGTGTCGCAAACGACATCGATGCCGCAGATATCGAGGCCGACAGTTTGTGCAGCTGCTACGGCGCAGGCAGCGAGTTCCGGATGGACGTCATCGGTGACATCGGTTGCCGTCCCGCCGGTAGAAAGGTTGGCGTTGTTGCGCAGAATGACACGGCTGCCTCGCGGGGGGACGGAGTCCGCATCAAGGCCTTGTTGCGCGAGGCGGGCGAGGGCGATTTCATCAAAGCGGATTTTGGTCAGCGAAGTGGCGTGACCATCGCTGCGCCTAGGGTCTTTGTTGACCAGTTCGACCAGTTGGCGAACGGTGTGAACGCCGTCGCCGGTAACCAGTGGTGGGTCGCGGCGGGCTGCAGCAATCAGCTTGTCGCCAATGACCAGCAGGCGGTAATCGTGGCCGGGCAGGTATTTCTCGACCAGGATGTCATCGCGGAACTCTTCCGCCAGCGTAAAGGCTTTCTTTATTTGCTCTTCGCCGGTCAAATTGACCGAAATACCTTTGCCCTGATTGCCATCGCGTGGTTTGACGACGACCGGCAGGCCGATTTCCTGCGCCGCAGCCCAGGCGTCATCGGCATCTTTGACCGGGCGGCCAAGCGGTACGGCAACCCCCGCGGCGTGCAGCAGGTTCTTGGTAAGTTCCTTGTCCTGTGCAATCGATTCGGCAATGGCGCTGGTGTAGCAGGTCTCAGCGGCCTGAATGCGCTTTTGCTTGCTGCCCCAGCCGAACTGGACCAAGCTGCCTTGCGTCAGGCGGCGATAGGGAATGCCACGCGCCATGGCAGCCGAAACTATGGCGCCGGTTGATGGGCCGAGGCGGATGTCCTCATCGAGATCGCGCAATTCCTTGAGGATTGCGTCGAGGTCGAAAGGGCGTGTCGTTGAGGGCGGCAAGACAAGTTGCTCGGCGCGCTCGAAGGGCCAGACGGCCAACTTCTTACTCGTGTATTCGACGACGACTTGGTAAATGCCAGCTTCGACAGCTTGTGCTGTACGACTGAAAGTCACCGGGCAGCCGGCCTGGGCTTGCAGGCCGAGTGCGGCGAATTCCAGGGCGTGGGCCATCGAAACGGTATCGAGATGGTCAGCCGGGATCAGGTCGCCCAGTGCAGGGAAACGCTCGCGCAGGCGGAAGTCTCGAAATTGGGTAAGGTCGTTGATGGCACTTTCGGCACCTTCGCAGGTGACGATGGCTTGAAACCTCGCCATCAGATAGCTCGGCCATGTCGGCAACTACCGGGTCACAGGCATTGAGGATGGTGTAGCCACTCTTCAGTACGACGTCGACCTGGGTGCGGTAAGTATTGCGATAGGTGGTGAAATATTCGCCACCGCTCGGATCTTATCCAGCGTGAGAGATTTTCGGCATCAATGTCGATATTGGTCACGATGCCGACCTGGCAACGGTCGTAGGCCAAACCTTCGCCGAGAATGGTGCCGGCGCCGTTTTCGATCACTGCGGCATCGACACCACGGTTGAGCAGCAAGCGGTGGTACCGGTCAGGATGGCAGCATCGGTTTTGTACATGACGGCGGTTAAGATGGACGCCGTCGCTGCAGGCTAAGCCAACGCGCTTGCCGGACATGTAAATCAGGTGAGCAACGAGCTTGGCAACCGCTGTTTTGCCATGCGTTCCGGTTACGCCAATGACCGGAATACGGCCGCTTTCGTTGGGGGCAAAGAGATTGTCGACAATTGCCTTGCCCACCGGACGCGGCTTGCCGATACCCGGTTTGAGGTGCATCAGCAGGCTGGGGCCGGCGTTGACTTCGACGATGGCGCCACCTTGTTCAGATAGCGGCTTGGAAATGTCTTCGGCAACCAGGTCGATGCCGGCAATATCGAGGCCGATAACGCGGGCGGCCAGCGAAACCAGTGCGGCGGTTTCCGGGTGCACCTCATCGGTGACATCGAAGGCATGGTTGGCGTTGCGCTGGATCAGCACTTCGCGATCTTGGGTGGGAACCGAGTCGGCGGTCAGGTTCTGCCGTTCCAGTTCCATGCGGGCAGCAGAGTCGATGCGGATGTTGGATAGCGGGTGCAATTCGGTCGGGCCGCGACGCGGGTCGGAATTGACCTGTGACGCAATCAGTTCGGTGACGGTCGATTTACCGTCGCCGGTGACCAAGACCATATCACCCCGGTTGGCGGCGACCAGCTTGCCGCCAATGACCAGCATGCGGTGTTCGGTACCGGGAATCGAACGCTCGACCAATACGCCACTACCTTCTTCGACGGCAATTTTGTAGGCTTCTCTTTTTCTTCCTTGGTCTTGACGTCAATGAGGACGCCACGGCCGTGATTGCCATCGACCGGCTTGATACAAACCGGCAGACCGATATCTTCGGCGGCTTCCCAGGCATCTTCGGCGCTGCTTACTTCGCGGCCTTCCGGGATCGGCACGCCGCAGGATTCAAGCAGGCTCTGGGTCGGGTCTTTGTCGCGCGAAATGGTTTCGGCGATGGCGCTGGTACGGTCAGTTTCGGCCGTCAGATGCGGCGCATGGCGAAAGCGCCGTAGCCAATCTGGACCAGATTGCCGTCATCAAGCAGGCGGATGGTCGGAATATCGCGATCATCGGCGGCATCGACGATGCTGGCGGTGGATGAGCCAGGGCACTGGAGTCGACCATGTCGCCGAGGTCTTCAATGGTTGCAGCAACATCAAAGGTGTGTCGTTGATCGCTGCCATGATCTAGTCACAGGCGTTGTAGAGGCGCGGTGCAGGGTGACTTCTTCATGCCAGGCGCGAACGGCGGCCAGCACCACGTTCCGAGGTTTCGCGAGTTTTGCCGAATCCGCCGGGCAGGCCAACCAGATTTTGCAACTCAAGCGCGACATGCTCAAGAAATGGCAGACCAGCCCAAAAGTGCCTTCCTGAACGCGGCGCATGAAACCGCCGTGTTCTTCATAACTGCAGCAGTGTTCGATCAGCGAGGGCAACCAGGCCGAGAGGCGCTCGTAAAAGCCGGGAATCTTGTTGGAGGGAAAATCCTCCCGTTCGCCGGAATCAACCCAGGCTTCCAGCATTGCGGGACGGTAAGTCCAGGTGTTCGGGCCGCGCAGAATGTGTGTCGCGAATAATGATGTCGCTTTTTCTTCATGCTTTTTTTCGCCCAGCTCCGTCGTTGGCAATGTTATTTGGGGCAGCTAGTAATTATTAACGCTTTCCGTGGGACGGCTTGCAAAATCAAAAGGTGTCATGTCACCGTAAATTTTCCACCGCCGTTACAGGAAGCGTTCAAACAGTTGCGGCTATTGCGGTCCCGCGTGCTGATGTCTCGGATCAAAACTGCCAGGATACCGTGGGTGTCGGCAATCATCAACTGGCTCTGTGAAAGGCGGCGGATATCTTCCTCGCCTTTGAGGATCAACATTGCATTGCCGCGATTGGTGACGACTTGCCAGGTGCTTGGGCAAGCAAAGCTGGACACCGGGGTGAGCTGCTGGATTTCCGGCACAAATTCGCTCGCCAATTCTTCTTTTCAAGCAGTTGACCGGTAGCTGCAGGCGTGATCGACGCAGTGCGCTCCCACAGCCGACTTCGTGGCCTTCAGGAATGACCAGAGCAATGCCCTCATCGAACAACGCAATCGGGAAGGCGCGCACTGGCGTGATCCCTTTGTGTTCCTCCACCATTTTGGCGATTAAAACGAGTTGACCATGCAACGCTGTCTCGCTTGAGGAAAACGGGAAATAACCATCATTTGCTTAACTCCTTGCTTGGCGAGCTCTGCGCCGCGCGTCATTTCCTGTTCGGTATCGACGTTACGCTGGGCTTGATAGAGCTTAGTAATAATAGCCTTCAATGGCGGTGAACTGGTCGTGGTAGCCGAGATTTCGACAATACGGCCGCGATCCGCGACGACCAACCGGTCAGCCTTGCGCAGCGTGGACAGGCGGTGGGCGATAGCGATGGTGGTGCGGCCACGGACCAGGTAGTCGAGCGCCTTACAGTTCTTCTTTCCCGGTTTCGGTATCGACCGAGAAAGTGGCTAAATGGAGGGTCAGGATCGGCGGGTTGATTAAAAGGGCGCGGGCGATGGAAATGCGCTGGCGCTCACCGCCAGACAAGCCCTGGCCGCGTTCGCCAACCAGAGAATCGTAACCGTGCGGCAGACGCCGGATGAACTCGTGAGCGTGGGCGGCGCTGGCGATGATTTGCGGCACGCGAGGCGTCCGGTTTGCCGTAGGCGATGTTCTCGGCGATGAGTGCCGAAGAAGAGAAAGGTTCCTGCAGCACGAGGCCGATGTTCTGGCGGAATTCGGCAGCCGGCACCGAGCGGACGTAATGCGATCGATGAAAACAGCGCCTTCGGTGACGTCGTAGAAGCGGCACATCAGATTGACCAGCGTGCTCTTGCCCGAACCGCTATGGCTAAGCCAGACCGATCGGCTAGCCCGGCGCTCCTCCATCAGGTGAAACATCGCGGGTCTGGCGCGGGTGCCATAGCGGAAACTGGCCTTGCGCAGTTCAAGACAGCCTTCGTACCCAGATCGGACCGGATTGAGTTGGTTCCGGCACGCTGGAAACATGGTCGAGTATATCGAAAATCCGTTTAGCGCCAGCGGCAACCTTCTGGGTGACAGAAACAATACTGACTCATTGAATCGAGGCGCATGCAAAACAACTGATGTAGGCGAGGAACGCGGTCAGCACGCCAGCGTGATGTCGTTCTTGAAATCTGCCAGATGCCGAAGGCCCAAAACAAATCAAGCAGGCCGACTTCGGTAGAGCAGCGTAACGGTAGGTGAAAACAGGCAGTAAGGTCTTGTTCAGCTTGTCATTCATGGTAAGATTACGACTGTTCGACTCACGAAGCAACCTTCGGCTTCGCTTTTCCTGGGCAAAGGCCTTGACCCCGCGAATGCCGGGAATGGTATCAGCCAATGCGTTGATCATGCAGCTGAGACGCGGTCGACTTTCTCGAAGCCGGTGCGCAGCTGTCGCGCACATGGTGAATCATCCAGGCAATGAAGGGCAGCGGCACCAGCGTGACAATGGCCAGCCAGTGGTTGATCGAGAACAGGATGCTGGCGGTCATGACGATCATCGGCACGTCGGTGGCGAAATTGAGCAAATGCAAGGAAATGAAAGCGTTGATGCGGTCGGTTTCCGTACGAATGCGGGCCATCAGGTCACCAGTAGCGGGGGGGGATATTCCAGTGACAGAGCCAAGCAGATGTTCGTAAGTGGTGGTGCGCAGATCGCGGCCGATGCGTTCGGAAACCAGTGACAGGATGTAGGTACGGATCCAGCCGAGCAGCCAGGCGACGAGTGCTGCGCC
>JADJMS010000004.1 GCA_016709495.1 Candidatus Dechloromonas phosphorivorans | reverse complement strand
GATGCAGCTTATGGTTATCAGCTTGGCGAGTTGCGCGGTGTTGCCAGTGTCAAGATTCCCACGGCGAAATTTGATCAACGTTTTCGTGAGAGATATGGGGCAAATGCGGGGTGTCAAAAAGTCTGTTCGGCTGGCGATGCTGCTCTGCCGTCGGTTATCTGCTTGAAAAGCTGCGGACACAGCGTACGTCTGTTTATGTCGGTGCGGAGCGAATTGCCGAAGGGGGATGGCGCAACGCGCCCGACGATCGATAACGAAGATGAAATTTGTCAGCTCGCAGGGGCGTTTAACCAGATGGCTGAAGGTGTGCAGAGCCGTGAGCAGGCGCTAACCAAACTGTCGCAGGCGGTCGAGCAAGTCCGGATAGTACCGCTTCGGCAAGACCGGATCTGCAAGCAATTATCGAATAATGTCAACGCCTGTTTTGTTGAAAATACGGGTTATTCATTCGAGGAGGCGTAAAGGCAAGAATCCTCGCATGCTTCAGTCCGGCAGAACGCCACCGGCAACTTTTGAAGCGAGGTGTGGGCTGCGCTCAAAATCCGGCGGGGGCTGGCAAGGCGAGTTCACCAACCGGCGCAAGGATGGTGAGGTGAGTATGTCGAGTTTGTGATCATCGCGCCGATTCGCCAGCCGGATGGGACAGGTCACCCATTACCTGGCCGTCAAGCAGGACATTACGGAAGAGAAAACGTGATAGGCCGCGAACTGATGGCGCACCGACATCATCTTGAGCAACTTGTCGACCAGCCGAACGGTCGGAGCTGAACGGGAGGCGCGGCAGCGGGCCGATGAGGCCAATCGGGCAAAATCGTCTTTCCTCGCCAACATGAGTCACGAAATCCGGACGCCGCTCAATGCCATCAACGGTATGGCTTACCTGTTACGACGCGGCGGGCTGCCTCCGGAACAGATGAACCGCCTCGACAAACTGGAAGCAGCCGGCAAGCATTTGCTGGAAAACCATCAATGCGGTGCTTGATCTCTCCAAGATCGAGGCAGGCAAATTGGCGCTGAGCAAACTGAGTTTCGGCTCGAAACGGTTATCGACAAGGTTTGCGTCACGTCAGCTGGTCGGGCAGCCGGCAAAGCAACTGCGACCGAAGGCCGGACTGCCGCCGATGCCTGTGTGTTTGATTGGCGACCCGACGCGCCTGCAACAGGCCTTGCTGAACTTCTCGGCAATGCCATTAAATTCACCGAGGCCGGGCAGCGTCAATCTGCAAGTAGCAAGCTTGCGTCTGAGGTGGCAGGGGTCAACTGCGTTTCCGCGCTTTAGGTAACGGATACCGGCATCGGGATTGCGCCAGGCGACATTGAGGCGCTTGTTCCATGCCTTCGATCAGGCCGATGCGTCGACCACGCGGCACTACGGTGGCAGTGGCCTGGGGCTGACCATCAGCAAAAAAATTGCCGAGGCGATGGGTGGGAATGCCGGTGCGACTTCACAGCCCGGACAGGGCAGCACCTTCTGGCTGACAGGCTGGTTTGGCCGGGGAAGTAGTCTTGCGGTATCGACGAGTGCTTTGATAACGGATGCCGAGCAAGGCATTCGCCAGCGTTTCTCCGGCTGCCGCATTCTGGTGGTTGAGGATGAGCCGGTCAATCGTGAGATTTGGCCTATCTTACTTGAAAAACCAGGGCTGGTGGGTCGATTTTGCCGAAGATGGTATCGTGGCGCTCGATCTTTGCAGCGGCTGACCGTATGAACTGATCCTGATGGATATGCTGATGCCGCGTATGGGCGGGCTGGAGGCGACGCGGGCGAATTCGCCAGCTGGATGAATGGGCAGCGGGTGAGAATCTTTGCGATGACCGCCAATGCCTATGCCGATGACCGGGCAGGACTGTCTGGATGCCGGCATGGATGATTTTCTCGCCTTCCTATCGAGCCGGATGATTTCTTGCTACGCTGCTCATTTGGCAGTCGATACTGCGACTTGAGTTTCGGCTTGATGACTGGCGCAGTTTGCGCCACATGCTCCAGCTAAAGAAGAGCAGGCCGATCCAGATCAATGCGAAGCTGAACAGGCGGGCAGTTTGCATCGGCTCGCCAAAAACCCAGACGGCGGTGATGAATTGCATGGTCGGATTGATGTACATCAGCATGCCTACCGTGGCCAGATCGAGGCGTTGCGTGGCGGCAGCGAAGGCCATCAACGGCAGGGCGGTGAGTAGGCCGGCGCCAACCAGCAAGGCGGCGGTCGACGTGTCTGCGGGGGAAAACCTGATGGCCGCTCTGCGCCATCCACAGCGCGTAAATGCCACAAATGGGCAGCATCGCCAATGTTTCAAGCCACAATCCGGAGAGTGAATCGACCGGCACTTTCTTGCGGACCAGCCCGTAAGTGCCGAAGGTTGCGGCGAGAAAAAGTGATACCCAGGGCAGGGTGCCGAGCGTCAGTACTTCGTTGACGATGGCGGCCAACGCCAGACCAACCGAAATCCATTCCAGCCGGTTCAGGCGTTCCTTCAGGACCAGCAGGCCGAGCAGAACATTGACCAGCGGTGTCAGGAAATAGCCCAGGCTGGAGGCGACGACTTGCTGGTGCGCGACCGCCCAGGAACATCAGCCAGTTGCTGCCAACCAGCAACGCAGCCAACGCCAGCATGGCGAACTGGCGCGGGTTTTTGAATACGGCCAGCACCTTGCCCAGCGTTGGCGCCAACGTGAGCAGAATGCCGACAAACACGCAGGCCCAGACAGCGCGGTTGGAGAGTACGTCCATCGGCGAAACGTGCGACAGCCGATGAAAGTAGAGCGGAAAGAACCCCCAGATGCCATAAGCCAGCAGGCCGAAGCCGATGCCGGCGCCACTTGATTTGTTCGTCATGGTTTCAGGGCTGGTCGCGCAGGGTGTGCGAGTGCAGGCGAACGGTAGTCGCGGCGGTAGAGCACGATGACAACGGTGAGGGCCAGCGCGGCCAGGTCTACGGGGGTGAGCAAACCAACCGGCACCGGCCAGACCGAAGTAGCAAGCGCGGATGCCGGGGTTGAAATCGTCGCCGGCAGGTTGTTGGTGCCGCTGACACGGCGCGCATAGCTGTCGATTTCGGTTCTCCGGTCCTTGCATGAGGGGCGGCGCCGACCAGGATGGAGAGCAGGTTGAACTGGCGCAACCGACCAGGTGAATTTGAAATAGGCAAAAGACGAAGGAGGCGAGCACCAGCATCAGTTTGACTTCCAGCAGTTCGCGATTGCCGGCGCCGCCGAAGGGCAGGTCTTCGGTGATCGAGATCAGCTTGTCGGAAGCGCCGAGTGCGGCGACCAGGCCGGCAATGATGTAGATGGTGGTGTTGGCGTAGAAGGAAACGCTGGTCATCAAGTTGCCGATCAGCGTTGAGTCCATCACCCGAACCTCGCGGGCCAGCATCTGGAAGGCCCATTCCATGCCGGTAATGCGTGGCTGGTACCGCATGAAGCCGGCAGCACCCCAGCGGCTATGTGCGGAAAACCAGGCGTAACCTGCCCAGCAGGTGAAAAATCCAACAGGGAAACCCAGTCGACCGCAGAAAGATGAGGAAGCGCGTGCATGGCCGGAGTTTGCCACAAGCTTCCTCCGGCTTCAGCGGGCGCGGCTTGGCAGCGCGCGCACCTCGAAATGGACGCTGTCCAGCACGTCGCCATGGCGGTTGGTAAGGCTCAGGCGATGCTTGCCGGGTTGCGGCAACCACAGACGCGGGTGCTCGCTGGTACCGATGGGTTTGTCGTCGAGCCGCCAGATCCAGCCATGCCCGGCCTGACCGGAAAGGCGCAGTGAAATACGCTGGCGTTCGGGGGGAATGTCCGGGTCGAGTGCGATGATGCTGCCATCGGCCGGGTAGGCGATACGGGCCAGCGCCGCGCCGGTGGCGGCGTGGATGATCGACATTTCGGTGCCAGCCACGAACCATTCTTCCCGCGCTGCTTCGCTGGCCGGCTCAAAACGAATCTTGCGGCGGACAATGCCGGGCGGTGCTTCAGGGGGCTGGCTGGCTTGTTTCGGCCGGGTACCCGAAGCACCGCCGCGCTGCAGCCAGTCCATCACTTCACGCCAGACCGGGCGGCGCCGGAGATTCCGGAGACATCGTGCATTGGGCTGCCACTGGCGTTGCCGACCCAGACAGCCACGGTATAGCGCCGCGAGTAGCCGGCACACCAGTTGTCGCGCATGTCCTTGCTGGTGCCGGTTTTTGCGGCCGCCCAGTAGGGTGTCGCCAGCCAGGATTCGAGGCCGAATGTGGCGGCCCGCGCGTTGCGGTCGGCCAGAATGTCGCTGACCAGAAAGGCGCTGGCCGCCGTGTAGCCGCTGCGGGCGGCAGGCCGTCGAACACCCCAGCGCAGCCTTTGGCGGCGACAGGGCGGGGCGAGCTGGCCTTGCCCGGCGTGGCACGCAGCGGCGTCCAGCGTCCGCCATTGGCCAGCATCCGGTAGGCGTTGGCCAGCATAAGGAGTGAGACATCGGCCGAGCCGAGTGCCAGGCTGTAACCGTACCAGTCACCGTCCTGCTTCAGGCTGGCGAATCCACCTTGCTTGAGGCGCTGGTGAAACTGGTTCGGACCGAGGCGAACCAGCGTCCGCACGGCCGGTACATTGAGCGAGCCAGCCAGCGCAACACGGGCTGACACCCAGCCCTTGTAGTTTGGTTCGTAGTTTTGCGGCGCGTAGAGGCCGTTGCCGGTATCCAGCGTCAGCGGCGCATCTTCGATCAACGAAGCGGGCGTCAGGCTGCGTTGCTCAAAGGCCTGCGCATAAAGAAAGGGTTTCAGCGTCGAGCCGGCCTGGCGCAATGCCGTCACGCCATCCACCTCGGCAGCGCCGGAAAGATCGCCGCTGGAGCCGACCCAGGCGAGAATTTCGCCGCTGTCATTGTCGAGAACGAGCACCGCGCCGTCCTCGACGTTTTGCCGATGCAGTGCCGACAAATGCCGGCGCAAGGCATCGCGGGCGAAACCTTGCAGGTCGGCATCGAGGCTGGAACGAACCGCTTTGCCGGCTTCGGTGAGCAGTTGGCGGGCCAGGTGCGGTGCAAGTTGTTCGCCGGTAGCCGGCGCGGCTGCGCCTAGAGCGCCGCTCAAAGCCTGGGCGGCGAAACTGCCCAGCCCGGTGCATTCGCTGGCCCGGTTCATTTCCTTGAGGAGCATGCAGGCGCGCTTGACGACCAGTGCCGGGGCCGCATTGGGCGAGCGCAGCAGAGCCGAGGCCAGCGCCGATTCGCGTTCGTCCAGCCCGTACGGCCACTTGCCAAAGAGTTGCCGACTCATCGCGCCGACGCCTTGCAGTTCGCCACGGAAGCTGACGAGGTTCAGATAGGCTTCGGCGATCTGTTGCTTGGTCCAGAAGCCTTCCAGACGCAATGCTGCGGTCGACTGGGAAATCTTGCCAAAAATTGAGCGCCGGCCCGGACGTTGCAGTCGTCATCGAGCAGGCCGGCGACTTGCATGGTCAGCGTGCTGGCGCCGCGCGTGCGACCACCCCAGAAGTTATTCCAGGCCGCTTTGCCGGCGGCCGGCCAGTCGACGCCGTCGTGTTCAAAAAAACGTTTGTCTTCGGAAACGATGACAGCGCGTATCAGGGCCGGTGAAATCTCGGCATAAGGCGTCCAGGCCAGCCGCCGGACAGTCTGGTCGAGGCGCAGGCGGTGCAGTGGCCGGCCATCGCGGGCGAGCAGTGTTGCTTCGGAGCTGACGTAATTGCGCTGGACACTGGCAAAGTCGGGCAGGGCGCTGGCGGGTATCGCGGCAAAAATACTAGAGCATCAGCCGGGCGCAAAGCAGCCGGCAAAGGCTTGAGCTCGCTTGGATCACAACAGCAGTGGTTTATCGTCCAGCTCGTTCGGGTTGCTGTCCCGCGCCGGAAAATGGCAAGCCAGCAGTTCCGTGGCGCCGGCGATGCCGGTTCAGTGCCGCCGACAATAGCGCGGGCAAAGCAGGCTGTCATCTTGTCGCACAAGGCGTTCCATTGCGCCTGGCTGACCTGGGCTGCAATACCTCGGTCGGCAACGATTTCGACCTTCTGCTCGGCGAGCATCGTATTCGTAGATCAGTTGCCGCTGCGCTCGGCCGTCGTAGCATGCCCAACTCATCGAACAGCGCCTCGGCACGCTGGCGCGCAGTCAGCCCGCGCAGTAGCTGGAACAGCGAAAAGCGGCGGTCAAGGACGAAACGCAATTCGCCACGATGTACCGTCTCCGAAGCACGAATCGCTTCCTCGATAGCCTGCAGAGCATTTTGATCAACGCTTCTGCCACCGGCCCTTGCCGGGGCGGCGTCGCAAGCTCGCTTCATTGAAATCTTGGCGCCGAAACCATTTACCAGTCCGATCGGGATATGAGCGCCGGTAATCCCGCCTTCCTCCCCAGGTTGAGTACTACGCCCGCCTGACCGAGTACCCCTTCCACGCCGCGTCTCGAGTAGCCCCAGCAGTTGCTCCAGTTTTCCGGACAGGGCAGAGCAACTGGCCCAACTCGGCCGATCAGCAGGCCGTGAGATCTTCGAGAATTTGTGCCATCTTGCCAAAAGCCAGCGCCATGTTCCGCCCGAAATCCCCTTTGAAGAAGGCAATAGTGGCAATGACAGCGGCGGTTATCGCGCCGACCACCAGCGAGGCGGCGAGGCCGAAACAGCGCCGCCAGCTGCGTCGCTCGCTGGCAAAGTGGCGCTGCAGGCGCGGGAGACAAATGAACCAGCTGATAAACCCAACAGGCCGGCGAGTAACTTGGGCAACAGGTGTAATGGAGGACTGCAACCAAGGCCAGCCCGGCAAGAATCCAGGAGGCGATCTGGATTTGTTTTTGATCAGAAAACTGCTCATCAATAACCTCCAAAAATACGACATCGGAAAATGATGCCGGAGGATGGGCAGTATAGCTTGGGCTAGTGCAGCAGGAGTCGGAAGTGTTCGCCGGCCTGAATGCGAACGGCAATCTCGGAGATGAACAGGGAAATACACAGTACGTGCAACTTGGCGGCCATCATGACCGGCAAAGCGGCACTATTTTCCAGCACCAGTTCTTCATCGTTAAGCATGGCTTGCGGTAGCGGGCCGTAAGTGAAAACTGAACCGTTTTCAGTGGTGCATTCGTGACCAATGAGTTCTTCAAGGTCGGTTGCTGCGGTGCAAAGGTATTTCATGTTGGCCTCCGACGAAACGGGTCGTCTGACTTTGTTTACGACCATTTTGGAGCAAGGTTTAGGCCAAACTGGGTAGGGGGGCTTTGACTTCTTCCTGCCCAAAACGGCCCGTCTAGTGTTAGAAGTAAGCTTGACGTTCCATCGGCTTATTTGATCCAAGAGATTTGAGACTTCGCGCCCAGCGTTCCGGCAATGAAATCTTCTAAAATTCCCATCGGCAATCTCCGAAGGGCAAGCAGTTTTCTCTCTACTGCTCCAGTAATACTGGGCATATCCGATCAATGCCTGATCCTTCACTCGTCGAATATCTATTCGGTACCCGTGAAGCTTCAGTTGGAGCCAATCTGGCAGGGCGAGATCAGTTACTCTTATCTCGTATTCTGCGCTCGGCACTTCAATCGGTTCGTATATGAATTTCGTATCTTTATTATCGGAGGCTTTCCACCGATTCGTTCAAATTTAGCTGTACTGAAATGACCGTTATAGTTGTCTGACAGTCTGCCCACCTCAACAAACTCAAACAACCGTTGATTGAGCAAACTAAAAGCCTTTCCTCCAGTGTTTGTAGAATAGTGAGAAAAATAATTGTATGGAATAAATATGCCAGAAGGTCGCTCAACTGTAATCACTCGTTTTATGGTCGCCTGATTGCATAGACTTGATAAAGTCGGAATCTTGTAGACATCCTTGATGTGAATAGCAGATGACAAATAGGCAACGGGGGTTATGGCCAAGAAAACTACAGCCATCACTTCCACTACGCTGACTGGTTCACGTTCCCTTTGTCTAGTCCATACACCGTTCGACTTCAGAGTGAAAATAGCAATCGCATAGACGATAAACGTTGGGACTATGAACAATATTTCTTTGGCGAAATATTCATAGGCTGTTGTTGATGTGCCTTGCTTAACCTAGATAGGCACAATAAATAGCGCCAAACAGGATTAAAGCGTGAGACCTGCCATTCGCTATTAGGGCGCGAATCGAAGCCCGTGATGCGAATCAGGGCATACACAACGATTGTGGGCAACCAATACGCCGTAATGATTTCGATGAGCTGAATCTGAAACGAAGGCAGAACTGGTATCCGAGAACGTAACCCAACCGCCGACTGTAGAATGGCCCCCGTTGAAAATAGAGTCGCCAAAATAAACGACAGTGCAACAGATAGATTTGCTATCGAAAGTCTGCTCGCTGAAGCATTGCCTGATATGTTTTTCGGGTTTTCCATTGAGTGATTGTCAGACATTTTCAAGAAATTAAGTAGCTTCAAACCAAGCAGTAATTTTCTATGGGGCTTGAGCGGCATAGAATTCGTCTACGAACGACAGCTATCGGGAAGTGCCTCGAAGGACCGTTCCTGGCCGAGTGCAGCCTGCCACAGAATTAAATGCTAGCCTTTTGTCATGCTCAAAGCCACCTGTTCTGCCACCTTGATGCCATCCACTGCCGCCGAAAGTATCCCGCCGGCGTAACCAGCGCCTTCGCCGGCCGGGTAGAGGCCGCGGGTGTTCAGGCTCTGGCATTCAGCGTTGCGCGTGATGCGGATGGGGGACGAGGTACGGGTTTCGACTGCGGTCAGGATGGCATCGGCCATGGCGAAGCCCTTGATCTGCTTGTCGAAGGCGGGGATCGCTTCGCGCAGGGCATCGACAACATAGGGCGGTACGCAACTGCTCAGGTCGGTCATGAACACGCCGGGTTGGTAGGACGGATCGACTTCGCCAAGCTGGGTTGACGGCCGGCCGGCGAGGAAATCGCCGACGCGCTGGGCCGGCGCTTTGTAGGTACTGCCGCCGGCCTGGTAGGCCGTGGATTCCAATGGCGTTGAAAGTCGATGCCGGCCAGCGGATTGGTTTTGTAGTCGCCGGGAAATCTTCCGGATTGACATTGACCACCAGCGCCGCGTTAGCGTTGCGCTCGGAGCGCGAATACTGGCTCATGCCGTTGGTGACGACGCGGCCTTCTTCGGAGGCGGCAGCAACCACCTGGCCGCCGGGGCACATGCAGAAGCTGTATGCCGAGCGGCCATTGGCACAGTGGTGCACCAGCTTGTAGTCGGCTGCACCGAGCATTTCGTTGCCGGCAAATGTGCCGAAGCGGGCGCGGTCGATCAGGGTTTGTGGGTGTTCGATGCGGAAGCCGATGGAGAAGGGCTTGGGTTCAATATAGACACCCTGTTCGTGCAGCATCTGAAAGGTGTCGCGGGCGCTGTGGCCGATGGCCAGCACGACATGTTCGGCAGCAATCCGCTCGCCATTGGCCAGTTCGACCCCACGTACCTGGCCGTTTTCGATATTGATACGGTCAACACGGGAATTGAAGCGAATTTCTCCGCCCAGTCCGGTGATCTCTGCGCGCATTGCTTCGACCATCTTGACCAGCCGGAAGGTGCCGATGTGTGGTTTGCTGACGTAGAGAATTTCCTCCGGCGCGCCGGATTTGACGAATTCTTCCAGCACCTTGCGGCCGTGGAAATGCGGGTCCTTGATCTGGCTGTAAAGCTTGCCGTCGGAGAAGGTGCCGGCACCGCCTTCGCCGAACTGGACGTTCGATTCCGGGTTGAGCTTGTTGTTGCGCCACAGGCCCCAGGTGTCCTTGGTCCGCTCGCGCACGGCCTTGCCGCGTTCGAGAATGATCGGCTTGAAGCCCATTTGCGCCAGCACCAGCCCGGCGAGCAGGCCGCAGGGGCCGGTGCCGATGATGATGGGTCGTGAATCCAAATTGGCTGGGGCGTGGGTGACGAATTTGTAGGAGGTATCGGGCGTGATGCCAATATCAGTGCTCTTGCCGCTGGCTTGCAGGCGCTTGAGTACGGCGGCCTGATCCTTTAACTCGACATCAAGGGTGAAAATGAAAAAGATGTTCGAGCGTTTACGCGCATCGTAGCCACGGCGAAAGATGGTGACGCCGAGCAGTTCGTCGGGCGCGATGCCCAGGCGGTCGATGATGGCCGCCTTGAGGCTGGCGTCGTTATAGTCGAGGGGGAGCTTGATCTGAGTCAGGCGCAGCATGGTGTCTATCCGTGGGGGCGCTTAAGGGGTGCGTATTCTAGCAAGCTGCGCTATCAGCTTTCAGCCGATTCAACATTGGCCAGAATCTCGGCGAGTTCGTCATTGCCGGTATTCAGTGTTTTTTCTACCGGTTCGGCCCACGCTTGCCAGGCATCCGTTTCACCGTCACGCAGGCGACGACCAGCCGCCAGCAGGCAGGCGATGGCGCAGATGTCGCCGCCCAGCTTTTCAGCTTCGCGGGGGGTGTGGTGGACAGCAACGGCTGCAGCCACATCGTTGGGCATTTTCCAGTTGCGAATCAGGTGCGCGCTGATCGCCGCATGTTCAGTATCCAGCTCAGCACTTTCAAGGCTGACAGCTTGGCCGCGCTTGGCTTGCATGATGATGCCGGTATCCTGCATCAGCGAGCCGAGATAGGCTGAGTCACCAAGACGGCGCTGGCTGGAGTTGCGGGCGACCAGATAACTGAATTCGGCAGCACGGTTTGAGGCGTCAAATATCGCTTCAACAATGGCGCGTAATTCGCCTTTGAGCAGTTCGGCCTGACTCTTCAGGCATACGCTGGCGGTGACAGCCAGCGTACGCGAGAAGCCAATGACCGAAATGGCTTGCTCGACGGTGGTCGATTTGCGCGGCGGGCGCAACACGGCAGAGTTGGCGACACGCATCAGTGCCCCGCAGACCGCCGGGTCCGATTCAACAGCATTGGCAAATTCGCGGATGCCGGCGTTGTCATCCTGCGCCGCTGTTTGCAGCTTGATCAGGGCAACCCCCGGCGAGGGCAGGGAGGCGCCACTGATCAGAACTGCTTCAACCAAATCGTAAGCCAATGCCTGTCCTGTTCTTGTTTAAGTGAATTGTTGAGCTGCTGGTTTTCAAGCCAGCCTTTCGCCGCGATAAACCGAGGGCGACATGCCACTCCAGTGGCGGAAGGCGCGGGTAAAAGCGCTTTGTTCCGAAAAGCCAAGGAGGAAGGCAATTTCAGTGACTGATTTGCTCTGGTCATCAAGATAGCGCCGCGCCAGTTCGTGACGTGTTTCATCTAGGACTTTTTGGTAAGTCAGGCCCAGTTCGCCCAGCTTGCGCTGAAAACTGCGTTGGCTCATGCCGAGCGCGCTGGCCAATTCCTGCGCTGAAGGCGTGCCCGAGGTGAGTTCGCGTAACAGATACGCCTTGCTGCGGCTGAGCAGGTCGCTATCGACGAAGCTGGCCATCTGCTCGGCAAGAATTGAATCGAAGGTATTGGCCAGGGGAATGTTTGCCGATGGCAACGGCATGTCGACGGATTCCCGGTTGAGCAGGAAACTGTCCCGCTCGGCCCCGAAATTTACCTTGCAGCCGAAAAAGTCCTGCCACGGCGCCGGGTTGGCTGGCAGCGGACGGCGTAGTTCAAGTTCAGTGGCATTGAGTTCGTGGCCGAAATTGGTACGACACATCGTCAGCAGAATAGACAGGGTGAAATCCGTCATGGGTTGCCCAACCGGGTCATCGCCCCGGCCATGATCGTGGACAAAACGTAAACCTGCCGGCTCGTCGATGAGGTGATAAGAGAAGTCGGTGCCAATAATTCGTGAGAAACGCTCCATGCGTTTCAGGCCGGTATGGAGCGTCCGGCTCGAAAGCCAGGCAAAGCCCATGGTGCCGAGGTTGGAGGGGTGCCAGCATTCACTGGCGCGCAAGGCAAAGGCAGGGTCGGCAATTTCGGCGGCAGCCTTGGCAAAGGCAATGTCGGCCAGCTTGGCCGGGATGCGTGCCCGGACATCGCGCAGTGTCTCGGGGGCGAATGTCGAGTTCTTCCATGAACTGTTTCGGGTCCAGGCCGTGCAATTCGATGAGTCGAAGCACGATAAGCCAGACGGTTGCCAGTGTGCTACCTTGTTTCACCATGACATAGCGCTCTCAAAGTAGTTGTTTTACATATTGGCGTGAATAGTCATGCGAAAGGCGTCTGAGGTCAAGAGCCAGAATATATGAATACGTATTCTCCAGATAACAACTGGCTAATTGGTCATCCGCCGATCAGTCCGTAACCGATTCCTGGAGAAAATCATGAGCAATACTCCGGAACCAAACCCCATCGTTGATCCCATCAGTGGTTTCCTCAACCGGAATGCCGGCATGGTCGCGGCGAGTCAATTGCTTGCTGAAGCCAATAGCAGTAACGGGGTGTTGATTGCACTCTGGATTGATATGGATCGTTTCCGGCAGATCAATGACTCATTTGGGCATTCCGGAGGGGATCGAGTCATCGGACATATCGCAGAACGGATCCGAAACTGCGCTCCTGAAGACAGTAATTTATTACGTGTCGGGAGTGATGAATTTGTCGTGCTGATGTGCGCCCAGGAAGTGCTAGGTGCGGAGCAGATTGCTGGCCGAATCTTGCTTGAAATCGAGCAACCGCTAATGATTGACGGCATTCTGATTCATCCTTCCGCCAGCATTGGTCTAGCCTGGAGCCGAGTCAATGATGACCCTGGTGCCTTGCTTGAGCGTGCTGATCGGGCAATGATCGACGCCAAGCAGCAAGGCGGCAACCGCTTTGTCGTTTCGGGGAGTGAAGCGGTGCCTGGCCGTCTCGGGGCCAAGCTGGCGCGCGAGGAATTGGCAATTGAAAGCGCTTTGCATCTGGCGCTCGAAAGTGGTGGGCTGGAATTGCACTATCAACCAATTATTCGACCCGATGGTCGTATTGAGGCGGTTGAGGCACTGATGCGCTGCACCGTAGATAACGCCAAAATTCCGCCAGACAAATTCATTCCGGTGGCCGAGAAAAGCGGGCTGATCGTTCGCCTGGGCGAGTGGAGTCTGCTGCAGGGAACCCGTTGCGCGGCCCGACTGCGCGATCAGGGCTATGCAACCAAGGTGGCCATCAATGTGTCGCGCTTGCAGTTGATTTCCACTGATTTTCTGCAAGCGCTGCACGGTGCGCTGATCTGCGCCAATGTGCCGCCTGAGTTGATTGAGCTTGAACTGACTGAATCTCTGTTCATGGATATTTCGCCAACGGTGCAGACCAATTTACATAGTGCACGTGCGCTGGGTGTCGGGCTGGCGATTGATGATTTTGGGACCGGCTTTTCCAGTCTGGCCAGCCTGAAAGACATTCCTGCGACCAAACTCAAGATTGATCGCGCCTTCATCAAGCTCTTGCCGGGAGATCGGCGAACTCTGGCGATCGTCAAGGCGATGGCTCAACTCGGGCGAGAGTTGGGCATGATCGTTGTCGCTGAAGGTGTTGAAACGCTCGAACAACTCGTCGCCTGCGAGGTCGCCGGGGCGGACGCCTGTCAGGGCTTTCTGCATGCCCGGCCAATGCCTGAAGACGATTTGTTGATATGGATGCATGCGAGGAAACAATCATGAATAGCAATGAGCTGAATGACTCGTCAGTCGCTGGCGCACTTGAACAAAATATCCAGGATATCGATATTCCACCACGACCCATCATCATCGACCGGATACGGGCGGCGATGAACGAAGAGGTGCCTAATTTCAAGTTTGTCGGCCAGTTGGTCAATGCTGATGTCAGCCTGGCTGCCGGCCTGATCAAGACAGCCAATTCACCCTATTTCGGCTATCAGAGCCGGGCGCGTTCGGTCAATGAAGCCTTGTTGATGCTGGGCCTGGATGTGACCTGTCGCGCCATTGCGACCATCAGCCTGCGCCAAGCATTTCCCAATAGCGCCCATTACGAACGCTTCTGGGATGCCTCGGCACGCATCGCCGCACTCTCCGGCTGGCTTGCCCGGCAGGTCAGGCGGCCCAAGTTGCGGCCGGATGACGCTTATACCTTTGGCTTGTTCCGCGATTGCGGCATCGTCATTTTGCTGCGCCGGTTTCCGCAATACAAAGACACGCTGGCGCGAGCCAATAATGCAACAGAACTGGCCTTTACCACGGTTGAGCAACAGGACTTTCCCAGCGATCACGCCACTATCGGCTATCTGCTGGCGCAAAACTGGTGGTTGTCCGACGAAATCTGCCAGGCAATCCGCTATCACCACGATCAGTCGGCGATTGAATTGTTTGAATCAGGCGTGCCACTGCTCAGCCGCTATCTGGTGGCCATCAGCCAATTGGCTGAACATCTGCTGCAAAAAATAAGCGGCGAAAGTCATACTGAAGAATGGACCAAACTGGGACCATCCTGCCTGCGTTTGCTGAGTCTTGAAGAAACTGATTTGCCTGAACTTTACGAAGAGGCGTCGTTGGTACTGATAGCAGTGGATTAAGGTACGAAGATTGAGATTTGATCTGATCTACAAAACAACAAACCCGCCGAAGCGGGTCTGTGTGAAGACAATCGAAATTACGCTTTCTTGCGCCGGCTGAAACCAAGCCCAGCAAGGCCGAGGCCGAGAAGGGCAAAAGAGGCTGGTTCTGGAACGCTGCTACCGCCAGCAACAATGCTTTCACCTACCACGTCATTATAGGCGCCACCCAGGAAGTGCATTGTTGACAGGGCTCCGGTTTTGGTGAAGTCATATTCAACATAACCGTAGTGGTTGGATGCAGATTTGTGTGTTGATCGTAGAAAAAGTACCGCCACCGGGGCGTTTGAAATCAAAGTAATTGCCGCTAGCGCCGGGGTCGAGCACGAAGGAGCCTGCACCACCAAGCCCGATTGTCGTTTCGGGCAAGTCTGATACACCACCTTGGCTATAGGTTTGATTGATGTTAAATGAGACTGGAGCTGCCATGGTTGCAGCTGTTTGCAGGAGCAACGCAGTGCCAGCAATTACTCGTGCCAATGTGCGAATTTTCATTTCATATCTCTTGAGTTGGGAAAGCTACTGATAAAAGCATTTTGTGTGCCATTTTTCATGTATTTGATTATTTGAATGTATAAATTTTTTCTATGGACGGCGACGATTATTTAAATAACAAATGTAAAATATTCGACATATTCGATTGCCAGTATTTGATGACCTAACTTTGTGAATTGATTTCCTGACACAGGGATGGAAATTCGGTGGTTTGGCGAATATCTGCTTTCCGGGGGATTGCCGCAAATGACAAACAATAGATCGCGCAGCTTCTAAAACAAAAGGGTCGTACGCAGCGAAAAGACTACTGCGCTGTCGCGTGTCGGGGGGTAGCTTGGGTGGCGGATGTACAGCAAATCCGGCGTCAGCAGGATGCCGGCGAGGACGGTCCAGTTCCAGTAGGCTTCGATCTGCTGGCTGTGGTCGGTGCCGAGCCGGCGTGCGAGTGGGCTGTTTTGCTGGTTGCTGCCGATTGATACGGCGGACTGGTCGGTGCTGCTGCGTTGCAGCGGATTGATCAGCGCAACGCCACCGATCAGGCTACTCTTTTTGCTGCCGCCATCTTCCTGGCTGGTGTTGGCGCGGCCGAATACTGCCCAGCGTTTGTTCAGGTTTTGTGAGGCATTGAGCGACCAGCCGCTGCTTTGCGGCGTGCTTTCCACCGCCGTTGATCGATAGTGGGTCAGCGAATACTGGCCTTCGCCGAGTTTGGCGAATTTCGGCATCCATTGCAGGTGGCTCCACCAGGTGTATTTGTGTTCGTTGAAGCCTTCGTTCGAAAGCCCGCCGGCATCCTGGCGTGGCGGATTCTGAAAGCCGCCAAGTAGTTGCAGTTTGGCGGTCAGGTTGTATTGCAGGTAGGCGCCGAGGCCGGTGGCAGGGTAGGTGGCCGAACTGTTTTCAGAAAAGGCGCTGCTGGCGAAATTCTGCTGCTGGTCGGCGAGATAGGGATTGCTGTCGAAGTTGAACAGGGAGTACTGGCCGATGCTGATCGTCAGCTTTTCGCCGGGCAGGGCATGGGTGTAGGTCAATTGGCCGATCTTGTTGCTGTAAGGTGGCTTGTCGATGCTGCGTGTCTGATTGCCGATATTGATGCGGATCGGCCCGCTGTGGCTGCGTTCGCCGAAATACAAAAGCTGGATTGAGCCGGTACCGAAGCGTTCGCTATCGAACATGTCCCAGTTTAGTGACGGCCAGAACAGGATCTGGTCGCTGCGGCCAATATCGGCTGGGCGTTGCCAGCGCGAGCGGTAACTCAGGTTGAATGAGTAGCTCAGGCCGTAATTTTCTTCGAGCTGATCCTTGAATTGGTTGTAATCGGCGTAGCGCTCGTTTGATCGTTCAAATAGCGTTGTCTGCTCGCGCGAGCGCCGGATGTTGTTCTGCAAGGCGCCGGCCTGAGCCGGTTTTTGCGTTGCGGCAGGTGTGGCTGCTACGACTTCGGTTTCGTCCTCGTCGTCCTCTTCGTCATCGTCTTCCCCTGCATAGCTGGGTGAAGCAAGCAGTGCCGATAGACCAATGAGCAGGCAGGTAATGAACGACGTGATTTTGGGTTTTAACATCGATGGCTTCGGCGCGGGGAATGCACAATTTTGGCCCAAAAATGCGGTTGACCGTAACAATTGCTTGTAGGCCACCACCAGATGGGCTTTGGCCTGGTGAGATAATGTTTTGTACTACTCGGCGCAGTTTGGATTGCTCAAGGAGATTTTGTGTTTTACATCGTTGAAAGCAGCAAGTCATTTTACGAAGCGACCTTCGATCTGGGGCCGGTTATCCAGCGCCTTGGCTTCGTCATTCTGCATGTCCACGACGTAAGTGAAACCCTGCGCCGCAGGGAAATTGGCCTCGATGACGAATGCCAGATTTTCGATATTTGCAACTATCGGCAGGTCGAAAAGCTGCTTGCCATCGACATGCGGCTAAGCCTGACTTTGCCCTGGCGGATTTCAGTCTTTACCGAAAACGGGGCGACCATGATTGCTGTGATCCGGCCAGAGGGCAGCTCGCGATGTTTTCAGATAACGTCGAAGTCTCCCGGATTGCCCGCGAGATTGAGGGAAAAATGATTCAGATCATCGATGAAACGCGCTGAAATGATTACGCTTGATCGACGCTGAAAGCAGGCGCAGACTGCGAGTAGGCAAAATATAAGGAGACAGCCATGCCCGAATCGCAACTCAAGGAACGGATCACTTCCCCCTGGCCATTCTTCGGCACCAGCCCGCATGGCGACGTACTGGCGCGTTACGTGCCTTACGGCCCGGTATTTCGCTGGAGCTGGAACCAGATGATCCCGATGCCGGTGCAAGGCAGCGACCTTTGCTGGCTGCTCCATGCAGCGGGCGAAGAGGGGCATTCGATTGGTGATGCCGAGGCTGATCGAGTGGTAGCCAAGGCTTCGCGCGTTAAAGCGGCGAAAAAATAAGCGGATTCTCGGCTGCGGTCAACCGGAAAATTTTGGCCAAATTTTCCGGTTGACCGTAACAGTTATAGACGGATAAACCCGTCAGCATCAAGCGCTACGAAGGGGTTGTAACAAGCCTCCCAGAGAAAGCCGTCCGGGTCCGCAAAATAACCGCGAAAGCCACCCCAGAAAACCTTGTCGGCGGGTCGTACCAGTGTTGCGCCAGCGGCTACGGCTTCATCCAGCAAAGCCAGCACGGCCGCTTCGGATTCGACGTTATGGGCCAGCGTAAACCCGGCAAAGCCGCTGCCTGCTGATTGCACATTGGCGTCTTCAGCCAGGGCGTCACGCTGAAAGAGGGCAAAGGCTACTGAGCCGGCCTGAAAGAAGGCTATCCCTTCCTGACTGGCCGACGACTCCTGCCAGCCCAGCGCCTGGTAAAACGCCCGGCTGCGGACAAGATCGGCGACGCCGAGGGTAATGAAGCTGATCGCTTGTTTCATGGTGTACTCCAGTGCAGCAATGGACAGGGTGATGCGAGATAATTTACCCCAACTTCCACCAGCGAAAGAAAGCATGTCGACACGTAACGTCAGGATTCACCACTATCCCGCCAGCAGCGCCAGCAGCAAACCGCCGCTGCTCTTCGTTCATGGCGGCTACAGCCACTCTCAATGCTGGAACGTGCGCTTGATTCCTTATTTTCAGGAACAGGGCTATGACTGCCATGCGCTGGATTTTTCCGGGCATGGCGACAGCCCGGGGCGCGAACACCTCGATGAATTCGGCATTGATGATTACGTCGCCGATCTCGCCGCTGCCGTCGAGACACTGACTGAACCGCCGGTGCTGATCGCTCATTCCATGGGCTGTCTGGTCAGCCAGCGCTATCTGGAACAGGGCACAGCCCGCGCCGTCGCCTTTCTGGCACCGGTGCCGCCTACCGGTACAGCGGGAACAGCCGCCCGTTTTGCCCTGACCATGCCGGATTTCTTCGCCGAACTGCCCAAGGCGGTTAATGGCACCGCCAGCCAGCAAACCATGCGGACCATGGCCAAGGTCTATTTTTCGCCTGACATGCCGGCAAGGGAAACGCTGGAGTATCTGCCGCTGATCCAGCCTGAATCGGAGAAAGGCCGTTGCCGAAATGGTCATGGCACCGATGCGCTTCGCCCGCCGCCGGGAAAAAATTCCGGCACTGGTCATGGGTGGTTCGGAAGATCAGGTATTCCCGGCCTCAATGCTCCATTTCACCGCCGCTACCTGGCAAGCCAAAACCGTGGTGATTCGCGGTGCCGGTCACATGCTGATGCTTGACCCGCAGTGGCCGGAAGTAGCTGGCGACTTGCTGGAATGGCTGGGGGATTTGGCTTAGCCGAGGGGGCCGCTATTGGACGGTTTTTTGGCCCGTCAAGCAGCGCCCTTATGTTCTGCCACGTAATGCTTTAAAACGCTCTTGAGTACAGCGGCATGCTTCACGTTGCCGGTTTCCCTGGCATGGTCGATGTCATCCACGATCATGCGCTTGATGCGCTTTTCACCGCTGGCGGTATGCGTCAGATAATTGCCCAACTCGATGGCGAGCATTTCCGGGATATGTTCGTGCTCAGCAATGGCAAGGATTTCTTCCTCACTCAGTTCGGATAATTCGATACAGTCTTGTAGCGTCAACATGATGTCACCTCTCACTTTTTAAATGTATTGAGAGTGATTAGGCGCTTGCGCCAAAAAATTGCTTTGACATGCGACAAGCTTTGGTTGAATAAGCTGTATTTTATGAATTACGCTGCTGGCGAAAATTTTGCCTGACTGTAATTTGAGGCTGGCGCTTTTGGCCACTTCCTTGATCGCGCAATAAAGGTAATTTTGGCGACTGCGAACCCGTAGGTGAAGGCGTTTCTGAGATGCGGATTCATTACGGGCCGGGTTACCGAATTTATTTTGCCCGGTGTGGGGCGGTGCTCTATCTGCTGCTAATGGGTGGTGACAAAGGAAGCCAGAAGCGTGACATCAAGCGAGCCATAGCAATGGCAAGAGCATTACCGAAGGAATAACCATGACCAACTTCACCCCATTTGATGTCGCTGACTATCTTGATAACGAAGAAACTGTTGCCGCTTATCTCAGCGCTGCATTGGAAGATCCTGATCCCGATGCATTCCTTGTCGCAGTCAAGGCAGTCGCCCGCGCGCGGGATGACCCAACTGACCAAGGATTCCGGTTTGGGACGAGAAAGCCTCTACAAGGCACTTTCGCCCGGTGCCAAACCGCGTTACGAAACGGCAATGAAAGTGGTGCGGGCGCTAGGGGGGAATTTGCATGCTGAGGTTCGGCATGGATAGCGTTTCAATAAAAGCGATTCAAGTTTCGCAGCCTGACTATTTGTCAATGGTTCAATTAACTAACCTGAAACCCTTGTGTATCTCCTACAATCTGTTCTATTGGCTTGATGATAAAGAACACATATGCTGACAAAATTGGAAGTGAGCGGATTCAAGAATCTCTTGGATTTTTCAGTCTCCTTCGGACCATTTAATTGCATTGCTGGTCTGAATGGTGTTGGTAAATCGAATATTTTTGACGCTATTAAGTTTCTATCGTTATTAAGCGAAAAGTCGATAGTTGAGGCTGCATTGGCTGTACGTGACTCTGAGTCGAGTGAGCCTCTGGATATTTTTTGGACCAGCGGCTCTTCCTTCCAAGCGGAGAAATTAACACTTGCTGTTGAGATGATCGTGCCTCTAGACGTCATTGATGATTTTGGTCGTAAGGCTCAAGCAACTTCTACCTTCCTCAGATACGAAGTTGAACTCGCCCGTGATCCTCATGAGGAATCTTCAGGATCTTTGGGGCTGTACTTGGCTCGAGAAACTCTAAGTCATATTAACAAGGGCGAAGCGGCCAATCTTCTTCATTTTCCTCTAAGCGCCGCGCAGTTCCGTGATGACGTTGTGGTGAATAAACGGAAAGGTGCAGGCTTTATCTCAACACAGGTCATGAGTGACGGGGTTACGGAAATTCACTTGCATCAAGATGGTGGTAGTAGCGGCCAGCCCCAGAAAATTCCAGCACGCTATATCCCCAAAACAGTGGTTGCAAACACAAATAGTTCAGCTTGGCCTACGATCCTTGCTGCTCGTAGAGAAATGCAGTCTTGGCGATTTTTGTCTTTGGAACCCAGTGCGATGCGTCGATCTAACAAAATGCATGAAGAGGGGAAGGTCGGCACAGACGGTGGGAAATTAGCAGCAGCACTTTATAAACTTTTTCGTCGTGATGAGAACGTTTATTCAAGAATCGCTAGCAGGCTTTCAGAGATAGTTCCAACATCTGATGTTCGAGTTGATGTTGACCCAGTAAGGCAGTTGTTGACGGTTGAGGTTAAAGAGCGCTCAGGTGCTTTTTTGCCTGCAAGAGCGTTATCTGATGGAACGTTGCGTTTTCTTGCACTCTGCATCATGGCTGAAGATCCAGATTTCAAAGGCTTGTTGTGTTTTGAGGAGCCGGAAAATGGTATCCATCCCGCCAAAATGGGTGCTATGTTGAATTTGTTGAAAGAGCTTGCGGTTGATGCAAATCAACCAGTTGGTGAAGATAACCCTTTGCGTCAAATATTAATTGCAACGCATTCGCCTGTTTTGGTAAATCTTGAGACTGCTGATGACTTGATTTATGCGGATATTGTTAAGGTTAGAGGGCTTGATGGGAAGCCGGCTTCTACAATCCGTTGTAAGAGTCTTCGAGAAAGTTGGCGCTGCAAATCAGGAAGTGAAAGTATTGATAGAGGTTCGATTGTCGCCTACCTAACTCTTCCGCCTGGTAGTCAAATATCTTTGGATATCGAGAACTAAACTAAAAAATGAAAATAAATTTCATTCTGACTGGAGAGGGGTCTTCAGATTTGCGTTTGGTCGAGCATATTGAAAATAGCTTGATTTTAGAAGGGTTTAGTGAAGTAAGGGGTGAGGCTCCTGATCTTGGCATGTTTAAGCCAAAAACCGGTCGTGCAGTTCGCGAAAAGCTTAATACGCTGTTGAAATATTACCCAAACGTTGATGCGATATTTATCCATCGTGATGCGGATAATGCGGGTAGGGATGCACGAGAGCAGGAAATATTTTCTGCGACTGATGGGATTGTTGGTATTGATCGAGTTGTTCCCATCATTCCAGTCTCAATGCTTGAAACTTGGTTGCTCACAGATTCGGAGGAACTTAAGCGAGTGGCTGGAAATAGTGGATATCGGAATAAACTTCAATCAGTTCCACCGATTCGGCAATTGGAAAGTATTGCTGACACAAAGCAGTTGTTACTGGATGCCTTATGTGAAGCTAGCCAAACCCAAGGTGGACGCTTAAAACGGTTTAAGGGGCGATTTTCTGAAATGCGTGCGCGTTTGACTTTTGACTTAGACCCTGGTGGCTCAGTCAATAATCTAAGTTCCTACAAGTATTTTAGAGAAAAAGTGCGGGAGTTCTCGCAAACCAAATTAGCTGGTACAAACGAATAGTTATTTGGAATTTTATTGGCATAAAATATGTGCTTTATGAAATGGTATTGAGAGCTGGCCCCGTTTGTTTGGACAGATTTTCCGCTGAGATAAGTGGAGCCCTGCGGTAGTAGCGTTATCCACGGTGACGGTTGCCGAAGGTCCGTTCAGACCGTAGGCAGCCGGCGCGGTGGGTAACGCGGATTTCATGCGGCGAGGTTGCCCTGCGGCAAGCCGGCGAAGTAAATCATGTCCGGCGTCTTGCCGGCAAATGCTTGATGCGGGCGCCGGCTGTTGTAGAACGTAATGAACTTCCCAGGCTCGCTTTGGCGTGGGAAACCGAATCGTAGGCTTTGAGATACACCTCGTCATACTTGATGGTCCGCCAGAGGCGTTCGACAAAGACATTGTCACGCCAGCAGCCCTTCCCATCCATGCTGATACGAATCCCATGCGCCTTGAGTACGCCGGTGAATTCGATACTGGTGAATTGGCTACCCTGGTCGGTATTGAAGATTTCCGGAGAGCCGTAGCGCAGGATGGCTTCCTGCAAAGCCTCAATGCAGAAATCCGTGGTCAGCGTGTTCGACAACCGCCAAGCCAGCACCCGACGGCTGTACCAATCGACAATCGCGACCAGATACACGAAGCCCCGACGCATCGGGATATAAGTGATATCCGTCGCCCACACGTGATTTGACCGCTCGATGCTCAGGTGGTGCAGCAGGTAGGGGTAAATCGGGTGTGCCGCATGCCGACGGCTGGTGTTCGGCTTGCGGTACAGGGCTTCGATCCCCATCTGACGCATCAGACGGCGAACACGCTTGCGGCCAATGGGCCGCCCCTCGTTTCTGAGCAGGTCGCGCAGCATCCTGCTCCCGGCAAAGGGGTAATCGAGATGCAACTCATCCATTCGGCGCATCAGCGCCAAATCCTCTGGTGACGTCGGTTTTGGCGTGTAGTACGCAGTCGACCGTGCCAATTCAAGAATTTCGCATTGCCGGATTACCGGCAGTTTGTGGGTGCGGTCAATCATCTTCTTGCGCTCAGCAGGCCCGCCTTGGTGAGCGCCTTTTCTAAAAAATCGTTCTCCAGTGTCAGCTGACCAATCTTCGCCTGCATCGTCTGGACGTCCGGGCCAGATTCCTTACTACCTGCTCGCCAAAGACTACGGCTGAACGCTCCAGCAACTGCGTCTTCCAGTCCGTAATCTGAGTCGGATGGACATCATATTGCTGAGCCAGTTCAGCCAGCGTCTTGTCGCCCTTCAAGGCAGCAATCGCCACCTTGGCTTTCAATTCCGGCGAGTGATTCCGCCGCTTCCTTCTCGTCATGTTCTTGCTCCTCATTCAAGCCGCTACGCGGCCGTTGGTGAAGCAAGGCTATCACTTATCTCACTGTCCGAATTTCCGGGGCCGGCTCTTTGTTGATTCAAGAAAAGTTGATATTTTTCATATACTGTTTAGCTCTCGTCCACTGTCACCCTTGCATTCGGCACTTCCCCAAACACATCCGGCGCGTACATCGCTTCAACCCGCGTTGGCGGCAGGGCGAAGTTGCCGGTGTTGTTCAGCCTGACCGTGTAGTCGATGGTGTAGTGGCCCTTGGGTAGCATGGCGTAGTAGGCGCGGTAGGCGCTGAAGCTGCGTTCGACGTAGGTTGGCGACATGCCGCGCTGGTTCTGGTTTTCTCCGAGGCTAGCGATGGCTGAATCGCGGCCGTCGCCGTCGCCCATGATCTTGGCGCCGGCCGGGATCGGGTCGGTCAGCGCCACCCAACTCATGTCATTGTCGGCGTCGATGGTCAGCGTGACGCGCCAGAGGTCGCCGCGGCTGATCTTGCCGGCGACCTTTTCCTGCAACGGCGTGACTTTGCGGCTGATGCGATAGCCGGCGTTGCGTGCCGGGCCGTCGGGGATGGCGGCCAGCACTTGCACCGTGGCCCAGGGCTTGCCGCTGCCTGCGTGGTTGATGGCCAGCTTGTCATCCTTGCTTGGTGTGGTGGGCCAGGGCAGGGTGAGCGGGGTGATTGCGGCTTGCTTCCAGTCAAATTCGACCTTGGCCTTGCCCAGCGTGGCGAGGCTGGTGCCGGCGACCGGCTCACGTTCGAATTTCTGGGCGAAGCGATCCAGCGTTACCCGTGCCCAGGCGTTGGCGGTGGTCGTTAGCCAGCGACCGCGTACCTGGCGTTCCATCGCACCTTGCATCAGGCGCGGCAGGTCGTCCTGCCATTCCGGGTTGTCGAGCATGGCTTCGATCAGGCGGAAGGCGTTGGCGTCGGCGTTGATCATCATCCACCACCAGTAGTCTTCGCGTTCGGTGGTGAACACGAGGCGGCTGCCGGCATAGCTCAGGCGGTTGCGTAGCTCCTGCTTGGCCTCGGCGAGTTTCTTGTCGCGTTGCGGTAGGTCGCTCAGGCGCTGGACGACTTGATACCAATCGATCAATGTTGCGGTCGACAGGCGCAGCGGGTCGATTTCCAGCGCGGCGGCAGCGCGGGTCGGCTGGTTGCCTTGGCGAGTGAGGGCTTGCAGGGCGTTCAGGTGGCGCGGCAATAGGCTATCGGTGGGCGCCCATTCGTTGGTCTTGATGCGCCCCTCGACGTAGGCGGTGAGGCCCTGCAACATGCGCTGGCGGCTGTCTTCGGGGATGCTAAAGCCGGCCAGCGTGACGAGGTCGAGGATATAGGCGGTGAGCGTGGCGCTGCCGGGGCTGCCGGGGAAGTAGCTGGCCAGCCCGTTGCCATCAAGGTAGCCGGGCAGGGTGTCGGCGATTTGCTGCCAGCGCTTTTCGTCGTGCAGGCCGACGGCGATGGAGGTTTTCTGCTCCAGGCAGCCGAAGGGGTATTCCTCAAAGAAGCGCTTGAGGCCGGGCGGCGGTGTGGCGAGCTTGGGCGACAGGCTGATCTCCAGCCCACCCTTGCCGGGCAGCGCGCTGGCCGGTTGCGTCACCGCCACTTCGTACTTGCCGGCGATGCGCGTGAAGCTGGCCTGCTGCACGGTAACCGGCACGGCGGGGGCGATCTGCTGGGTGATGCGCAGGCTGTCCTGCCCGTTGCCGCCTTCTTCCTTGGCGCTGAATTCCCACTGCTGGCTGCTGATGCCCTCGGCGGCCTTGATGTCCCAGCTCAGTTCGCCGGCGCCTTCAGGCGCCAGCGTCAGCTTTTGCGCAGCCAATAAATTGGGGCCATTTTTGCCGTTGACCGCAACAGTCATCTGACGGGCTGTGCCGTTGCGCAGGGTGAGCATGGCCTTGAAGCTGTCGCCCTCGCGGACCAGTGGCGGCAGACCGGAGATGATTTGCAAATCCTGTTTGGTCTTGACGCTGCTGCTGCCGGTGCCGAATAGCCCAACGCCAGCCGTGGCGACGCCAACCAGCTTGAATTCAGTCAGCGAATCGTTCATTACCACCTTGAGTGTGGCGCTGCCGTTGGCGTCAAGGACGACGCGCGGGTTCCATTGCAACAGGGTGTCGAACAGTTCGCGAGCCGGGGCGCGGCCACCGCCGCCGCCGGGCGGCAGGGCTTTTTTGCCGAAATGGCGTTTGCCGATGACCATGGACTGCGCGGTGGCGGTTTCCACCTCGTAGCCGCGTTTTTGCAGCAGGGCATCGAGCAGGTTCCAGCTATGGTTCGGACGCAGTTCGAGCAGCGCCTGATCGACCGCCGCGAAGGCGACTTCGGTGCCGGCCGGGGCCGGTTTGCCGTCCGGCGTCGTCACCTTGATTTTGACTGTCGCCTCTTCGCGCGGCCGGTAATCGGCCTTGTCGCTGCTGATGTCGACCTTCAGCTTGAAGCCATCCGTGCCGACGGCGATTTCGGCCAGGCCGAGGCGGTAGGCTGGTTTGGCGAGGTCGACCATGGCCGTTGGCTGCTGCGGGTTCCACCATTCCTTGAACCAGCTCATCGGCTCGCGCCAGCCCCACTGGAAAAGCGAGTACCACTTGAGCGGTTCGACGCGGCCACGCACAGCGAGTACCGAGATAAACACATTAGGCCCCCACTCGGCCTTGACCGGGATTTCAACCGTCGGCTTGAAACGCGACAGCGGCTGGACGAAGGTTTCGATAATGCCGCCGGCTTCGACCGAGATCAGCGCATATGCCTCACGGAAAGGCGTGCGCACCTGGAAGCGGGCTGTTTCGCCGGGGGCGTAGGTTTTCTTTTCCGGGATGACATCGATGCGGTCCTGATTGCCGGCGGCAAACCACAGGTCGCCGCCGTTGCTGACCCAGTAGCTGGTACCGGCGCGGGCGATGTTGCCTTGTCCATCCTTGGCTTCGGCGAGCAGGTAAATCGAGCCGGAATCGGCCGCTTTCGCTTCGCACAGCAACAGGCCACGACTATCGGTGGTGCCGGTGCAGACTTCGCCGATCTCCTTGTATTCGGTGCTGTTCTCGTAAGCGTAGTAGCCACCGACGATGCGTCGGCGATGGCTGCTGTCAATACGCCGCTTGCCGTGAACGCTGACTGCCCTGGCCGGCGAGCGGCTTGCCGGCAGTATCAAGTACAACAATTTCAATACGGTTCTTGCCGGTGGAAGATGCCCAGTCAGCTACCTTGATGCCAACCGTAACGCTCGCCGGCCAGAGTTCGACACGGCCGCGCAGGGTCTGGATTTCACCATTCGGGTCGCTGAAACTCATCTCGGCATAGACTTCGCTCGGGCCCTTCGGCTTGCTTGGCAGCGTGACATCGAGTTGGCCGGCGCCGGCCTTGTCGAGCTTGATCGGCTGTTTGTCGAGGATCAGCGTTTCTTCCTCGCGGCCACTCTCGACCTTGAAGGCAGCCTGTGCCTCTTCATCGAAATCGATCTGGAAGCGGTAAGCCTCGTAGTTTTTGTAAACCGGCCAACGTGGGCGCAGCGTGGCCGAAACCTGCACCTCGGCGTTCTTCGCCGCCCCGCCATTAAGAAAAGATAGGCCAAGCGCCAGCGGCACTTTGGCCGGGGCCACCTGGCGTGCGGGTACGCCCTGCACGCTGCCGGTAAAGACGGGCAGGCGAAAATCGCCAATACGGATTTCGCCGCTTGAAATCTCGCCGCGCTTGCCACCACTCAGCGCGATTTCATAAGTGCCGAGCTTGGCCGATTCCGGTACTTTCCAGCTGTTCACCGCCGACGCCTGCGCATCCCAAGTCACCGCCTGGGTAAATTCGGTGCCACTCTCGCTGTGGCGAATGACCAGCTTATCGGGCAGCGTGGCCAGTTCGGGTAGGGCAAAACCCTTGCTGTTGCGGCTGCGTGCGATGTGCTTCATTGACACCGTCTGGCCGAGGCGGAACAGGCTGCGGTCGAGGATGCTGTGGATCTTGAATTCGCCCGTCTCGCCCCAGGTATCAACGCCAAAGCGCCAGGGTTCGATGCCCTCATTCCAGTCGGAACGCACAAAACTGAAGTCGCCATTGAGCCGGGCGCTGGCAAACAGAAAATTGCTGCTGTTTTTACAGTTGGGGGCGTTCAGCATCTTGTCGACAGGCGCGCGGCCGAGACTGTCGGTTTTGCCCTGCCACAGCGATTGGCCATCGCAGCCGGAAACGCGCACCTCGGCATCAGCCACCGGCTTGCCGCTATCCAGCGAGGTGACCCAGACCAGCGCGTTGTCCTTGCCGACTTTCAAATGCACGGCCAGATTGGTGACCAGCGCCGCAGTGCGTACGTACATCGGCTTGGGCGTGGCGAGCAGAGCATTGCCAAGCAACTGGCTTTCGATTTCAACGATGTGATAGCCGGGCTTGGTCAATGGAATGCCAACCACCTCGAACTCGCTGCTGCCGCCCGGTTTGGGTAGCTCCTGCTGGCTGACGCCGGGACGTTTGGCGAGGAAGGAGAGTTCACGGGCGTAGTAGGGGTCGAAACGCTCCTCCGTCACACCATCAATGGTCATTCTGACTTTGCCGGTTTGCTGCTCGAACTTGGTCAGCGCCTGCATGGCGGCGATGACATCGGCGTCTTCGGTCAGCCGTTGCTCGCTGAAGCGATGGCTGCCGGGCAGGGCGAGGCGGGCGGTTTTAAGCGCCGGCTCAACATTGCGCAAGGTGACCGGCAACAGGCCGCCTTCCTTCAACTCCAGAATGCCGAAATTGCCGGGAAATTTGGCCAGCGGCGGCAGGTTGCCGGTGCGTGTCTTGAGTGGAAAGCTGGCCGTGTTACTCAGCGGGCGACCGGCTTCATCCTTGAGTCCGGCGGGAATGTCCAGCGTCAGTTCAGCATTTTGCGGGAAGGGTGGTGAGAAAGTGACGGACTGGAAAACCGCTTCCTGTTCGCTGCTCTTGAGGTTCGGGTCCAGCGGCTTGCGCAGGCCTTCGGTACCCGTCAGTTTGAATTTGCCCAACAACTTGGCATCGAAGGCGGCATTGAAGCTGAGGGTGATGGCCGAAAGTGGCGAGCAGGGCGCACCGGCCTTTTCGCGTTCGCAAGTCAGCGTTGCCTTGAACGGTTCGCGCACTTTGTAAACGAAGCTTTCTTCTTTCTCGGTCGGCGTACCGTTGGCCGCCTGAATGCCTTTGCCCCAGACCAGTTTCATCTTGCTGCCGGCGGGCAGTTTTTCGCTGCAGGTGACAACAATCGATTCCTGACTCATGCCGCCGGATTGCTCAAGCACAGCAGCGCGGATTTCCTTGCTTACCGGACGCGCGGGCATGCGCTGGCCGACACCATCGGCCTCGCACCACAGGTTGTTGTCCAGCGATTTGACGTTGAGCGGGCCGCCGCCGTTGATGATGAAGGCCTGATCTTCCTCAATCGACGAACCGGCGCTCGGTTGCAGACGCCAGGGGCGCGGGGCGGCACCAAAAACTCGAAACGGCTCTTGCCGGTGACGGTTTCGCCACTTGTTGCGGTCAACCCGGTTTTTAGCGTGAAAATACAACGCTCGCCGGCTTGCAGTGGGCGGCTCATCTGCCAGGACCAACTGCGCTCATCAATCCAGCGCCCTTCACCGGCAATATTGCCGCATTCGATGTTAAAGGGAGCGGCGGCTGTCGCGTCGCCCAGGTTGATCATCGCGGCGCTGAAACGTACCGTAGGCCGACTCTGCTCGACAACCCGCCCTTGCGGCTGGAACTGTTGAACCGTCGCGGCCTGGGTGCTGAAGGTGGCGAAGAGTAGGGCGAGCTGGAGTAGAGTTTTCATCGGTGAGTTGACCAAAAATGGATGATGCTTAGGGCATCCGCAGAGTGTGCCACAGAAGGCTGATAATCGACATTACCCAGCGCCCCGGCTATCCTCCGCGCTTTAGCGAATAATTCGGGGAATGTGATGGGACAAGCAAAACAACGTGGTACGCAAGCCGAACGCGCGGCACAGGCACAGGCGAAAATCGAATCGACACGTCCGGAAAAGCTGGTTTGTAATGGCTGCAATGCCGATGTGACAGCGATCAATCCGGTCAGCACGCGCGGTTTGCGCGGTATTGATGCGATCTGGGTGGGTCAGTGCGATTGCGGTCAAACAACCTTTGCCGCCTCAGGCGAACCCAAGGCGGTTGAAGCCTTCTTCTTCGCGCTCAGCGAAAACACCGAATTGACGCTGGGCAGCCAGAACAAGGCTGGCGGCCAGCACGAAACCTTGGTCAGCGGCGATTAACGCGCTTGAAAGTTGCCCGGCGGCGGCGTGTAGGCGCTGTTGGTCTTGCCCGGCGGATTGAGTGGGCGTAACGGGTAAGACGGCTCGGGCAAAGGTTCTGGTTTAGTCTGCGGCGGTTTGGTTTGCGGCGGCAGCGGGCGATGTGGCCTGACGTAAGTCGGGCCGGCGTAATAGGGAACCGGGACATACACCGGTTCGACCGAACCCTTGCTGCGACAGGTGGCTTCCAGTTCCGCTCGGCGCGCCGCATCAAGCGCCATGCGGTCGAGTGTGCGCAGGCAATCCTGAATCGTGCTGGGCGACGGCCCGCTGGCCTGCTGCTGCCGTTGTTCTTCCTGTTGTTTGCGTTCAATGGCCTGGTCGGCGCGGCGTGTGGCCTCCAGCTTTTCGGCATCAATCCGCATCTGCTCGATATTGCGTTCAGCCTGCCGGCGGTTTTCTTCTGAAACGACATCGTCAGCAACTGTTTTGACCGTGCTGCTGCCGCCAGTACAGGGCGAGTTTGATATTTCGGTACTGCCATTTGGCTGGCGGCATTTATAGACATCAGCCGTTGCCGAAAAGGCGAGCAATACAAGCGGCAAGGCAAGCCAGTGTCTCATTTCAGTACCCGGGTGACTAATAGTTGGTCAATCTTATGATTATCCACGTCCAGCACCTCGAATTTGAAGCCTGCATGTTCGACGCTTTCTGTCGGGCGCGGTACCTTGCGCAAGACATACATCATGAAGCCGGCGATGGTTTCAAACTGATCATCATTCGGAAACGGGGCTATATCCAGCGCCTGTTCCAGATCGCCAACCGGCGTCATGCCATCGACCAGCCAGGAATTGGCGTCGCGCTGGATGATCTGTTCTTCGGTCATCGCCACCATCGAGTTGCCCATCAGGGTGCTGGTCACATCATTTAGAGTAATGAGTCCGACAATTAGTGCATATTCGTTGATGATCAGCGCAAAGTCTTCGCGCATGGCCTTGAACTGCTCGATGATCTCGGACAGGGTCAAGGTTTCAGGGAGGATCAGCAGGGTGCGTAAGAGACCTTCGCTGTGCAGCGATAGCGGGTCGCCATTGAGCAGGCGGCTGAGTATGTCTTTCGAGTCAACGTAACCAATCGCCCGATCAATACCACCGTTGCAGACCGGAAACTTGGCATGTGGATGGGCAATGATCTTGGCGCGTACACTTTCTTCAGTCTCGGTACGCTCCAGCCAGACGATGCTTTCACGCGCCGTCATGGTCGATGGTGCGGTGCGGATCTCCAGTTCAAAGACGTTTTCTATCATTTGCCGCTCCTGTCGGGCGACAACGCCTGCTTCAGCCCCGGCATTGGCCATCGCGACAATATCTTCCGGGGTGATGTCTTCAGGGCGCGTGTTGGGCAAGCCAAGCAGTGCCATGACCCGGTTGGCAATGCCATTGAAGGCCCAGATCAACGGGGTCAGGAGTTTCAGGCACAACATCATCGGGCCGGCAATGCGCAGGGCGATGACTTCCGGAGCAACGATGGCGATGCGTTTGGGCAGCAGGTCGGCGACCAGAATAAAGGCCGTGGTGACGAGCAGGAAAGAGGTTAGCGAGCCGAGCATGTCGGCATTTTCAGACTCAGCGAACCTGATAAAGAACTGTGAAAAGCCGGAGCGTAAGCCCTTCACCCAGCACCCCGGCGAGGATGGCAACCGTATTCAGGCCAATCTGCACTGCCGTAAAGAAATGGCCGGGCTGGCCCTGCAGTGCGAGCACCCGCGCGGCCCGTGCTTCGCCTTCATCAAGCATTTGTTCCAGCTTGATTTTGCGTGCGGCAGCCAGTGCTATTTCCGAAATGGCAAAGAAGGCGCTGGTGGCAATCAACAGCAAAATTAGCAGGGTGTTTTCAAGAAGGTTCATTGAGTATTGATTTCTGAGCTTGAATCCATTGGTCGAAATAGTAATATCTGCGCCCGATAATAGATATTTGTTTGTTTGGAAGCGTCAGCGGGGGGCTGTTGGGTGACGATTCCAGACTGTCGATAAATTTCCCGAAAGAAAAAAATGTTGAAACTGCAAGGGCGGTGTCGACATGAAAGGCATCGGAGCGGGAGAAAGCGGCGGATGGCGCTGTTATTGGCGATCTGCATGCTGGGCATAAGCGGTCTGGCGCGAGCCGAAAAATCGACTGATATTGCCGATGCGACCTTTGAAGAATTGGCCCAGCGCGAGGTTGTCTCGGCCTCCAGAATGGCCCGTCAGATCAGCGATTCACCGTCTGCAGTAGCGATTGTTACTGCCGCCGATATTCGAGCTTATGGCTACCGCACGTTGGCCGACGTCATCAACAGCATGCGCGGCCTCTATACGACTTACGACCATCGCTATCAATACATGGGTGGGCGTGGTTTCGGCCAACCGGGCGACTACGCCGGCCGCATCATGCTCTTGATCGATGGCTATGCGTCGCAGGAAAGCCTGTTCAATCAGGCTTTGATCGATGAAACCGGCCTGGTTGATCTGGAATTGGTCGAGCGTGTTGAGTATGTGCCGGGCACGGGTTCGGTTACCTATGGCAACAATGCAATGCTCGGCATCATCAATGTGATTACCCGCAAGGGCAGTGATTTCAATGCCACTCAGGTGTCTAGCGAAGTGGCCAGCCATGGCGCGACCAAGCAGCGCGCAACGTTTGGCAAGCGTTTCGAGAACGGTGCTGATCTGTTGCTATCGGCTTCTGTGCTCGATGTCGATGGCCAAAAACTCTATTTCCCGGCTTACGACACGCCAGCGACCAACAACGGTATCGCCCTGAACAAGGATAGCGAAAGCAGCAAACGCGTCTTCGGCAAGCTGTCTTATGAAGGCCTGGTCATTGAAGGTGGCTATGTTAATCGCAAAAAGCAGGTGACGACCAATCCGGCGCGGGCTACCGCTTTCAATACCTCATTCCCGATTCAGGACATAAATGCCTTTCTCAATGCCAGTTACGAAACTGATCTCAGCCTTAGCTTGCATTCGGCATCGCGCTTCTATCACGGCAATACCAGTTACGAAAATACGCGCGAGTTTGCCGATTTCAGTGATGGGGAAAAATTTGGTGAGCGAAATTTCAAGGGGCAGTGGTGGGGGATTGATCAGAAGTTCGTCGGCAACTGGTTTACTGATCACTCGCTGGTCTTCGGCTTCGAGTTTCGCAACGACTATCAGCAAAACTTCAGATGGTCCTTTTTTGCGCCTGATCACCAACAGGTCAGGAAAATCGAGGAGTCATACGCTCGCACGACCACCAGTTTTTATCTGACTGACGAGTATCGTTTCAATGAGAAATGGCGTCTCTATCTGGGCGTGCGTTACGACAATGCCAGTGATCTCGATGGCAACTTGAGTCCGCGCCTGGCGCTGATCTATCAACCGGATTTCAAAACCGTATTGAAGGCTTCCTATAGTGAAGCTTTTCGCATGCCAAACGCTTACGAGCGTTCCTATTACGGCAGTGCCGTGATGCCTGAATACGTGGCGGCGAAAGAGCTGGTCTTGCAGCATGATTTCACGCAGCGTCTGCGTTTTGTTGGCTCGTTGTATGAATTCAAGCGGACCAAACAACTAGTCTATAACGATGCGCTGGCCGATTACGTCGCAGAAGGTAGAAGCCAGACGCACGGTGTGGAACTGGAACTTGAAGGCTCCTGGGATAACGGAATCCGCGCTCGAACCAGTGCCGCATTCCAGCATGCACACGATGTGAATGGGGATGATCTGGTCAATTCGCCGAATGTGCTGGGCAAGCTCAATATCAGCTTTCCGCTGCCGGGCAACACGATCCGTACGGGTATTGAGGCGCAGTACATTGGTCCGCGACTGACGCTGGCTCGACGCGAGTTGGGTGGTGTCACGCTGGCTAATCTGACCTTCTCCAGCGAACGCAAATGGTACGGCCTGTCGGCCATCCTCAGCATCAAGAACCTGTTTGATCGCGAGTACGAAGTAGCCTCACCCTTCGACTGGTGTCGCCGGTCACTGGTGCGGCGCAGGACGCCCTGCGCATGGATGGACGAACCTACTGGTTCCAGCTCAACTACGATTTCTGAGCCTGCCCACATGCGATTCCTTCTCCTCCTTGTTACCTTCTGGCTAAGCCTCGCGGCTCATGCCCAGATGGCTGTCTCGGAGCCTGAGATGAAAGCGGGATTTATCTATAACCTGGCCCTGAATACGGAATGGCCGGAAAACCAGCGCGCAAATTTCAATATTTGTTTGCTTGGCGATGAAGAGGTTGGTCTGGCCATGAGGCGCTACGACGAGCGGCGGATCAACGACCAGCGGGTGGTAATCGCTCGACTGACTTCAATGACGCCGATTCGCCAATGTCAGGTGCTGTTTATTGGTGCCAGCGAAATCATCAACTTGCCGAAGATGCTCAAAATTTTGGAGGATCTTCCGGTGTTGACCGTAACCGACGCGTCCAACATCAAATCGGTGAGCATGTTTCTGGCGCTGGAAAATAATCGAATGGTTTTTGACCTGAATCTCGAACAGTGCCAGCGCGTAAACCTGAAACCTCAGGCCAAATTGCTGCGTATGGCGCGCAATCTCAAGAAGCCCTGATCGAGCAGATAGCAAAACGCCTCCACGAAGGAGGCGTTTTTACTGGAGCGGGGTTAGTTAGAGAATCATCCCGGCGCCAACGGTGTTGTTGTTGCTCTCATCGATGATGATGAACGCCCCGGTGCCGCGGTTTTCCAGGTAGGGATCGGCGAACAGCGGCTGGGCCAGTTTGAAGGTGACCTGTGCGATGTCGTTCATCGCCAGCTTTTCAGCCGGGACTTTTTCCAGCGTGTTCACGTCGAGGCGATGGTCGATGGCGGCCAATTTGGCTTTCGAATCACGCGTCGTGTGGCGGATCAGGTAGGTGCGGTTGCGGTCCATCGGCGCTTCGGCCATCCAGCAGACGGTGGCTTCGATCTGCTTGACGGCGGCCGGCACTTCGTTCGACTTGACGATCATGTCGCCGCGCGAGGTGTCGATTTCATCAGCCAGCAGCAGGGTGATTGATTGTTCGCAGAAGGCTTCGCCGATATCGACGCCGCCAAGTTGCACGGCCTTGACGGTCGACTCGCGGCCGGAGGGCAAAACGGTGACGGCATCGCCGACCTTGATCGAACCGGCTTCGACGCGGCCCATGAAGCCGCGGTAGTCGTGCAGCTCCGGGTTGGCCGAATCCTGCGGGCGGCAGACGTACTGGACCGGGAAGCGGAATTTCTCGGTGTGTTCGGTGTGCGCGGCCGGGGCGACTTCCAGCATTTCGAGCAGGGTCGGGCCGTCGTACCAGTTCAGGTTGTCGCCACGGTCGACGATCATGTCGCCGTTCAGGGCCGAGAGCGGAATGAAGCGGATGTCTTCGATGCCAACCTTGGCAGCAAATTCGAGGTATTCGCCCTTGATCCGCTCGTAGGTTTCCTGCGAGTAATCGGCGAGGTCCATCTTGTTGATGGCGACGATCAGGTGTGGGATGCCGACCAGCGAGGCCAGTTTGGAATGGCGGCGGGTCTGGGTCAGGACGCCCTTGCGCGCATCGATCAGGATGATGGCGAGGTTGGCGGTCGACGCGGCGGTGACCATGTTGCGGTGTACTGCTCGTGGCCCGGCGCGTCGGCGATGATGACTTACGCGTGCCGGTCGAGAAATAGCGGTAGGCGACGTCGATGGTGATGCCCTGTTCGCGCTCGGCTTGCAGGCCGTCGGTGAGCAGCGACAGGTCGACGGCGCCCATGCCGCGCTTTTCGGAAGTGCGGGTGATGGCGGACAGCGTGTCGGCGAGAATGGTCTTGGTATCGAACAGCAGGCGCCCGATCAGCGTGCTCTTGCCGTCATCGACGCTGCCGCAGGTCAAAAAGCGGAGCAGGCCGTGGTCTTCAACGTGGACGGTCATCAGAAGTAACCCTCTTTCTTGCGTTGTTCCATGGAGGCGTCGCTGGTCTGGTCGTCCAGACGGGTAGCGCCGCGCTCGGTGATGGTGGTGGTGGCGGTTTCGAAAACGATCTTGCTGACGTTGTCGGCATCCGATTCGACCGGCGCCGTGCAGGAGATGTCGCCGACGGTGCGGAAGCGCACCTGCAGATCGATGATTTCTTCACCGTCCTTGGACGGGTTGGCAATGCCGCCACCGACCAGCGGCACGTTGACCGGCACGATGGAACCCTGACGCATGACCACCGGACGCTTGTGGGCGAAGTAGATGTTCGGCAGTTCGAGGCCTTCGCGCTCGATGTATTGCCAGACGTCCATTTCCGTCCAGTTCGAGATCGGAAAGGCGCGGATGTTTTCGCCCTTGTGGCTGCGGGCGTTGTACAGACTCCACAGTTCCGGGCGCTGATTCTTCGGGTCCCACTGGCCGAATTCGTCGCGGAAGCTGAAGATACGTTCCTTGGCGCGGGCCTTCTCTTCATCGCGACGGGCACCGCCGATGCAGGCGTCGAAGCCGAATTCCTCGATGGCTTCGAGCAGGGTCACCGACTGGTGCTTGTTGCGTGATTCGCCCTCATGCTTCAGCACAACGGTGCCGCGGGCCATGGAGTCTTCCACGGAGCGCACGATCAGGCGCTCGCCGAGTTCGGCGGCACGCTTGTCGCGGAAGGCGACGACTTCCTTGTAGTTGTGGCCGGTGTCAATGTGCATCAGCGGGAAGGGGAACTTGCCCGGGCGGAAGGCCTTTTCAGCCAGGCGCAACATGCAGATCGAGTCCTTGCCGCCGGAAAATAGCAGCACCGGGTTGGAACACTGGCCGGCCACTTCGCGCATGATGTGGATGGCTTCGGCTTCGAGCCAGTCAAGGTGAGTCAGGGTGGTGCGTTGATTCATCGCTGTGAAATCCGCTGTGGATGTTAAGTGGCGGTATTGTACCAAGGGCTTAATATTGTTTTAAGAACAAGTGCGCATCTTGTTATGGCAAAAACGCATAAGGTAAATGCGCAAATGGGCTGCCCGTTAAGGCGACATGGCAATGTCGACGAACTTTGTGCCAGGGTGAGCGGGAAACAGGTGTGACCAAGGCTGTGTTCGAGATTGCATCAGGGTCGCTTAAAGGCACGCAGCCAAATTTTCGCCACCGATCCGGGTCATGTTTTCTGGTACCACGGCAATGCCAAACCCTGCAGCGACCAGATTCAGCATTGAGGTCTTGCGTGAAATGACCGCTGCCAGTTGCGGCACAAAGCCGCGTTGCAGACAGAGATCAGTTACCCGGCGGGCAAGGCCGCCTCTTTCCCGATGGACCGCAGAAACAAAAGCTTGATTCGCCAAATCACTCAACTGCAGGCTTGAATACCCGGCTAGGCGGTGGTTTGCCGGCAGTACGACCCAAAGTCGTTCGGCTGGCAATTCAACGAAGTTGACGGCCGGGTCGCGACGCAGGACGGGCAAACGGACAAGCCCGACATCGGCGCGACCTTCGGCAATTTCGGAAATCTGGATTTCGGAAGATATACGGTCAAGATCAACCCGCGCCCCGGGGGCGCCATTGATGAACTGCTTGATCCAGGGCATCAGGCTATTGGCCGGAATTGAACTGGAATGCAACAGGCGCAGCACGCCGGCTTCACCCCGAGCGATCTGGCGTCCTTCTTCAGTTGCAGCCGACAGTGTTTTTTCGATACCCAATACACGGTCGCGAAAGAGAGTACCGGCGGGTGTCAGGCTAACGCCGCGAGCTTGCCGTTCAAACAGGATAAAGCCCAGTTCTTCCTCAAGCAGGGCAATTTGCCGACTGAGGGCTGGCTGGGCGACAAACAGGACGGCAGCGGCTTGTGTGAAGCCGCCAAGATCAGCAATGGTCAGGAAGGAGTGAATCTGTTTTAGCGAAGGCATGCTTATTGAATAGGTAAGTACAAAATTTTTGTTGTTTTATACCACTATGGGCAATAAAATAAAGCAACCAATACCCGGAGTGCTGCTGGGTGAATTACTGCCTTCCTTTTTGCTCCAATGAGTCTGGGTTCTGCCCTGCTGGTCATTGTTGCGCTGATCGCGGCGTTACATGGTGTTTACGGTGGCCGGCTTTGGTACAGCCTGTTTGCCAGTGCTCCTTGGCGGCAGTGATGCCGGTAGCCAAAGAGGTGCCACTCCTGGCGTTACTCGGTGCACCGTCTCGGTGATGCGCGGTTGGCGGGCACGTCATTTGGTGGATGTGGCGGAATTGAAAGGCTTGTTGCCCGGCATGTTGCCTGGGCAGCTGGTGGGGGTTTGTTTGCTGGCTCAGATTTCTGCATCGATCATGGTCATTTTCTTGGAACGTTTGTCATGATTCAAAGGGCCGTGGTTTGCTGGAGCAAGTCTTCGGTCAAGCTGGTAACTGAGCAGCGGGGAAACGGCATTCCGCCATGGGATGCTGGGCGAATGCTTGGGGGACTGTTCGGCAGTGGCGGGTTTGTCTATGCCGCGTATCTGGAGCGTCGACTGGAAAGCAGAGAGGCATTTCGGGCAACTCAGGCGACTTTGATTGCCCTGTCTACGGCTTGGCGCGTCGGATTGTGCATCGTCGCCGGCCTGATTGACTGGCAACTTATCATCACGGCCCTGATGTTGCTGCCGGCGCTGGTGGTGGGAATTGCCCTGGGCAAACGGGTCGATTTACACCTTACCCGGCAACAGTTGTTGCATGCTGCTCAACGGATTGCTGGTGCTCAGCGGTCTGAGCTTGATACTCCGCTGGATCTAACCCGGATGAATCATGGTTGGTGGAATGACCCATGCCTCATATTGTTCCTTTACAGTGACATGTTGCAGCGCCAGCGCAGCCGCTTTCAGCGAAGTATCGTTTTGATGTGCATATTTGGCGATTTCCGCCGCCTTGTCG
>JADJMS010000003.1 GCA_016709495.1 Candidatus Dechloromonas phosphorivorans | reverse complement strand
AAATCCACACAGCCCGTCCGGGCTGCAGCAAGCCACGCCACAAGGCCGGGCCACGCATCAGGGTCAGCGCACCGGCCAGCGCCAAGGCGTTGAAGGCGCTACGCCAGAAGGTCACTTCGAAACTACGCGCCACTTCCAGATGGCGCGTGACAACCCCGGCAATGCTCCACAGCAGGGTCACCAGCACCATCAGCGCCACCGCGCGGCGGTGAGTCATCTCAAGGACGGCGACGACGTGCCTCGTACAGGCAGACGCCGGCAGCCACCGACACATTCAGGCTTTCCACCGAACCATACATGGGAATTTTGACCAGTTGATCGCAATTTTCGCGCGTCAAACGGCGCATGCCATCACCTTCTGCGCCCAGTACCCAGGCTGTGGCTACCGGCCATTCCGCTGCGTAGAGATCCTTCTCAGCTTCGCCTGCCGTGCCAACCACCCAGATTTCGCGTTCCTGCAGTTCGCGCAAGGTACGCGCCAGATTGGTGACCATTACGTAAGGCACGCTTTCGGCAGCGCCGCTGGCGGTTTTCATCGCGACATCGGTGAGTCCGGCCGCACGATCCTTCGGTGCAATCACTGCATGGACACCGACTGCATCGGCAACGCGCAGGCAGGCCCCGAGGTTGCGCGGATCGGTAATGCCATCCAATACCAGCAGGAAAGCAGGTTCTTCGAGGGTATCGAGCACATCATCAAGATGCGCAACCTTGCGCCCGCCCTCAACCCGGGCAATCACGCCCTGATGTTTGGCATCCGGTGCCATGTCGTCCAGCCGCTTGCCATCGCAAGCGATCACCTTCACCGCCTGCAATTCAGCATGCTGGAGCAGGTCGCGGGCGCGCCCATCCTGACGTGTTGCATCAATCAGGATTTCCTTGACGGCACTGGGGTCGTGGCGAAGTTTGGCGGTAATGGCATGAAAGCCATAAATCAGGCGGGAAGACATGGTTGCTTTCAGAAAATCAGAAGCCGGATTTTACCGCTGCAACAGCTTCCTGACTTGGCGATCAGGCTTTCTTGAGGTGGGGCAGAACATCCTGGCGCATCATCCAGCGCTCCAGTGCCTGATCATGCAGCACCACGTGGGTGGAAACCCAGCGCCTAGCAAATGGTCAAGTTCGCACCGTCAGGATTTTTTCGAAGGTTCTATCGCCGCAACAATCTGCTGAATTTTGTAGCGAAATTTGCGCATGATCCTCCATATGCCCCCAAACATGACGATCAACCATGTACAGCAAAGAATCGCGCATGGCTTTTTCTTCAGCTTGAAAATGATCAAGGATGAAGACCAGCAAATCACCCAACAGGCCAATCAGTGTCGATTCACAACAACCACGCTGAACACCATTACAGGTATTACACGTAGTGTTTGCCGAGACGCACAATTTGCGGATGCGATGCAGGTAAGTAACTGTGCATGCCCAAAATCCACTTCAGCAATTCCTGTATCCAAGGCAGCTGGCAGATTTCGTCCAATCAAATCATTGACCGGATCAGCTCCATGGTTCTGAAACCGACGTGCATTTCTTTCGGCTTAAGGGGCACTTCGACATCCACGTTGGTCACATCCAATAGACTTTAGAACTGCGGCATTGTACTCCTGCACCAAAATGGAGATTGTCAACAATTGTGAAATCTATAGTTCTGCTTGGGCTAACTTAACTAAGCTAAGATAAACTTATCTCAACAACGAATATCACCGTGCTGACTGAACATCAAAAACATTGGGGCGTTGACCAGTGGGCGGCCTTCCTCACCGCTCACGAATTACCCTGCATGCCGCGCTCCAAAGCGCGCCTGCTGGAGCTTGAAGAAAGCCTTGGTGAACAGCTTTCAGCGCACGATCTGGCCACCATCGCTGCCACCGACCCTTTCCTTTGTCTGCGTCTGCTCCGTGAAGCAGAAGCGCACCGCTCTCAACGACTGGGACACGATACGACCACGCCACTGGCTGCCGTGATGCAGCTTGGCACACAAAGCTTCCACCAAATGCTGGCCACGTGCCCGGAGACAAACGAAAGCAACCCTGGCTTGGCCGAGTGCGAGGCTCGCTCGTGTATAGCCAGCCAACTCGCCATGAAGTGGGTTCGGCCGCGCCGACGTATCGCCAGACGAAGTCGCCATGGCCAGCCTGCTCGCCGAAATCGGCGAACTTTACTCTGGTCAGTCGCGCCCGAACTCCCGCTAGCCGCTCTGGAAGCCCTGCACTCAGGAAAATCACCCCGTTCAATACAAGCCCAGGTTGATGTCTGTGGTTTTCGCTTCAAGGATTTGACCCTCAAGTGCGCCACACTCTGGCACCTACCGCCGCTATTGACACAATTGATCCGCGGCATCGACAACACTCGAGCCAACCTCTCACGGCTCTGCATCGATACGGCACGCCACCTGCACACGGGTGGCCCATCCGATCCTGCCTTACCTTCCGACATCGCCGACGCCAAACAGATCATTCACGGCGCATCGCTTGAATGGCTAACCGAACAACTACCTGATCTGGATGAAGAACAGGTAGCTGCTATTGTGGCAAAGGCAGGCGAGCTGTTCGCATCAAGAGCGCAGCCCTAAACCCAAACCGTGGCTCCCCAAGAGTGCTGATAAGGCCCCTGCACAGCAAGACGGCCAGCAAAGCTGGCGCGTCGCTGGGAATCCTTCGGGGCGCGGTCAACGCCGTTTTTGCGGTTTTTTTCCAGCTGATTTGCTTGTCGGCTTAGACGCCTTGGCCGCTCGGGGTTTGGCAGCAGCACTTGCGCCACGTTTGGCAACTGGCTTGGCCAAAGGCTTGCTTGGCGCCTTGGCCGCAATCTTGGCCGGAACCCGCGCAACCGTCTTGGTTACCCGCCCTGGCTTGCCGGTGCCCTGCCCTTGCTTTCTTCCTGGACGAGCACGAAGTCAATCTTGTTGCTCTCCAGATTGGCCTGCACCAACCGGACACGAACCCGGTCTCCAAGACGGAAACGTTGCCCGGTGCGCTCTCCCAGCATCTGATGTTTGATGTTGTCGAACTGGAAGTAATCCTGCCCCAGTTCAGACACATGCACCAAGCCTTCAACAAAGACCGTATCGAGGGCGATTCACTGAGGAAAGTACGCAGGTTCTTCAGTTTCTCTTCGGAAGGCGCAGCGTGAACACGGTAGAGACAAACCTGTTTATGCTCGGCGAGGAAATCTGATGCACAAACGTTAGCCGCCAACATGCATTCTTCAATGATGCGGTGAGCGTCATTACGCACCACCGGCACAATGTTCTCGATCTTGCCCTGCGCATTGAATAGCATTTGCGTTTCGGTCGTCTCGAAATCAATCGCCCCGCGCTTACCACGCGCCTTGTGCAGAGCGGCAAACAACTTGTAGAGATTCTTGATCTGCGGCTGCAGTGCAATGTGAATCTCGCTTTCCGGCTTGGCCTCGCCCGACAACCATGACCAAACCTGGTTGTAAGTCAGCCGAGCCTTGGAGCGGAATACCGCCGGGTAAAACTTGTATTCGCCAATCTTGCCGGCAGCGCTGATTTCCATATCGCAAACCATCGCCATCCGCTCAACATCCGGGTTCAGCGAACAGATGCCATTCGACAGTTTTTCCGGCAACATCGGAATTACCCGACGCGGGAAATACACGGAATTACCGCGATCCATCGCTTCCTTGTCGAGCGCCATGCCCGGTTTGACGTAATGCGATACGTCGGCAATCGTACCCACCCAAACGCCAACCGCGCCCTTTTTTCTCGCAGAAAACGGCATCATCAAAGTCACGCGCCGTTTCACCGTCGATGGTCACCAGCGGCAACTCGCGCAAATCCTCGCGCCCTTTCAAATCAGCCTTCTTGACCTTGTCCGGCAGCGCCTTGTTCTCCTCCAGCGCCTCTTTGGAAAACTCGAATGGCAGATCATGCTTACGCAACGCAATCTCGATTTCCATACCGGGGTCAGCGTAATTTCCGAGAACTTCGGTAATCTGTCCAATCGGCTTCGAGAATTTGCTCGGCTGCTCGATGATATCGACCATCACCACCTGCCCGGCAACCGGCTTGAACTTGGCCTTCTTGTCTACAGGCACCAGAATGTCCTGCGCAATCCGCTTGTTCTCCGGCGCGACAAAGACAATACCGTGCTCAATCAATACGCGGCCAATCACCCGCGTATTGGCGCGCTCAGTCACTTCAACGATGCCACCTTCAGGCCGGCCCTTGCGGTCAATGCCTGTCACCCGGACAAGCGCACGGTCGCCATGCAGCGCCTTGCCCATCTGGTGCTGATCGAGAAAGATATCGGCACTGCCATCATCAGGAATCAGGAAGCCATAGCCATCCGGGTGTCCCTGTATCTTGCCCAGCGTCAGGCTGGCTCGCTCTGGCAGGATGTAATCGCCCTTGCGATTACGCATCAACTGCCCTTCACGCTCCATCGCACCCAGGCGACGCTGGAACATTTCGCGTTCGCTACCGGAAATGTCCATTAATTCAGTCAGGCCGATAAAACTTAAAGGCCGCCCTTCATCGGTCAGCACCTGCGAAATGTATTCGCGTGACGGCAGGGGAAATTCATAACGTGCCGACTCACGCTCGAAGAACGGGTCTGCACGACGGGTTTTGGATAGTTTTTTCTTGACATGTTTTGTTCTTTCTTTATAATTCGCCGCTCTTTGCAGGTGTGCCCAGGTGGCGGAATTGGTAGACGCACTAGTTTCAGGTACTAGCGGGTAACTCCGTGGGGGTTCGAGTCCCTTCCTGGGCACCAAATATACAACAGACCCTTGATTTATCAAGGGTTTTTTGTTTTTCGGGCGTGACAGCTTTGTGAGTGATACACAAAGTGATACACGTACCGACATACTTACTTAAATCTCGTCATGGAATTTTCTACTTTCGCCTCCGCGTGCCCCAGGCATTGCGCGAGTTCTTGAATCGTACGGAAATACGCCACTCTCTGAAAACAGGCAACCTGAGAGAGGCCGCAAAGCTGGGCGCTGCAATTGCATGGAAGTATGATAATGCACTTCGCACACTGATCCGCTTCGACGGAACAAAAATGACTCCTGAACAAATCCGGCAACTGAGAGAACTCATTAACAGCGGTGGCCTTTCACCGTTTCAGATTGATTATCACCAAAATGGGCAGGTTGCAAAGATTCAAGCCGACCCAAACAACGTGCAAGACTGTGAATTCGCTCTGGAAGCTCACAAGATCGTCGTCGAAGCGCAGGCCAAACAGGTTGAAGCACCTACCACTCAAAATACTCCAAAAGACAGTCCTGCCACGTTAAAGGGGCTTATTGAAGACTATATTAAAGTGAAAAGCACACCCAATCGGCTCGGCCAGTATGATAAAGGTTGGGATCAAGAGGAAAAAAGAAAAGAGCGAGCATCTGCCGCCAGGGTTCTTTTAGATCTCCTTGGCAACCATCCAATCTCTGGTGTTAATAAAATGATGGTTGAAAGATCCTGGGATGACTTGAAAACACTGCCTCCCAATTGGAAAAAAAGTCCGAAATGGCGTGGGAAATCAATCGAACAAATTATTGAAGAACAAATCAAGGCTCAGGAAAAATACGCGCAACAAAAAGCAAAGCTCCCAACCTCTGCACAACGCGATGCTTTGAACCAAGACGATTTTGTGAAATATCTCTCACCTAAGACCCTTGAAAATTATCAATGGAACTGGTCAGCGCTATTTCAATGGGCGGCAGAGCATGATTACGTGCCTCGAAATTTTGCAGAAAGCTTAAAGGTTGGTGAAATATATTTCATCCACGGCAGATCTTCTTACACCAAAGACCAACTCAAACAGATTTTTGAATGTGAGCATTACGGCACTCGCACCGCCGACGACCCTGCAAAATATTGGGTGCCCTTGCTCCTTCTCTATTCCGGTGCTCGTCTGAACGAGATGTGCCAACTTCTGGTGGAAGATATTATTCAAGATGAAAATATCTGGTCGATCAGGATTTTGGAAGAAGTTGTCACTAGAAAGCGGCTCAAGAGTAAACAAAGTCGGCGTGTTATACCGATTCACTCAAAATTGATTGAGTTGGGCTTTCTTGAGTATGTTGAAAAGCGCAAAAAAAGGAAGGATGTAAAGCTTTTCCCTTCTCTGGATACCGGAGACGAAAAACACAATAAATATCTCGGAAACTGGTATGGGAGGTTTTTGAGCGTTGTCGGGGTAAAAGAACGCGGGTTGGATGCACATAGTTTCCGACATACCGCCGTATCGGTCTGGCTAAACAATGAAGTCAATGAAATCTATGCTGCTTCAATTTGTGGACATGGATACAACACCAAAGAAGACAAGAAAAATGATCCACAAACCTTCAGCATGTACGGTGACCCACCCATTCCTTCTGTATTAAAAAAATATGTAGAAATGCTGGAATTCGGTATTAAACACCAAAAGTATCGTGGAACTTTAGATCATAAAGTAAGAATTCCAAGAGGAAAATCGTTAAACACAAGGGGTTCAGAAGAAGTTGAAAATATTGAAAGTGCATCAATCTGATTTTTTATTTTTCTTGAAAGGCGTTCGGGTCCCAACCCAGCTACTGCAGGGGAAGGGTAAACGCCTGTTATTCGATCTGAATTTGCTCTTTATTTCCCGGCGATAGGTCGCCGCGTACGGCTTGGTTCGATAGGACGCGCTTTTCGCTTTGCTCTCTGGCGCGGAATAAAACTTTGATAGTTCTAAATTCCCTAATTGGCGAGGCTTCCACGGCATCCGATTATTGGCATCATCCGCGTAATCCATCACAAAGTACCGCGTGACTCCTTCCTGAATTTAATTCATAGCGCTTCATCACAAAGAAATTTGTTCTCGATCCCGAAATGATTGAAAAATTACTCACCTGTGGCAACGGTGATTTATCAAAAGGGCTTTACAAACCAATAAATATATAAACACAGAATTGAAGTTCAAAAAGACAATACATATTAAATACATTTGACATCAAAATAAATCGACTGATATAAATATTTATTTCAGGAGAATAAAATGTCAAAAATAGACGATATTAATGAATCAACAGCACTTCAACTAGAATTTACTTCCATAAAAACGCTTGTTAATAGATTCAAAAAACGCCACATTACAAAACCCCAGAAATATCCTGCCCGACAAAAGACAAGGCCATTCTAAATAGGCTTATTAAATTGCTTGACCCGATAAACGCTGAAGCAATAAAAGCTGCGAATGATCTCGGAGTCAGTAGAAGAGATATTCTGTTAATGGAAGCAGCAAATAGTAAGATTGCTTCTGCTGTAGTTGCTGCCGCCAAGTCTCCTCCAGACGGAGGAAATGGAAGTCCAAGCTTTGAATTTAAATTCTAGTTTTTGATCTATTTTCCCGTCCCCCTGGGGGGCGCGCGCGACGTGGCGCACTTTAGTGCGCAAAATTAAACGCGATACCACTTCTCCCCTCCACGCTTCGCTCGGTGTGGAGATAGTGGTATCGCTTACTTTTAAGATAGAAATGAATTTCTTCTTAGAAGAAGAAATTCATAGACTGATTTTCAAAACCATCGAATTCCGTTGAATTAACGCTTTTTTTTTAAAACATGGCGTTAGTGAAATCACGGTCTCTCCGTTATCGATAGTACGGGGAATGAATTTTCCAAAAAAATCATTTGAAAAAAACGGCTTAAGGCCGTTATTTGACATCATCACCACACCAACACACAGACCACCTAAAAATTGTCCTGTAGGCTATAAATATTTAGATTTTATGGGCATTTGCTTATGGACGCCAAATGGAAAACTTTGACGCCTCATATTCGGATACTTTCCATCCTGCCACTTGAAGCTCTTTAAGTGCTAAACGAATTTTTAATCGTCTTTGTCTTATTGTCGTTTCGATCTGTGTTTCTGGCCAAACATAGCTACACAGTTTTTTGAGAGTTATTTTTTTTGGTTCTCTTTGATCAATCACACCACATAATCGTTGATGTAAAAGTCTCGCAGGATCAGTCTTGAGCATACGAACTTCCTGCATACAGATTCGCGTAAATTGGCGATCAGAAAGCACAGCCTCTGTGATGCGCGGATTTAAAGCCACATATAGCTGCCCACCGCTTTCGTCATTTAATGCTTCAGATTGATACATGGAAAGCATTCTGAAGCCTTTCGAGCATTTCCTGATTGCACAATGATTGACACTTGCCAAAGCCGTTCGATGGAATTTCTTATCGCCCGAAGAGGTTTTCCACTGTCTGAGGCATAACCAATTTCACGCGCAAGCACTCTGAAGCTACTTTTGATCAGGATTGCCTTATCGTTTAACGCATCTTCAACAAGGCGAAGTTCTTTTCGGATTTTTGCTCCAGACTCTTGCTTTGGAGCATGATTTAGCAACAGCTTGCTTGGTCCAGCAAGCGCCACCAATCCTTGCAAAACCTCAAATCGTTCACCCCGAAGCGGTTCTGGTGCCTGAACTCAAGTCGCTCATCACCACATTCGTATACAACATCAAGCTTACTGTTGCCACGCTCTCCCTTTTGAAGAGAACGAAATAAAAGGGAGCTAGGCACGAGCACGGTCATGCCGGGCATGAGTCAGGCTATACGAAGTCACGCTCAACCTTCTGTTTCTTCTTTTCTTTGCCAGAAATTTTGGTCGGTTGTTGCGTGTAATCAGAACCCTTTACGCCCCAAAATTTTGGATCTTTCCTCACCAAAACGCCTCCTTCTGCCCGCGTAAGCCAGAATGGATCAAAATGCCCCCCTCCATTTTGTTTGGATGCACCGAACGTAACCCATTTTTTTCGCTCGCTTTCTTGAAACGGCATCGAATCATTGTTTTCACCTTTCAAACGACCATATTCCTGCTTCGACATACCCGAGAGATAACAAATGAAGCGTGAGTTATCTACAAGCACGCTTGCTCCGCGTGTGCTCTGCTGTTCATCCTGCCTGCCATCAATTGCCATGGATTTGGAGGTGTGATGCAAAAAGAGGAGGCAACACCCGTATCGCTTCGCAATTAGCTTGAAGCGAGCAACAACTTTCGCCATTTCAGTGTTCGAGTTTTCATCCGCACTATGGAACATGGAAAGTGTGTCGATAATGATTAACCGACATCCCTTTGCCCACTCTGAAAATTTTGCGAACACTTGAGGGTCAAGGAAATCCCTAGGCGAGTCTTCAAGATCGATGATTTCCAAATTTTTCTCAAGATGCTCAACAATCTCATCTCCTTTACCTGACAAATCTAATACTTTGTGAATGTTATGAAGGCGAGTTTGAAATTCTTCTATGTCATCTTCACCTGACAAATACACAACACGCCCGTATTTCGGAATTTCAATCCCCAAGAGATTTGCCTCTTTCAACGGGCATGCGACAGCAACCGCCAATTCGAGTGCTAGCATCGATTTCCCAATTCCCCCTGCTGAAACCAAACCTCCAACTCTTCCCATACGAAAACCTGGAAAGAGAAAATCAAGAACTGGCCTTTCATTCTTTGCGAGATGGTGGTCAAGTCGTTTTGCAGCATGCCAGGGGTCTGTTTTGGAGTTCTGTTTCGATTTTTCCTTAATGCCATCGATCAGCTTTGCGCCATCCTCACTTCCGACAACAGCAACAATGCTGTCCTGAGAACTTTGCCCTACCAATTTTTCAATTCTTTCATCGGCCATAACCGAAGTAGACGGTAATAAAGTTTCATTTGTCATATCTTTCCTTTTTTTTTAAAGTTAATTAACCATTTTTTATGAATCTACGCCCGTGTTCGGCCACTGAAAAATGTTGCCCTCGGTAATGCGCTCGTGGGCAACATAGGCAACTTCGCTTTGCTCACTTGCAAAACTCGAGAGTCCACATTTGATGGCACATGGAAATCAATCCTTGATCAAGCAATGGAGGGAAGACCTGCTACGAGCGAGTTCTTTTCGAGGCTTGAGTTGAGGGGGTGTGGTTATTCCTGACTGGCTAGTACTGGCAAGGTTTCCGGCTTGGCCTACTCCCATCAGGGATTCTATGGAAAGGCTCTGATTTAGGGAAAAATACAGTTGGAATGCGCTCATTGCAGGAGGGATTGATTATGAGCAAGTTAGAGATGCTTCAGTTATTGCCAGAAAGAAAGCCCAGGCATTCCTTGGAAATGATCGAAGAAATGTTGGTGACGTTGAAGCGGATCGAAGAGCAGTCCTTGGAGACGAGCAATCAAGTGATGGCACAGCACTCCATATCGACGCTCGAAACAACAATATCACTTCTACAGAATCTACTGGAATCGATGCCGGACGCGATTCAAAAGGAAATTCAACAGACTCAGGTGCAGGAGCGCGAATGCGCAACGGCGATGAGTTCAGCATCGAAGAAGGTGGAAACCGCAGCAATAGCAATGCAAAAGCTGCTGGATCAGATGAGGTTGGTTCCGGAGTCATTTGCGGAAGCAGCAAGACAGATCAAACCAGACAGCATACTGAAAGTCGTAATGGCATCAGCAATCGCATCTTGCGTAACAACATCGATAGTCCTGGCGGTCATCGAAATCAAGCAAGGATCGAAGCAAGCAATTGTTCTGGACAGCAAAGCTGTGGCAGAGCAAATCGTAAAGGAATTGGCCGCGAAATCGGTAGGCGTTTTGAACGCGATTAAGCGGCACCTGACGACTTGGACTGGCATCAAAAGCACCTTTGTAAAGCTAGCTGCATCACTTGGGTTGATCCTGATGAGTGCAGTACCCGCACGAAGGAGGAGGAAGGAAATAAAGAAGGAAAAAACCTGATTCTGGCGCTACATGTACACCTTTTCTCCTGTCTGGGGCAAGCAACTAAATCTACAAAGCAGCGAGCGGGGAACACCTTGAGCTTTGAAGAAGTTGCTGCTGATATAGCTAGTGGGCGCTTCAACGTGGAAAACTACAATCTCCACAAAGATATGTACATCCGGCCTTTCGATCCGGATTTCCACCTTGTCTTTATCGATGATGTAAAAGGCAAAGCTGGTGTCAGAGAAATACTGAAAGACGGGTATTTGCCTGCGCTTGTACAGGAGTCAAGTCCTGAGAATTTTCAGGTCATTCTGAGAGTTCATACAGGGAATGTGTGAAGCGAATTCGACCGAGCGAATTGCAACAAACAAACAAGCGTTTAGCATAAATCAGATATATGGCGACCCCAGAGCGGTCGTTCCATACAAAATTTCCGAATTCCTGGCTTTTAAATCAAAAAAAAGACCGCGATGGCTTCCCCGTTAGGATCGACTAGCTTCGGGGTTTCCTTGTGCTTTAGGATCAACGCTCTCTTTGACGCCAAGAAGTGCGAGACGAAGACTTTGAATAATTTCAGACAATTCATCTGGATTGTTCAAAGCACCAAATGTGTTCAGTTGTTTGCACAGTTGATTTAAATTACCACTCAGCTTTGACAACTCATGCCATGCGACTTTATTAATTTCAGGCACCGGAGGCGGCAAATCAGCATTCCTGCTGCTCGTCTCAGGAACTCACCACGGAGTCATTCCGCATCGCTGCGAATCGACCTGTGACAGCTCTTGATCAGTAAGACGACAAGAAACTGGGTGCTTACGTTTTCCGAATTTGACTTCTGTTTTCTTCCGTTCATAACTTGTTCTCCAATCATTTTGATTTAAGCAACCCCCTTCAACGGGGCGCCGACCATAGGAAGCGGATTAATTTGGTATGCCAAATTAGCTCTTGCTCCCTGCCGTTTTTCGGATTTGGTTTCGTTTTTGATCAACGACTTCAACACCACTTGAAAATCAAAACCTTCAATGCCGAATGCGGTGTAGTTTTGCCAAGTGAAGTGGCGATCTGCCTCTTCTTTACAAATGAGCGAGGCTTTCCCTGCGACTTCTTCGAATTGATTTTTTGTCAGCTTTTGCTCTGTCACCACGCAAATCACTACGCCATGTTCATGCGCAATGACATATGGTTCAAACGTAAAATTGCCGTGCACATTGAGCACACAAGCCACTTGTTCAGCTTGCTGGATTTTCGTTTCTGCAATATTGAGTTGAATAGCCTTGTTGCCTGCCTGTTCAAACAATTCATTCATCAGTTTTTTCTTCAGTTGCATTTCAATTTCCTTATTGAGTTGAGAAGGTGCTACAAATCACCACTCGCAAGGTGCATGCCACCTAAGTTATTGATTTTTGACGACTTAAATTTTTCCAGCAAGCAGTAGGGAAAATTCAAATTTCAAAAAACTTTTCTGTTGACGAAGCCCAACCGGCCATGTAAAATGATTTTTATGATTGGGTTATTGTTGCCGCAACCGGCAATCTTTGCCGGTTAAATTTGCCGTAATGCTTATCGGTGTTTAAAGCAAGCTCGACCTGCCCCCCAACTAAATACCATTCGCATTCGTGCAAGTGAAAGTCCTTTTCCCGCACTGAAATTCATTGAAGTCGCCGTTGACCTCTAGATCATGAGCGAACTTTTCTATGTCGAAATAAAAGCGCAGGTTGTCTGGAATCGCGTGTGCGTAGCAGTCGTCGAATAGTTCTTCTGCTGCTTCCTGCGCATCTCCGTGAAAGATGCTTACATCGTCGATTTTGTTGATTGCGTCATCCAGTAAATACCCAAGCTCACCAGTCAGAAAAAAGAGCAATTTTTTCATGCTCGTCGAGCACTTCGATTACGTCAAACCAGCTCGCCAGGTTGCACTGATCAATTCCGCATGCTTCAAACAGTTCCGCATCTTCACCATCAATAAACTGAATTTCGAATTCCTCAACCGGGCTACCGAAGCGGTCCCGAAGGTTTTCAGATTTGTTACAAATTCTTCTGCATCATGGAAGTAAAAGCCTTGGGCATCCCGGTTGTACGGTTGTGCATACAGGGTTACTGAAAACTGCTCTGTGGAAGTCTCGGGTGCAAGGAACCGTGCGACTTCGGATTTGCTGCAGGTTTCGTCGTTGTTGGCGATGGTCATCATGATTTTTTCCTTTCGTTCGATTAAATCTGCTTGCGGAGCCGTCTCGCAAACGAGCCGAGAGCCATCGAAAAAAGGACGTGCCAATAGACACCGCGCACGGGTGAATGACAGGGGAAAAAGATTTTGAGGATTACCGGAGCGAAGTGAGGATATGCCGGAGAAATCCCGCTGGCGTGAAGCCTTGCTCTACGGAGTCAGCACGTCCCCGATGGTCGAGGGCACGACGGCTTTCAGAGCTGATGAACGAATGGAATTGATGTCGCCATACGATTGCTTGTCAAATCCGGAGGCAACCAAGTTAGCGATGATGTTTGTAATGAAAAACGTAATGAACAATCTCACTCTGGCCGCTCCGCCAAAGAACCGATAGCCCAGCAACTGAATAAGAGCAACGGCTTTTTGAAAGCCATCGCGGCGATTCACGATACCATTCCCTCTAGCTTGTTACATCATCAGGATAACAATAACGAAGTTGCCGAGAAAAACGGTCCTAACAACGAATAAGGATACGGCCAGTGAGTCTTATTTCATCGATAAAAAACCATTTTTACTTTAAAGAAATAGTGTTATCGAAAAAACAATTGGAAAATGATTTTGGAGAATTCCCGCCATTCCCATTAAAAGATACTGAATTTGACTTTAAATTTTATAAAGTTGAGGTTCGATGGTTTGGCGTCATATACAATATATTAAATATTGGTAAAAAATTGGTTCAGTCAAATGAGCCAGGTATCCATTTAAAGAGATTTCAAGTCGATGGTATATCTGATGATATATTCAACGAAATTATCAAGGCAGCTAAATCAATTAAAGAGCTTATAAATAGCAATAATAAATTTACAGTTGCATTTGCTATAACTATAATTCTGCCAGTTGTATTTATAAAATTTAGAAAATCAATATTGTTTAAGAGTACAGGTTTTTATTTGCCTGTACCTGGAAGTGAGAATCAAATCACCGTAAGGGTTAACGCTGGATGTAACGGCCTTAGAGTTGACTCTACAATATCGCATGAGCATCTACATTATTTGCAGTACATGATTAACGAAAACCACGGAAAGAAAATATCTAATCTTGATTTTATTAATTCAAAGCTAATCAAAAAAGAAAAATATAAGCCTTATGCGCAATTCCTTATTTATGCATTTGAGAGAAATGAGGTTGAAGCAAGGCTTCATGAGATAGTTCTGTCCTACTACAGGAAAAGTAAGGAGCTACCTTTAACCTTAGATGGATTTATTAATCTGCTTGCAACATGTAATGAATTTAGTGAGTTGGTCGTCTCTGCTCTAGAAGAAAGAGAAGTGGATATAAAGTCTAGCGATGTAAAATTTGAGGGGAGAGATCAAAATATTGCCATCCAATTAAAATGTCTTTTATCTGCATTTGTTGATGAAGAGCTTCGATACAGATTCATTACAGAAGTGCTAACTGTTATGTATGCAAATTTGTTAATGTATTATGGTGACAAAACATCAAGTATTAATTTTGCGAATAAGATTACCCGCCCAAACATGTACGATGAAATTTATTTCCCTTAGGGGTTTTCATAAATCCAAAGATTTCAAATAACTAAATTTCTAATTCATCAAAAGTAGTTTAATCACTCTGAGGATTACTGGTTGAACTGGGTAGGTATGTCTCGATATTTCCCAAGCGCTCTTGACAAAAATCGGCGTATTTGCTTCCCTTTTTTATAAAAACCACAATATTTTCCTTCGCCCTGGTAAGACCTGTGTAAACAATTTCCGGGCTATCTTTCTCATGGATAAAAAGAAATATATTTGGAGATTCATACCCTTTAAAACTATGGATTGTGGATAGTTTCATTACGCCGCTATTGAGATTGAAGCCAATTTTTTTTGCGTTACTTACTTTTTGGAATCCTTTGAATATATTTGATGCCTAGAAACCTCAAGGGATTCAAATGTTGTTAACGTTCTTTCCTTGTGGTCATCACCTGTTCGAACTATGTGGTCGATTTTTTTTAATGTTTTTTCCTGTGATGACAGTATGGTTATATCATTTGGATGAATACTAAATTTTTGCGATGTCAATAATTGTTCTTGCTACAGGCTCAAGGCAACCTTCTTCATAAAACCAATGGCATTAATCCCATTATTGGAATCGATGCCTGTGGTGACTCATCGTTATCAAGATCGTAATTCTGAGAAAGAAATGAATGCTGAAACGCGCGAGTCAAGGTTAGGATTCGGGAATCCGGTTTGTATCTAAAACTTCTTGAGAGCATTTTCCACTGCCCAAAATCTCTGCTTACCCGAATTTTTCTTTCTTCGTCTACCGTCTGTCATATATATTCTGCTTTTCGTCTCCGAATATAACCATTTCACCGTCTTCTGCAAGAAAGTTATCCTTGATTATTGTTTTAACCACTCAGATTTATAGTCTTGAACTTCATCTATCAATATGGTGTCGTATTTCCGCAAAATTGCTATTTAAAAATACATTTGTATTTGAATAGTATTTCGTATCAAGCTGCGTTTCAAAATTTTCTGCATTCTCATCAATTTCAATCTCAACACCAGCTTCGTTCAGTGCAAAAGTCATAAACTTATGGTAGTTAATTATTTCAAAGCTTGACCAAGAAAAATCCTCTCTAACCTCGCTGATTTTATCCTTAATATACATACAAAGCGTGAGATTATATGTCAGTATAAGTACTGAACTTCCATGTCTTTTATGAGCATTCACTGCTCTCATCGCCAGCACAGTAGTTTTGCCAGAACCTGCCAATCCACGAATCTTAACTTTTTCTCCTGAAAAGCTTTCACTCAATCTAGCTTGAGGTTTCGTATATTCAATATGCTTTCCTTGATTCGCATAATGCATGGGAGGTTTGAGAAGACGTATAAATTCCAGATATACAGGATCAGAGAATAATTCGTTTTTGTCTTTGTTGTGAAAAATAATTTTTTTAAGTGAGTCTCGTGTAACTGATAAAAATTTTGATCACGTATAAATTATTGCTTCTTACTATTCAATTTATCTAAAATATTTAAATATTTTTTATGCGCAATTTTTTTCTTCAATAGAATTATTTAAAATACATTTTTCTTTAAATATAATATTCTCATTTTTTATTTTTCTGTCAATCTCTGAAATCTCTCGTGAATACAGGTTTGATATATCACTTTGATTTACATTGTGAAAGTAAACGTAAACTTTTATTAGCTTGTAGAAATTCTCATTTTTCATCTTTTTCTCAAGCAAGCCGTTGACATGTATTTCGGAACATATTCTTCTTGTAGGAAAATACTTGAGCGTATGGTGACTTAATAATTGTGTTGTTATATTTTGAAGCCATTGATTTTTACTATTTATATCGTAATGTTTAATATCCCAGTCTTTGACTTCAATTATTATGACTCCAACCCTTTTTTTACAATTACAACGTCAGGGCGATCACCATTGAAGCAGGGTTGGAAATAAACTTCAGATTCACAATCAAAGTTGTTTTCTAGGTATTCAAGTAAATAGACTTCGCCATCAGTAGGCGGTTGTTTAGACAATTTTGCTTGATCAATGCTCGGTATTATTTTTACTTTCTGTTCTGCTGGTACCTGCAAGTCTCCAGTCAAGGTAGAGTGGCATGTAGTAGAGCCTTCGAATTGTTCTGAAATCACAATCTTTACCCTTGAATTAAAAACGGCTCAAAACTGAGCACAAGCTACCAACACCTGAATTATGCATGACTCCGAATTGTCATCCGTTGATCATACCCTTCGTCAAGGAAGTCCATACCCACTACATCTAAAAGTACAATCCTTCGGTGACGTTACCCAATCCAGGTATACAATCTAATGTCATTTGTCATGACTCATGGGCTATGCATCTCACTGCTTCAGAAATTTTCACTTCTGTTCGAGAAGAACTACTTGGTGAAGCTTTAAGCTCTCCCGGTTTGCTTGCAGATTTAGCAAACTTAGAACGATACGTTGCAGAGACGTACTCCGCTCGGTCGTTCATTGAATTATTGCAAAATGCCGACGATGCAGAAGCAACACGCTTGAAGTCAAACGCCACGGTGAATGGTTGATTTGCGCCAACAATGGCCGAGAGTTTTCACGCCAAGACTTTTACAGTCTATGTCGCAGTGCTTCGTCGGCGAAGCAACGTGGCCAGACAATCGGTTACCGTGGCATCGGTTTCAAGTCCGTTGTTGGGGTGGCCTCCTGCGTCCATTTGTTCAGCGGGGAATTGAAAGCCACCTTTTCTCGTGAGATAACCCAGACTTGCCTTGGTATTCACACACCAACGCCTCTAGTGCGAATTCCACATACGCTTTCACTTGATCAGAATGAAACGGTGTTGGAAACCATCCAGCAGCTCGAAAAATCAGGTTACACCACCATTTTTGTACTTGGTGGGCTTGATGTAGATCGCGTCCAAGACGAATTCGATCAGTTCGATGCAGACTATTTACTGTTTTTGCGTCACATCCGAGAAGCGGTGTTAACTGGAGAAAAGGCTCGCAGTTACCGTTGCGAACGCAATCGTCTTGACAAGAATAACTGCGAAATCACTATCAGCGGTCCGGATCGCCGCTCAGCATGGCATATCAATAATTTCAGCAAATGCGACCTTGCATTTTCTCTGTCAGATGGTAAGCCGGTGCCGCTAAACTCAGCTTCTGCTATCACCCATGCGTTTTTACCAACGCTCGAAAGTACAGGTTTTGGTGTGCGAATTAATGCTGACTTCAGCACCGATCCATCTAGAACACGCATCATATTTGATGAAGCAACACTTACTTGCATAAATGATGCCGCTGAAGCCATTGCTGAAAAAATTTCGAAAATAGTACTTTCCCCGATGCAAACGACAGCATGTTGGCTTGTCTCACGCCAAGCGTAGATTTAGCGACACTAACTTTGCAAAAGAAATCTTTCCGCACTGAGTTAATTTTGCTTGTTAAGAAAAACTTGATCATCTGAAAAACGAGATCACACTCGCACCTGGTTGGATAAGTGCTAGTGACGTTTTAAATATGGAGAATACCCTGGAACAAAGAATTTTAGCACCATCCATTAACAATAATGATTTGCATAATAACTTCATGCGCTATATCGGCATTAAGACGCTATCAAACCAGGATGCAATTAAGGCCGTAGAAAAAAACTCCATTAGCCCCAAAGGTTGCACTGACCTCATCACGCAATGTATTCGCAACGTCACAGGCGGCGTTACCATTCGCCAACTTCTTGGCAAACGTTTGAGGATAGAACGCAACTCTCGAACACCGACTAGTCTTATCGAGCTAATTGCTGCTAAAAATAGAATAGACAAAACTGCCATGGAAACATTCAATGCTTCAGGAATAACCAGTAACGAACTTGTTCGTATTTTTAAATCCGCAGGACTAACTTCGAAAGAAATATTATCTGTTTTGCCAGAAGCTGAAGTCGATTTTTGTGGAAATAATGTAACCATACCATCCGACGAAGGCCCTGTTTCCGAAAATACTGAAACCTCTTCACTTAATATATTTGACCCACTTCTTCCATACCCCGCTTTGCAAACAGGAAAATCTGATAATTTCATTATCACTAGCCGTAGCCTTCCAGCATGGCGTGGAGCGGAGCAGTATGTTGCCTAATGCTAAGCGAACACGGGTATACCGTAGAAGACCGAAGCAGGCAAAATCTTGGATACGATCTTTACGTCGAAAAGGAAGGGCGGAAATACTACATCGAGGTCAAATTAATAGATTATGCGGGGCAACCGTTCATCATTACAACTAATGAAGAAACAGTTGCACGTGAGTGCGGCAATACATACTTCATGGCATTAACACTCAGAGATTCAAATGATGGAGTGCAATGCGTACAGTTCATCAACGACCCCTCTCGAGCACTTAAATTTGTTCGACAGTGCCGTCAATGGGTTTGGGAATGCAGTGAATATGAATTCAAAACTAATATCCCAAGGATTAAAATGACACTATTTGAAAAGTTTCAAAATACATACCCTAATGATTGGCTTGAAATCTCTCAATCTTTAGCGGGAGCAATTGTTGCTAACGATTCAAAACAAATGGAAGTGCTGATTGCAAAATATTTTTCATCCGCCGCTACCTTAAAATTACTAGAGGGAACCATTGCTTTCGATTTCATTAGTTACCAACAGAATCAAAGTGAATGCCTAGTTTCAGCTCCAGCATTTCTTGCAGTTAGAAGCAACAAGCAGAATGTTCTTGCTGAAATATTGAAGGCCACAAAAAATCCAAATGCAAGAATGATGTCCGAAAACTCAGGTACATTATTGATGGTTTCTGCTGAATGTGGAAATGAAGAAGCTACAAAATATCTGCTATCGATAGAGCCAATCCGAATAGCAGCTACAAAAATGACGACGGTATTAAAATAACAGCTCTCCTATTATCAATCGCCAACAATCATCAAAACATTACAGAATTACTCCTTGAAAAGGGCGCAGAATTTAATGTGAATGAATTACTTATGACTATCGAGATCGAAGATAATCTAAGTATATTTTATACAGAACTAATTGAATCTCGCATATCAATACTTTCAGAAGGTGGATTCAACAACAAACGAACTCCCCTTCATCATGCTTGCGGACAAGGAAAATATTTAATAGTAGATTGGTTGATAAACCATGGCGCGAAAGTTGATGCGTTAGATGGAGAAAGCAATACTCCACTTTTTTATTCCAGCTCCCAAGAGTTTAATTCCATATCAGAATTGCTTATTGCTAATGGTGCAGATCCTTTGCTGAGCCGTCAAGGTGTTGAAAATTCGCTCAAAATTCAATTACACGAAAAGGAGCAAGAACTTGAAGCTCTCAAGAATAATTATGATAAAAATATTGAAGATGCAAAACCTATTGAAATTACAGCAATTATCGAAAGACTTGAACTGCTTGAAGATAAACTTGGCGTTCGATTTGAAGGGGTTTATTGCTCTCAGATAAAACGCAGCTGGGAAATTCCAGTTGATTATGTTATTGAAGCCAACTTTGACGTTATAGGCACTGGAGAAATATTAAACCGAAGCTTCAGCCCCACTTTAAGCGCCTACAATGTTTCTGGGCAATTACTCAATACTAGTACCTCTTTTATTAACAATGATCGCTTTCTTGGAATTGAATCTATAAAGATTCAAATGGTATGCGCTGAAGCTCCAACCCGCCTACGTCTGTACCCAGCTAACCCGATATAGAAAATCAAAATAATGATTTACGATTTGGAGCACGAGCTTGAAACCATAAAGTTTTTTCTTAAGCATGGCACTACGATTGTTTCTAATGAATTAATCAATGAATCTAACAATCTTTCGGAAATTAACCAACCAAGCGAAGAGTATGTTGAACAAACCCTTACATCGCCTTACAGCTCTGAATCACTCGGCAAAATCATTTGCCGTGCAGTCATCAACGAACTTAATAGCCTTTGTGAATTTGCACTTCAAAAATGTGGATAAAATTATCGGGCTATCAGCTTGAACTTCCGAATAAAAATTTAATTTTTACCGCAAAAAGAATTGACATAGAAGATAGTCTTCGTGATGAAAAGATACTTGGCAGTAAAAAAACGGACGTTGAGAATTGGCCTCGCTGGTCAGAAGTAAAAAAAATCAAAGAAATTTCTGAAGGATTCAAGCACCGTCAGCGATTGCAACCATTTCCAAATGAGGCTCATTCTCGGAAGACTCCCGCTTGGATGACCCAAAGACTTGTTGAACCTGATAACGAAAATTGGCTAGTAAATTATGAGCTATCACTGACTGATGTTGTCGGATACGTTGATGCCGTTGGTGAGCTGTTATATTGGCTTAAATCGAACCGAATGTTTTGAAACTCATCTTAAAAATGGTGATTAAATTTAGCTGGGCACAAATATTCCTGTCAAAGTTGAAAGATCAACCTAAAATTTTGACAACAAGTTCAATATTTTTAACTCCCAAAACCAACTAAGTATTTTCCCCCTCCTGGGCCTCAAGCATTTCCTTGAGAGCAGCAAGCTCCTTTTGCTGCACAAGCAATTGCTGGTATCGCAATCAGCATGTGAACGTGATCGATCATCAAGTACCCTTCCAGAATCCGACTCCGTGCTTTGGGCGAACTGCTAAAATATCTCCCTAAGGTGCCCCCTTACCCAATAAGCAAGGCGTTTGGTGTACTTGTGGTATGCTGGGTGCTACACAGGTGATACACAAAGTGAAATTTTATGCTGTCACCCGGAAGATTAATTCCATATAAATCAATAACTTGATTTATATTTGGTGCCTAGAATGCAGTCCCTTCCTGGGCACCAAGCAATCTTGATCGAAGGCCTTGTTAATCAAGGCCTTTTTTCATTGCCGGCCATTTCTTTACGCTGCAGCACGGCTTCAGCGCCCCGGCATTGTCTCATAAGCGCCCCGAAACAATTGCTGACAATTGCAACAAGGCATTGCGTCATCCTCGAGCACTCCCTGCGTTATTTGGCTTGTGATAACAACGAATTCCACCAAAGCCATGAAAATCCGCAATGCACTGAGTCTCACCTGCTTCTTTCCATCAGCCTGATTGGTAACGCTCGGGCTGATCGCGGCTACTACGACCGTGGTCATCATGACCATGGTAATATCGCGGCTACTACAATGCACCGCAACAACATCATAATCATGGTCGAAACTGGGGGTACCGGCTGCTGTTCTGGCGATTACGGGGCTGGCAATTGGTGCTGCCGCCTATCAAAGCTACCAGCCACGCCCGGCTTATGTTTATAGCGCGCCCCCAACCCGTAGCGCCGCCGCCCGATTCAGGAAACTGGTATTTCTGCAATTCTTCCGGCAACTATTACCCCTATGTGCGGGTTTGTCCGAAGGCTGGCAGCCCGTGGCTCCCCCCGTTAAAGTAGCCTTCCAAAACCAGGCGTCTTAAACTGCATCGCTCTGCTTTGGGTTTGGTCTCTGGTTAATGAATATCAGCCTTGGGTACTTCGTTCGTCATAACTGGGTATTGTTTTTACTGGCGCATTTTGCGAGTCATTGTGCACTGGCAGCGACGCTTTACCCATTCACTGTTACTACAGAAAAAGTTGGGCAGAGAGAGGTGGCCCCGCGTAGTTGGACAGAAATTCGGTTTTCTTAAGTGACTCTCTGCGGGTTAAGCCGCTGCGGAGAGCAGCGGCTGGTTGAAGTAAGCCGTATCTGGTGTTTGCCCGTCAAGCGTTGAGTGCGGGCGACGGCGATTGTAGAAATCGAAATAGCTGACCAGTGCTTGCCGGACCTCGGAAACGGCGTCGTAGCCGTGCAGGTAAATCTCCTCATACTTGACCGATTTCCAGAGGCGCTCAACGAAGACGTTATCGCGCCAACATCCCTTACCATCCATGCTGACCTGAATGCTGTGCTCCTGTAGCAGACCAATGAAGGCGGAACTGGTGAATTGGCTGCCTTGGTCGGTGTTCATGATCTCCGGCGCCCCATATTTCAGGATGGCCTCTTCCAGAGCCTCGACGCAGGGATCAGCGGTCAGGCTGTTCGACAGCCGCCAGGCCAGCACACGGCGGGTGGCCCAATCAAGGACGGCACTCAGATAGACGAAGCCACGGCGCATTGGAATGTAAGTGGTATCCATCGCCCAGACCTGATTCGGACGGTCGATGCTGAGATCCCGCAGCAGATAGGGATAAATGCGGTGCGCCTGGTTGCGCCGGCTGGTGTTGGCTTTGCGGTAGATGGCCTGGATGTCGAGCTTCTTCATCAGCGTGCCGACATGTTTGCGGCCGATCTCATGCCCTTCCAGCTTGAGCATGTCGCGCAGCATCCGCGCCCCGGCAAAGGGGTGTTCCAAATGCAGCTCATCAATTCTCCGCATCAACCGAAGATCGTCTTCGGGGATTGGCTGCGGTTGGTAATAGACAGAAGAGCGGGAAAGTTCAAGCAACTGGACTTGCCTGACGACAGGCAGATCGTGGGCTTTGTCGATCATCGTTTTGCGCTCGCATCGCCGATGCGACCGAGCGCGCCGGCCAAAAAATCGATCTCCAACGCCTGCTGGCCGATCTTTGCATGCAAATCCTTCAGGTCAGGCGTGGCCGACTGCTTCTCGGCTGCCGTAGCAAAGACACCCGAGGCGTTCTCGAGCAGTTGCGTCTTCCATTGCGTGATCTGGTTCGGATGAATATCAAACTTCTCCGCTAACGTGGCCAGTGTCTCGTCACCCTTGAGGGCGGCAATCGCCACTTTGGCCTTGAAGGCGGCTGTGTGGTTACGGCGGGGTCTTCTCATTGCTTCTGCTCCTTGGTAGGCGATTTCCATCGCCCATTGAAGCAGAGAATTCACTTAACCGGATGTCCGGATTCGCGGAGCCACCTCTGAGCTACCAGATCATTGCGCACAACCGTGGGCACGCGCCCGTTTCCGTACAGGTTTCCCTGACTTCAGTTGAAAATATTAGTAGCGACCAGAGTTTCCCGTTGTTCGCGGTGAGCCGACCAAACAGCGATACAACGCTCGCCACTATCCGTGCCGCCAACCCTGGGCGTAGTTTTCGGTTTTCAACACAAAACCGCTTTCATCCCGGCAATTTTCGCGCGAGTCATGACTCCGGCGCACTCTATCGCTTGCCATTTGAGGATGATCGCAGTTTTGTCATTGGGCAGGCTCCCGGCGGCCCAATGACAACGCACAATACGCCGGATAGCGAGCAGGCAATCGATTTCACAATGCCGGAAAACACCTTGATCGTTGCCGCACGAAAAGGGGTCGTGATTTCTGGCTGAGGGGGCCAATCAATCGGCGGGCAGGACAAGACCATGCTCAGTATGGCCAACCATATCCATATCCTGCATGCAGACGACAGCATCGCCACCTATGCCCATCTTGCCCCCAGAGGCGTTCTGGTCGGCGTCGGACAACGTGTTGAAGCAGGAACGGTGATTGGCTATTCAGGCTCGACGGGATATTCCTCCGGCCCTCACCTGCATTTTGCCGTGCATCAATTACTGCGCAAGAGTGATGGATTCGGGAATATTTCCGTTCCAATCCGCTTTTATGTCGGCAATCCGGCTTATGTTTTTACGCCGCAGTATCTGCAAAAAGTCACCGCCGACTATCGTTCTCCCGGCAAGGCTCCGCCGATTTTGGAAATAAAAAACGGGCCCGAAAGCCCGTTGACCGCAACATTTCTGGCAAAAGCCCGATTAATTGAACGGGTGTTGCTTGAGGATGGTCTCTTCACGTTCCGGACCAGTCGAGACAATGGCGATTGGCACCTGACAAAGCACTTCAAGACGATTCAGATAGGCCTGAGCATTAGCCGGCAACTCTTCCCAGCGCTTGACGCCGAAGGTGGTACCACTCCAGCCCGGCATGGTTTCGTAAATCGGTTCGCAGCGAGCCACTTCATCGGCACCGATGGGCAACAGGTCAATGATCTTGCCATCCAGCTTGTAGCCGGTACAGATATTGAGCTCCTTCAAACCATCCAGCACATCCAGCTTGGTGATGCACAAACCGGTCAAACCATTGATCCGACCAGAACGACGCAAAGCTGCCGCATCAAACCAGCCACAACGACGCTTGCGCCCAGTCACCGTACCGGAACTCCTTGCCGACCTGCGACATCTGGTAGCCCGGCACACCTTCAGTTTCGATATCCAGTTCACTCGGGAATGGACCGCCACCAACCCGCGTGCAGTAAGCCTTGGTGATACCCAGCACGTAATGCAGCATACCCGGCCCGACACCCGCACCCGCAGCGGCCTGACCGGCTACGCAGTTGGATGAAGTGACAAACGGATAGGTGCCGTGGTCGATATCAAGCAAGGTGCCCTGAGCACCTTCAAACAGCATGTTCTGACCAGCCTGATTGGCTTCGTATGGCGCAGCAGATACGTCAGCCACCAAAGGCTTGATCTGCTCGGCATCGGCCATCGCCTGATCGTAGGACCATTTGATAATCGACTGCTGGCGCCTTGAAGTACCTGGGTAAGGACGAAATTGTGATACTCGAGGACTTCCTTCAGCTTCTCGGCAAAACGCTCGGGATTGAACAGGTCATAAACCCGCAGGCCACGGCGCGATACCTTATCTTCATAGGTTGGGCCAATGCCCTTGCCGGTCGTGCCAATTTTCTTGTCTTCCGCCTTGACCGACTCACGCGCCTTGTCGATGGCGGAATGGTAAGGCAGGATGATCGGGCAGCCCGGGCTGATCTTGAGGCGTGAGCGAACATCAATACCGCCTTTTTCCAGTTCGGCAATTTCCGACAGCAGGTGGTGAATATCGAGCACGACACCATTACCGATATAGCACTTCACACCATCACGCACGATGCCGGACGGTACCAGATTCAACTTGTAAACCTGCTCGCCAACCACCAGCGTATGGCCGGCATTATGACCGCCCCTGAAAACGCACCACTCCCTGTGCATGATCGGTCAGCCAGTCGACGATCTTGCCTTTTCCCTCGTCGCCCCATTGCGTACCCACCACGATGACATTTTTTTGCCATTTTAGTCCTCTTGAATAGCTTCAATAATCCAGCGTTCGCCAACTTTAGCCAGCTTGCGATCGCACAGAGGCCCCTCGCAAGCGGTTTCAGACGGCAGTAATTCGACGACAGTTTCCCCCTGTTCGCGCAGCGCTGCAATGTGCGCGGCGAGCAGCCTGTCTTGTGGTGCAGGAGCCAGCACAGCCCCCTGACTCTTCATCGCCGGCACAAGGCGGGCAACTTCGCGCAAATCCATTGAAAAACCTGTGGCCGGACGAGCGCGACCAAAGGCCTTACCGGCGCCGTCATAACGGCCGCCGAGCGCAATTGCGGCCGGGTAATCCGGGCAATAAGCAGCAAAGACAACGCCATTGTGATAGTGATAGCCGCGCAAATCCGACAAATCAACAGAGAACGGCAATTCCGGCGCACTCGCGATCAGATGTCGCAAACCTTCCAGCGCAGCGGATATGGCTGGCAATGCCGGCAATTCGGCAGTAGCGCGATCCAACACTTCGACACCGCCATAGAGCGCAGGCAGGCGTTGCAATGCTTCTCGGTATGGCGAAGGCACCTCGGCACAAGCGTCAATCAAGCCAGGTACATCCTTGGTTTGCAACAGCAACAGCAGACTCTCTTCTGCTTCTTGTGGCAGACCGGCAGCCTCTGCAAGGGCGCGGAAAATACCAACGTAGTAAGGTCGATGCGACTCATCGGCAATTTGATTTTTTCCAATGCACCGGCCATCAAGCGAATGATGCTCAGATCAGCCTCAATGCCCTCATACCCATACAGTTCAGCACCAATCTGCAAAGGTTCGCGGCCCGCCGAAATAGTTGCCGGCAAGGTATGCAACACACTATCGCAGTAGCAAAGACGGGTAACGCCTTGATGATTGAGCAGGTGTGCGTCAATTCGTGCAGCTTGCGGCGTGATATCGGCACGAACACCCATCGTGCGCCCACTCAACTGGTCAACCAGCTTGAAAGTGCGCAGATGGAGATCCTGCCCCGCCCCGGTCAGCAAGGACTCAAGATATTCCAGCATCGGCGGCATGACCAGTTCAAACCCGCGTTCACGGAAATGATCCAACACCGTCCGACGCAAGCGTTCAATGCGTGCAGCCTCAGCCGGCAACGCATCGGCAATATATTCAGGTAACAGCCAATTCATGCAAAAACCATGAGCAGGACGAGGCCGATAAGCATCGAGGTAAGCCCGATGAAGCGAATCTGCCCGTCAGAAAATTGAACCAGACGGCGGAAGGTTTCGCGCCATGCCGCCGGGGCTATAAAAGGCATCAGGCCTTCAAGCACCAACATCAGTGCGAAGGCCATCAGAAGTGTAGCGGTCATTTGCGCTGTCGTGACCCGAATTTTTCATGTACTTGAAAAATTCAGAATTCGGCTCGACGACCAGAACATCAGTCTTGTTGCGGAAGCTAGCCCGATAAGCTTCAAGGCTGCGGTAAAAGGCGTAGAACTCGGGGTTCGGTGCAAAGGCCTGCGCATAAATGCTGGTTGCCTTGGCATCGCCCTCGCCCTGGCTTTCTGGGCATCGCGATAAGCTTCGGCAACGATCACTTCACGCTGACGGTCTGCATCCGCACCGAATTTTTTCAGCTTCGGCGAACTTCGGAACGTAATTCGTTGGCGACGCGCTTTCGTTCTGCTTCCATACGGCGATAGACAGAATCGCTGACTTCATTCGGCAATTCAACACGCTTGATGCGGACGTCAACGATTTGAATACCGATGGTGCGAGCGTCGATGTCAGCCTTTTCACGCATTTGATTCATGATCTTGTCGCGTTCGCCGGAAACCACATCGTGCACTGTTCGCTTGCCAAACTCCTCACGCAAACCGGCGTTAACCGTCTGATTCAAACGAATCTTGGCACGTGCTTCATCACCACCCCACCGAGATGTAATACAACTTGGGATCAACGATGCGCCACTTGATGAAGGAGTCGACCAGTACGTTCTTCTTCTCGGAAGTAATGAAGCGCTCAGGCTCATTATTATCGAGCGTGATAATGCGTTTTCGAAGTAACGCACATTCTGGATCATCGGAATCTTGAAATTCAGACCCGCTCAGTAATGACCTTTAACCTCACCCAACTGGAAAACCAGTGCAAACTGGCGTTGATCGACCGTAAAGATCGACATTACCAACACTACCAGGATGGTGGCGACAATTGCGCCAATCAAATTAATGCGCGGGCTCATTAGCGGCTCTCCCGTTCACGCGAACGCAGCGAGGGCTCACGACGTGGTGCATTTGCATTATTCAGAGAAGTATCCATTTGCGGCGGAGATTCAGATGAGGTCGGACTATTTTGCCTTAGCTGCCGGCTGGATCGGTGAATCAACCGGCGTCTGCGCGGCAGTTACAGCACCTGCGGCCTGCATCAGCTTATCGAGCGGCAAATAAAGCAGATTGCCCTGCCCTTTGGCGTCAACCATGACCTTGCTGGTGTTGGAGTAAACCTGCTGCATGGTATCCAGATACATACGCTGACGCGTCACTTCCGGCGCCTTGGCATATTCGGTCTGGATTTGCTTGAAGCGGGACGCATCACCCTCAGCCGTTGCAATCACGCGCTGCTTGTGGCCGTTGGCTTCTTCGATCAGACGCGCAGCCGTACCTTTGGCTTTCGGAATCACGTCATTGGCGTAAGCCTGACCCTCATTCTTTTGACGCTCGCGATCCTGCCCCGCTTTTACGGCATCATCAAATGCAGCCTGAACCTGTTCCGGTGGCTGGGCATTCTGCATGGTGACTTTGGAGATCATGATGCCACTCTTATAGCGATCCAGAATATCCTGCATCAGTTTGGTGGCCTGAGTCGCAATTTGCTCGCGACCTTCATATAGAACAAAAGTCCATCTTGCTCTTACCGACAATTTCACGCACGGATGTTTCTGCTGCGCCCATGACGGCGTCGTCAGTGCTGCGGTTAGGTTGAACATATACTCAACCGGATCCTTGAGGATGTACTGAACGGCAAACTGAATATTGACGATATTTTCTCATCCGTCAGCATCAGGGCCTCTTTCAGCACCTTGTTCCGCTCACTGCCACGATAACCGATTTCAACGGTACGCACGCCGGTCAAGTTAACCAGTTCATGCGTCTGAATCGGCGTCGGAAAACGCCAGCGAAGGCCCGGCTCGGTGGTTTCCTTGAAGCTGCCAAACTGCAGCACAAGGCCGCGTTGCGAGGCATCGACAATGTAAAAACCGGATGCCAGCCAGACCACTGCAACCAAACCAGCAATCAAACCGATACCGCCACCAAGAAACTTGGGATTGAAGTCGATTTGCGGCATACGCGGACCATCTCCGCCACCATTATTTCCGCCACCGCCCTTTTTATTGAACAGGCCGTTCAACTTGCGATTGAAATCTTTCCAGAGATCTTCGAGATCCGGTGGTCCTGATTGGGGCGACGCGGACCGCCATTGGAATCATTACCGTCCTTGTTGCCGGTTACCCCATTGTGGGTCATTGAGAGACATGAATATACCTAGAGTCGGAATCAGGGAGTTAGGGGGAAAACTTTATGTAATTGTGAATTCATCGTGGCGGACCGCAGCCAATTCCTTGCGCCTTGCATCTGCCTTGACCAAAGCATATTCAGCCAGTGTTTCTCTGAGCCTGGCCAAGCCTTCACCGCTAATGGCACTGACTCGAACGCGCGCGATATTACCATATTCGTCACGGTCGATTCCCGGCTCGGCTTCGGTCAGGTCTATCTTGTTCCAGACAACAACCTGCCGCATACGACCTGCACCGATTTCATCGAGTACTTTATTGACTTGGTAGACCTGCTCATCCTGTGCATGGCTGGCGCTATCGACAATATGCAGCAGAATATCGGCATCAATCGCCGCTTCCAGAGTGGCATGAAATGCATCAACCAGTGAGTGGGGCAAGTCGCGAATGAAACCGACCGTATCGGAAATAACAATATTGCCGGCGCCTTCAATCCATAGCTTGCGTGAAGTTGTATCAAGAGTGGCGAACAACTGATCTGCAGCAAAAACACCAGCGTGGGTCAACGCATTAAAAACCGTTGACTTGCCGGCGTTGGTGTAACCGACCAACGAAACATTGAGCACATCACCCCGCATGCGTGCCTTGCGCTGCACACCGCGCTGCCGCGACAGTTTTTCCAGACGCTCCTTGAGCAACTTGACACGCTTGCCCAACAGGCGACGGTCGGTTTCAAGCTGGGTTTCACCCGGACCACGCATGCCGATACCGCCCTTGCTGTCTTCAGGTGAGTCCAGCCGCGCACCAGACGCGTAGATAGATGCTCAAGCTGAGCCAGCTCAACCTGCAACTTACCTTCTGCACTGGAGGCGCGCAGGGCGAAGATATCGAGAATCAGGCTGGTTCGGTCAATCACGCGACATTTGAGTTCGCGTTCGAGATTTCGTTCCTGCGCCGGAGAGAGCTCGTGGTTAAAAACCACCAGATCAGCCTCACTTGCCGCCAGCATTGCCCCGATTTCCTGTACCTTACCTTTGCCGGCATAGGTTTCGGGTCTGGGCTACCTGACGCCACGCCCGCCGACCTCTGCCACAACATCGGCGCCTCCGCCGATTCGGTAAGCAAACGAACTTTCCACTTGATCTTCGAGATCAGGCTGGCCGAAATCCAGCTGAACGATCACCGCACGTTCACCGGCGGTGGGTCGTTCATTCATGGAAGTTTACGGTTTCTGGGAGAAGCGGCCCACGAATTCGCGGGCCTTGCGACAGTTCGGAATTATTCCGCTGCCTGCTCTTGCTGGAGAGTTGACCGGACGCGCCGGCACCACCGTCGATATAGCGTGTTTGTATACCATTTGCGTCACGGTGTTTTTAGCAACACGACGTACTGATCAAAATTCAACCTGGCCTGCAATTTGATCCCTGTGAACCAGGTAAAATCGAAACGGGAACGTGCTCGCGGCGAAGTGCGTTGAGGAAGGGGTCTTGTAGGAGTTGCCCTTTGTTGCTCGGTGGTGTAGAGCTCCATGTATGTTGTTATGAGGGTGACTAATGTACTGAATAATACTTTGGCGTGGAGAACAATTTGCTGATTACTTTTTATCTTTGTCGGCAAAGGATTTTTGCACTGACAAACTGGATTCGCAAAGGCGTTCCCTGCAGTTTGAACGCTTCACGGAAAGTATGCTCCAGATAACGACGATAGCTGTCGGTAATTTTATCGACCGCATTGCCATGCACCACAATTATCGGCGGATTTGAACCGCCCTGGGCGCGTAACGCGGTTTCGGACGGAACAAACCGAACTTGGCCGGCGCTTGACGGGCGACGGCATCAGCCAACACATGCGCCAAGCGTGGTGTCGACATTTTGTGATGGCACGGCCGCATAGGCGGCATCGACTGAACGAAATATCGATTCGAGACCGATATTTTGCTCGGCCGAAAACAAAATGAAATTTCGCAAAATCAAGGAATTTCAGTTTGCGCTGCAAAACAGACGAGTCTGTTCGCGGGTATAGGTATCGAGACCATCCCACTTATTGACCGCAACCACCAGGGCACGGCCTGACTGGACGATGAAGTCGGCAATATGGGCATCCTGTTCGGAAACATCCGCCTGCGCGTCGACCATCAGGGATAACGACGTTTGAGTCTTCAATCGCTTTGAGGGTCTTCACCACCGAGAACTTCTCGATGGACTCAAAGACCTTGCCGCGTTTGCGTATGCCGGCAGTATCAACCAGTATGTACTTTACCGCCGCGCTCGAAATCGATTTCGATCGAATCACGCGTTGTACCCGGCTGATCGAAGGCGATAACGCGCTCTTCACCAAGCAGGTATTGATCATGGTTGATTTTCCGACATTGGGACGACCAACGATGGCAACCGAATCGCCGAGGATTTTCTTCCGTCTCATCCGGCCTTCAAGGATTCCAGCGCCAATCCAGCAGGCCACGAACGCCTTCACCGTGCGCAGAGGAAATGGCATTCGGCTCGCCCAGACCTAGTTCGTGGAAATCCGCCTCGGCGATTCCAGAATTTATGCCTTCCGCCTTGTTGACCGAACAACAAACACCGGGCCGCGCCAGACGACGCGACATATTAGCGATTTCCTTGTCGTGCGGTGTCAGACCGGCGCGTGCATCGACGACAAAGATAACGGCATCCGACTCCGACAATGGCCTGCTCAGTCTGGCGTGCCATTTTCATACATGATGCCATCTTGACCAGTGGTTCAAAGCCACCGGTATCAACCACCAAATAAGGCTTTCCACCAATTTTGCCATGTCCGTAATGACGGTCGCGGTCAGACCCGGCATGTCGGCAACGATGGCGTCACGCGACTTGGTCAGGCGGTTGAAAAGGTGGATTTGCCGACGTTAGGTCGGCCGACGAGTACGATTGTAGGTTTCATTGAGCCTCGATTGCGCTGACGCTACCGCCGGCAGTCTGCACCAAATGTTGGTGCCGATAACTTGCCGTAAGGTGCCCTGACTGGCGTGCCGTCTGTCTTGTGGCGAGCAGCAAGCTGCCATCTTCACGCGACAGAAAATGGACGATGCCTTCAGCATCAGCCACAGCCACCAGGCCACGGCGCACGGCTGGTCCTGGAAACGCGACGATTCAGCAATTTATCCTGCTTCCAGAGACTGCTGCCAGAAAGGCGATCAAGCGCATGGACAGCACCTTTTTCATCGGGTCAAAAAAAGGTAACGGCCATCAATTGCCGAACCAGATGCGGATGAAAGGTCACGCGCCCAGACCGTGCCGCCCGCCCAGGTCGAACAGGCAACCCGGCCTGAAAGGCGACGGCGCAGACCAAGGTACCATCGATCACCGGCGCGGAAACGATATCGGCAACGCGATCAAGCTCGGTTGCCCCCTTGGGCAAGCAACGGTACCTTCCCAGACCGGTGCGCCATTCTGCAACCCGGGCGACCAATTTGCCCCCGGAAAGCCAACGAAGACGCCGCGAAATCGGTCAACAAAAGATGGGGGCGCGGTATTACGTAGGAGAGAGACGGCGTAGCGTTGATAAACCCACTTGCGTCCACCATCGGCCAAATCAACAGGAATACCCGGTTATCACCACTACGCACGGCCACGCCATCAGCACCAATAGCCGGCGCGGCCAGCACTTCGCTTGAGACGCGCGCCTGCCACCGGCTTGAACCATCCTCCGCCGAGAAAAGCCAGCACCTCGCCTTTGGCCGTGCCAACCACGACCAGATTGGCATTTGCACCAACCCCTGCCGAAATTGGCTGACCAACTTGGTCCGCCAGATTGTCTTGCCATCTTCCAGTTTGTAGATTGAGCCATCAGCTTCGGCGACGATGACCGAATTTCCGACTATCGCCGGAACGAATGTGGAGTCACGCGCCTTGCCTGCACTGAACGACCATTGCGTCCGCACTTCGGCTGTTGCGGTAAATCGGCTCAAGACCGCTATTTTAGGCCTGAGCTTGCAAATGGGTTGATTGCATCAATTCCCTCGGAAATTGTGGCACAAACCAGCCAGCAGCAGGAAACAGAGGACAGGAGCGATCAGACGCAATGACATCAGGCTGCCTCACCTAAACTGTCTATTTCCTGTTGCAACAATTCGCTACCGACGCCGGTTTTACCTCCACTCTTGGTTGGGCCACCTCATACGCAGCGAGCGCTTCAGCTTTGTCCTTGCGGCCAGAGAATATCGCCTTTTAGTTCCTGAAAGCGTGAAGCAAATGCGGCAGCATGGCTGAAATCAAGGTTTTGAGCGCCTCGTCGTAAGACTTCTCATCAAGCAGCACTGCCGCCAAACGCAGACGCGCGATGTCCTTGATTTCATCCTTGCCGTTGTCAGCCGGCCCAAACTAACTGTGCCTTGGCAGTCTTGAGATCGCCGGCTTGAAAGAGACTGTTTGCCGGCCAGCAGGCGGCACTCAAAGGCGGCGTAGGCCGTACCGCCAACCTTCTCAGCCAGTTCGCCTGCCGCAGCTTTGATCTTCTGGGCATCGCGCTTCAACAGCCTGCTCCAGAACGCTATAAATCGCCGCGCGGCGCGTTGACCATCCACGCTGATACCAGTTCCGCCTTGCCAGCCGATAACCGCAAGACCAGCCACGGTCACCACAGTGGTCAGCCGATTGCCGTACATATTCCACCGGGTTTTCGGTGGAAGCTATCTGTTCCTGCTCTTCGAGGTCGTAATGGCCATGCTGCTTATTCCTCTTCGATCCGAATCAATAAGTTGGCCGATGATGGCTTCCAGCCAGTGCATCGACTTTGCATTTTAGTTGCGCCGAACCACCGCTTCGCGCAACGACTTCAACTGGACTTCGCCAGTCGATGCTTCGTCATCGCCAATGATGACGCGGCGGTGCACCGCTACCATCAGCCTTTTCATCTGTGACTTGAAACTGCCGCCACCACAATGCGGCAACACATGCCCCTGATCGCGCAAGCCTGCGACGCCTGGAAGGCCAGTCCGTGAGCAACATCGCCTTGATGCACCAGGAGACATCCGGTGCCGGTGCCGTCGGCTCGCCACCGCCAACCTGATCAAGGCGATCAGGCGCTCGAATGCCCATGGCGAAGCCTCAGGCGGGCGTTGGTTTGCCGCCCAGTTGCTCGACCAGACCATCATAGCGACCACCGGCGCAAACCGCCTTGCGCACCTAGCTTGTCGGTCACCCATTCGAAGGCGGTTGGAATTGCAGTAATCGAGGCCACGAACCAGACGGAGTTGATCTTGCAGGGAATGCCGGCATCGCGCAGGACGCGCTGGACACCTTCGAAATGAGCGAGCGATTCAGCGCCCAAGTAAATCGATCAAAGTTTGGGCGCAGCGCTGCACATTTCCTGCATCGCCGGGATTCTGGTATCGAGAATGCGTAACGGTTGGTGTGCAGGCGACGCCCGGCTCGTCGAGCAACCCGGCGTTTTCCTCGAAGTAAGTGATCAGGGCCGCGGCGATGGACGGGACGCTCTTCCGGCTGACCGAGACTGGTTCCAGTTGGCAGCCTAATACCATCCAAGACCGAGGTCGGCCCAAAGGCGGGCGCCCATCAGACTAGTTTCGGCATCGATATCCGGCCCGACAATGCCGAAGACCGACACCGACTTGATGAAATTGGCGCGTCCTTTGCGGACGTTCGTGGCGGAACATCTGGCCAATGTGGGGAGGCGTTGCGTCTGCCGTGCCGCCAGATTGTGCTTCGATGAGCGCGGCACGTAACCGAGCCAGTTCCTCCGGGCGCAGGGGTCAGCGCTTCGCCGTTCAGGCCACTAATGAAGGAATACACTCTCCTCGACGATGTCGGTGACTTCACCTATGGCGCGCTTGAAGAGCGGCGTCGGTTCGACGATGGGCATGCGGATCGGCGCGATAGCCGTAACTCTTCAACTTGCACCGGATGGTGTCCTCGAACAGCTCCTAGAACTCGGCTTCCTCGGGGAGGATATCGTTCATCCCGGCGCAAGGCTTGCAGTGTTTCGATTCATGACTTCAGTTTTCAGTGTACGCGCGCACGTAGCGCTCGATGGATTTGCTTGAACTTCGTTGTCGAGTGTTGTCACCCTTCGTGTGACAGTTTTCTCCCCATCTTCGTAAAACTGGTGCCGAAGGGGCTTCGCCAGTTCCCGGGCAGGGAAATACCGATGTTGGCGTGTTTGACCTCGCCCGGCCATTAACGATACAGCCCATGACGGCCAGCGTCATGTTTTCGGTACCGTCGTAATGCAGCTTCCATTCCGGCATTTTGGCGCACAAAATCTCGCACTTCGCCAGCCAATTCCTCGAAAAAGGTGCTGGTTGTCCGGCCAAGCTGCGGCAGGCTGCAACCATCGGTGTAACGCCCGCAGGCCCATTGTTTGCAGAATTTTGACCGACAATCACTTCCTGACTGCGCGAACCACCGGGTTCCGGCGTCAGGGAAATACGAATGGTGTCACCGATGCCTTCCTGCAGCAGTACCGAAAGTGCGGCGGTCGACGCGACTATGCCCTTGGAACCCATGCCGGCTTCGGTCAAACCGAGATGCAGCGCATAGTCGGTACGTTTGGACAACCCGCGATAAATGGCAACCAAATCCTGAACACTGGAAACCTTTCAAGACAGTATTATTTTTCGCCGGCCAAACCGACTTCTTCCGCCTTGGCAGCGGATTCCAACGCCGAGGTGACCATGGCATGACGCATGATCTCGGTGGCATCCAGTCTCGGCGTTCGACGCTAATTTTCGGTTCCATGACTCTCGCCAGCAAACCCTGATCGAGACTGCCCCAATTCGACGCCGATAGCACCGGGTTGTCGTACTTGTAAGCCAGTTCGTATCATCTGCGCGAACTGTTCGTCCTTTTTTTACCGAAACCGACATTGCCCGGTTTGATCCGGTACTTGGCCAGCGCTTCAGTAGAGCCGGGTGTTCGGTCAACAGACGGTGCGCCGTTATAATGAAAAACGCCGATCAGGGGCACATTGCAATTCATCCGGTCGAGGTGCTCGCGAATTTTCGGCACGGCAGCGGCCGCTTCCGGGGAATTGACCGTGATCCGCACCAATTCCGAACCGGCGCGCCAGCTCTGCGCATTGTAAGGCGGTGGCCAGATAGTCCACTGTATCGGTATTGGTCATCGACTTGATTTCCGCCTCCGAAGGCGACGCGGCGCAGCAACCACCCGCGTGTCACCGCCAGTTTTCACATGTCCGATCAGACAGGAACGGTTCAACCGCCTGCCGCAGGCGCTCACCGACTTACTCCAGCACCAACCGGGCGACATCACCACTTGGCATGCGGGACCAGATCAACCGGTTCGCCACGCCAGTAGAGCTTGACGCCCGGTGAATACCTAATCGCCAGTGAGAGCGGCCCTTGGTCGTTGACAGCCCGCTCACCCCCGGGCAAGAGACGCTCGGAGAAAAACCACTTTGCTATCACGCTCACGAACCTCAATCCATGATTCTTTTTCTACTACAAAGCGTAGTTGCGCATTGCCTGCCAACGGTTTTGAATTTTCTGGCGTCAGTGACGGCCGTAGGGGCCAGAACGGGCTGCTCCGGCGGCGTCAGTGCCTGCGGGATTCATGACTTGCGGCAGGCGTTGCACCCGGTGGAAAAACCGGCCCAGCCGGCGCAACCGGCAGGTGGGCTGCTACAGGGGTTTCAGCAGCCGCTTTGGCAACCGCTGGCGCTTCAGCCTCGCTCTTGCGGGCCGAGAGTTAATTGGCGACCGTGCCCCTCGCGCAACGAAGAAAGATCTTTGTCCAAAGCAAGAAATAGATGCGCAGCTGCAACCACCAGCAGCAAACCAAAGACAACCACTATGCGGTCACGGCGTGAAGCAAAGTTGCCCCCGAACGCATACTTGCCGGCTCGGGTTCCGGCATATCTAGTGTATCAACGGGCTTATGCAAAACCACATCCAGTTGCTTAACAACGGCGCCGAATCAATCTGGACCAGGCGCGCGTAGTTGCGCACAAAAACCGCGAATAAAGTTTATCGGGGCGTAGTTCTGCTAAATGCCATTTTCCAAGGATTCAACCTGTCGCGGGCCAGCTTGAGGGTTTGAGCCACATCGGCCACTTCCAGCATGCGCGCCTTTGCGTGCAGCGCCCAGCTGCTCGCCAACAGACTGCCGCACCATTGGGCATGAATCCACTTTAAACCTGCATCAATTTCAGTTTAAATCAACACATCACTCATTCAAAATTTCTCGAGGAAAGCTGCGCATCAGGTTATGTCGGGTAACGCAAGCGCAAGATCGCCGGATAATTCCTTCCAAAGCCTTGTTCTTCATTTTTCTTTCAATTCGCAGCCCCAGCCAAAGTGCATCGACCGAAGGCGGCTCCATCATTTTCATTGCTTGTTAACACAACGACGCGATTCTTCAAGCAAGCCGCGCTGGTAATACAGTTTCCGTATCGGACACGCGCCTGTGGTGCGCCATCTCTGGCCAAACGTACCGCCTGCGTCAAGAAGGCTTCAAATCTTCCACATCACCCGCCTTCAAAGCACAGGTACCGTATTTGGTATAGGGCACGATCCGGAGTTTCATAGAGCGGATTTTTTCAAAACAGTACCGAAAATATTGATCGATTGCCAAGCTTTGCCTGTCTGACACAAATACCAGCCGTAATTGTTGTCTACATCGGCATCATTCGGCGCATAACTCATTGCCCGCTGAAAATCCTCATCTGCCTTGGCATACTCGCTTGGGTCACATGGACCAAGCCACGCACGCCATAAGCAGGGTAATAGCTGGAGTCCGCACTGCGTCTACACGCACCATCAATGGCAACCGCCATATTGCCATCCTGGAAATACAGCGCACCCAGTTCAGTGTGAATTTTGGCGCGATTGCGCGGATCAGAGCTTCATCGCCCTTCTGGCCCATGCGTCGAAATTCTGCCATCCCCGGAGTTGTAGTGACCGTAACAGAACCGAACAAAGCAATGAAGAAACCAAGCGCCAGTTGCTTCATTGCCATGGCTTTCAAGATCTTGCCTCCGAACAGGATAACTCGCCCGGCTGTCCGCCGAGTCTTGTCCTGCACTTGTCCGGCCAGTTGGCCGCATGCTGCATCAATGTCATCACCCCGCGTTTTGCGGGTTGTCGGTAACAATACCCGCTTGCATCAAGATATCGGCAAAGCGGCGTACCTGCTCCGCCGGCGAACGCTTGAACGGGCGAGCCAGGGAAGGGGCTGAAGGGAATCAGGTTGAATTTGCAATGCACCGTTTTACCTGGCGCTAGCAGTTCGTGGGCATGCTTATCCGAATCATTGATGCCACGAGCATGATGTACTTGAAAGTAATGAAATCGCGCGGCGCTTTTTCCAGATAGCGACGGCAAGCCGCCATCAGTTCCTTGAGCGGATATTCTGGTTGATCGGAACAATCTGGTCGCGCAACTTGTCGTTCGGTGCGTGCAGCGAAACTGCCAGCGCCACTGGACATTCGTCACCCAGTTTGTTTCATGACCGGCAGGCTCAGACCTGAAGACACCGACACGGCGGCGCGAAAGGCCGTCAGCGTTGCCGTCGAGCATCAATTTGAGCGCGGCAACCGTATTGTCAAAATTGGCGAGCGGCCTGCCCATGCCCATCAAAGTACCATTGGAGATAACCCGTTCATCAGCTGCTGGACCGCGCCTAGCGCGTGATTTGGCTCGCCAGAGCTGGCCGATAATTTCTGCAACACTCAGGTTATGTTAAAACCCTGCTTGCCGGTCGAACAAAGCGTAATCGAGTGCGCAGCCGGCCTGCGTGGAAATGCAGATGTTATCGTCGTTCGGGCATGGAACACCGTTTCAACCGCGTTATTGCTGCTGACATCAATCAAAACTTGCGCGTCCCATCATCCGACAATTTGTCGGAAACAGGGAGGCGGCGCCACGACCGCTTTTACCTTTGAGCGTCGCGAAGACTCTTGGCGATGTCGGTCATGGCATCGAAGTCCGCCACGCCGGAACGATGGATTCAGCGCAAGACCTGCTTGGCGCGAAAGGGCTTTTCGCCCCGGTTCGGGAAACCAGGCAGTCAGGCTTTCGCCATCGAAATCCAGCAAATTGACGGTCATTCGGTTTTTCTTAACGGCCTGGGTAAACGTTCAGACCCGAAGAAGAACGCAACTTCAACAGCAGCGGTTTCCTGGTGCGTCAGAGTCAGTACGGCGTTGGGGTCGATTTACCCAGCGAAATCATAAAGGATGGTGCTGGCAGCAGCTTCCTTCGGGTTGGTAGCGCCCCATCAGTTCACGGTTCTTGGCGATGGCGTTTTCACCTTCGGGAGCACTTGAACTATGACTGGACCGGAGGTCATGAAGGAAACCAGATCCTTGAAGAAAGACGGGCCTTAGGACAGCGTAGAACTGGCTGGCTTCTTGTTCGGA
>JADJMS010000002.1 GCA_016709495.1 Candidatus Dechloromonas phosphorivorans | reverse complement strand
GCAGGCCGGCCGTGTAGTAGGCCAGCGCCCGCGCCGCCTCGACCCGCGTCTTCATCAGCATCAGCATGCGCTTGACGTCGGGATGGCGATCGATGGTGACCAATGCCTCACCGGTCACTGCATCCCTCCCCTGTTTGCGCTCGGCGGCATAGGCCAGGGCATGCTGGTATGCGCGCTCGCCGAGGGCAACGCCCTGCAGGCCAACACCATGGCGGGCCTCGTTCATCATCACGAACATGTATTCGAGACCACGATTGGCCTGGCCAAGCAGATAGCCGACCGCCCCGCCCTGCTCGCCGAAGGCCATGACGCAGGTCGGGCTGCCGTGGATGCCCAGCTTGTGCTCGATCGAGGCACAGGCCACGTCGTTGCGCGTACCGAGCGAACCGTTGGCATTGACCAGAAACTTCGGCACCAGGAACAGCGAAATCCCCTTCACGCCGGGCGGTGCATCGGGCAAGCGGGCGAGCACCAGATGCACGATGTTGTCGACCATGTCGTGCTCGCCGTAGCTGATGAAGATCTTCTGGCCGAAGATGCGGTACGTGCCATCCGCCTGCGGCTCGGCCCGGCTGCGCAACAGCGCCAGATCGGAACCGGCCTGCGGCTCGGTGAGGTTCATCGTTCCGGTCCATTCGCCGCTGATCATTTTGGCCAGATAGGTCTCGATCAGCTCGCCGCTGGCGCAGGTCATCAAGGCTTCGATGGCGCCGGTGGTCAGCAAGGGACAAACCGAAAAGGCCAGATTGGCCGAACAGACCATTTCCTTGACGGCGACGGCCAACGCATTGGGCAGGCCCTGTCCGCCGAAGGCCGGCGAACAGGCGATGCCGTTCCAGCCGCCCTCGCAATACTGGCGATAGGCTTCCTTCCAGCCCGGCGGCGTGCTCACCGCACCGTTCTGCCAGCGGCAACCTTCACGGTCACCGATGGCATTCAGCGGGGCCAGCACTTCGCCGGTGAATTTCGCCGCTTCTTCGAGAATGGCGTCGGCCATGTCGGGCGTCGCCTCCTCGAAACCGGGCAGGCGGGCGATGCCGGGCAGATCGGCCAGCTCGTCCATGACGAAGCGCATGTCTTCAATCGGGGCGCGATAGTCGCTCATGCTCGCCCCCTCACAGCCGTTCGAAGATGCCGGCGGCACCCATGCCGGTGCCGATGCACATGCTGACCATGCCGTACTTGCCGCCGGTACGCTGCAGGCCATGCACCAGCGTGGCGGTTCGGATGGCACCGGTCGCCCCGAGCGGATGGCCGAGGGCGATGGCGCCGCCGAGCGGGTTGATCTTGCTCGGGTCGAGCGACACATCCTTCAACACGGCCAGCGCCTGCGCGGCGAAAGCTTCGTTGAGCTCGATCCAGTCCAGCTGATGCTCGGCGATGCCGGCCAGCTTGAGCGCCTTGGGAATCGCCGCGACCGGGCCGATGCCCATGATTTCGGGCGGCACACCGGCGACGGCAAAGCTGCAGAAGCGCGCCAGCGGCACCAGGTTGAACTGCTTGAGTATCTTTTCCCAGACCAGCAGGCACCGCTGCCGCACCGTCCGACATCTGCGAGGCGTTGCCGGGCGTCACCGAACCCTTGGCATGGAACACCGGTTTCAGCTTGGCCAGGCTCTGCACCGTCACGTCGGCGCGCGCGCCTTCGTCATGCTCGGCCAGGCGCTGGCGATGTTTGACCTCGCCGGTCTTCAGGTCGGGCAGATACTCATCGACCAGATACGGCGTGATCTCGGCCTTGAAGTGGCCGGCATCGATCGCCGCACAGGCCTTCTGGTGCGACGCGTAGGCGAAGGCATCCTGTTCCTCGCGGCTGATGTGCCATTGCTCCGCCACCTTCTCGGCAGTCAGGCCCATGCCGAAGGCGATGGCCCGCTGCTCGTCGTGGGCGAACACGGCCGGATTGACCACCACCTTGTTGCCCATCATGTTGGTCATCACCGTCATCGACTCGGTGCCGGCCGCGATCATCACGTCGGCCTGGCCGAGGCGGATCTGGTTGGCCGCATCGGCCACCGCCTGCGAACCGGAAGAACAGAAGCGGTTGATGGTGATGCCCGGCACGTTGTTGGGCAGCCCGGCCAGCAAGACGCCGATGCGGGCGACGTTCATGCCCTGTTCGGCTTCCGGCATGGCGCAACCGACGATCACGTCGCCGATCAGCGCCGGGTCCAGCCCCGGCGCCTGTGCCATGACGCTCTTGAGGACGTGGGCCAGCAGGTCATCCGGCCGCACGTTGCGATACATGCCCTTACGCTTGGCGACCGGGGTACGGGTCACGGCGACGATGTAGGCGTCCTGAATCTGTTTGTTCATTGTTGTTCTCCGCCGTCTCAGTTACGCAGGGGTTTGCCGGTGTCCAGCATGTGCTTGATGCGCGCCTGGGTTTCCGGGGTTTTGAGGAGTTCGAGGAATTGCTGGCGTTCGACGGCCAGCAGCCAGGCTTCATCGACCAGGCTGCCGTATGCGATTTCGCCGCCGCACAGGGCAACCGCCACGGCACGGGAAACGCGGTAATCGTGGGCCGAAATCATGCCGCCTTCGCGCATGTTGACCAGCGTCATCTCCATGCTGGCAATGCCGGCCCGACCGGCGACTGGCACGCCACGCGCCGGGACCGGCGGGACATAACCGGCATCGGCCAGCAGGCGGGCTTCCTTGAGGGCGACGAAGAGCAGCTCGCGGGCATTGAACAGGATCGTGTCGCCAGTCTTGCCGAAACCGAGATCGATTGCTTCATGGGCGCTCTTGCTCGTCTTGCCCATGGCCACGGTCATGAAGGTCGGCGACAGGTTGCCGAGCACTTCACCCGAAGCGCCGGACGTGCCGCCCAGCGGGCCGCGCGCAGCGCCAGCTCCTTGCAGCCGCCGCCGGCCGGGATCAGACCGACGCCGACTTCGACCAGACCGAGATAGCTTTCCAGTGCCAGCACGCGCTTGGCGGCGTGCATGGCAAACTCGCAGCCACCACCCAGCGCCATGCCTTGCACGGCTGCCACCACGGGGATTTGCGCGTGCTTGACCGCCATCGTCGCTTGCTGAAACTTGGTGACCGTCTGTTCAAGGCGATCGAAATCACCGGCCACGCAGGCATCGCTGATCTGCTTGAGATTGGCCCCGACGGCAAACGGCGCGTCGTGCCAGATGACCAGGCCATCGAGACTGCCGGCTGCCTGCTTGAGCGCAGCCAGCACGCCGTCGAGCACCTCGTCGCCGATGGCGTGCATCTTGGATTTGAAGGAAATGATGCCGATGCCGGCATCGACCGCTGGCAGCGTCCACAAGCGGACACCATCGTTTTCGAACAGGGTTTTGCCGCTCTTTTCCGGCTGGGCCAGGGTTTCGCCCAGCAACAATTCCGGGAAGAGCTGGCGGCCATAGACCGGCAATGTCGAGCGCGACATATTGCCTTGAAGTCTGGCCGACCACGATCCGGCCGGGCCATGCACACCTGTGCGCCCCTTGGTCATCACCCAGGCCGGCAGCGGCACGCTGCTCATGGCCTTGCCGGCGGCGATGTCGGCGGCAATCGCCTGCGCCGTTTCGGCCCAGCCGGCGGCCTGCCAGAGTTCGAACGGCCCCTGCGCCCAGCCGAAGCCCCAGCGCAGCGCGAAATCGACATCGCGGGCATTGTCGGCGACGTTTTCCAGTTGCACGGCGCAGTAGTGGAACAGGTCGCGGAAGATCGCCCACAGGAATTGCGCCTGCGGATGGTGCGAGGTGCGCAAGGCGCTCAGGCGGGCCGCCGGGTCACTCATCTTGAGCATGGCGTCGACTTCCGGCGCCAGGCTGTCGTCGCTGTCGCGGTAATCGCCGCTGGCCGGATCGAAGACCTGAATGGCCTTGCCCTGCTTGCGGAAGATGCCGCCCTTGGTTTTCTGGCCGAGCGCACCCTTGGCGATCAGGCCGTCGAGCCAGGCCGGGACATTGAAGTAGCCGTGCCAGGGGTCGCCCGGCAGGGTGTCGCGCATGGTCTTGACGACATGAGCCAGGGTGTCGAGGCCGACGACATCGCCGGTCCGGTAGGTAGCGCTTTTCGGACGCCCGATTTTCGGGCCGGTCAGGCCGTCGACGGTATCCAGGCCGAGGCCGAAGGCAGCCGTGTGATGCATGACCGCCAGAATCGAGAAGACGCCAATGCGATTGGCCACGAAATTGGGCGTATCAAGTGCACGGACGACACCCTTACCGAGGCGCGAGGTCAGCCAGGTTTCGAGATTGTCGAGGGTGGACGGATCGGTGCTGCGGGTGGCGATAATTTCGACCAGCGGCATGTAGCGCGGCGGGTTGAAGAAGTGGATGCCGCAGAAATTCGGGCGCAGCGCCTCCGGCAGGCCGTCGGCCAGCGCATTGATCGACAGGCCGGAGGAGTTGGTGGCGATGACTGCGGTCGACGGCAAAAACGGGGCAATTTTGGAATACAGATCGTTCTTCCAGTCCATCCGCTCGGCGATGGCTTCGATGATCAGGTCACAGCCGGAGAGCAGCTCCAGATGCTCCTCGTAGTTGGCGGCGTCGATGTATTGCAGCTTGTCGCGCGTCACCAGCGGCGACGGTTGCTGGCGCTTGAGGCCATCGAGCGCCTTCTTGACGACGCCGTTCTTGTCGCCCTCCTTCGCCGGCAGGTCGAACAGCACCACCGGCACGTTGGCGTTGGCGAGGTGGGCGGCAATCTGCGCTCCCATGACGCCAGCACCGAGAACGGCCGCTTTATTAACGACTAGTTTCATTGCTGATTCTCCTGAATCGCGTTATCAGGCCAGTTGCTCGCGCATGGCCTTCTTGTTGAGCTTGCCGACGCTGGTCCGGGCCAGGCTGTCGACAAAACGAACCTGCTCGGGCACGGCAAATTTGGAAATATGGCCTTCCTCGGCGAAGCGCAGGACGTGCTGCTTGATGTCGTCGACCGTCGCCGTGTGCTCGGCGCGCAGGACGATCATGGCCAGCGGCCGCTCGCCCCACTTGTCGTCCTTGATGCCGATGACGGCGACTTCGTTGACTGCCGGGTGCTGCGAAATGACGCTTTCCAGTTCGAGCGAGGACACCCATTCGCCCCCGGTCTTGATGACGTCCTTCAGGCGGTCGGTCACCGTCAGCATGCCGCGCGGATCGAGGGTGCCGATGTCGCCGGTGTGCAGGTAGCCGCCTTCCCACAGTTCCTCCGACGCCGCCGGATTGTGCAGGTAGCCCTGGGTCAGCCACGGGGCGCGGACGACGATCTCGCCGGTCGCCTTGCCGTCGCGCTCGACGTCAAGCATCTCGGCATCGACCGTATGCAGATCGACGAGCGGAATGGTGTAGCCGGTCTTGATGCGCTTCGGCGGCCTGGGCATCGGCATCCGGCAACTCCTCGCGGACATGGGCGATGGTCAGGATCGGGCAGGTTTCCGACATGCCGTAGCCGGTGAAGACGTCCATCCCGCGGGCCAGCGCAGCCGCTGCCAAGCCCTTGGGGAAGGCGGCGCCGCCGATGATCATCTTGCAGCGTGACAGGTCGACATTTTCGCCGGCCTTGCTGCTCAGGAGCATGTGCAGGATGGTCGGCACGCAATGCGAGAAGGTGACGCTTTCCTTGGCTATCAGCTGCAGCAGCATGTCCGGCGTGTAGCGGCCGGGATAGACCTGCTTCAGCCCGAGCATGGTGGCGACATACGGCATGCCCCAGGCGTGTACGTGGAACATCGGCGTGATCGGCATATAGACGTCGTCGCGATGCAGTCTTCCCTGCCCGGCTGAGGTGCCAAGCGCCGTCGCCACGCCCAGCGTGTGCAGCACGAGTTGGCGGTGGCTGAAATAGACGCCCTTCGGCAGACCGGTGGTGCCGGTGGTGTAGGTGGTGGCGCGGGTGTTTTCGTCGAAATCAGGAAGTCGTAGCTGGCCGGCGCCGCTGCCAGCGGTGCTTCGTACTCGCCGGCGTAGGGCACCTTGAAGCTGCTCATTGTCGAACCATCGTCGGTGATCAGGATGAACTTCTTCACCGTCTCGAGCTGGTCCTTGATGATCGCCAGAATCGGGATGAATTCGACGTTGACCGCAACAATGTCAGCCTTGGCGTGATTCAGCGTGTACAGGATCTGTTCCGGCGACAGGCGCACATTCACCGTTTGCAGTACCGCGCCCATCATCGGCACGGCGAAGAAGGCTTCCAGATAGCGATGGCTGTCCCAGTCCATCACCGCCACCGTGCTGCCTGGCCCGACGTCGAGCCCGGACAGCGCATTGGCCAGGCGGGAAATACGCTCAAAGAACTGGCGATAGCTGTAGCGGGACTGGTCGCGATAAACGACTTCCTGCTCGCCTGCCGTAGCCCGGGCAGAATGCAATAGTTGCTTGATCAGCAGCGGATAGGCGTAGGCCGACGGGGTAACGTCGATGGCATGCAAGGGCATGTTGGTCTCCTTCGTTATTGATTTAGAAGAAGGAGACTAGCCGCTTCAGGCGCTCGGTAAAGCCGGATATTTCTGCAAACGCTGTAGGAATATTCCTATATTTGTCGACTGCCGATCGCGCAGCGGTATTCGCCCGGCCGCGCGCCAGTCCATTTCTTGAAGGCCCGGTGAAAAGCGCTGGGTTCGGCAAAACCCAGCGCCTCGGCGATTTCGCTGATTCCCTGCTGCGTATCGCTGAGCAGGGTGATCGCCAGATCGCGGCGCAAATCGTCAAGAATGGAACGGTAGGATTGCCCTTCGTCGTCCAGACGCCGGCGCAGGGTCGCCGCCGAGGCATGAAACTGCTGGGCCAGCGTCGCAAAATCAGGCCAGGCGGACGGTGGCATTTCGCGCAGACGACGACGAATTTTCGCCGTCAGGCTGGTGCTGTTCTTGTATTTCACCAAAAATTGGCGGGGCGTTGCGCAGGAATTTCTTCATCGTCCGCTCATTCTGAATATTCGGCATGGCCAGATATTCAAGCGGAAAGGAAATGCCGGAATGCGGCTGGTCGAAGCCCAGTTCCTGCGCAAAAAGAATCCGCCACTCGCTGCTGAACCCGGGTTCAGGGCAACGAAAATCGGCCCTCAACACGGGAATCCGTCGCCCAACCAGCCAGCAGGCCAGCCCGTGCAATATCAGCAGATACGTGCCGTAGGCAAAGGCGCGCTTGGGCGCCGCCGCCCCAGTATCCCTGAGCACGATACGCGCAACACCCGCTTCACATGCAATTCACCGGCCATGTCATCGAGCACCAGCCCCAAAGCGCAAGGCGCGACGCAGCGCCGTTCAAGGCTGTCGCTATGAATCAGTGTGTGGCAAAGCAGGGTAAAACTGCCTGCCTTCATCCGATGGCTATCCATGCCGAAAAACTCGTCGTCGAGCGTCTGGGCGATGCCATGCCAGAGCTGGCCGTAGTGCGTCGATGACACCCGCGCTTGCGGCGAACTCAACAACTCCGGAGAGATGCCGGCCTGGAGCAGCAGCGCATTGCAATCGAAACCGCGCTGGCGAATGCCGCGCAACGCCTCCTCGACGAAGCAGATCGATATGGTGCCTTTTTCGGTGTTATTTGCGTCCATATCCGGCATGCCAGCTTGGGGTAGTTGCAAATTCTAGCATTCAAGTTGAGCGAATCCGGCATCGGCACCGCGCGCCAGATTCGCATAATTGCTGGCTGAAATACATCCACCCATAACGGGCAGTTCGCCCGGCTAACCAGTCCAAGAGAGACAAGATGCAGATCAAAGATAATGTTTTCGTCGTTACCGGCGGTGCTTCCGGTCTCGGCGCCGTAACGGCAAAAATGATCACCGAGCGCGGCGGCAAGGTGGTGCTGGTTGACGTCAATCCGGAAGCCGGGGCCAAGGTTGAAGCCGAGCTTGGGGCCAATGCCCGTTTCGTGCAGACCGATGTAACCAGCGACGAAAGCGCCCGCAATGCGTTTGCCGTTGCCCAATCCATGGGTCAGTTGCGCGGCCTGATCAATTGCGCCGGTGTCGCCCCGGCCGAGAAAGTGGTCGGCAAGGAAGGTGCGCACAAGCTCGACTCCTTCACCCGCACCATTACCATCAACCTGATTGGCAGCTTCAACATGATCCGCCTCGCTGCCGAAATCATGAGCGCCAGCACCCCGGATGAAACCGGCGAGCGCGGCGTCATCGTCAGCACCGCTTCCGTTGCTGCCTTTGACGGCCAGCTTGGGCAGGCCGCCTATGCCGCCTCCAAGGGTGGCGTCGTCGCCATGACCCTGCCGATTGCCCGCGAACTGGCCCGTGCCGGCATCCGCGTCATGACCATCGCGCCGGGGATCATGGAAACGCCGATGCTGATGGGCATGCCGGCCGAAGTGCAGGACGCCCTCGGCAAGATGGTTCCCTTCCCGTCACGCATGGGTAAGGCATCCGAGTACGCCGCTCTCGTTGAACACATTTTCAGCAACCAGTACCTGAATGGTGAGGTCATCCGCATGGATGGCGCGATCCGCATGGCCGCCAAGTAATTCACAAGGAATATCGACATGTCCAAAGATCCTGTAGTTATCGTTTCCGCCACTCGCACACCCATTGGCGGCCTGCTCGGTGATTTCTCCGGCTTGGCTGCCTGGGAACTGGGTGCAGTAGCCATTCGTGCCGCCGTCGAACGCGCCGGCATACCTGGCGACGCCGTTGACGAAGTGCTGCTCGGCTGTTGCCTGATGGCCGGCCAGGGCCAGGCGCCGGCGCGCCAGGCCGTCCTGAAGGCCGGTCTGCCACAATCGGCAGGTGCCGTCACGATGAGCAAGATGTGCGGTTCCGGCATGCGGGCGGCCATGTTCGCTCACGACATGCTGCTTGCCGGCAGTGCTGATGTGGTGATCGCTGGCGGCATGGAGAGCATGACCAATGCGCCGCACCTGATGTTCGCCCGGAAAGGCGTCAAATACGGTGCCACGCAGATGTACGACCACATGGCGCTGGACGGCCTGGAAGATGCCTACGAGCGTGGCAAGGCGATGGGCGCTTTCGCCGAATCCTGCGTCGATAAATTCGGTTTCACCCGTGAAGCGCAGGACGATTTTGCTATCGCCTCAACAAACCGTGCCAAGACGGCCAACGAAGATGGCAGTTTCGACTGGGAAATCGCCCCGGTTACGTTGCCGGGCAAGAATGGCGACACCGTGATCAAGTTCGATGAACAGCCGTTCAAGGCCAAGCTCGACAAGATTCGCGGTCTGAAACCAGCCTTCAAGAAAGACGGGACGATCACCGCCGCCAACGCCAGCAGCATCTCTGATGGCGCTGCCGCCCTGGTATTGATGCGTGAATCCACCGCACGTACACATGGCCTAACGCCGATTGCCCGGATCGCCAGCCACGCAGTCTTCGCGCAGGCGCCGGACTGGTTCAGCACGGCGCCTGCCGGTTCGATCAACAAGGCTTTGGCTCGTGCCGGCTGGCAGGTAGCCGATGTCGACCTGTGGGAAGTCAATGAAGCGTTCGCTGCCGTCACCATGGCCGCGATGAGCGAATTCAATCTGCCGCACGAGATCGTCAACATCCATGGTGGTGCCTGTGCATTGGGTCACCCGATTGGTGCATCCGGTGCCCGCATCATCGTCACCTTGCTGGGCGCTCTGAAAAAGCGTGGTCTCAAGCGCGGCATGGCCTCGCTGTGTATCGGCGGCGGTGAAGCGACTGCAGTCGCCGTTGAAATGCTCTGAACGGAACCATCATGATACTTACCCAAGAACAGGAAATGATCCGCGACTCCATGCGCGCCTTCGCACAGGAACGCCTGGCCCCCTTTGCCGCCGAATGGGACAGGAACCACACCTTCCCGGCCGAAGCGCTCAAGGAGTTGGGCGCTCTTGGTGCCCTTGGCATGGTCGTGCCCGAAGAGTGGGACGGCGCGGGTATGGATTACATGTCGCTGGTCCTGATGCTGGAAGAAATCGCCGCTGGCGATGCTTCCACCTCGACCGTCATTTCGGTCCAGAACTCGCTGGCCTGCGGCATCACCATGAAATACGGCACCGATGCGCAGAAGGAGGAATGGCTGAAGCCTTTGGCCCGCGGCGACAAACTCGGTTGCTTCTGCCTGACCGAGCCGCATACCGGCTCCGACGCTTCGGCCATCACCACGCGTGCTGACCGCGATGGTGATTCCTTCGTGCTCAATGGCGTCAAACAATTCATCACCACCGGCAAGCACGCCCAGATGGCCATCGTCTTTGCGGTGACCGACAAGGCCGCCGGCAAGAAGGGGATTTCCTGCTTCCTGATCCCGACGGCGACACCCGGCTTCATCGTCGGCCGTACCGAAGACAAGATGGGCCAGCACGCTTCCGACACCGTGCAGATCATCCTCGAAAACTGTCGCGTCCCGGCCTCGGCCCTGCTCGGCAAGGAAGGCGAAGGCTACAAGATCGCCCTCTCCAATCTTGAAGCCGGTCGCATCGGTATTGCCGCACAAAGCATCGGCATGGCGCGCGCCGCATTTGAAGCTGCCGTGCGTTACGCCAAGGAGCGCGTTACTTTCGGCGTGGCCATCATCGAGCACCAGGCGGTGAATTTCCGTCTCGCCGACATGAACACCCTGCTCGATGCAGCCCGTCTGATGGTCTGGCGCGCTGCCACGCTGAAGGATGCCGGCAAGCCCTGCCTGAAGGAAGCCTCGATGGCCAAGATGTTCGCCTCCGAAGCGGCCGAGAAGATTGCTTCGGATGCCATCCAGATCCACGGCGGGGTTGGCTATACCAGTGACTTCCCAGTCGAGCGCATCTACCGCGATGTGCGCATCACCCAGATCTACGAAGGGGCGAACGACATCCAGCGGCTGGTCATCGGGCGCAGCATCGCCAACGAGTAATTCAATCTGTTGCGGTCGACCGGAAAAAACAGCCAAAAAATCAGGTCGACCGTAACAAATAGAGGAGACAAACCATGGGACCTTTAAAAGGGATCAAGGTGGTGGAGTTCGCCGCGCTCGGCCCCGCCCCGATGGGCGCGATGCTGCTCGCCGATCTCGGTGCAGAAGTCTTGCGCATCGAGAGAAAAGCAAGTGTTAACGGAAGACCGACCGCCGACCTTTTCGACCCGAAGATCGACATCCTCAACCGCAGCCGGCGCGTTGTGGCACTCGATATGAAGCAGCCGGAAGCCATCGAGACGGCATTGCGCCTGATCGAGCAGGCCGACGTGCTGATCGAGGGCTTTCGCCCAGGCGTGATGGAGCGCCTCGGTGTCGGCCCGGACGTCTGCCTCGCCCGCAACCCGAAACTGGTTTATGGCCGCATGACCGGCTGGGGCCAGAGAGGCGCGCTCGCCCATGCTGCCGGGCATGACATCAATTACCTTTCGCTGTCCGGCGCACTGCACGCCATCGGCGAAAAAGGCGGCAAGCCGGTTGCCCCGCTCAACCTCGTCGCTGATTGCGGTGGCGGCGCCATGCTGCTGGCCATGGGCGTGCTCGCCGGCGTCGTCTCGGCCCGCAGTACCGGTCAGGGCCAGGTTGTCGATGCCGCCATGACCGACGGCGCCGCCGTGCTGATGTCGATGATGTACACGCTGAAAGCCATGGGCCAATGGACGCAGGAACGCGGGGATAACCTGCTCGATGGTGGCGCCCATTTCTACGACACCTACCAGTGCAGCGATGGGAAATGGCTGTCGGTGGGCGCCATAGAGCCGCAGTTTTATGCCCTGCTGCTGGAAAAGACCGGCATTGACGATCCGGCCTTCAAGGCCCAATGGGATCGCAGCCAGTGGCCGGCACTCAAGGAAAAACTGGCGGCCGTCCTCGCCACCCGGACGCGCACCGAGTGGTGTGCCATTTTCGAGGGCACCGATGCCTGTGTCGCCCCGGTGCTCGACATGGATGAAGCGCCGGCCCATCCGCACAACCTGTCGCGGGATACCTTCATTGAAGTTGAATGGGATCACCCAGCCGGCACCAGCGCCGCGCTTTAGTGGCACGCCAGCCGGCCAGCCGACACTGCCGCAACCCGATGGCGATGCGCAGGTTCTGACCGACTGGGGCTTTTCTGCCGACGAATTGGCCTGCCTGCGAATGCAAGGTGCCCTCTAACGCTTACCAAACCCCCGGAGACAACATGAATAATTTCGAATTGATCCTCGCCGAAATCATCGGCAAAGTCGGCCTGATCACCCTCAACCGCCCGAAACAGCTGAATGCCCTGAACGACCAGCTGATGAGCGAACTGGGCGCCGCGCTTGATGCTTTCGAGGCCAATGAACACATCGGCTGCATCGTCATCACCGGCTCGGAAAAGGCATTTGCCGCCGGTGCCGACATCGGCGCCATGGCCGGCTTCAGCTACATGGACGCCTATCGCGGTGACTACATCACGCGCAACTGGGAACGCGTCAAGACCTGCCGCAAGCCGGTGATCGCCGCGGTGGCGGGTTTTGCCCTCGGTGGCGGCTGTGAACTGGCGATGATGTGCGACATGATTTTCGCGGCCGACACCGCTCAGTTTGGCCAGCCCGAAATCAAGCTCGGCATCCTGCCTGGAGCCGGTGGCACCCAGCGCCTGCCGCGCGCCATCAGCAAGGCCAAGGCCATGGACATGTGCCTGACTGCCCGCATGATGGATGCCAACGAAGCCGAAAAAGCCGGCCTCGTCGCCCGCGTCATCCCGGCGGCCGACCTGCTGGGCGAAACGCTCGCCGCTGCCGAGAAGATCGCCAGCTACTCCTTGCCGGTCGCCATGATGATCAAGGAATGCGTTAACCGCGCCTACGAATCGGGCCTCAACGAAGGCCTGCTCTTCGAGCGCCGCGTCTTCCACTCGGCCTTCGCCCTCGAAGACCAGAAGGAAGGCATGGCCGCCTTTGTCGAGAAGCGCAAGCCGGCTTTCAAGAATCGTTAATCAAAACAAAAGGGAGACACCATGCAGTTCGATCAACTTTATCGTGAAAACGTCTGTCTGCCGATGACGCCGTTCGACTGGTGCGTGATGGCGACACCATTGTCGTACCCACCGGACCGGCAGAAACGCCTTTGTTACTGGCAGCCCTTTCAGAGCAGCGACGTGACTTCAACGACGTCAAGGTCGCCCAGATTCTGCCGATCAAGAAGCACGCCTATTTCGACCCGGAAACCACCCAGCATGTCCGCCATGTCGCCTATTTCTTCGGGCCGGCCTCACGAGCCGGTGGCCAGGCCGGCTGGAACGACTACCTGCCGGCCTACTTCTCTGAGCTGCCTGGTTTGATCAAACAAGGGGCTCAGTCCGGCCGATATCGTTTTCAGCGTCGCCTCGCCGATGGACGAATACGGCTATTTTTCGCTCGGGCTGGCTGCCGACTACACCATGGCCGCAGTCAGCAAGGCGCGCGCTGTCATCCTTGAAGTCAATCCGGGCGTCCCCTTTTCGCACGGCGACTGCCACGTGCATATTTCGCAGGTGGCGGCCATTGTCGAGAGCGAGCAGCCGATTCCCGAAGTCGGCCTGCCGCAGATTGGCCCGGTGCACGAAGCCATCGGTAAATATGTCGCCGAGATGATTCCGGACGGCGCCACGCTGCAAATCGGCTACGGTGGCATCCCCGACGCCGTCGTCATGCAACTGACCCACAAGCACGATCTCGGCATCCATACCGAAATGCTCGGTGATGGCATCCTGACTCTGGTCGAATCCGGTACGGTCACCAATCGTCGAAAAAACCATCATCCGGGCAAAATCCTGGCGACCTTCGCCATGGGTTCGAAAAAGCTTTACCAGTTCATGCACCGCAATCCGGGGCTCGAACTTCATCCCTCCAGTTACACCAATGATCCTTATCTGGCTGGCCAAAATGACAATCTGATCGCCATCAACGCCACCATGCAGGTTGATCTGATCGGCCAGTGCGGTTCGGAAACACTGGGCTTCTCGCCAATATCCGGCACCGGCGGTCAATCCGATTTCGTGCGGGCGGCGAATCGTTCGAATGGTGGCAAAGCGTTCATCGTCGTTCCGTCGACTGCCAAGGGAAATGCCATCTCGCGCATCGTCCCGACGCTGTCGCCGGGCACCCATGTCACGACCAGCAAGAACGATATCAATTACGTAGTCACTGAGTTCGGCGTTGCACAGCTACGGGGTAAAACTGCCAAACAGCGGGCTGAGGCCTTGATCGGCATCGCCCATCCGGACTTTCGCGGTGAACTCCGCGAGGCGGCGAAAAAAATGCAACTGCTGTAGCTCTTGCCTCAGATGCTGGCGCCAGCTGCGGCGCTGCCTCAGTCGCTGATTCCCTGCTCCAAACAATAACGCACCAGTTCGGCATTGCTCGCCAGATTCAGCTTGGCCAGCAGGCGTGTCCGGTAGGTGCTGATGGTTTTGACGCTCAGGCAAAGGCGCGTGCCGATTTCAGTAAGCGAAATGCCTTGTATGATCAGGCGCAATATCTCCCACTCACGCTCAGTCAGGTGTCGATGTAAAGGGGTGTTGCCATCCATGCCAAAAGCGCTGCGCCGCATGCCGGGCGGCAGGTAACAGCCGCCGCTGGCAGCGCCGCGGATCGTCGCAACCAGTTGCTCGGCATCGCGATCCTTGGACAGATAGCCGTTGGCGCCCAATTCGAAAGCCAGCGGGGCGTACTGCTCCTCCGGGTACATCGAGAGCATGATCACCGGCAAGCGCGGCCACTCGGCACGGATGCGGCGCATGGTGTCAAGGCCGCTGCGACCACCCATGTTGACGTCAAGCAGGACCAGGTCGAAGGTACGGCAGCGCAGGTGTTCGATTGCCGCATGGCCGTTTCCGGCCTCGGCGACGATACGCATGTCGATCTCGTCGGCCAGCAGGCGGCGCAAGCCGCTGCGAAAGATGGCGTGATCGTCGACCATCAGGATTTCTATCATCAATGTTCCTCCATTGGCAGACGCAGGATCAGACAGGTGCCGCCTGCCGCGCCCGGTCGCGAGGCCAGGCTGCCGCCAAACTCGCGGGCGCGCTCGGCCATGCTGACCAGCCCGATGCTCTTGCCGGTGGGTGTCAGGCTGGCGAGGCCGCGTCCGTTGTCCTCGATTTCGACATTCAGCCAGCCCCCGCTGCATTCCAGCCGCAAGATCACCTGCGTGGCCCCGGCATGGCGGGCGATGTTGGTCAGCGCCTCCTGGCAAATCCGGTAAGTCGCTGTCGCACGCGCCTGCGAGAGCTGTGCCTCAAACCCTTCGGCTTGCAGCTGGCTGGCCACCTCGGTTCGTTCAGAAAACTGGCGCAACATGGCCTGTAATGCCGAACTCAGGCCAAGGTGATCGAGCGCGCCCGGTCGCAAATCCTCGGAAATGGTACGTACGGTGTCTATGCTTTCCTGCGCAAGGTGCAACAGATCGCCGATGATGGCCTTCATTTCGGGATCGTCCGCGCGCCGGTTGATCCGCTGAATATCCAGTTTCATTGAAGTCAGCATGCCGCCGACGACATCGTGCAACTCGCGGGCGATGCGTGAGCGCTGTTCTTCGCGCATGGTATTGATGTAGGCAGCCAGCTCACGCAGTCGCTCGCGTGACGCCTGCAGCGCGTGCTGCTGTTTGAGCTGTTCAGTGATATTGACGCCGACGCCAACAACCGCCGGTCGGCCTCGATAAAGCACGCTGGATCCATGCACTTCAAGATGCACCGGTTCGCCATTTCGATGCCTGCCGATGGTCGTGTAGCGGATGCTGGGCATCTCGCCGCTGATCCTTCGATGGAAATTGGCCACGGTTTCCGCCTGCATTTCGGGCACCACGGCCTGGCGCAAATGCATGCCGGTCATTTCGTCGGGCGTATAGCCCAGCATGCCGGCGAAGGTCACATTCACATACTGGAACACTTCATCCTGGATCACGTACATGCCAGCCAGGGACTGCTCGACGATGCCGCGAAAGGGAACATCCAGACCTTCACTCATTCCATCGTTCATTCGGAAGTCCAAAAAAAGGGAGCCCGAAGGCTCCCGAAAGGAACGAGACGACGGATTGCTGTTCTCCGATGTCTCACCCGCAGAGTTGCTTAGTGGGCATGCGCGCCGGAAGCGCCAAGCCCGGTTTGGGCACGAATGTATTGCTCTTCGAAAGCTTCCTTTTCCTTCACGGCACGGGCACTCTTGTCGGTGACCGAGAGCAGCCAGGTGACGAAGAAAGCTAGCGTCATCGAGACGATGGCCGGGTGGTCGTACGGGAAGATGGCAGCTGAGTTGCCGAGAATCTTGACCCAAACGGTCGGTGACAGCACAACCAGGCCAACCGATGAAACCAGACCAGCAATACCGCCCCACAACGCGCCACGGGTCGTCAGGCCCTTCCAGTACATGGACAGGATCAGGATCGGGAAGTTGACCGAAGAAGCAAACAACACGTTCTGGTCCTTGAAGGCAATGCCGAGCAGGATGGCGGTGATACCGAGGCCGACGGAAGCAATACGGGTAACCTTCATCTCTTGGGCGCTGGTCGCAGTGCCTTTCTTGATGACGCGAGCGTACAAGTCATGCGAGATGGCCGATGCGCCAGCCAGTGCCAGTCCGGAAACCACGGCGAGGATGGTCGCGAAGGCAACCGCCGACAAGAAGCCGAGGAAGATGTCGCCGCCAACGGCCTTGGTCAGGTGCATGACCGGCATGTTGCCACCACCGATCAGCTTGCCGCCAACCACACCGCCTTCAAAGAAGTCCGGGTTGGTGCCGACGATGGAGATTGCAGCAGCGCCGAGCACCATGGTGACGAGGAAGAACAGGCCGATGAAACCGGTTGCGTAGAACACCGACTTGCGGGCTTCCTTGGCGTTCGGCACGGTGAAGAAGCGCATCATGATGTGCGGCAGGCCGGCCGTACCGAAGAGCAGGCCGAGCGACAGCGAGAAGGCGGAGATCGGGTCAGCCATCAGCGAACCCGGTGCCATCAGCTTTTCGCCCAGCTTGTGCGACTCGATGGCCTTGGTGAACAGGTTATCCAGCGACCAGCCGAATTTTGACAGAGTCAGCAGCATCAACGTGATACCACCACCGAGCAGCAAGCAGGCTTTGATAATCTGTACCCAGGTTGTCGCGGTCATGCCACCGAAGGTGACGTAAACCATCATCAGGATGCCAACGCAGATCACGGCCGTGTTGTATTCGAGGCCGAAGAGCAGCTGGATCAACTGGCCGGCACCGACCATCTGGACGATCAGGTAGAAGCAGACGACGGTCAGCGAACCGATGGCCGCGAAGGTGCGGATGCGGTTCTGGTCGAGGCGGTAGGAGGCGATGTCGGCGAAGGTGAATTTACCGAGATTGCGCAGACGTTCTGCCATCAGGAACAGGATGATCGGCCAGCCGATGAAGAAGCAGACGGCGTAAACGAAGCCGTCATAACCCTTGAAATAGACCATCGAGGTCAGACCAAGCAGAGTGGCTGCGGACATGTAGTCGCCAGCAATCGCCAAGCCGTTCTGGAAGCCGGTGATGCCGCCGCCAGCCGTGTAGAAGTCAGCCGTAGACTTGGTCTTGCCAGCTGCCCACTTGGTGATGCCGAGGGTGGCCAGCACGAAGATCAGGAACATGGCAATGGCGCTGACGTTGACCGGTTGCTTCTGCACGCCTTCGATGGCGCCTGGTCCGGCAAAGACAGTGAAGGAGACGGCCAGCAAGCAGCCGGTAATCAAGGCGAATAGGGAGCGCTTCATTTATTTGCCTCCTTGAGGACTTCCTGGGTGAGGCGGTCGAATTCGCCATTGGCACGGTTGACGTAAACACCGGTCAGCAACCAGCCGCCGATGACGATCAGTGCAGCAATCGGCCAACCAATGGTTATCACGCTGCCTTCGCTGATCTTGGCCGCAAAAATTTGCGGCTGCAGCGAAACCAGCAGCATGAAGCTGTAGTAAGGCACGAGAACGACGAGTGAAAGAATGATCGCGAAGCGCGTACGCTTGCCAACTAGTTCGGCAAATTTCGGGTTACCCCGAATTTTTTCCTGTAGTGTTTTTTGTGACATGACCCCTCCTGGGAACATTGATGATTGAAACGAACAGATGTGCTACGTTGATTTATTGACTACATGTTTGGATAGGTTGGCCCGCCCCCGCCTTCCGGAACCGTCCAGTTGATGTTCTGGGTCGGGTCCTTGATGTCGCAGGTTTTGCAGTGCAGGCAGTTCTGGCCGTTGATCTGCAGGCGCGGTTTGCCTTCTTCCTCGCCGACAATTTCATAGACGCCAGCCGGGCAATAACGCGTTTCCGGCGAACCGTACTTGGTGTAATTGACGCTGATCGCAACGCTTTCATCCTTGAGTTGCAGATGACAGCGCTGGTTTTCCTCGTGGTTGGTGGCCGAGAGGAAAACGGAAGACAGACGGTCGAAAGTGATCTGACCATCCGGTTTTGGATAGGTGATCTTCGCGTAGTCGTTCTTGTCGCCAAGTTGGCTGTGATCATCGTGGTGATGCATGGTCCACGGCGCCTTGCCCTTGAAAACGTAGGTATCGATGGCGCCATAGGCTAGTGCGCCGAACAGGCCCCACTTGAAGGCAGGGCGGATGTTGCGTACCTGATACAGCTCATCCCACAGCCACGACTTCTTGATTTGCTCAGCGTACTCGGTCGCTTCAGCGCCCGCATTTTCCTTGCCGAGATGCTCGAAAACGGCTTCCGCAGCCACCATGCCCGACTTCATCGCCATATGCGTGCCCTTGATCTTGGGCACGTTGAGAAAGCCGGCGGTGTCGCCGATCAGCAAGCCACCAGGGAAGGTCAGCTTGGGAATTGACTGGAAGCCACCTTCGGACAGCGCGCGCGCGCCGTAGGAGATGCGCCGGCCACCCTCGAAGAAGCCACGAATCGCCGGGTGTGTCTTGTAACGCTGGAATTCTTCGTAAGGCGATAGCCATGGATTTTTGTAATCGAGACCAACGACCATGCCAATCGCCACCAGGTTGTTTTCCAGATGGTAAAGAAAGGAGCCACCGTAGGTGTCTGAGGTCAACGGCCAGCCAACGGAGTGCACAATCAGCCCCGGCTGGTGCTTGGCCGGATCGACTTCCCACAGCTCCTTGATACCGATGCCGTAGGTTTGCGGATCAACCCCGTCACGCAGGTCGAACTTGGCAAACAACTGCTTGGTCAGCGAACCGCGACAGCCTTCGGCGAAGATGGTCTGCTTGGCATGCAGTTCCATGCCCGGTTGGAAGTTGTGTGTTTGCTGGCCATCCTTGCCGATACCTAGATCACCGGTAGCAACACCTTTGACCGAGCCATCCTCGTGGTAGAGCACTTCGGCAGCGGCGAAACCGGGGTAGATTTCAACGCCCAGCGCTTCGGCCTGCTCGCCGAGCCAGCGAGCGAGATTGCCCAAGCTGATGATGTAGTTGCCGTGGTTGCCCATTTGCGGCGGCGTTGGCAGCTTCCAGGAACCATTTTCGGTCAGGAACAGCAGGCGGTCTTCTCCGGCAGGCGTATTGAGCGGCGCGCCGCGTTCCTGCCAGTCAGGGAAAAGTTCGGCCAGCGCGTGCGGCTCGAGCACCGCCCCAGAGAGAATATGGGCGCCGATTTCCGAGCCTTTTTCCAGCAGGCAGACGGAAACTTCCTTGCCCGCCTGTTCGGCCAACTGCTTGATGCGGATCGCCGCCGACAGCCCCGAAGGGCCGCCGCCGATGATCACGACATCGTATTCCATCGCATCGCGATCGGTGCGTAGGGTCATGATCAGAACAGGTTTTCAGGCAGGGCGAACACCGAGTCGCTACCACCGGTGATTTCGGCTGCGTAAGCACTGGCGAACGGCAACTGGTGAGCGGCGAAGTAAGTCGCCGTGGCCAGCTTGGCCTTGTAGAAATCGTCGGTCGTGCCTTCGGCAATGTGCTTGACGGCAATCGCTGCCGACTTGGCCATCAGCCAGCCGCCGACCACGATGCCGGTCAGCTTGAGGAAAGGCACGGAACCAGCATGGACTGCCGCCGGGGCGCTCTCGTAGTTGGCGATAATCCAGTCTGCTGCGGTCGACAAAGAATTGATGCCGTTTTCCAGGTTGACCGCAATCTTTGCCAACTGATCGTTACTCGCCAGTTCGTCAACTGTTGCGGACATTTCAGCAATCAGGGTCTTCATCGCGGCGCCCGGCACTTTTTCGCGGGCCAACTTGCGGCCGACCAGATCGTTGGCCTGAATTGCCGTTGTGCCTTCGTAGATCGTCGTAATGCGCGAATCGCGGTAGTACTGAGCGGCACCGGTTTCTTCGACGAAGCCGACACCACCAAACACCTGCAATGCGGTCGATGACAACTCGACGCCCTGCTCCGTACTCCAGCCCTTGACGACCGGGGTGAGCAGATCGACGCGGGACTGGGCGGCGGTATCGCCGGCATGTGCGCGATCGATGTTGGCTGCAGCATAATAAGCCAGCGTGCGCATGGCTTCGGTGCGCGACTTGATGTCCATCAGCATGCGGCGCACATCCGGGTGATGCAGGATGGTCTTCTTTTCGCTCGACGTGTCACCGATGATCTTGCCCTGGACGCGCTCACGGGCGTACCACAGCGCGTGCTGGTAGGCGCGCTCGGCAATGCCGACACCTTCGAGGCCGACATTGACGCGGGCGTGGTTCATCATCGTGAACATGTAGCCGATGCCCTTGTTCTCGTCGCCGATCAGGTAGCCGACGGCGCCTTCGTTCTCGCCGTAGGACATGACAGCGGTCGGGCTGCCGTGGATGCCGAGCTTGTGTTCGATCGAAGCGCAGATCAAGTCGTTGCGCTTGCCGAGCGAGCCGTCGGCATTGACCAGGAACTTCGGCACCAGGAAGAGCGAAATGCCCTTCAGTCCCGGCGGGGCATCGGGCAGGCGGGCCAGCACGAGGTGAACGATGTTCTCGGCGACGTCATGCTCGCCCCAGGTGATGAAGATTTTTGTGCCGCTGACCAGATAGCTGCCGTCGCCGACCGCTTTGGCCTTGGAGGAAATGGCGGCCAGATCGGAGCCGGCGTTAGGCTCGGTCAGGTTCATGGTGCCAGTCCACGTGCCTTCGATCATCTTGGGCAGATAGGTCTGCTTGAGTTCGTCGGAAGCGTGGTGGGCGATGGCTTCGATGGCGCCGCCGGTGAGCATGGGGCACAGGCCGAAGGGCATGTTGGCACCCTTCCACATTTCATTAACGGCCATCGAAACGACTGCCGGCAAGCCCTGGCCACCGTATTCCGGGTCGAACGGCATGGAAGTCCAGCCGGTTTCGGCAAACAGCTTGTAGGCTGCCTTGAAGCCAGGTGCCGTGGTGACGACACCATCCTTGCAGACGTGACCGGTACGGTCGCCAACCTTGTTGATCGGGTCGAGGACGCCAGTAGCGAATTTGGAAGCTTCGTCGAGGATGGATTCGACGAGGTCGACTGAACATTCCTCGTTGCCGGGCAGGGCGCAGATGTCTGAGAGGCCGGCCACTTCGTTGAGGACAAATTGCATGTCGCGAATCGGGGCGATATAGGTACTCATAGGGATTCCTTTCGATTTATTGCGCCTTGCTCAGCAGGCGCAATGGATGATTTATCAGAGGGCGGCGACCAGCGTCGGTACGGTTTCGAACAGATCAGCGACGAGCCCGTAATCGGCCACCTGAAAGATAGGCGCATCGGGATCCTTGTTGATCGCAACAATGACCTTGGAATCCTTCATCCCGGCCAGATGCTGAATCGCGCCGGAGATGCCGACCGCAATATAAAGCTGCGGCGCAACGATCTTGCCGGTCTGACCAACTTGGTAGTCGTTCGGCACAAAGCCAGCATCAACCGCAGCACGGGAGGCACCGAGTGCCGCACCCAGCTTGTCGGCGAGCGGTTCAAGCAGCTTGTGATAGTTCTCGCCACTGCCCAGACCACGACCACCGGAAACGATGATCTTGGCGGCACCGAGTTCAGGACGCTCGGACTTGGTCAGTTCGCGATTGGTCAGGGTGGTCTGGTTGGTGTCATTGGCGGCAGCAATGGCTTCGACAGCCGCACTGCCACCAGACATTGCGGCATCAAAGGCGGTTGACCGTACCGTAATGACTTTGATCTTGTCGGCACTCTGCACCGTCGCCAGTGCATTGCCGGCGTAGATCGGACGAATGAAGGTGTCGGCGGATTCAACGCCGGTGATTTCGGAGATCTGGGCAACATCAAGCAGGGCGGCGACGCGCGGCAGGAGGTTTTTGCCGAAGGTGGTGGCCGGCGCGAGGATGTGGCTGTAGTTGCCGGCCTGGGCGATGACCAGTGCCGTGAGGTTCTCGGCGGTCTGGTTTTGGTAGTGGGCGGCGTCGGCGACTTTGACGCTGCTCACGCCTTGGAGTTGAGCCGCTTGCTGGGCGGCGGCGCTGCAGTTGCTGCCGGCGACGAGGACGTGGATGTCGCCACCGATTTTGCTGGCGGCGGTCACGGTGTTGAGGGTGGCGGCTTTGAGGCTTTGGTGGTCGTGTTCGGCGATAACGAGAATAGTCATGATCAGATCACCTTGGCTTCGTTCTTGAGTTTGTTGACGAGTTCGGCGACATCGGCGACCCGGATGCCGGCGCTGCGCTTGGCCGGTTCGGCGACTTTGAGGGTGGTCAGACGCGGGGTGACGTCGACGCCGAGATCGGCGGGCTTGAGGGTTTCAAGCGGCTTTTTCTTGGCTTTCATGATGTTGGGCAGGGTGGCGTAGCGCGGCTCGTTGAGGCGCAGGTCGGTACTGACCACAGCCGGCAGGCTCATTTCGAGGGTTTCGAGACCACCGTCGATTTCGCGGGTGACGGCGGCTTTGCCGTTGGCGATGACGACCTTGGAGGCGAAGGTGGCTTGCGGCCAGTTTTGCAGGGCGGCGAGCATCTGGCCGGTCTGGTTGGCGTCGTCGTCGATGGCTTGTTTGCCGCAGATGACGATTTGCGGGGCTTCTTTGTCGCATAGCGCCTTGAGGAGCTTGGCGACAGCGAGCGGTTGCAGTTCGACGTCGGTTTCAACGAGGATGCCGCGGTCGGCGCCGATGGCCATGGCGGTGCGCAGGGTTTCCTGACAGGCGGCGACGCCGCAGCTTACGGCGATGACTTCCGTGGCGATGCCGGCTTCTTTGAGACGAACGGCTTCTTCAACGGCGATTTCGTCGAAGGGGTTCATGCTCATTTTGACGTTGGCCAGATCTACACCCGTGCCATCAGCCTTCACGCGAATCTTGACGTTGTAGTCCACTACCCGTTTTACGGGAACGAGAATTTTCATTTTTGGTTTCCTCTGAAAATCAAGCGACTGCTTATTCGATAGCGAGCGCGGAATTGGCGTGCTGACGCAGGACGTACTTCTGGATCTTGCCGGTCGACGTCTTCGGTAATTCACCAAAAACCACCTGCTTCGGTACCTTGAAGCGGGCCAGATGGGCGCGGCAATGCTCGATGATTTCGGCCTCGGTCGTCGTTGCGCCGTCCTTCAGTTCAATGAAGGCCGCCGGCACTTCGCCCCACTTCTCGTCAGGCTTGGCAACCACAGCAGCAGCAATGACCGCCGGATGGCGATAGAGCACATCCTCGACTTCCAGCGAGGAAATGTTCTCGCCACCGGAAATAATGACGTCTTTGGAACGATCCTTGATCTTGATGTAACCGTCGCTATGAACGACTGCCAGATCACCGGTATGGAACCAGCCGCCCTCAAAAGCTTCGGCGGTAGCCTTCTCGTTCTTCAGGTAACCCTTCATGACGAGATTGCCACGGAACATGATTTCACCCATGGTTTCACCGTCCCATGGCACGGGTTCCATGGAAACGGTATCGAGCACTGTAATCGCTTCCTGCATGTGATAACGCACGCCCTGACGACCATTGCGCGCTGCGCGCAGATCAATCGGCAGGTTGTCCCATTCGGGATGCTTGGCACAGACCGAGGCAGGGCCATAGGTTTCGGTCAACCCGTAAACGTGGGTGATATTGAAACCCATCTGCTCACAACCTTCAATAATGGCGGCCGGTGGCGCAGCGCCGGCAATCAGGCCGTTAACCTGATGTGCTATGCCTTCCTTGAGCGCGGCGGGGGCGTTGATCATCATGCCGTAGACAATGGGTGCGCCGCACATGTGGCTGACCTTGTGTTCCTTGATCAGGCCAAAAATCAGCGCTGGATCTACCTTGCGCAAACAAACGCTGGTGCCGGCATTGGCGGCGAGCGTCCAGGGAAAGCACCAGCCGTTGCAATGGAACATCGGCAAGGTCCACAGATAGACGGAGTGCGGTGCCATGCCCCAGGAAATGATGTTGAGGCGGCATTCAGGTAAGCGCCGCGATGGTGATAAACAACGCCTTTCGGGTTGCCGGTGGTACCGGAGGTGTAATTGAGTGCGATGGCATCCCACTCGTTTTCGGGTAGTTGCCAGGCAAAATCAGGTTCACCTTCCTTGAGGAAGGCTTCGTAATCCTTTTCGCCGAGCGCTTCGCCGCCGGTGAACGCTGGTTCGAGCGTATCGATGACCAGCGGTTTCGGCCCTTCAAGCAAGGCTAAAGCAGGTTTGACGATGGCGGAAAACTCGGGATCGGTAATCAGCACCTTGGCCTCGCCATGTGCCAGCATGAAGGCAATGGCTTCAGCGTCGAGGCGGGTGTTCAGTGTGTTGAGCACGGCACCGGTCATCGGTACGCCGAAATGGCATTCGAACATTGGCGCCGAGTTGGGTAACATCACGGCAACGGTGTCACCTTTGCCAATGCCACGGCTTTTCAGTGCGGAGGCCAGCTGGCGACAGCGGTCGTAAGATTCTTTCCAGGTATATTTGCGATCATCCTGGATGATCGAAATCCGCTTCGGATAAACGAAGGCTGATCGCTCAAGAAAGCTCAGCGGAGAAAGCGCTACGAAATTGGCCGGGTTCTGCTCCAGCCCGACGGAATACGGGTTAACTGCCACGAATGTCTCCTCACAATGCTGTTGAAGGTGCTGTTCTTGTTTTATGGGTACGGCTATTTTTAATAGAGGATGACAGGGCACCTTTGCGCAATTATTGGTCAAATGTAACGAATGATTGCAGGTTGCAGGTGCTCCACCGAGGTGCCGTAGAATCGACATATGGATACCAAGCAGACTTCGCCCGATACGACTCAGCGTTATGAAATGCTGCAGTCCGGGCTCGACCTGCTTGACCAGGGGATCACTGTTTTTGACGCCAATCTACGCCTGGTAGCGTGGAACGCCCCCTTTCTGCGCTTGCTCGAATTTCCGCCTGAAATGGCCTATGTTGGTGCTCCGTTTGAGAGCTTTATTCGTCACAATGCTGAACGAGGTGAATATGGCCCGGGTGATATCGAGGCCCAGGTTGCTGAACGTGTTGCGGCGGCTGCCAACTTTGCGCCGCACATTACTGAACGCCAGCGTCCGAATGGAAAAACCTTGCTGCTACGTGGGGAGCCGCTGCACGACAAAGGCTTTGTCACGCTATATAGCGATGTAACCGAACAGCGCTATATCGAAAACCTGACCGAGCATCAGAATATCCAGCTCGATGAGCGGGTGCGTCGCCGAACCGCTCAGCTCGAAAATGCAAATGCCAATCTGATGCGTGCCAACAGCGATAATTCCCGTATTGCCGCTGCTCTCAGGCGCAGCGAAGAGCGGCTCAGGCTGATTAACGACACCATCCCGATCCTGATTGGCTACGTCGATAGAAACGAGGTTTACCAATACGCTAACAAGGGCTACTCGAACTGGTATGGGCATCCCGAGGGCGGTGTCACTGGCCGTGCTGTTAGCGACGTGATCGGGCCACAGGTCTATAGCCAGGTACGCGAGCCGGTGCGTAAGGCATTGTCCGGGCAACAGGTCACTTACGAATATCAAATGTTGCGCAACGGACAAACTGTCTTTGCGCGCAGCACGCTGGTTCCTGAATCCTTGCCGGAAGGCGATACGCTGGGTTTCTTTGTTTTTTCCTACGAAATCACCGAACAAAAGCGCATGCAGGCGGCGCTGATTCAGGCGCAAAAAATGGAGGCAATCGGGCAGTTGACCGGCGGCCTTGCTCACGACTTCAATAATCTGCTCACTGTCATTATCGGCAACCTGGCTGCCTTGCAGGATCATCGCCCGAACGATGATGAGCTTAATGAGTTTGTTGAGCCAGCCTTGCAATCCGCGCGCCGGGGCGTGCAACTGATCAAGCGCTTGCTCACCTTCTCACGCCAGCAACCGCTGGAGCCGCAAGCGGTCGACATCGGTCGCCTGATTGCCGGCATGAGCAAACTGGTTCGGCGCTCCGTGCCGGAATCAATTGCCGTCTCCACTGATCTTGCCAGTGCCTCGATTCATGCCTTGGTCGATCCCGGTCAGCTGGAAAGTGCCTTGCTGAATTTTGCCCTGAATGCTCGCGATGCGATGCCGGAAGGCGGGCGCTTGCATATCGCTGCACGCCCGGTTGAGCTGGAGCATGCAGAAGCGGAGGCATTTGAAATTAGTCCCGGTTCCTATGCCATGATCGAAGTGGCCGATAACGGTTGCGGTATGGATGCAGCCACACTGGCGCGCGTTTATGAACCTTTTTTTACCACCAAGCGTTTTGGTTTGGGTAGCGGACTTGGCTTGGCTATGGCTTATGGTTTCGTCAAGCAATCGGGCGGTGGTATCTCGATCCGCAGTCAGCCGGGGCAGGGCAGCACTGTCCTGATGGTTTTGCCGCTGACCCAACCGGAAGCCGAAAGTGGTTCAGAACAGGACGAAGTGCCCTTGGCGCACGGTGGTGAACTGGTTTTGCTGGTTGAGGATGACCCAAATGTACGCCGCGTTGTTCGTCAGCAACTGATAGATCTTGGCTATCCGGTGATCGAGGCAGAAAATGCCAACCAAGCTTTGGAAATGATCGGCCAGATTCCGGATATTGCACTGATGATCAGCGACGTCATCATGCCTGGCGGCATCAATGGTCAGCAACTGGCCGCCAGGGTGCTGGCCGGGCGCCCGGAAATGCGTATTGTGTTGATGAGCGGTTTTACCGAAGAGATCATCAGTGATACGGCATTGCCGGTACTCAGCAAGCCCTTCGTGCGCCAGGATTTGGCGCGCGCTATTTCACAAACAAGCAGGACAGCTACATGAAACAACCACAGGAAGATGCCCATAAACTGATCGCTATCGTTGAAGATGATCCGGATGTCGCCAAAATTATCGAGCAGGTATTGGCCGATTTTGGCTTTAAAACCGCCTGGTGCCGCAGCGCGAGCGATTTATTGCGCCGCTTGCGCGCTTTGTCGCCGGATCTCTGCATCATTGATCTCGGTCTGCCGGACATGGATGGAATCGAAGTCATGCAGCGCGTGCGCGCTCAATCGGCTTGCGGCATCATGATCCTGACTGGCCGTGCCCATGTCAGCGACCGCGTCATGGGCCTTGAGTTGGGTGCCGATGACTATGTGCTGAAGCCGTTTGAGCCGCGCGAACTGGTCGCCCGCGTGCGCAGCATCTTGCGCCGCCGGGAAGCAAGTAACAGTGGCAATGCCCGGCAGATTGCCGAGTTTTCCGGTTGGCGCTTCAACACAGGCAACAACACGCTGACCGCTCCTGGCGGGGAGGATCTGGTAATCAGTACAGCCGAGGCCGATTTGCTGCGCGCCTTTGTCAGCAGCCCGAACCGCATATTGCAACGTGAACAATTGATGGGTAGCCGCGACTTGTCACCTACTGATCGCAGTATCGACGTCCGAATTTCCCGCTTGCGTCGCAAACTGGAACCGAACACCAACAGTCCTGCTTTTATCAAGACAGTTTATGGGGCCGGGTATTTGTTTCTTGCCACGGTCAATTGGTTTAGCGAGTCCGGATCTGCGCCATTTGAGCCACCACACCATGCACTTGGCAAAGAATGAGCGGAAACGATGCTAGACCCCAACAAAATACACAAAGAATCGAAGGCAAGACTTTAATAAGTAAGCAAAAATTCCTAAAAATTCGCAAATTTTTGTGGGTTTCACGCTTGTCGTATACAAACCTCGTCTGTAGAATCCCTTTGCATATTTTTTGTTATCCAGATCTGCTGAACCGCTCTGCGGTTAGCACCTTTGATTACCGGTCGCTATTTCGACAACCGTATTGGGAACTCAACAATGAAAATTTTCAATCTCAGAAATGCTTTGGGTGTCGCATTAGCCTCGGCAGTCTTGCTCGTGGGTGGTTGCGGCGGTGGCGGCGGCGGTGGGGGGAGTAGCAGTTCTTCATCAACGACAACCACCAGTAAAACCGGTCGCATCGATTCTCCTGACCACCAGCCAATCCAAGATTAAATCTGACGGTAGTGACTCCACCACGGTCAAGGCAACAGCATTGGATGCAGATCATGCTGCTATAGCTAAAGCTGTCATTACTTTCAAGGCAGACTCCGGTGCTTTGTCAGCTGGATCAGTGACTGCTGGCACCGATGGTGCCGCAACTGTGACCTTCACCGCTGGTTCAGCAGATCCCAGTAGCCGTACAGCCACTATCACAGCTTCTGTTGGTTCAGTCAACCAGCAAATTCCTGTAGTGATCAACGGTGCCACAATCAGTGTTACCTCGGCTGCGACCAATCTCGTTGTTGATGGAACCAGTTCTACCGTGACGGCTACCCTTAAGGATGCCTCCGGTAATCCACTGGCGAATACAACGGTCAGTTTTGCCTCCTCAGGCTCTGGTTCGGTAACCCTCTCCCCTGATTCTGGCAAGACCAACAGTAGTGGGCAGTTGGTTGTTACAGTGAAAGGTGCAACGCCGGGAACAGCCGTTGTAACAGCAACCGGCGCCGGTGAAAAGGCAACAACTGCTGAATATGTGGTCACCTCATCGCCAGGGGCTGTGGTTCCTGATTACCTCACATCCAAGCAAATCAGCCTCAGCTAGCCTTGAAACACCGCTTACCATTACTGTTCAGGCGCCATCATCCAGTAGCGTTACCTTCGTTTCGTCTTTGGGTGGCTGGGATTCAACAGGTCGCAACACAATTACCAAGGCCGTTGACCCAGACAAAAAGACAGTTAGTGCTGACCTTAAAGCATCAATAGCCGGGGTGGCTACGGTTCAAATTTACGATGAAGCCAAGCCTTCAACAGTAGATAAAATGACTGTTGCGTTCTCTGCTAGTCTTGCAAATGCTTACAGAATCACTATTCAGGCAACGCCCACTGTCGTTCCGCAAACACTGGGATCGACCAGCGGTATATCTACGCTTATCGCAACCGTAACTGATCTGTCAGGCAATCCGGTTGGTGATGCACCTGTTGCCTTCGAAATTATCAAGAACACTGGTGTCGGAGAAACTGTTTCGCCAGCCATTGTCATGACTGCAGGCACGACGAGTTCCGGCCAAGTGCTCGGTCAAGCTAAATCGACCTTTACTGCTGGTTCCCTGTCGTCCACTACAGGCGGTGTCGTTATCCGAGCTTCTGTTGTGGGTAAATCACTCACCACCAGTATCGCTCCTTCTGGAGATGATGCGAAGCTGACCATTGGTGGGACGGCTGGTTCGGTAAGCATTGGGCGCTCTACTGTTACGGAGGTGGGGGGCAACAATTCCTTATATATTATGCCGATTTCTGTTGTGGTCGCTGATTCCAACGGTAACTCAGTTGTCGGAGCCAAAGTATCGCTAAGTTCTTTCCCTGTTTCCTTTAATGCGGAAGGCCGTGGTTGTGATGTAACCAGTGGTTACGGTGATTTCTTAAATGAAGACAGCAACGAAAATCAGGCACTGGACCCTGGTGAGGATGGCTTGCGAATCCCTTTCCCGCTTGGTGTTACTGGATTGTTGAGTACCAGTGGCGTAGCCAGCACCAGTGATGGCAAATTAACACCGCCAAATTCTGCTTCAGGCACCTTGCCATCAACGGTAACAACTGATGCAAGTGGCGTAGCAACTTTTAATCTTACCTACACAAAATCAAATGCGTTGTGGATTTTTGCCCGGATACGCGCTAGCGTGATCGTGCTCGGTACAGAAACCGTTGGTGAGTCTGTATTCAGATTGCCGGCACTTGAAGGTGATATTGGTCCTTGTCGGATTCCAAATTCACCCTATCTGTATTGATTGCTTCGGTCAACACAACGAAAAAGCCGGCAGTTACCGGCTTTTTCGTTGCTAGTGAGTTTGATTACTTACGCGATAAAGTTGATATTTTGCGTTTGCTATTTCAAGTCGAAAAAATACCCTGCAGTTTTTAGGTTGCAGGGTACAGTCAAGAAATAATTAAGTGTTACTCGTCTTCGTCGTGCAACTGGAATTTGCTCGCCATCTGCTGCTGCACATTCGGTGGCACCGCTGAATAACGAGCAAATTCGATGGTGTAGCTGCCCTGACCACCGGTCAGTGATTTCAGGCGTGACTGATAGTCGTTCAACTCAGCCATCGGTACTTCGCCGCTGATCGCAGCCAGACCATGCCCACGCCCATCCGTGCCGGTAATGTGGCCACGACGGCTGGACAAGTCACCGGTCAAATCGCCAATCGCGCCTTCCGGTACGATGATTTCGATATTGACGATAGGTTCCAGGACAATTGGTTTGGCAGCACGAATCGCCTCGATCACCGCCTTGCGGCCAGCCATGACAAAGGCGACTTCCTTGCCATCCACCGCATGCGTCTTGCCATCGAAAACGGTGACTTTCAGGTCGTCGACCGCATAACCCGCGACGACACCGCCTTCCAGGCCCTGACGTACTCCCTTTTCAACCGCAGCCATGAAAACGCCGGGAATTACGCCACCTTTAACTGCATCAACAAATTCAAAACCCTCGCCACGTTCTTTCGGCTCAATCCGCAGATGGACCTCGCCAAATTGCCCGGCGCCACCGCTTTGTTTCTTGTGGCGATGGATGCCTTCGGCTGAGCCGGTAATGGTTTCGCGGTAGGGGATGCGCGGCGGCTTGGTGTCCACTTCCAGTTTGTACTGGCTGGCCATTTTTTCCAGCTTGGACTTGAGGTGAATCTCGCCCAAGCCACGGATCACGGTTTCATTACTGGTCGGGTGACGCTCAACCACAAAGGTCGGATCTTCGACCGCCAGTTTGTTGAGGATGTCGAACAGACGCTGCTCATCGCCCTTTTTCTTCGTCTCAACCGCCAGCCCAGCCATCGGCTTCGGGAACTCCAGCGGAACCAGATGAATGTGGTCTTCGTCGTGCGAGTCGTGCAGCACGCAATCGAAATCAATTTCCTCAACCTTGGCAATCGCGCCAATATCACCCGGCACCAGTTCATCGACCTCAACCGATTCCTTACCCTGCAACTGGTAAAGATGCGCGACCTTGAACGGGCGCTTGCTGTCGCCGACAAAGAGTTGCATATCCTTCTTCATCGTGCCCTGATGGACGCGGAAGACACCGATCTTGCCCATATACGGGTCAGCAACCACTTTGAAAACGTGGGCTAGCACATGCTTGCTCGCATCCGGGTCGGCTTGGAATGGCTCAGTCTTGTCGCCCGGCTCGCCCTTGTAGAACGGCGGCGGGTTGCCTTCGGCAGGATTTGGCGCCAGCGAAGCCAGCACATGCAGTAATTCCTTGATGCCAGCACCTGTTTTGGCGGAAACAAACAGGATCGGAATCAGATGTCCTTCACGCAGCGCCTTCTCAAAGGGAGCGTGCAATGCTGCCGCGCTGGGGTCGGCGCCATCTTCAAGATACTGTGCCAGCAAATCTTCATCTTCCTCGACGATCTGGTCGATTAAGGCGCGGTGTGCTGCCGCAACTGACTCAAAATCAGCATCACCGGCAGCATGTTCCAGCACTTCAACCACATCAGCCGCACCATGCGCTGGCAGGTCAAGCAGCATGCACTGCTTGCCAAAGCGTTCGCGAATATTCGCCACCAACCCCGGCAAGTCGAGGTTGTCTGCATCAATCTTGTTGATTACGATCATCCGGCACAATTTGCGCTCGGCAGCATGGCGCATCATGCGCTCGGTCATCAATTCGACGCCAGTTTGCGCGTTCACCACAACAATTGCCGTTTCGACCCCGGCCAGAGCCGCAATCGACTGCCCAGCAAAGTCCGGGTAGCCTGGCGTATCAATCAAATGGATGTGGGTGTTTTCATGGCCAAAATTAACAATGGCCGAATTCAGGGAGTGCCCGGCTTCCTTCTCCTGTGCATCAAAATCACAAACCGTGCTGCCTTTTTCGACACTGCCCTTGGCGGAAATGGCGCCGGTCGCAAACAGCAAAGCTTCGGCCAGACTGGTCTTGCCAGCAGCGCCATGACCAACCAGCGCAATGGAACGAAGAGCCTCGGTGGTGTACTTGGACATCTTATTCTCCCTGAACTTATTAGAAATTACCGAGCGATTATTTTACGCCTACAGACATCCTGTCGATGATGTATGGGCCGCCTTTATAGAGAATCAGGATGGCGATAAGTATCAAGGTGACGCCAGCAAATAACTGTTTTCCTGGCCGTGAAAAATCACTCCAGTGCCGCCAGGTAAACCAGAGCGGACCGATCACGGGAAGGAACAATGTCGGTACCCAGTTTTTCCAGCCAAAGGTAAAAGAGGCTGGCAGAGTGCCGAAATAGCCGACCAAAAGCAACGAAGCACCAACGGCAACCAGAAGCGCTATCACCATAACAAACGCAGTAAAGCTGGCATCCATTATTTCTTAACCTTTTTAGGCCTTTCCCAGCCGGCCAAGGTCATCTGCTTGGAACGCGATACGGTCAAGGAGTCAGGCGGTGCATTTTTTGTCAGGGTTGTCCCAGCACCAAGGGTTGCGCCGCGCCCAACGGTAACAGGTGCAACCAATTGGGTATCCGAGCCGATAAAGACATCATCCTCGATAATCGTCAGGTGTTTGTTGGCGCCGTCGTAATTGCAGGTAATCGTGCCGGCGCCCACATTTACCCGTTGGCCGATTTCAGCATCGCCGATATAAGCGAGATGATTGGCCTTCGATTGGGCTGCAATCTTGCTTTTTTTGACCTCGACGAAGTTGCCAATATGCACTTCAGGGCCAAGTTCTGTACCAGGACGTAAACGTGCGTAAGGGCCAAGCACGCCATCCGGGCCGATAACGGCTTCGTCAAAATGGCAGAAGGCGGCGATCCTTGTGCCGGCACCGACTTTGACGTTCTTCAAAATGCAGTACGGCCCCACTTCGACCGCGTCACCCAATTCGACCTTACCTTCGAAAACGCAACCGACATCAATGGAAACATCGCGCCCATAAGTTACTTCGCCGCGTACATCAATCCGGTTCGGGTCGGCCAGTCGAACACCACCGACCAGCATGGCATCGGCCATATTGCGTTGATGCACACGTTCCAGTTCCGCCAGTTGTACCTTGCTGTTGACGCCCAGCACTTCCCATTCGCCATCCGGTTGTGCCGTATGAACCGGGACGCCTTCAGCCACGGCAAGCGCAACAATATCGGTCAGGTAATACTCACCTTGGGCATTCTTGTTCGACAAACCGCCCAGCCAGTCGGCCAAGCGCACTGATGGAATTGCCATAATGCCTGTATTCACCTCGCGAATAAGTTTCTCATCGGTAGTGGCATCTTTCTCTTCGACAATGCGTAACACCTTGCCTGCTGCATCACGAACGATCCGGCCATAGCCAGTCGGATTTGCCATTTCGACCGTCAGAATGGAAAGACCATCCTTTCCTGCCTGCAACAGCCGCTTCAAGGTTGTCGCCTTGGTCAGCGGAACATCACCATAAAGGACCAGCGTCTGCCCTTCTGTTGTGATCGACGGAAGCGCTTGCGCTACGGCATGTCCCGTACCAAGTTGCGGCTCCTGTTTGGCCCAGGAAATGTCGGATGAATCCAGCGTTGACCGAACCACTTCACCGCCGTGACCAAAAACCACCACCAGTTTTTGCGGCGCCAGTGTGCGAGCTGTCTCAATCACATGCTGCGCCAGCGCCTTACCGGCTATCGGATGAAGAACCTTGGGTAAATTCGAGTGCATGCGCTTGCCTTGGCCGGCAGCGAGAATAACGATATTCATGTGAGTTCAATCAAAAATGCTAATTGCGGCGGGTTAGGGGAAATGCTTTCTGGCAACAGACTATAAACAAATCGCACAGCATTTTTACATGACTGTATATCCGATGTCGAAAATCAAATCCATTCATTCCGGGGCTTGTCCAAACAATAAAAAAAGAACCCCGATTAACGGGGCTCTTCACTCAGGCGAAATGCGCCAAGTTGGTATCAGTTTCGATCATTGTTCCGGGATTGAGTACCAATACATCTTGGATGAGGTTTTACCGGTCCTTTGTGACTCAACACCACGGTTGCGCAAGTAGATGCCCTTGCCTGGTCCCTGGCTGGCCGGGCTCAGACTCACTCCGAAACCAGCAACATGGCCAAATACCCGACCGCTTGCATCATTGGTGAATAACGCGTTGCTGGTGATATCGTTACGCAGCGGGGTGCCGGTAAGAGCATCACTTATGTACTGTTTGCCATAGCCGCCTACTCCACAGACATTGGCAAGGTTGGCTATTGTGGTTTGTGTGGGTAAATAGGTACCAAAATACAAAACGCCACCATAAACCTGTGCAGTACTTGAAACCTTTTCTCCATTTTTTAAATTGATCACATAGCCTGATTTGGTCACCAAGGCCTGTTTCTGGGCATCGGTTAACAACTTTGCGGCATCGAGCAGATTGGTCATGTCGACGAAATCCCCTGACGCATTGGGAATCGGAGAGGGCTGTACGGCAATTTTTGCAACCGAATAGTCTTTCACCATGAACATGGCACCAGAGTCGTTTGTACCGTGCGCTGTCGGTTGCTGTAGATCGCCCCCTCCGATAAACACTGCATCAAATACCTGGCCCTGATAGATAGAAGGTGCCATGGTTTGGCGATTGAACAGTTTGTTGGGGCGTGTGGTTGTTGCCAGATCGGCAATCTGAACAATTGTCCAGTTGCTTTCATCGTTGGTAACACTGCGATCATCGAGATCCATTCTCCACAACCTGCCGCCCATGTCGCCGACGTAAGCTCGATCAATTGTGCTATCAGCATCACCCGTTGTGTCAATTGCCAGGACATCGGATGGCACGGAGTAGCCTTGTGCGCCGGAGATCGTGCTGAACTTTTTAATGACCGTCAGATCTGCAGCATCCACCACAAATACAGCACGCCCCATGGTATCGGCAGCAGGTACTGCCAAATCCTGATTTTCATCATAGCCAGCACCAAAGATCAGGGCGGGTTTGAATTTACTCCCCGATTTCCGGCCCCGAATCTTGGCAACATAGGGTGTAGACCAGGCTTGGCCCAGTTCACTAAAGTTGGGCGAAGGACTACACGTATTGCCTGAACAGGTTTGTGTCGGCGAGATTTTCCATGCGAGCGCGGGCGCAGCCGGATTGGTTATATCCAGAGCGTAGTAAGCACGGCCACCGCGGCGCAGACCAAAAATCAGATACCGCTTGCCATCAGCCAGATTGGCGATGACAGGTGTGCCATCTGCTACTTCCAGACGCTCACCATTTGGCGGTGTCATTGTTTCGGCAATTTTGGAGAGCCCTTCTTCTACCATGAAGGACCAGTTTTCTTTGCCATCGGAAGTATTCACCGAATGAAGGACGCCGTCACTGGTCAGGTAATAAAGGAATCCATCATCAACCAGAGGCGTTGAGTGCAATGAATCGAAGTGCGCCCAATCACGCCAGACATTCGTTGTGAAGCCATCGCTACCTTGAGCAAAACTGAGAATGGAGTCCCGCTCAGCATCGGTCATTGCTGCATTCCCCAGTATTGTTTTGGAAATCAGCGGATTGGTAGGCGTCACCAGGTTTTGAGGGCTTACCAATGAAGCGCTGGGTGTGACACCGTGAATGTATGTGTAAAGTTTGCGGGCATCTGGCGTGCCATTGGCAATCAAAACCTGGCCTGTTCCGCCGCGCACCCCGGATGGGCCATCTGGTGGTGCAGTCGGTATCCAGTAACTCACCGCTTCCGGACGAATCACGCGCAACAAAACGTCATGGCCGAGTTCATCCTGCTTCGTTTTGTCAGTCTCAAGATACTCGACATTTATTCCGCAGGAGGCGTAAGTGATTGCAGGATTGCCGGTGATACATACATTTGGATTGCCGCAGACGCTATCGCCGCATTCCGACTCACCAAAACCATACTTGTACTTTTTGATGGTTCCTCCCCAAACCGTCTTGTAGGTCGGTGAGAAGGCGGACAAATAGATATCACCTGATACACCGTTTGCTATGTTGTAGGTGCTCGCCGGAGTACCCCCCTGCGGCTGCCAGGGTGGAATGGTCAACGCATCGCCAATTGCTGAAATCAGAGATGACTGATCCTTGGCCTTAAGACTCTTTCCGCTGCTGTTGTGTGCGGCCTTGTCTAGAACTGGTGAATTGACGTCGTAGCTGATCGTAGCCAGAACGACTGTCTGGTCACCAGGCAAATCTGTACGAGCGTCTACATGCGCCATGTAATAGCTCAGTTCATCAAGTAGCACATAGTTGTTGCCCGCCGGTGGGCCGATAGGATCAGTGGGGCCGTAAGGTAGGTTTGAAATGGTTTCAAATTGACCACTCCCTGTCGGTTGATGAATTGAAAAGATTCCATAATCCGGCAGGGCAAGAATGTCGGCATTGGCCGATGTGTCATTTTCCGGTGCGCCGTCAGAAATCAGAATAACCAGATTGGTTTGGCAGGTTGCCGTAATTGGCGATTTGTACAGTCCGCCCGTTAGTGAGTCTGCCGAAGTGTCGACCCCTTCGGTAACATAGCGCGGTACTAACGCCGTTGAAATTACGGACTCCTTGGTCTGGTATGTTGGCCCGCCAAACATGGGCGACTGACCTTTGAAATAGCGATAAGCTTCATACAACGACTCGGTGAGTGGCGTTGCCGAAGATGCCGTCATTGCATTGACGCTTGTAACAATGGCATTGCCGTGGGCAACATCGAGATCCTTGACGGGCTTGACGAGGTGTGCGCCGGAAGAATTGGGCGAAATGCTGCCAAGAGGAATATCTTTTTCCATCTGGTTGAACGCCATGACGCCCATGCGGTATTTGTCTTTAAACAAGGGGTCTGTGGTGTAGATATCAATCACGGATGCCAACGCATCCTTGGCGATTTGCAGACGGGTTTTACGGCCAATTGGGTGTCCGTTCGGACCTTTCGGGCCGAATTTCCAGTTCAGATAGTTGACCGAATACATATCAGCCTTTTGCGTGATATCGACTGCAACGCCGCCGGTAGCACTGCTCGCATAACTGGTTGTATCGTTCCAGGCAGAGCCAAAACTGTTCAACGTGCTGCTCGTGTAGTGCATGAACTTCGTTCCGCCATCGTCTGCCTTACAGTCATGGACCAGATAATCAGTACCGGCTTGGAAGTCATAGGTTCGGTAGTAATTATGCGATTGGGACGTTGCGCCGCCAGTTACCGAGGTCGGTGTTGCATTATTACAACCCGTTGAGCAGTTAACCCCGAATTGCCCGAAACACTTGGGATTGACGTCAGATTTGGTTGTGCAGGTGTTGTAGTTTGTATACGGGGTGCCCAATATGGTTACCGTATTCGTTGTGAAATTACAGGCGGCCTGTGTATTGTTCGTGGTGTGAGCAGCATCACCTGGAGGCAGTTTTTGGGTGCCGGTACAGTTGCTGTTATAGGTTTGCGCGCCGGTGGGCGGCGTACAGGTTGCCAGGTTTGTATACCAGGTATTAGGTGAAACAAAGACTGAGGTCCCGCCGTATGGGGTGACCTGAGTACATCCCGCCAGGGTGCCCGTACATGTGCCGCCACGGTGATAAGTGCCAGGTGTTTTTCCGTTGGTACACGAGGTTACTTGCGTATAGCTGCTACCTCTAACCGTGAAAGTATTGCTGGCGTTGGTCGTGCAAGTATTGTTGGTGCCTGTACAGGTTTTGCCATAGCCATAACTGCCGCTTTGATTGTAGGTCGGCAAGGCGTTGGGTTTGTTGGTGCAGTTGGCAGCTGTGTAATAGGTTTTGGTGCTGCCACGAATTGTTCTGGAAGTGCCGGCGCTTAGCTGGCAACTTGAAGACGAACCGTTTTCAGAGCACGTTGGTGTATGAGTGTAGGTGCCTGCAGGAGGTGAGTTGGCATTGCCGCAGGTCGCATTTACGTTGGTATAGCCGGCGCCAAGAATAGCAGATGCGCCAGTAATCGAACACTCGTCAGCCGAGCCATTTTCTGTACAGGTGCCTCCGTACTGATAAGCGGCTGCTGGTACCGTATTGGTACACCCTGCAGTTGAGGCTAGGGCATCGGCTTCCGTTGCGAATGGACCTTGTGATCCAGCTACGCCATTACAAAATTCAGTACTGCCGTTTTGCTGGCAGGTTCCACCAGATGCCCGCCACTTTGTTGACTCACTAAATGTCGCTGTCCGCCCAACCCAGGCACAGTTGCCAACATTCTTGGTTTGCCGACCGGACCAGGCGCAAGCTGCCACGGTATCCGCCGGTCCTGAAAGTGCGCAAGCAGAAATCGCAACATTACTGCCACCTGTCGGTGTACAGGCGCCGATTGTCAAGGTTTGATCGCCAGTCAACGCGCAGGTTTGAGCCGCTGCAACGGTTGTTACTGTGTAGGCGCAAGCAGAATTATCTACAGAATAAAAGTTGCTGTTTGTCGTGGTCGGGGCTGGGCAAACGGTGGGATTTGGTACGTCGGAAAAGCTTGGAAAAAGCGCTCCGTTTGTGTCAGTGCCGGAGTTGCTAATCGTACCAATGGTACATGTTCCGCCGGTTTTGACTGAATTGGCTCGGGCATCTTTCGATGTTGTTGTACCTGTTAGGTTGCAGGTTGCTGTTTTGGTCAATGTAAAGGCTGGGCTGGTCGCGCCAAATGGTTTGTCAAGACAAGTTGTACTGGCCGGTCCTGTTGCAGAGTCACATAGTGATGCCGTGGTGTCTGTGTAAGCATGCAAGCCGGTTGCGCTACCGAAGGCTGGTGTTGCATCCCTGTTGCCTTTGATGGCTATGAATTTTGCATCTTTGACATCAGTGATACTGCTGCCGTCGACATCGCTTGTTGCTGGTAAGGCATACGTAGACATGACTGCTTCAAGATCAACGCGTGTGGCATAGCCATCAATAATGCTGCGCAAAATAAAACCGCCTGAATCCGCTTTCAGGCCATCCCAACCCGAACCGGAGCTGCCGCTGTTGTAACGAATGGGAAGTCCGTTCAGGCCTACGTCGGCAGTGGCTGAGGTGTTGTCGCGGTATACCGGGTTGCTTGCCGGATTGCCGGTAGCTGGATTGGTCGTGTCAAGATAACCTTTTGCATACTGCGTTGTACTTGGTGCGCCCAAGGCAATAGCCAGTACTGCTGGCTGGGTAGCCGGAATTGCCGACCGCAGTCGTCGCCAGGTATGGATCCCAACGGGCCCATTGCTGGTCGAGGTATTTGCCGGTATTTCGGGCAATTGGCGAAGGCACAAACACGGTTGATGGTGTCAAGGCATCCAGCGAATTTCCACACTTGTTATAGGCTTGGTAGTTATTGGTATCGTTGAAGGATGGGCCGCCGCGTGTCATGCCGCCGCCTAGGCCATCGCCTAATTCCTGAATGTAGCCACGAAACTTGTTCCATGAAGGGGAGCGTAACCGGGGGTCTGTCTCTGCTGTTCCGGTCGGCAACCAGTATATCCAGGACAGGTCGTTGTAATTCCGGTATTGATATGCAGGGCCCGGGTCTGTAACCGCAGGAGCCGTTCCATGAATTTGGGTTGCTTTTGCTGAGGTGCGGGCAGCCTGCCACAGTGCCTGGCGGTCTGCGAGTGTTGCGCCATCCCAAAAGCCCCATTTTGTAAAAAATTGGCTGGGAATTTGCTGTGTGGATATTCTGTTGTTATCCGCTGCGGTTACTTCCCCGGCAGATCCAGCATTGGCATCAACAATTCGGGTCAGATCGTTCCACAGGTATTCGACGTGAGAATCATATGCGCCTTCATATTCTCTCCACGCTTCTGGCAGATTCATTGAGTCCGAAGTGTCTATTACAAAGAGCACATTGGGCTTGACTGTCACAACGGTGGCGGAAAGCAGCCCTGAATAAATGGCGGTATCCCGAGCTGCAGCAGGCGGAATAAACATCGCGGGATTGACTATGGAAACCATCAGTATCCGGGCAACCCACTTGTTGAATTTGGCGTTCATGATTCTCTCGCTTTCTTTTTTCCAATTAGCGAATTACGGACACTGCATAACCAGTTTTCCAACACCGATACCTGCAGCCCCTTGGCTTCCGTAAAACGCATTTTCTACGCGGTTTTCTATTTGATTGTGATTGAATTTAATCGTCCCGTTATTTTCAGTGGGGGTACTGCTTCGCGGTGGCGGTGCGCATCCAATTCGTTGCACCTGTGGTGTTTTGACACCCACTGCCCATTCAACTTGCTCTGTGTGCGCCGGCAAGCGGGTGGATTTGATCGAACGACAGTCAAAAATTGTAGTAAAAGGAAGGAGGTCCGTCAGCGTACTACACGGCGTAAAGCCTCTTTCATAACGGCCTTCGTCTGGCAATTCTTTCAACGTAAGCGGATCGATCGTGACTATCGGGTTGCGAGTCCTGAAGTTACTGGACAAAAGTTCGGCTGACCCCTGAGTTTCCTGGCCGACGACCGAGGCACCGCCAACACGCAATGATGACATATTGGTTTTGACCAGACCCAGCGTCAAAATGGTTGCTGCAACCAGCACAAATAGCGCAACCGGCAAAATGACACCGGATTGACGTGAACGGGTGTGGGAGGCGTTAACATTGGCAGGATGAGTTCGGGACGAAGCATTAGCGGCGGAAGGCATTATTTTTCACCTGTACGGTGTCGGTTAGGATGTAGCGATGATATCTACAGAGCGGGCTTGTAGGAGGACCGGGGGGGCCGCAATTGAAAGAGTCTGTTGGATCTGTTGGGTCATCATCCGCCAGGGTATAGGTGTTAACGGAGTCGTCGTAATTGTTTTCCGGCTTGCGCGTACGCATGAGCAAACTGATACGAATGGTTATTGCGTCGCTAAGGTTGGGGGATGTCGGTGTGAAAATGGTTTTGTTATTAGTAAAAAAATCCGGTACACCATCTAAGTTTGTGTCTATTCCATATGAAACGGACATTCGCTCAACCCCTTCGGCTATTGGCACTTCAACAAAGGTAGCGGGGTCGTTGTTTTCCGAAAGTTGACGCCTTACCAGGGTAGGAATGGGCTGACCGTTGTCATCCGCCGCTGTGCACGTTGCGCCGGCAGGCCGGCTGCAGGGGCGGATATAATAGACGTTGGTGTGATAAGCAAATATTGGTGCATCGACCAGAGCGACACTCCCTTTGCCGGCATTGACACCCGTTGTCGGGCATCGACACGGCGGTTCATCCGCTGTGTCAGCGCAGGCGCCTGCTCCCGGCGTGTATCTGCAAATTCTTGTGTGCCTACCGGCTCCCTTTACGTTGCCTGCGTAATCTACTCCCTGAAAAACAATGCCGCCTGCCTGGTTGGACTGAAGAAACATTTTATTGGTGGCGAAATCGGCTGGCCGTGCCTGTGTACCTGAGGCTCCACGCAGAACAATGGCTGGGCTTCCTGCAACATGATTGGCGGCAGCTATGCATGGCAAATCACTTGGGTTGGTAATATGTTCGATGTATACGATGCGATTCGTAGCTTCATTCAGTGGCAGAAACCACTTTGGATTGCCACAGTTGTCTGTTGCTGCGCCACTCACTAAGGAGGATCTAACCAAGTCGATTTTTGAACCGTCATCAATTAGGCCAACAAAACCGGCCATGCGAAAATCCTCGCTGAGAGGTACGCAAGCCGAATGAGCCTGCTTCTGAGGCACGCGCAGTATCGTCCGCTGTACGTGATCCGGAAAACACCTGGAAGAACAGGGTCGAAATTGCCAAGGCAATTAATGTCCCGATGGCTAGTGCAACCATCAACTCAACCAGCGAGAGACCGTGTTGTCTCAGGCCTGAAGATAATTGCTTCAGAAAACTGTTGCCTGCATAAAATGACATGACACGCATTTTCTGGTCATGGATTTTTTTGCCCGAACCGGCATTGTTGGATTTCATAGGATCTGTACTTCAAGTGATATTACCCGGCGCAATCTTGCATCTGAATAGATACCGTTGGCGCACAATGTCGGGTTAACTGTTGTCCCGGCTAATCCTCGTCCTTGCCAAACTACGCTGATGCGATAGCGCGGTGGATCTTCCGGATCGATCGGATCGCCCAGCTTGGGACCAAGATATTCAACGCAGCCACGGGCATCGAGCAGTGCCGAGGCATTGTTACCCGACTTGGTTTTTTGTGTTCCGATGAGAGAGTCATGAAAAATTGACAAATCCCTGACGGCAAGTTGGGCTGAGGTGCACGGAGAGCACATTATTGAGGTATATCCATGGCCTGGCATCGGCGCACTAAGACCCGTGACATAGGTTGAGGTCTCTCTCAGGCTTGCTTCACTTTGATTTGCAGTTAGTTGTTCGGACAGCTGATGAGCAATTTCGGTCGCTTGATAACGTTGATAGGCCTCGTCACTGACCAGATGAGAGCGGGCAAACATCGCCGCAATACCCAGCAGGCCAAGACTTACAATCAGGATGGTGACCAGGACTTCGATCATCAACATACCGTTTTGATGCCGGATATTTGAATTCATGGGCATTTGATTCCGTCTGCTTTGTTCAAAGTCTCCACAGAGGCACGTCCTGCATTTGAAATGGGAATTTCACGAGTACGCGCACCTGGGTTTCCGCTATTTCCGATAGTCCAGATTTTGCCTCTGTCGTCAGAGACCAGAAGGCCGGATTCAGTGCCAAGTGGAAAGTTTGCCACGCCCCCATCGCCGCGGAAGACGATTTGGGTATTCGCTGCGGCAGTTAACGGGCAGACTTTCAGTGTGTCACCCTGTACCTTAGCCGCAGTTTTCATGGGTGTTTCGCCCCCGTTGAGGCTGCCACTGGCATCGATATCAACATAAATTATCCAGCCATCTTTCCAGCCCCCAGGCGCCGCCTGGAGTATCACTCGCCGTTGCTGCTTGATTGCCTCTGTTCGTGCCAGAACCAAATCCCCGATCAGGTCAGATGCCCCCGAACGTACGCGCTGTTCAATAATCATTTCAGTAAAATTAGGGATGGCAATCCCTAATAAAATTCCGACTATCCCAATTACGACAACCAATTCGATGAGTGTAAAACCCGGCTGCAAATGGCTGTATTGAGCCAAACGCCGACAAAAACTGTTTGGCGATTGTATTGATGAGGGGCGGGAGGGATTTTCCCGAAGAAAATTATGTTTCATGGCTTACCAGTCATCATAGCCAATACGTTTACGGCTACCTTTCGAATCAACAACCAGATCACCATCGTTCTTCATCATTCCACCAACGATCGGTTTCAGCGTAATGGAGTAGGTCGCTGGGACGCCTGGGGCTGAGGTGTTGCTGCAAATGTTGGGGTCTTGGTATCGCGACGTGATATCAGCTGGCATTGTAGGGAAATCTGACGTGCTACTGCTGTAGGCTCGCGCATCCTGAAAAATCAGTTCCTGTCTTTGAGCTAAATCGGAAAGATAGGTTTGAGCCGCAGATCGTGCCCCGCGAATCATGTAGTCTTTATAGCTGGGTATGGCAATAGATAACAAGATACCGATAATCGCGACTGCGATCATCAACTCGATAAGCGTGAACCCTTTTTGTTTTGGCTGTAACACTTTTATCCCCGAAAATTTGAAAAAGCATGCATAAACTACTTTCCCCGATAGTTACACTAACATCAATGACTGGTGTGATTCGATAAAAAAGATGAGCGGTTTCAAAGCAATGACAAGCGGCAATACGACAATGCTGATATTGGCCCAGTATTGAGCATCAATACACCGGATTCTCAGTAAATTTAAAATGTTCCGAGCAACGTATGGCGAATACCATCCATGGTTCGATATTTCCGAACATCGCAAACTTGTATTTGCGGTTGTCGCATCCATATCGTTCCACTGCTTGGTGCTATGTCTTTCTGGTGGAATTTCTGAACAGCACGATACTTTTCAATCTGGACTGCCCGCTCTTCAAATTCACTTTAAAAGCGAAATAATGGATGGGGCATCTATGGTGGTGAACTCTCAGCCAGAAACCGAGCGGCAAGCTGATGCTTTGCAAGTAGCAGCAGATACATTAGCGGCGATATCCGAAAAGCCGTCTTCCGCACCTCGTCCTGTTCTGGGGGTAAACGACAAGTCCAGTGAAAATTCAGGAAAAAACTCTTCAATTCCCGTATTTGTTCTTGATATTAATCCAGAGTACCCCTTGCACCAGTTCATTTTGGGCACAAGAGGCAGTGTTACAGCGAAATTTGAAATTACGGGAGGGGGCGAAATCGAGAATATCGACGTTGTCGAAAGCCAACCCTTGGGCGTTTTTGACAATACGGTTCTTGAGGCTATCAAGTCAGCCAGATTTCGTGATGGCACACCAAAAACTAAAGGATGGTTTGTTGTTACCATCGTGTTTGACCCAGCCGGGACAAAAGTTGAAGCACCGAAATTACAATTGCCTTAAAAGCTAAACGCTGTCACGGTGGTTTCCCGTGACAGCGTTTAGAGCAGCTTGACCAGCCTGGAAACCTATCGAGGCAGGTTGGTAAATCCCATTAAAAAAGCATCCACTTCCCGCGCTGCCTGACGGCCTTCACGGATCGCCCAAACTACTAGCGATTGGCCACGGCGTAGGTCACCGGCTGCAAATACCTTGGCAACATTCGTGGCATAGCAACCTGCTCCGTCGGTCGTTGCTTTGGCATTGGCGCGATTGTCTTTCTCGATACCGAAAGCATCAAGCAGGGAACCAACCGGATTGGTAAAGCCCATTGCCAGGAAGGCGTTGTCACAAGGCAGTTCAAATTCAGAACCGGCAACTTCGCTCATCTTGCCATCCGTCCATTCGAGGCGAACGGCTTTCAGTGCCTTGACGTTGCCCTTGCCATCATCGACGAAGCCTTTTGTGGCAACAGCGAAATCGCGGCTGCAACCTTCGTCATGCGAGGAAGAGGTGCGCAGTTTGTATGGCCAGTAAGGCCAGGTCAGCGCCTTGTTTTCCTGCTCCGGCGGCATCGGCATTAACTCGAACTGGGTGATCGATGCTGCGCCGTGGCGATTGGAGGTGCCGACGCAGTCAGAGCCGGTATCGCCGCCACCAATGACGATGACGTGCTTGCCCTTGACGTTGATCGGGTTGGCCTTGCCTTGCTGGACTTCCTTGTTTTGCGGAATCAGGAATTCCAGCGCAGCGTAGATACCCTTTAGCTCACGCCCCGGTACAGGCAGGTCGCGCGGCACTTCTGAGCCAGCAGCCAGAATCACCGCGTCAAATGTTGCGGTCAACTGCTCAGCAGAGACAAATTCTGTCGAGTCATTGTTGATCCCGGCAGGCATATCTTTCGAACCAATCAATACCTTGGTCTTGAAGGTAACGCCTTCGGCTTCCATCTGGGCCACACGGCGATCAACCACCGTTTTTTCCAGCTTGAAATCAGGAATGCCATAAGCCAGCAAGCCGCCGAGGCGGTCGCTTTTCTCGAATACGGTGACATCGTGACCAACCCGTGCCAGTTGCTGTGCGGCAGCCAGGCCGGCCGGGCCGGAACCAATGACAGCAATTTTTTTGCCGGTTTTTGACTTCGGTGGTTGCGGGACAACCCAGCCCATTTCCCAGCCCTTGTCGATGATGAAATGCTCAATCGATTTAATCCCAACTGGTGCTGCGTTGATGCCCAGCGTACAGGCTGCTTCACAAGGCGCCGGGCAGATACGGCCGGTGAAATCCGGGAAGTTGTTGGTCGAATGCAGTACATCCAGCGCTTGCTTCCAGTTGCCGCGATAAACCAGATCATTCCAGTCAGGAATGATGTTGTTCACCGGGCAACCGTTGTTGCAGAACGGAATGCCACAATCCATACAGCGTGCGCCTTGCGTCTTGGCATCGTCGTCGTTCAGCGTATGAACAAACTCTTTGTAATGCTTGAGACGCTGCTCGACCGGGCTATACGTTTCAGAAAGGCGTTCAAATTCCATGAATCCTGTCGGCTTGCCCATTATGCGGCCTCCTTCTGTGCAGCGGCCATTTCGGTCAGGGCGCGCTTGTACTCATGCGGATAAACTTTGACGAACTTCTCGCGGCTGGCATCCCAGTCGGCGAGTAGCGCCTTGGCGGTCAGGCTGCCGGTATATTCGGCATGACGGGTAATCAACTCTATGAGCTGGGTTTCGTCAGCAATGCCGTTGTGCAGCGGTTCGCCGGTTTGACGGCTGGCCGGCAACACTTTTTCCAAAGCAACCTGTGCCAGATTGGCGCGAGTTTTGAAGCTGCCATCTGCGTCAAGAACGTAAGCGATACCACCGGACATGCCTGCGGCAAAATTGCGGCCGGTCATGCCAAGAACGGCAACCGTACCACCGGTCATGTATTCGCAACCGTGATCGCCGACGCCTTCAACGATAGCGGTACCGCCGGAGTTACGCACCGCAAAGCGTTCACCACCCACGCCGGCCAGGAAAGCTTCGCCATCGGTTGAGCCGTACATGACGGTGTTGCCGACAATGATGTTCTCTTGCGTGTTGCCACGGAAATCCGGGCTCGGTTTGATGATGATGCGACCACCGGACAAACCCTTGCCAACGTAGTCGTTACCTTCGCCCGTCAATTCTAATGTGACGCCCTTGGCCAGGAATGCACCAAAAGCCTGACCAGCAGTACCAGTCAGTTTGACATGGATGGTGTCATCCGGCAGTCCATCGTTGCCATAACGGCGTGCAACTTCGCCCGAGAGCATGGTGCCGCAGGTACGATTGACGTTGATAATGGTCGTTTCGATCTGGACTTTCTGGCCCTTTTCAAGCGCCAACTTGGCTTCTTTAATCAGCTTGTGATCAAGCGCCTTGTCGAGGCCGTGGTCCTGAATTTCAGTGTGACGGCGCGAAACATCGGTTGGAACGTTCGGCTGGTAGAAAACCTTGGTGAAATCGAGACCCTTGGCTTTCCAGTGTTCAATGCACGGACGGGTATCAAGCAGATCAGCGCGGCCAATCAGGTCGTCAAACTTGCGAATACCCAGTTGTGCCATCAGTTCGCGTACTTCTTCAGCAACAAAGAAGAAGTAATTGACGACATGTTCTGGCTGACCGGTAAAGCGTTTGCGCAGGACAGGGTCTTGCGTGGCAACGCCAACCGGACAGGTGTTGAGGTGACACTTGCGCATCATGATGCAGCCTTCAACCACCAGCGGTGCGGTAGCGAAACCAAATTCATCAGCACCCAACAAGGCCCCGATAACCACGTCGCGGCCGGTCTTCATCTGGCCATCAACCTGGACGCGGATACGGCTACGCAGGCGGTTCAGAACCAGCGTTTGTTGGGTTTCCGCCAGGCCAAGTTCCCATGGCGTACCAGCATGCTTGATCGAGGATTGTGGCGAAGCACCCGTGCCACCGTCAAAACCAGCAATCACGACGTGATCGGCCTTGGCTTTGGCAACACCGGCAGCAACGGTGCCGACACCAACTTCGGACACCAGCTTCACCGAGATGGAGGCCTTGGAGTTAGCATTTTTTAGATCGTGAATCAGCTGTGCCAAATCTTCGATGGAATAAATGTCGTGATGTGGCGGGGGTGAAATCAGGCCGACGCCCGGTACTGAGTGACGCAAGAAGCCGATGTACTCGGAAACCTTGTGGCCCGGAAGCTGACCACCTTCACCCGGCTTGGCGCCTTGCGCCATCTTGATCTGGATTTGGTCAGCATTTACCAAATACTCTGTGGTCACACCGAAACGACCGGACGCAACCTGCTTAATGGCGGAACGTAGTGAGTCGCCGTCTTTGAGCTGCAAATCACGCTCTATCCGGTTTTTGCCGATGATATCCGAGAGCATTGCGCCGCCCTTGACGGGCAGGAAGCGCTTGGCATCTTCGCCACCTTCACCGGTATTCGATTTGCCACCAATACGGTTCATGGCAATCGCCAATGTTGAATGTGCTTCAGTTGAAATCGAGCCGAGCGACATGGCGCCAGTGGCAAAACGCTTGACGATCTCCTTGGCTGATTCAACTTCGTCCAAAGGAATCGCATTGCCCGAGGGCTTGAATTCAAACAGGCCACGCAAAGTCAGGTGACGCTTCGTCTGATCGTTGATCAGTTGGGCGTATTCCTTATAGGTTTCTGTCTTGTTCGAGCGGGTCGCATGTTGTAGCTTGGCGATCGAATCCGGCGTCCACATGTGCTCTTCGCCACGGGTGCGGTAGTTATACTCGCCGCCGGCATCAAGCATGGTGGCCAATACCGGATCCGTTGAGAAGGCTTCGGTATGTTGACGAATAGCCTCTTCCGCAACCTCAAAGACACCGATGCCTTCAATGTTGGATGGTGTGCCGGTGAAGTATTTTTCGACAAAATCCTTCTGGAGTCCGATAGCCTCGAAAATTTGTGCGCCGGTATAGGACATGTAGGTTGAAATGCCCATTTTGGACATCACCTTCATCAGGCCCTTGCCGATGGCCTTGACGTAATTCTTGACGTATTTCTCAGCCTTTTCAGCATCGCCCTTGGCAAAGCTTTCAATGGTTTCGAGTGCTAGATAGGGGTGGACCGCCTCGGCACCGTAACCGCCGAGTAGCGCAAAATGATGCGTTTCACGAGCCGAACCGGTTTCAACCACGAGGCCAGAACTGGTGCGCAAACCTTTTTTCACCAAATGCTGGTGAATGGCTGAGGTGGCAAGCAGGGCAGGAATCGCAACGTGCGTTTCGTCCAGCTTGCGGTCAGAAACGATCAGGATGTTGGCGCCGGAACGAACTGCATCTTCAGCATCGGCAGCCAGGGAAGCAAGACGAGCTTCAACGCCATCCTTGCCCCAGGCAACCGGATAGCAAATATCCAGTTCAAAAGAACTCAGCTTGCCGGAAGTGTATTTGTGGATATGGCGCAGCTTTTCCATATCGGTTGCTGTCAGCACCGGCTGGGATACTTCAAGACGAATCGGTGGGTTGATATCGGTCGTGTTCAGCAAGTTTGGCTTCGGGCCAACAAAGGACACCAGCGACATGACCAGTTCTTCACGAATCGGGTCGATTGGCGGGTTGGTCACCTGAGCAAAAAGCTGCTTGAAATAGGTGTATAGGGTCTTGTTCTTGGCTGACAAAATTGGCAGCGCAGAGTCGGTACCCATTGAGCCGGTTGGCTCTTCACCGTTTTGCAGCATTGGCTCAAGAATGACCTTGATGTCTTCCTGCGTATAGCCAAATGCCTGCTGGCGATCCAGCAAAGAAGCTGGCGCGGCATCGGTCATTTCGTCAGCAGCGGGTACTTCGTCGAGACGGATGCGAATTTTGTCGATCCATTCACGATAAGGCTTGGCTCTGGAGAGCGCATCCTTCAACTCCTTGTCGTCGATGATGCGGCCTTGTTCCAGATCGATCAGGAACATCTTGCCCGGCTGCAAACGCCATTTTTTGACGATCTTCTTTTCCGGAATCGGCAAGACGCCAGATTCTGAAGCCATGACAACAAAGTCATCATCCGTTACGAGATAGCGGGCTGGACGCAGACCATTACGGTCCAGCGTTGCACCAATCTGGCGACCGTCGGTAAAGGCCACAGCGGCGGGGCCATCCCACGGTTCCATCATTGCGGCGTGGTATTCGTAGAAAGCACGACGATTTTCGTCCATCGTCGTGTGCTTTTCCCAGGCTTCCGGGATCATCAGCATGACTGCCTGGGCCATTGAATAGCCGCCCATGACCAACAGTTCAAGCGCGTTATCGAAAGACGCAGAGTCAGATTGACCGGGGTAATGCAGCGGCCAGACTTTCTTCAGATCTTCACCAAGAATCGGCGAGGAGATCGCTTGTTCGCGAGCCTTGAACCAGTTCACGTTACCGCGCACCGTATTGATTTCGCCGTTGTGGGCGATGTAACGGAAGGGGTGCGCCAGATCCCAGGTCGGGAACGTATTGGTCGAGAAACGCTGGTGCACCAGCGCCAAGGCTGACGTTGTGCGTTTATCTTGCAAGTCGAGATAGTAGACGCCGACTTGGGTTGCTAATAACAAGCCTTTGTAATTAACGGTACGGGCCGAAAATGACGGTACGTAAAATTCTTGGCCATGCTTGAGCTTGAGCGACTTAATGGCGTTCGCAGCTCGACGGCGAATTATGTAGAGCTTGCGTTCGAGTGCATCCGTCACAAAAATATCAGGGCCACGACCGACAAAAACCTGACGAATGACTGGCTCTTTGGCACGCACTGTCGGCGACATTGGCATTTCACGATTGACCGGCACTTCGCGCCAGCCAAGAATGACTTGCCCCTCAGCCTTGATTGAGCGCTCGATTTCCTCGACACAAGCATGTCGCGAAGCGGCCTCTTGCGGCAGGAAAACCATGCCGACGCCGTATTCGCCAAGCGGCGGCAGATCTACGCCTTGCTTTTGCATTTCTTCGCGATAGAACTGATCCGGAATTTGCAGCAGAATGCCGGCTCCATCGCCTTGCAGAGGGTCGGCACCAACAGCACCGCGGTGATCCAGATTTTTCAGGATCAACAAACCCTGCTCGACGATGCTATGACTCTTTTGTCCTTTGAAATGGGCGACAAAGCCCACGCCGCAAGCGTCGTGCTCGTTGGCTGGGTCGTACAAACCCTGCCGCTCAGGTACAGCCGATTCCATCACACGCATTCCTTCAGAGTGCTCAGCCAACACTGGCTGACGATAAAAAAAGCCAAAAGTCATAATGTTGACTCAGGCCTATGCGAAAATTTTAGGGCAACCATGAAATATACTGGCAAAACCCTATCGATTCAAGATGCTGCGATGCACCAATTCGGCACGGATGAGATTCCGAAAACCCCGATCAGGTGCATACAGCGTTGATCGACGCGAGTATTTCCTTTTCGCTGGCGGCATCGGAAATGACTGCTTTTCCAATTTTTTCAAGAAGAACAAGACGTAATTTCCCGTCTTGAACCTTTTTGTCATGCCGCATCAACTCAAGATAACGCTCGGCACCCAATCCGGGAGCACTAATTGGCAGGCCGGCACGGGTGAATATATTTTTTACCCGAAAAACCTCGTCGACCGTAACCATTCCCAATCGCTGCGATAAATCCATAGCAATGAGCGTGCCGGCGGATACCGCTTCGCCATGTAGCCATTCACCATAGCCCATGCCGGTCTCAATGGCGTGGCCAAAGGTGTGCCCCAAGTTGAGGAGCGCCCGCTCTCCCGTTTCGCGTTCATCTGCTGCCACAACCTCGGCCTTGTTGGCACATGAACGATAGACGGCATATGCCAGCGCTTCACGATCACGTTTTAGCAGCGCCTCAATATTGATTTCCAGCCAGTCAAAAAAATCCGAGTCGCGAATCAGCCCATATTTGATAACTTCCGCCAAACCAGCCCTCAGTTCGCGATCGGCAAGAGTGTCTAGTGTTGAAATGTCAGCTAGCACCAGTTTGGGCTGATAAAAAGCACCAATCATGTTCTTGCCGAGCGGGTGATTGATTGCAGTCTTGCCGCCCACTGACGAGTCGACTTGGGATAAAAGCGTAGTCGGTATTTGGATAAATGGCATGCCACGCTGATAGCAAGAGGCGGCAAAGCCACCCATGTCACCGATGACCCCACCGCCAAGCGCAATCAAAGTCGTGCTTCGCTCGCAATGTGAGTCAAGCAGGGCGTCAAAAATCAGATTGAGCGTTTCCCAGTTTTTATGGCTCTCGCCGTCTTGAAGAATAATTGGCAACGCAGAAACATCAATATTGGCAAGTGTTTCCATCAGGCGATCAAGATACAGCGGCGCAACAGTAACGTTGGTTACAACCACCGCTTTCTTTTGCTTTAGATGCGGCAAAAGGAGATCACTCCTAGTGAGGATATCTGCGCCGATATGAATCGGGTAGCTGCGCTCGGCGAGCGACACTTTCAGGGTTTGCATAAACGATTGAACTCTCGCAAAAGATGCTGAACTATTCCGGAGGCCACTAAGCGACCACCCTCGATCGTGATGTGAGCGATTTCTCTATAAAGAGGATCGCGAATCGCGTGAAGCTCTTCCAGTTTGGATAACGGGTCAGCTACCCTGAGCAAAGGGCGGTTTCTGTCATGGCGCGTACGTTCAAAGAGTAGGGCTGGCGGCACGTTAAGATAAACAACCCAACCCGTATCATGAAGCAATTGCCGGTTTTCTGGATTAAGCACTACCCCGCCGCCGGTCGCCATAACCAGATTTTCACCTGATGTTAGTTCAGCAATGGTTTGTGCCTCCCGACGTCGGAAACCGTCTTCACCTTCAATTTCGAAGATTGTAGGAATGGCTACCCCCGTTCGGGCCACAATTTCGTGGTCGGAGTCGAAAAATGGTCGTCCCAGCCGCCTTGCAAGCTGGCGCCCTACAGTCGTTTTTCCAGCCCCCATTAGGCCGATTAGATAGATGTTGTGATTCGATTGCACTGATAGATTGTAACCAATGGTGAAATTCACAAAAAAAGGGCCGGAATTCCGGCCCTAGTAGGCAGATAAAGATTAGTTTAGTTCATGCCCAGTTTTTCACTGACAATCTTTGGTGTAATAAATATTAGCAACTCAGTTTTATCATCAATTATTTCATTGTTTTTAAATAGCCAGCCCAGCATCGGAATATCGCCTAACCACGGAAGTTTTTGAGTTTGATTTTTTGTTGATTGTGTATATATCCCACCTATGACAACTGTGCCACCGTTATCAACTAAGACTTCCGTTTTTACATGCTTTGTGTCAATGGCAACACCTGATCCTGTTTGTAGTGTTGGATTTGGTGAGTCTTTGTTTACGTCGAGTGTGAGGGTGATTTTCCCATCAGGTGTGATTTGTGGTTTGACTTTGAGAGCAAGGTTTGCTTTTCGGAATGCTACACTGGTCGCGCCGGAACTGGTTGCTTGCTGATATGGAATTTCAACACCTTGCTCAATAAGCGCTTCAACCTGATCTGCTGTCATTACTCTGGGACTCGATATTATTTTCCCTCTGCCATCGGCTTCTAACGCTGTGATTTCTAAGCCCAGAAGTTCAGTTAATGAACTATTGTAAAGTAAAAATGATAAAGCTCCAGCTACTCCACTTCTTGGGGTTGCTGGTAAATTAACTTGCTGCATAAGCGGATAACTAGGTGTTCCTTGAACCAAGCTTTTTACAGATTGGGTGCCCGTTACTGGATCCGTGGAAATGTATTGAACATTTTGGCCTGTTGTTTGGTAATTAGCACCGATTGCTAATTTGTTTGTGCTCGGACCTTGGCTATATGGACTACTGTAACCTAGTCGCACGCCTAAATTGCGTGAAAATGCATCACTTGCCTCAACTATTCGCGCCTCGATCATAACTTGGCGTACCGGAACATCAACTCGTGAAACTACTTTTCTAACATCCTCTAGTCTTGTCGACGTGTCATTGATAAATAATGTATTAGTTCGAGCATCAACTACCGCACTACCTCGTTTTGAAAGCATGCGCTGATTGGCGTCTGTAAGTAATTTCTGAAGAGCCTCTGCTTTTTGATAGTTAATTTGGAAAGCTTCTGTGCGCAAGGGTTCAAGTTCCCCAATTTGCTGCTTCGATTCAAATTCGAGTTTTTCCTTTGTGGCAATTTCATCTCTTGGTGCTATAAGAATAACATTTCCATTTTTCCTCATATCCAGCGCCTTTTGCTGAAATATGATGTCAACCACTTGATCAGCTGGAACATCTTTCAAAACCAAGGTGGTTGTGCCTGAAACCGTTTCGCTTATAACCGCATTCAAACCTAGTTCTTCAGCCATTAGCCTAAGCAGGGCGCGAACATCTCCATTTTGATAGTTGATGCTAACTCGTGGTCCTTGGTAGCCAATTTTGGTTCCCTGGACTAATTTATTTGGATCTTCGACTATTTTTTTGACTTCAATGATGAATTGGTTGTCACTTTGATAGGCGTTATGCTCCCATAAGCCCTTCGGTGAAATGTTCATCAGCGTATTGTCGCCTTGAGTCTTTGTTTCAACCGTAGTTACGGGGGTTCCAAAATCGGTTACATCTAGTTTTCGACGGAGATGTTCTGGTAGATTTGTTTTGGCAAATTCAACTACGAGTGATGTACCTTGCTGGCGGATATCAATCCCTGTTCCTGAATCACTTAAATCAACGACAATTCTTGCTTCACCATCCCTTCCTCGTCGAAAGGAAACATCGTGAACAGAGTGCTTTTTCCCAATAAGACTTTCTGTAGTAAAGTGAGTAACACGCTGCGCTAACGAACCCCCTGTGCCCGTAAGTGGCGTCAATATGACATACAGCGACTTGCCTTCAAGGCGTGTTGTGTAATTCATGTTGCGAGCAAGATTTAATACTAGTCTAGTGCGTTCGCCTACTTGAACAATGTTTAAACTGCGCAAGTCACCTTCGTTAATAGACTGAGAATTTTTGCCTAGGCCATTTGTTGTAGAGGAAAAATCAAAGGCAATTTTGCGGGATTTGCAATACTGAATCCTGCAGGTGGGACAGATATGGGTTCTTTTAAATCAATTTTTATTGCAATATCTTGCCCTTGTTGTGCAACATTTATTGTCTCAATCGTATTTGAGGATAAATTTTGTCCATAAATGTTGCTTGATATAACAAGGAACGATGCGGTTAGTACAGACAAAGCATTTTTAAAGAAATTCATTTCTTGCTTCCCTCCTTGCTCTGCAGGAAAAGCGAGCTTTCGCGCTCGCTCCAGTCTCCAGCAGCATCTTGTATTAATTCACGTAATTTCACTTCACGATCAGAAATTTGCGTCACCATGCCAAAATCGAGTCCTATGTACTCTCCAATCTTGACTTGCTTCACCTTGTCATCAACCTGAATAACTGCCAATTGTCGTTTGTTGACATTTAAATAACCAATCATCTTCAGGGACTCAAGCGGATACTTTTCAAGCACACTATTACGCATTTCTCTGGCATCAAAATCAGGCTGGAACATGCTCCCCTTCCCAGCTTGTTTGTATTTTGATTCAGGTTCGATCTTGCTGCTTTTGAATGGGTCAAGCAAGCTCTGAGTGTCATATGGAACAGCCTGATAGGGCTTCACTTCAGGAAGTTTTGGGATGTTGGGACGAAGATCTTTTGAGTTTTCATCCATCCACTGCCGAAGAGTTTCATGTTCCCCGCTTGAGCAGGCGCTCAACGAAATGCACAATGCGATTGTAGTCAGTCGCTTCACTTCTTGGCTCCTTGTGCGGCTTTCTTTTGTCGAGCCACTTCTTCGTCATCCAGATAGCGGAAGGTCTTGGTTGTTGCATCAAGCGTCAATGCGCCATCTTTTCCTGCGGCAATTGAAATGTTGTTAAGCGTAACGATCCTTGGTAGCTTGGCAATGTCTGCGGCAAATGTTCCGAAGTCATGATAGCCGCCGTTGATTTTTACAGCGATAGGTAATTCGGCGTAAAAATCTTTAAGTTGCTCCTGCCCTGGCTTGAATAGCTCAAATTGTAAACCTCGACCGAGACCCGCTTGGTTGACCTCAATCAATAGCGCCTCTATTTCTGACCTATTAGGCAGTTGTTTAAGCAACGCACCAAAAGATCTATCAATTTCAGCTAGCTGTTGGGTATATAGGTCAAGGTTGATGGCTTGACGTTTTTTGTCAATAAATTGCTGTTTGAGGGTTTCTTCTTCCTTGGCCTTGGTGTCGAGTTCGGTTAGTTGATCGTTCCAGAGGAACCACCAACCGGCAAGCAAAATTAGAATAAACCAACTCAATAGTACCGTGACCTTGGGTACGACTGGCCAAGCACCAGGATCGTTTGGATTTAAATGTCTGAAATCGTCAACGATGGAGTGGAAATCAATTTTTGGCACAGCTATCTTTGGCAAAGATTTTGGTAGGCTTGGGGCAGCTATTTTCATTTTTTGCCCTTCCCGTCGTCAGGTTTGACCCGAGTCATCGAAATGTTCATGGCAAATTCATTTATCCGCCGGCCATTGAGCATTAGAGCCTTGACTTCAATTAGTTGAGGATTTTCCAGCCAAGGCGATGCTTCAAGATTTCTCATCAAAGTTGATACGCGGGCATTTGATTGCGCGTAGCCTGTCAGGTTTACCCTTAAGCCATCCTGCTTTAGCGATTTCAAGTAAATACCGTCCGGTGTCTGTTTGACCAATTCGCTAAGGAGATAGACAGTTTCACCTCGATCTCGTTGCAGGTTTTCGATAACTTGCTTCCGAGCGAGAAGAGCTTGAGTTTGTTCTTTTAGTCGCTTGATCTGATCTATTTGTTTGTCAAGTACTGCGATCTCGCGCTTAAGGAATTCATTGTTGCTGTCTTGGTCAGAAATATTGCTGGCGATTACGGTGTAAATAGCAAAAACAACTAATGCGCCAAGCACAGTGATCAGGCCGGCAAGAACAAAAAACTGCTGTCTTCTCGCCTTTTTGGCTTCTGCGCGGTGAGGCAGGAGGTTAATTCGTATCATGAGGGATCAAACCTCCGCATGGCCAAGCCGCAGGCAACCAGCAGGGACGATGAGTCGGCGAGCAGGCTACGAGATTTTACGCGGTCCGAGAGTTCCATATTGGCAAACGGATTTGCAATCAGAGTGCTGACTTGAGTTCTTGTTGCAACGACTTCATCGATGCCTGGAATAACCGCACATCCGCCAGCCAGTATAAGGTGATCGACTTGGTTGTATTGTGTGGATGTGAAGAAAAACTGGAGGGCTCGAGAGACTTCCAGTGCCAGGTTTTCCATAAAGGGCATGAGCAATTCTGTTTCATAACCCTCCGGTAAATTTCCGGAGCGTTTGGCAAGCTCGGCTTCTTCATAGCTCATGCCGTAATGGCGGCAAATATCCTGAGTCAGTTGAGAGCCACCAAAGGCTTGTTCTCGGGCATAAATTTGTTGGCCATTGCGCATTACCGTCAGGTTCATGACGTTTGATCCAGAATCGATCAATGCGATTGTTTGATTTTTCCCGTTGTCAGGTAGTTGGCGTTCGATTAGCTCGAAAGAGGCAAGTGCGGCGAGTGATTCGACATCCATGACGACGGCTTTAAGTCCCGAGGCGTCAGCGACGGCAACCCGGTCTTCAACGCGTTCTTTTTTGGAAGCGGCGATCAGGACTTCGATTTCGTCCGGGACGGCGGGTGCCGGGCCAATCACTTGGTAGTCAAGATTGACTTCATCGATTGAAAACGGGATGTACTGATTAGCTTCCGATTCAACTTGGGCTTCAAGTTCGTCTTCGCGCAGGCCTGCGGGAACAATGATTTTCTTGGTAATAACAGCTGAACCCGGCAAGGCCATCGCGACATTGCGGGTTGATGTGCCGAGCTGTTTCCAAGCGCGTTTAACGGCGTCTACGACGCCATCCAGATTGGCTATATTGCCATCAGACACGGCATCCTTGGGCAACACCACAATGGCGTAACGCTCGACGCGATAACTTTCTTTTCCACTTGCCGCAAGCTCAACCATCTTGACGGCTGATGAACTAATGTCCAGGCCAAGAAGGGAACGCGACTTTGGATTCAACAACGCTGAGATATCGAAGCGCACCAGACCCCCAAAAAGTCCTTAAGAAATGCGATGTTAGGCAAACAACCAATAATTCACTTCAGATGCTAGCAACAAGCCTTGGGCATGTAAAGCGTTTTCGCGGTTGACTAGAGCGACGGCGTATAATCCATGCAACGCATTTTTGGCTTGTTTTATCTTGAATTCGCTACCAACGGCACTCAGAGTTGCCATTTATCCCTTTGTTTTGCTGCTTGGTCTGGTAGCCATCGGGATTGCTATTGCCGTGATTGTTCTTGTCATGGCGTATCCCAACTTACCGTCGCTTGATGTTCTTACCGATTATCGACCAAAAATCCCGTTGCGTATTTACTCTGCGGATGGTCACCTGATTGGTGAGTTTGGTGAAGAGCGTCGGGCGGTAGTGACTATCGGTGATGTGCCAAAAGTCATGAAGCAAGCGATTCTTGCTGCTGAGGATGATCGCTTTTACCAGCATGGAGGTATCGACTACGCGGGCATTTTGCGCGCTGCGGCGACCAATCTGGCCGGTGGCAGCAAGCGACAAGGAGCGTCGACCATTACACAACAGGTTGCACGTAACTTCTTTCTTTCTGGCGAAAAAACCTATACCCGAAAACTCTATGAGGTTTTGCTCTCATTCAAGATAGAGAGCAATCTTTCAAAGGATCAGATTTTCGAGCTATACATTAATCAGATTTTCCTTGGTCAGCGCGCCTACGGTTTTGCGGCTGCAGCCCAGATTTATTATGGGAAGCCATTGAAGGATATTTCGATTGCCGAAGCGGCAATGTTGGCGGGTTTGCCGAAAGCGCCTTCTGCCTATAATCCGATTGTGAATCCCAAGCGTGCCAAAATACGCCAGCAATATGTTTTGCGCCGAATGCACGATCTGGGCTACATAACTGATGTCCAGTTTGAAGAATCCGGTAAAGAGGCGCTGGTGATCAAGCGTGAAATGATGGATTACTCGGTTCATGCCGAGTTTATTGCTGAGATGGCGCGTCAGATTACTGCCGAACGTTTCCCTGAAGAGGTTTATTCGCGCGGGTTGAAGGTCTATACCACCCTGGTCAAGGACGAGCAGGAGGCGGCTTACGCCAGTTTGCGTAAGGGTGTTATGGATTACGATCGGCGCCATGGTTACCGTGGGGCAGAGTCCTATCTGGAAATGAAGGATTTCAAGTCGGAGCAGGATGAGGCGATTGACTTGGCCTTGCAGGATATTTCGGATACGGGTGACCTTGCGCCGGCACTGGTTCTAGCCGCCGATGCAAAACAAATCAAGGTATATCGCAAAGGGGGAGAGCTCATCACCCTGAGCGGTGACGCCATGAAATTCGCCGCCAAGATGCTTGATGACAAAGCGCCTCCTAATAAGCGCATCAAACGTGGGGCAATTGTTCGGGTCCAGAAAGACGACAAGGGAGGTTGGCAGATTTCCCAGTTACCTGAGGTTGAATCGGCATTTGTTGCGGTCGACCCGAAAGATGGGGCCATTCGTGCACTGGTTGGTGGCTTTGATTTCAACCGCAACAAGTTCAACCACGTCACCCAAGCCTGGCGCCAGCCCGGTTCCAGTTTCAAGCCCTTCATATATTCGGCATCACTGGAAAAGGGCTACAACCCCAATAGTATTTTCAATGACGAGCCTATCGTTATCAATTCGGCGCAGACTGGTTCTCAGGATTGGGCGCCGCACAATTACGACGGCAAGTATGAAGGCCCGATGAAGATGCGAGCTGCGTTGGCCAAGTCAAAAAATATGGTGTCAGTGCGCATCCTGCAATCAATCGGTACGCATTATGCTCAAGACTATGCTGGACGTTTTGGTTTGGATCCGGCCAAGCATCCACCTTATCTGACGATGGCCCTGGGTGCTGGCTCAGTGACGCCGTGGCAGATGGTGACTGCCTATTCGGTGTTTGCCAATGGTGGATACAAAATCAGCCCTTACGTAATTCGCGAAATACGTGATGAGAAGAATCAGATTCTTGCTCAGTCGGCACCGGTGCCTGCCGGGGAGGAGACAATCCGCGCCATTGATCCGCGTAACGCCTTCATGATGGACAACATGCTGCGTGACGTAACGATTTACGGTACAGCAGCGCGGGCATCGGTCACACTCAAACGTCAGGATTTGGCCGGAAAAACGGGAACGACCAATGAGTATATGGATGCCTGGTTCTGCGGCTACCAGATGACGGTGGTCGGTTGCGCCTGGGTCGGTTTTGATCAGCCTAAAACACTAGGTGCCAAGGAAACGGGTGGGTCGGCCGCGTTGCCGATCTGGATTGGCTACATGGGGCGTGCCTTGCGTGATGTGCCGGTTCAGTTACCAAGTGCGCCTGAAGGTTTGATAGCCAGTGGCGAAGGGCGTGGGCGCAACTTTATTTATGCCGAAAATGCGGCCAAAGAAACAGCGCGTGAACCAGGTGCTGAAGGCGCGGAGACTGGCGAAGCCTCTGATGCACCGCCACCAAAACCTGATTTGAGTGTGCCGCCGAGCGACTGATTAATTCAACTTGACCGACTCGCCAGCTTGCAGGGTGGCGAGGGCGGATAGTTTGTTGAACAATTCGCTGTTGTCGCGGGTATCGACCCAATGATCAGTTTCCCGACGGAAATGGAAGCCGCCGGATTTGGCGGCGACCCAGATTTCCTTGGCAACTCCATGTTTGTTCACGATTATTTTGCTTCCGTTGGCGAACTCGATTTCAAGCACACCGCCGTGTTGCAGTTCAAAATCAAGATCTGCATCGCTGGCTTCCAGCGCAGCTTCGATCTGTGCCAATGTGGTGTCCGCCAAGCGGTTGAATTCCTTGTCATCCATGCTGTGCTACCATCCTGCCCTCTATTGACCGGTCCGTCATTATGTTCAAAATTTCAGCCATTTTGTTGGCGCTTGCCTTGACTGCCTGTGGCTACAAAGGTCCGCTTGAATTGCCTGCTGGCCCGGCGCCAGAGCCGCTACTTGGTAACCCGAAACCAGCCAAACCCGCTCCTGCCACAAAAATCGATCCTGATGTTAGCACGGACAAGAAAGCCCTTCCCCAATGAGCCATTTCTCACTGAATAAAGGCGTTCTGCACGCCGAAACTGTTTCTCTGCCAGCAATTGCCGAGCAATTCGGCACCCCTGCCTACGTTTATTCGCGGTCTGCGCTTGAGGGCGCCTTGCAGGAATTTTTAGACGTTTTGAATGCTCACCCAGCCGGTGCCGATGCGCTGGTTTGCTATGCCGTCAAAGCCAACTCCAATCTGGCAATCCTTAATCTGTTTGCTCGCATGGGCGCCGGATTTGACATCGTTTCCGGAGGGGAGTTGCAACGTGTGCTGGCGGCCGGGGCTGACCCGCAAAAAATCGTTTTTTCCGGTGTGGGTAAAACCGCCGCTGAAATGAAACAGGCGCTGGATGCCGGCATCTTTTGTTTCAATATTGAATCCGCTCCCGAACTCGAGCGGCTCAACGAAATCGCCGGCCAGTGTGGCAAAAAGGCGCCAGTTAGCCTGCGCGTCAATCCCAACGTCGACCCAAAAACGCACCCCTATATTTCTACCGGCCTCAAAGAGGCGAAGTTTGGCGTGGCTTACGACGATGCCTTGGCGCTATATCGCCGCGCTGCTGCGTTACCAAATATTGCCGTCGCAGGTATTGATTGCCACATTGGTTCGCAATTGCTAGACCCCGCGCCTTTTGTCGAAGCGCTTGATCGAGTTTTGGTGCTGATTGAGCAGTTGACCGCAGAGGGTATCCAGATTCATCACCTCGACCTGGGTGGCGGCTTGGGCATCAAGTACAAGGATGATCAGGTTCAACCGACCGTTGTGTCCTACCTGACGCCACTGCTCGATAAGCTGGCTGGGCGGGGTTTGAAGGTGGTGCTTGAGCCGGGTCGTCGACTGGTGGGCAATGCCGGGTTGTTGCTGACTCGCGTCGAATTCCTCAAGCCCGGTGAGGGCAAGAATTTTGCGATTATTGACGCAGCGATGAATGACCTGATGCGCCCGGCGCTATATGAAGCCTGGCACGATATTCTGCCGGTTGTGCCGCGTGTCGGTTCGACTCCGGCTTATGACGTGGTTGGCCCGGTTTGCGAATCAGGTGATTTTCTTGGCCTGGCACGCCCGCTTTGTCTGGCACCGGGGATTTGTTGGCTGTGATGTCGGCAGGGGCTTACGGCATGGCAATGGCGTCGAACTACAACACGCGCCCGCGCGCAGTTGAGGTGATGGTTGATGGTGACCGGGTTTTGAAATTCGCCGTCGCGAGACGGTCGCAGAGTTGTTTTCCAGTGAAAAGGTGCTGCCAGCATGAGGTGCGGCGCTTTCCTTCTTCTCGCTTTGCTTTTCCTTGCCGGTTGTAGCGAAAAGCCTGTCGAGAAAAAGGGGGCGCCACCCACGCTGATTACCACCACGCAGGCAAAAGCGGTTGCTCTGGAAATCAGCGAACGCACGCTCGGTTCTCTTGAGGCGGTCAACGATCCGAAAATCAGCGCCGAGATTGCCGGGAAAATCATCAAGATTTCGGTGCGTGCTGGCGAAGCGGTGAAAAAGGGCCAGTTACTTGCCCAGATTGACCCAAGCGATGCGGCGCATCAGGTTGAGGCTGATCGTGGCGAGGCGGCGCGGCTCAGCGCGCTACTTGTTCAGCAGGAACGCGTTGTTGCGCGGCAAACCGAGCTGGTGCAAAAGAACTTCATTTCGAAAAATGCATTGGATGATGTCAGCGCCCAGCGCGATGCCTTGAAAAACCAGTTAGCCACTGCGCAGGCTCGCAGCGGTTTATCACGTAACAATGTGAGCAAGACCCACGTCAGTGCGCCTTTTGATGGCGTTGTCGAAGAGCAGCTGGTTGCAGCGGGTGATTACATCAAACTTGGCGACCCCATGTTCAAGCTGGTTTCCAACGCCAAGCTGCGCGCCCATCTCCCTTTTCCTGAATCAGCCGCCCCTCGCCTGAAAGTCGGGATGCCGGTCCGCATCAGCAGCCCGCTGGCTCCGGATGCTGCCATCGAAGGTATTGTTGAGGATATTCGCCCGACGGTCAGCGAAGGCAATCGGGCGATTGACGTGATTGCCCGGTTCAACAATCCGGGTCAGCTGAAAGGCGGTGGCTCAGTTGATGCGGCGGTTGTCACCGGTCAGAAGGACCAAGCTATTGTCGTGCCTGAACAGTCCGTTGTGCTGCGGCCGGCAGGCAAGGTTGTTTATCTGATTGCTGACGGCAAGGCCAAACAACAAGTAGTGCAGGTTGGCAGCAAACAGCGCGGTGTAATTGAGATCACTGGCGGTCTGAGTGGCGGCGAAACCATTGCGCTCGACGGCGCCGGATTTCTCAGCGAAGGGGCTGCGGTCAACGTCAAAGAAGCGCCAAAAAATGCTGATTCCAAGCCGAAATGACACTGCCTGAGTTATCGATCAAGCGCCACGTCCTGGCCTGGATGTTGAGCGCTGTGCTGGTACTCTTTGGTGTGATCAGCTACGACCGAATCGGCATGGATCGCTATCCATACATCGAATTTCCGGTGGTTTCGATCACCACGGCGCTCAAGGGCGCCAACCCGGACATTGTCGATGCGTCGATTACCAATATTCTCGAAAGCTCGGTCAATTCAACGCCGGGTATTGAGCATATTCAATCGACTTCATCGCCCGGTGTTTCGGTGATCGCCATCACCTTCAACCTGGAAAAAAGATCGACGTCGCGTTTAACGAGGTGCAGGCCAAGGTTAATCAGGTGTTGCGCCGCTTGCCCAAGGACGTTGATCCGCCCGTTGTCGCCAAAGTTGAAACCAATGCCCAGCCGATTATCTGGCTGGCTGTTCAGGGCGACCGCACGCAACAGCAATTGAACCAGTACGCGATCAACGTGCTGAAGAAGCGGCTGGAGACTATCGACGGTGTTGGCGAAGTCCGCCTGGGTGGCCGCCGCGACCGGACTATTCGAGTTGAGCTGCAACCTTCCCGGATGGCCGCGCTTGCCGTTACGGCGCAGGATATTAATGATGCCTTTGCCAAGGAACACGTGCAAATGGCCGGCGGTTTTGTGGTGGGTGAGAAAACCGAAAGCCTGGTCAAACTCGATCTCGAGTTCCATTCTATCGATGCCCTCAAGCAGATGGTGATCAGCTGGAAGAATGGCGCGCCGGTTCGTCTTGAGGAAGTGGCTGAAGTGATTGATGGCTTGACCGACAATCGCCAGCTCGCCCGCTTTAACGGCGAAACTACGGTCGGTCTTGGTGTCGTCAAGGTTACCAACACCAATACGGTGGCCATCGTCGACAAGGTCAAGGAAAAGATCGAGAAGGAACTGCGCCCGCAATTGCCGCCGGGCATGCAATTGCATATCGTCTCCAACGATGCAGTATTTATTCTCGAAATCGTCAATTCGTTGAAAGAGCACCTGCTCGAAGGCACCTTGCTGGCGGCGCTGGTTGTCTGGCTATTTTTGCAGTCGGTGCGCTCGACCTTGATCATTGCCTTGGCCATCCCCGTTTCGTTGTTGGGTGCCATTTCAGTGATTTATTTCTTTGGCTACACCCTGAATTCGCTGACCTTGCTCGGTTTGTTGCTGCTGATCGGCGTCGTTGTCGATGACGCCATCGTCGTCCTGGAGAATATTTTCCGTCATCGTGAAGAATTGGATGCCGACCCGATAACTGCTGCGGTCAACGGCTCAAATGAGGTGGTTTTTGCGGTGATTGCCGCGACCTTGTCGCTGGTTTCGATCTTTGCACCTGTCATTTTCATGAACGGCATCATCGGCCAGTTTTTCCGATCCTTTGCCGTTGTCGTGACCTTTGGCGTGCTGGTTTCACTCTTCGTTTCGCTAACGCTGACACCGATGCTTTGCTCGCGTTTTCTCACCGTTCGTGAGAAAGGGCACGAGCATGGTCGGTTTTACGCTGCGATTACGAGTGGTTTCAATCGACTCGATAATTTTTATCGCAAACTGCTCTCCTGGTCGCTGCTCAATCGCTGGAAAATTGTGCTGTTTACGCTGTTGACCGTAACAAGTAGTACTTTTTTCTTTGCCAATGTCGGTAAAACATTTGCCCCGGAGCAGGATGAGGGGCGCTTCCTTGTGACGCTACGCGCACCGCTCGGCTCATCGATCGATTACACCAATTCCCGTTTGATGATGGTTGAGGAAATACTGCGCAAACACCCAGAGATTGTTACTGAATTTGCGTTGATCGGTCTTGGTTCGGCTGGTCAGGTCAATCAGGGTACAGTCGTCACGCGCATGGCGCCTCGCGATCAACGCAAGATCAGCCAGCAGGAAATATTGCCCATTCTGCGCAAGGAGTTGGCGCAAATTCCCGGGGCGCGTGTCTTTGCGGCGCCTTACCCGATGGTTCAGGGGCAACGCGGTGAGCCACTGCAATTTGTGCTGACTGGCGAAAATCTCGCTGAAGTAGGTCGATTGGGCCGCGAACTGCAAGGCAAACTGGCTGCCGAGCCGGGTTTGGGCGGGCGAATTGATACCGATCTGCAACTTGACCTGCCGCAGCTCGTTTTTCAGCCGGACCGCCTGCGTATTGCCTCTTCCGGTCTATCGACCAGCGATGTGCTGCCGCCATCAATATGCTGACTGGTGGTGTTGATATCGCCAAGTACAACGATGAAGTGGGTGACGGCCAGCGCTACGATATACGGGTCAAAGGTCGTGAAGGTGAATTTACACAACCCACTGATCTCGCCAAAATATATCTGCGCAACAAGGAAGGTAAACTGGTGCGCCTCGACTCGGTGGCCAGCTTCAAGGAAACGCTTGGCCCGGCGGTGATTGGCCGTTTCGATCTGCAATACTCGGCGACCTATTTTGCGACACCGACCATTCCGCTAGGTGAAGCGGTGACCAAGGTGCGTGCGGCCGCTGTCGATCTGCCACCCGGCTATCAGGTAAAGTTGATCGGTCAGGCCGAGGAGTTTGCCAAAACTACCAAGTACATGACTTTCGCTTTTGTGTTGGCCATGGCACTGCTCTACATGGTGTTGGCCAGCCAGTTCGACTCCTTCCTGCAACCGCTGATCGTCATGCTTGCCCAGCCGCTTGCCATCATTGGCGGCGTCGCGGCGCTCTGGGCCACCGGGCAGACGCTGAATATCTACTCGATGATCGGTCTTGTCCTGCTGATCGGCTTGGTCGCTAAAAAATTCGATTTTGCTGGTCGACCTGACTAATCAACGGCGCGAGAACGGGATGGGCATCGACGAAGCCCTGAACAATGCCTGCCCGATCCGCATGCGTCCTGTGCTGATGACTTCGGCCACGGTTATTCTGGCGCTCTTCCCTGCGGCACTCGGGCTGGGTGCCGGGGCGGAAACCAATCAACCGCTGTCGATTGCGGTGATTGGTGGCATGATTTCTTCAACCTTGCTGACGTTGGTGGTGGTGCCGGCAGTGTATTCGTTGGTCGAAAACTACCTTAGCAGTCGCCATGCGCCTCGATAAGTGGCTTTGGGCCGCGCGTTTTTTCAAGACGCGCACGCTGGCGACTGACGCAATCAACGGCGGCAAGGTTCAGGTTAACGGCGCCCGGGTCAAAGCGGCGCGTGAGATCAAACTTGGTGAAAAACTGGAAATTGCCAACAGTGAAGTAAGCTGGGAAGTCACCGTGCTGGCGCTTTCCGACAAGCGCGGCCCGTCACCGGAGGCGCGCCTGCTGTACGAAGAAAGTCCGGAAAGCATCAAGGCGCGTGAAGATCAGCGCGCCAATCGCAAACTGCAGGTTGATCCGGCTGCTGATTTGCATGGCCGCCCGACCAAGCGCGACCGGCGGCAACTTAACCGTTACGGCGACTCATAGCACCAAGGCCAGCGCCAGAGGCAGGAAGATCAGCGCTGCCAGATTGCCGATCAGGACGATCGACGCCACGCGCTGCGGTTCCTGTTTGTATCGCTCGGCAAACAGGAAGTTGAGCACGGCCGGCGGCAGTGCGCCGAAGACCAGCAACATTGCTGCTTCACGGCCTTGTAATCCCAGCAGTTGAATGACGCCAACGGCGATCAGCATGCCGGCCAGCGGGCGGAGCAGGGCGCTGCCAGTGGCCACTTTCCACTCGCTGAACGAGACATCGGTCATCCGTACGCCCAGCGAAAAGAGCAGCAAAGGAACTGAGACATCGCCAAGCATTTTGATCGCCATGACCAAGGGCTGCCAGATCGGGATTTTGAAAGTAGCTACGGTCAACCCGGCAATTGCAGCAAAAAGGACGGGTACGCGCCACAGAGTGAGCAAGCGTGTTTTGGGGTCGAGAAGACGAGCGCCGAAGGAAAAGTGCAGCGTATTTTCGACCATGAACAAAATGACTGCGGCCGGCAGCGCTTCCTCGCCCCAGGCCAGTACGGCGAGCGGCAGGCCGATGTTGCCTGAGTTGTTGAACAGCATGGGCGGCACCAGCGTTTTGGGCTGGATGCCAACCAGTCTGGCAATCGGCCAGGCGAGCAGGCCGCAACTTGCCAGAACCAGAAAACCGCCCAAAGCGAGCGGTGCAAAGGCGACCAGATCAAAGGATTTGCCCGCCATCGCCGCAAACACCAGCGCCGGGACGAAAACATCCATATTCAGCCGGTTGGCGACTGCCATTTCCGGCTTATGGTGGCGGGCGTAAAAATAGCCCGCCGCGACGATCCCGAAAATCGGGAAAAGGATGGCAACCAGCCTGAGGGTCAGGCTGTCACCCATTACAGCACATAGCGCGAGAGATCTTCGTCGGCAGCCAGTTCACCGAGGCGTTGATTGACGTAGGCGGCATCGATCACGACTTTTTCCTGATCGGCCATGAAAGTCCCGAAAGATAGCTCTTCAAGCAGTTTTTCCATGACCGTATGCAGGCGGCGCGCACCGATATTTTCGGTTTTTTCATTCACCTGAAAAGCTATTTCGGCCAGACGGCGGATGCCTTCATCGGCAAATTCAAGTTGCAAGCCTTCGGTTTCAAGCAGCGCCTGATATTGCCGTGTCAGGCAAGCATCGGTCTGGGTCAGGATGCACTCGAAATCAGCAACGGACAGCGAGTCCAGCTCAACCCTGATCGGGAAACGCCCCTGCAGTTCGGGAATCAGGTCAGAGGGTTTTGAGAGATGAAAAGCCCCGGAGGCAATGAACAGAATGTGATCTGTCTTGATCATGCCGTACTTGGTCGAAACCGTCGTGCCTTCAACCAGCGGCAGCAAGTCGCGCTGCACACCCTGGCGCGAAACATCTGCGCCCTGTGTTTCAGAGCGGCTGGCGATCTTGTCCAGTTCATCGAGAAAAACGATACCGTTCTGCTCGACCGCCTTGACCGCTTCCAGCTTCACATCGTCGTCATTGATCAGTTTGGCAGCTTCTTCGTCAGCCAGCAGCTTGATCGCTTCCTTGATCTTCAGTTTTCGCGATTTTTTGCGGCCGGCACCCATATTTTGGAACATGCCCTGAATCTGCTGGGTCAGGTCTTCCATGCCCGGCGGGGCGAAAATCTCGGCCTGCATGCTGGGCGCAGCCAGTTCGATGTCGATTTCCTTGTCGTCCAGCTCGCCTTCGCGCAGTTTTTTGCGGAATTTCTGGCGTGTGGCACCTTCTGTTGCGGTCGACTCGGAATTCTCGGCAAAAAATCCCGGGCTGCGCGAGGGGGGCAGCAGCACATCGAGGATGCGATCTTCAGCGGCATCTTCAGCGCGTGGCCGCATTTGCTTGATGGCACGCTCACGGACGGATTTGATCGCAATCTCGACCAGATCACGAATGATCGTATCGACATCGCGCCCGACATAGCCGACTTCGGTAAATTTGGTCGCTTCAATCTTGATGAAGGGCGCGTTGGCCAGGCGGGCCAGACGGCGGGCAATCTCAGTCTTGCCGACACCGGTTGGCCCGATCATCAGTATATTTTTCGGCGTGATCTCCTGGCGCAGCGGCTCGGCTACCTGCGCTCGCCGCCAGCGGTTACGCAAGGCAATGGCGACAGATTTCTTGGCGTTCTTCTGGCCGACGATATGTTTGTCGAGTTCGGAAACGATTTCCTGCGGGGTCATTGCGCTCATTCCAGAACCTCGAGGGTGAAATTGCGATTGGTGTAAATGCAGATGTCGCCAGCAATCTCCAAGGACTTGGTGACAATTTCACGCGGCGCCAAATCCGTATTTTCGAGCAAGGCACGCGCTGCACTCTGGGCGTAGGAGCCGCCAGAGCCGATGGCGACAATGCCGTGTTCCGGCTCAAGCACATCACCGTTGCCGGTGATGATCAACGAAACTTCTTTGTCGGCCACCGATAGCATGGCTTCGAGCCGGCGCAAGGCTCGGTCGGAGCGCCAATCCTTGGCTAGCTCAACGGCTGAACGCAGCAAATTGCCCTGATGCTTCTCCAGCTTGGCCTCAAAGCGCTCGAAAAGCGTGAAGGCATCGGCCGTACCGCCGGCAAACCCGGCCAGAATGCGGCCCTGGTATAGCCGGCGAACTTTTTTGGCGGTTGCCTTGATGACGATGTTGCCTAGCGTTACCTGACCGTCACCAGCCATGGCGACAGAATTCCCGCGCCGCACCGACAAAATTGTCGTGCCGTGATATTGCTCCATAATTTCTTCCTAGTACTTTAAGTCTTGGGGACGATGATGCGTGAGACCTTGTTGAGGCCGACAACGCCCATTAATTCGGCGACCAGATGGTTGGGGCTGCGAATAACAATATCGCGGCCGGCATCCTTGAGTGGGCCAATACGGTTGGCCAGTTGGCCCGCCGAGAAAAATCCAGCCGGCGTACGCCAGAGAAATCGAGTACCGGCTGATCCATTAATTCCAATATCGCTGGTAGCTCGTCAAAACGTGCATTCTTGATATCGCCGGTCAAATAATGTGCGTCGCGCGGATCACGACTTGCGTTGGCATCCGCATTGGGTAGAACCGGCTCCTTGACATCTTCCCACGAAGGCGGCGAACGCTCAAAAGTGACAGCAAAATCAATCGCGCATTCCTCAAATTGCTCTTGTGTACCGTAACGCTGCAGTAGTTCAAGCGCCAAGAGCCAAACCCGGGCGTGTTTCTTTTCGCCGACTGTCAGTCGGCTGCGCAGGCGAGGTATGAAATTCTCGATTTGTTCAAGAATGACCGCAACCTCTTTGCGCCGTGCATCGAGCAATTGCGTGGCGAACTGGCCGGCAACCTCATCGTCGCAACCCACCAGCTTGCTGCAATCAATACGCACCGGGCGCTTGTCGGCTAGTGACAGACTGAGTGGGGCCAGCGCCTGAATCGTGTCGGCGGTCAACACGCCTTGCAGGGCAAAACTGCGTACGCCAAGGCTGGCCGGGCCGGCAACGGGGGCCAGATTGCGCCAGGTGGGGGCGGAGGTTTCACAGGTTTCGGCAAAATCCATACCGAGCTTGTCAAAGGCGGCGCGATCACCGGTCAATTGCAGCAGGTCAAACAGCATTTGCCAGATGCGCAGGCCATCTACGTTGCGATAAAGTTTGACGAAAGCTTCAAGCAGGGAGCGTGCGGCGCTGTCGTGGCCGTTGCTGTAAAGAACGGCAACCTGCTCGATATCCGCCTGCATGGAGTCAACGTCGTGATCGACATTGATACCCATGACGCTGGATTCGGAGTAATTACGATCAAATGATGAAACTGTGAAGTCGAGTTCAAAACCCTCATCATCCAGTGCTGGTGGTGCTGCCGGCGAATTTGAGCTGGCCGCCAAACCGCCAGGAATGGAGCGAGTAAATTCGAGATCGGGCAAATGCTCGACAATTTTCGGCGCTGGCTCAGCCGGGATTTTCGGCTTGGAAGCAGCAGCCGGGCTGGGCACCGCTTCCTTCGGCGCAGCCGGCGGCTTGGGCTTCGCTGTTGCGCGCTCCGGCATTTTTTCGGGCTGTTTTTTGAAAAACGAAAACACCATGGGTACTCAAAAAGCAGAGCTAACGTTTTAGCATGTCGTTCGGGGTCACGCAATAAGCAAACCCACTGCAATCAACAGTAAAGCCAGAACAGGCCCAAATGGCTGGTCGAGTCCCAGCGCAATCGCGAAAGCTGCACCATAACCGAGCGCACCGATCAGCGCCGACAAAAACAAACTGGAACGCCAACTTCGTGCGCGCCGGAAAACAATCCAGGGCGGCACGAAAACCAGCGCAAAGCCGCCCATGACGCCCAATGTCATGGTTGCCAGCGCCAGCGTGAGGGCTGCCAGCAAATCGAAACCGCTAACCACCGGCCAAACCGGTAAATGTTGAGCATGAAAATAGTCAGGGTAAATGCGGGCCAACAAAAGCTGGCGCGATAGCCAGGCAAGTGCCGGAATGGAAAATAAGCACCAAGGTAAAACAAGGTAAAGATTGTCGCTGCCGGAGAAATAAAGCTGTCCATCGAACAAGGCGTGCCCCAGACGCTCCGCCAGGGGCTGATTGGCGGCAAGCAATACTGCTAGTGCCCAGCCGCCAAGCAGCAACAAGGCGAAGGCAGCACCCCCGGCCAGTCGTTTCGAAAAAAACCGTTTGCCGGCGCCAGCGAGCGCAGCCGCACCCATGCCGCCGATGGCCGGGGCTATGCCGCCGACCAGAGCTAGCAGCGCACCGGCCGCCGCCACATGGGCGTAGGCGAGGGCGGCCAGCCATTCGTCGCGCAGGCGCAGGAAACAGCCGAGGATAGGCAAAGCCAACGCCAGGCAGAGGCCGGTCAGGAAAGGGATGAGGAAGATGTCATCCCACATGCGAGACCCCCTTGAGGACAAGCACTTGATCGCAGACGGCGCTGACAAAAGCGTCGTCGTGGCTGACCAAAATGATGGCAGCGCCATGGACAACCCGCTGGCGCAGGGCTGTGGCCAAGTGCTCGGTGCCAGCTGTGTCGAGATTATTGGTTGGCTCATCGAGCAGCACAACGTCGGCTGGTGCCTGCAGGATCGCCCATAGCGAAAGATAGTGACGTTGCCCGCCGGAGAGTTTATCCAGGCGCTGATCAAGGCGTTCAAGCAGCCAGGGGGGCAAACCTTCCGGACTGGCTTGAGTGAGCGCGAGTAATTCCTTGCCGCTCAGTGGGAGTCCGTCCACTGGCGGCACATCCTGTGTTTGCAGGGCCAGACGCAAGTTGGGGCGCAGATGAATTTCCCCGGAGAAACATTTGGCGCGACCGGTTAACGCACCCAGAATCGTCGATTTGCCGACCCCGTTGGGGCCGGTCAAACCAAGTATTTGACCCGTACTCAAACTCAGATTAAGCGGTGCGGTAGCCGGCTGTTGCCAACCAGCTACCAGTTGCTCGGTACGGATCATAAATTTGCTCAACGAGTGGCCTTCAATAAACGCTGAATTGTGTCATCAAACAGCCCAAACAGATTGCCGGCTTCCTGCGTGCCACCAACGGTAAATGGTAATAGCACGGCGGGAATACCTGCTTTTCCAGCAATCCACTGGCTGGGGCCTTCGCTTTGATAGGCCGCACGCAATACCATGCGGGCCGGCGTCGTCTTTTGGCGCTCTAGCAAGGCTGACAAATGACCGCTGCTTGGCTCAACACCCGGTTTGGGTTCGAGCGCGCCCTGATCCTTCAGACCCAACCATGCCGAGAGATAAACGAAGGAGCTGTGATGGACCAGCACAGGTACACCGCGCAAGGGAATTGCCTCCGTTTCCCAGCGCACTGTCGCAGCTTGCCACTTGCTGGCAAAGGCTTTGAAATTGGCGCGGTAGATTTCAGCGTTGCTTGCATCAATTTCGCCCATGCGTGTGGTCAGTGCTGCGCCGATCTTCAGAATGTTGCGCGGGTCGAGATGGATGTGCGGGTTGCCGCCGGCATGAACATCGCCATTGGCGCGATCCAGCACCTGCGGCACTTCGCGCATGGCGACCTGGCTGGCTGCTTCAAAATATCCCGGTTGACCGCTTTGAATGGCCGAATTTCCGGAATCACGAATGACCAGAGGCAACCAGCCGATTTCCAGCTCGGCACCTGTTGCAACAATCAGTTGGGCACGTCGCGCCTGAGCCAGGAGCGATGGCTTGGCCTCGATCCGATGCGGGTCTTGCAGGGCCGTGGTTGCGGTGTAAATGTTGACTTTGTCGCCGCCGATTTCCTTGGCCAGCGCCCCCCATTCCGGCACCGTGGCGAAGATGTTGAGTGAGGCAAAGGCCGGCAGTGAAAGCAGACTCAGTAAGGAAATGCCTAAATATTGGGTAATTTTATTCATCGCAGCCACCTTAGAATTTATGCGCGCCGTGAGCGCCGAGGCTCATGACGTATTGCAGCCAAATTTGATTGTCCGTTGCCTCGGGCCGCGTCTTGTCCTGCGCGTACTGCAGGCGTACCCGCGAAAATTCGCTCGGGCTCCAGTCCACCATGACCGTATTACGGCTTGGTGAAAAATTCGCCAGCAAGGGCAGATCAGCCGCCGTCAGTGTGCCGTTGTTGATCAATTCGATATTGGCTGAACCCGAACTCAGGCGGTCATGACGATAGCCAACACGCCAGTTGGGCATGAACTGATAGACAGCTTGTGCGTAATAGCCGGACTGGGTATTGCGGAAACTACCCTGCTGCGCGCTGGTAGTCGTGTCATAAACCAGATCGCCTGATTCGGTGCGGCGGAAGTATTCGCCCTGCAACTTCAAATTAGTTTGTTTTGCATTGCCGTTTGGCGCCCATTTCCACAACAAATCGGCAATCCAGGTACGGCTGGAGCCGCTGAAGCTGTTATTCAATCCGTTCAGCGGATCTTGATACTCACGATCCTTCGGCTGCGAGGCGAAGTAGGAAATGCCACCACGCCAACTATTTGATATGCCCAGGTCGCCGCCCAAATGGACAAAAGCCGAGGCCGACATCAGGCCATTTTTGCTCTTGGTTTCGTCCGTCGACGGGAAGCTCATGGCACGCGCAGTTTCTGCACCAAATTCAAGGAAGATCGGTGTCGGAGCCAGCCAGCGCGCCTGCACGCCATCCATCCCCAAGGCATTGCCAAAGAAGGCCTGGTAAGGCAACGGAGCGTTTGAGAAGTCCCATTCATGGGGATGCATTTCATTCAGGTAGCCAACGCCGGACAGGAAGCGCCCGGCCCTCAGGTTGAAACCGTTGCCCAGACCGAGCGTTTGCACGCTGGCTTCCTCTACACCCAGTGTGTTGTCCGGCGCCAGGGCCAGACGCAAGGTGCCACGGAACATCGGGTCAATATTGGCGGCGATCACCAACTCGGATTCGCCGAGGTTGAAGCTGCGATTTTCCGGCATCAACTCGCCATTGGATGGGATGAATCCCTGCAAACGGCGCTCGCTGGGGTTTTGCTTGAGGTTGGTATAGCTCCCGGACAGAATCAGGGAGATTTCCGGATTGAAGGCAGAAGCGGAGGTTTGCGGCTGGCGGACATTCAGGCGCGCTTCATTGGCGACCATTTCGGCTTTGCTGGCTGTTGTTTCAGCCTTGGTCGCTGTGGTTTCGGCCTTGCTGGCCTTGCTTTCGGCTTGCGCCAGTTTTTGTTCGAGCGCGGCGATGCGCTGTTCGTAGGACTGCTTGATTTCGTTGATCTGGCTACGAATAGCCGCCAGATCGGCATCCGAAGCTGCCTGCACGGTGCACGAGGCAGCGAGCAGGGCAGCCAGGGCAAATGGCTTGTGGGACATGGAACTCTCCTGAAAACGCGATGAAGCCGACCGCAGATTCAATCTGTTACGGTCGACTGCTAAAACGAAGCGATTTTTTCAGGCTAGTGGTGGGGCGCGCTGAGTGGCGGTGGGGGCGGGAAAAGCCTTACGCCCAAAGGAGTTCAGCGATTCGGGTATGAGCTGTGGCGCAGCAACGGCTGGCAGCGCAACCACAGAAGGCAGCGCCGATCCCAGATCATGTGCCGCCAGACAAAATTCGCAGGTATGCGTTGGCAATCCACTCTCGTTATCCGCCGCATGCCCGACGGCATGCGCCCCCGCCGCCAGTTGGGCGAAGAGGAGAACGGCAACGAGAAGGAGATGGCGCAAGGAATTCACAGTGATAGTTTAGTCGACTTGAACGAGCAGGCCTTTGAGATATTCACCTTCCGGGAAGTTCAATGCAATAGGGTGGTCGGCGGCGCCGGCCAGACGTCGAACAATGCGCGCCTCGCGGCCGGCATCATGCGCCGCATCGGCGATGATTTTCTGGAACAATTCCAGCCCAACCCCACCGGAGCAAGAGTAGGTCATCAGCATTCCACCCGGTTTGAGCAGGCGGAAACCGAGCAGATTGATGTCCTTGTAAGCCCGCGCCGCACTTTCAGCATGTGATGCGGACGGCGCAAACTTGGGCGGGTCGAGAACGATCAGATCAAACAGGCGACCGGCTTTGCGGAAATCGCGCAGCGCCTGAAAGACATCCGCCTCTTGCCACTGCGCCCGTTCGGCTGGCAATTGCGGGTTGAGCGCCAGATTGGCCTTGCCCTGTTCGAGAGCGGGGCCGGAGGAATCCATCGACAGGACGCTGTTCGCGCCACCGGCCAACGCCTGCAGCGAGAAGCCGGCGGTGTAACAGAAGCAGTTGAGCACATCCTTGCCAGCGGAAAGCTGGCCAAGCAACAAACGGTTGTCGCGCTGGTCGAGATAGAAGCCGGTTTTGTGGCCACCAGCGATATCGACCGCCAACCTGACGCCATTTTCGACGATGGTCAGCGGCTCGTCGCGCGCTTCACCATGCAACCAGCCGGTGGCCGACTCCAGACCCTCAAGGCGCCGCACATCGGAATCGGAGCGCTCATAAACCCGGGCGCAGCCAGTCGCCTTAATCAAGCCGGCAACGATGGCATTGCGCCATTTGTCAGCACCGGCCGAGGTCAGTTGCACAACCACCGTGTCGCCATACTGATCGGCAATCACGCCCGGCAGACCATCGGATTCGGCATGGATCAGGCGCAAGCCCTGCTGGCCACGCAACTCAGGCAGCGCCTGACGACGCGCCACGGCAGCCGCGACACGGCGCTTGAAGAAGGCGTCGTCTACAGATTCTTCGGCGTCAAAGGTCCAGAAGCGGGCGCGAATCTGCGATTTCGGGCTGTAGGCCGCACGGCCCAACGGACGCAGGTTGTCGGCCAGCACTTCGACCGTATCCCCTGGGCGCGCCCGGCCCTCAAGGCGCCCGACTGAACCGGCAAAAACCCACGGATGGTTTTGTTTGAACGCCGAACGTTCCTTACCCGGCATCAGAATCAGCTGAGCCATAATTTTCTTGCTCCAAAATGCAACAAGCCCCGGTTACCTTGCGGCAACCGGGGCTCAAAATGCTTCCGCAACTTAGGCGCCGAGTGCCTTACGGTTGCGCGCGTGGCATTCAGCGGCGTACATGACCTTGAACAAGGTCTTGCCGGTGCCCTTGAACAGGCGCTTGGTTGACTTGGAAATGCAGCGGCGCTCCAGGGATGAGCGGCGGGTACGGTTGATAGCCATGAAAACTCCTTGAATCCGACGAATTTGGTAAACCGCGAATCATAGAGGGTGGTGGAACATACGTCAATTAAAGCTTGATTTTTCGGCAATTTTCGCCGTTGACTATCATGGGTTCAGCGTTTGGCGCGTGGATGAGCGGTATCGTAAACCTTGGCCAGATGCTGGAAATCAAGATGCGTATAAACCTGCGTTGAAGCAATGCTGGCGTGGCCGAGCATTTCCTGTACCGCCCGCAGGTCGCCGGAGGATTGCAGCACATGTGAGGCAAAGGAATGGCGCAACATGTGCGGATGGACATGGCGCGGCAAACCCAGTTTGACGGCGCGCAGTGCCAGCCGCTCCTGAATCATGCGGTGACTCAGCCGATTGCCGCGCCGGCCGACGAATAGCGCCTTTTCTTCCAGTGCTGCCAAGCTGTCGCGCAAGTTTGCCCAAACCGCCAGGGCTTCACAGGCCTTGGCGCCGACCGGCACCAGTCTGGCTTTGCTGCGTTTGCCGAGCACCCTGACTTCGCCTTCCTGCAGCGCACTATCCAGTGCATCGCAATCAAGCGCGGCGAGTTCGGCCAGACGCAAACCTGAAGAGTAAAACAACTCAAATATCGCCGTGTCGCGCGCAGCCAGGACCGGGTCATCTTCCTCAACCGGCTCCAGCAGACGCGCAGCTTCATCTACCGACAGCGCCTTGGGTAGAAGTCGCGGTGATTTTGGCGAACGCACCCCTTCGCAGGGATTGGCTGGCAAGGCGTCATGTTCGCCAAGCCAGGCAAAGAATCCCCGCCAGGCCGACAGAATTCGAGCCAGCGAGCGCCCGGATAGCCCTTTGCCGTGCAGTTGAGCGACAAAACGGCGAATCTGATGAACCTGCAACGCGGCCAGCGGCGTTTCAGCCGCAATGGTGATCAATTTATCGAGATCCCGCCGGTAATTGCTTACGGTGTGTGGCGACAAGCGCCGTTGCTCGGCCAGTTCAGTCAGGTACTTTGCAACGGCGTCGGCCGGATTCACAACACGCTCTTGGTGACTCTGGCCAGCGCGGCAGAAACCATCTCGCCGAGACGCTCAAGGTAAAGCGTGCCCATATCGGCATAAAAACGCTGCGCTTCTTCGCTACCCAGCGCGATCATGCCGATGGTGCCGCCACCGTTACGCAAGGCGATCAACGCCTGCGAACGAATATGGTTGGCATGTTCACCAAACCAGGAAGCCGTACCAAAGCCGGCGGTAGAGCCACAGTATGGCCGATTCAGGGTTTCGGCAAATACCTGCAACTCTTCACTGACGGCGGCAAATTCGGGCAAATCCTCAACGCCATCCGGCGTGTTCCACAGGCGCAGCGCGACATGCGGGACGGAGAAGTCGTCACGTAAATGGAAGTTGAGCAGGTGGATGACCGCCTGAAAGGTTTCTGCCGCAATCAGGCCAACCGCCAACCGTATGTCCGCCATGTGGATGTGGCACAAAAATTTGCGCCAGCAAATCGGCGTACTGCTCAAAAAATATGGGGTTCGACTTCAGGTATTCGGCGACATCTTCAGCAAATGGGGCACTCATACTTCTATTTCTCCAGAGAAAACATTGACTGCCGGGCCGCTCATCAGCACCGGTTGATCCCGGCCGCCCCAGGCAATATTCAAATCGCCGCCGCGCGTCGTGACACGTACCGGGCTATCAAGCAGGCCGCGGCGGATGCCGGTGACCACCGCCGCGCAGGCGCCGGTGCCACAAGCCAGGGTTTCGCCGGAACCACGTTCGTACACGCGCAGCTTGATTGAGTGGCGATCCATGACCTGCATAAACCCGGCATTGACCCGTTGCGGGAATTGTTCGTGGTTTTCGATCAGCGGACCATGGTCGCCAACCGGTGCACTATCGACGCAATCGACAACTTGTACGGCGTGTGGGTTGCCCATCGAAACAACGCTGATGTCCAGCGTCTCATCGGCCACATCCAGCGAGTAGATACCGATCTCGTCGTCGTGCAGGAAGGGTATTTCCGCTGGTAAAAATCGGGGAATTCCCATGTCGACCGTAACATTTCCGTTGGCTTCGAGGCGCGGGGAAATGATGCCGCGCAGAGTTTCGACGCGAATCTCGGCTTTATCGGTCAGGCCCACATCATGCACAAAACGCACGAAACAACGTGCGCCATTGCCGCACTGCTCGACTTCACTGCCGTCCGCATTGAAAATCCGGTAACGGAAATCGACGCCGGCTTGCGTCGGCGCTTCAACCAGCAAAATCTGGTCACAGCCAATACCGAAATTGCGGTCGGCAAGAAAGCGCAGTTGCGTCGGCGTAAGATTGATCTGCTGGCGCACGCCGTCGAGAACAACAAAATCGTTGCCCAGGCCGTGCATTTTGGAGAATTTGAGCTTCACTGTCTGCTCCTTTGGAAAGTTTAAAAAGAATAGCAGAGACAGACGTTTACCTCAAAATCTTAAAGTTTCTTCTCCATTACGAAATCATCCATGACAAAACCACGGCCGATGTCGTCAACGATGGCTTCGCGCACCACGAATCCGTATTTTTTATAGGAGCCGATGGCCTTTTCGTTGCGCTTGTGGACCGCCAGGATCACGCAGGGGTGGCCCATTTTTCTTGCGCGCGCCGCGACATGTTCGATCAATTGACCACCAACGCCCTGACGCTGCACGTCCGGATGGATATAAAGCTTGTCCAGCTTGAACTCGCCCTTGTAAATCTCGCTGAAGGCAAAGCCAACGCGGCGGCCATTGTAAAAGGCTTGGTCCAGCCATTTATGGACATCTTCCAGATCATCGTACAAACGCTCGTGACCATAGCGCTGCTCAAGCATGAAGTCGATCTGTTCCTGGGTAATGATGCCGGGATAGGTAGCCTGCCAAATTTCACGCGCCAAAGACGAAATGGCAGGTACATCGGGTGGTGTTACGGGGCGAATTTCAATACTCAGGCTGTTCATTTGTAAAACCTCTGCTCTCCGGGTGGCCGGGTTTTGAAGCGTTTGTGCAACCAAAAGTACTGCTCCGGCATGCGCAGCACCTGGCTTTCAATAAAGCGATTGACGAATTCCGTGTCGGCCTCGACGCTCGCACCGGGGAAATTATCCCATGCCGGCGTTATTTCTACCTCATATCCGTCAGCGACTTGTCGAGTGATGCAGGCGACAACTTTGGCTCCCGTAAGACGCGTAAGGCGGGAAACGCCGGGGATGGTGGCGGCTGGCACGCCAAAAAACGGGACGAAAATCGAATCATCAGGGCCGAAATCCATGTCCGGCAAATAGTAGAGCGAGTAGCCGTCTCTCATGGCCTTGATGATTTTGCGCATGCCATCCTGGCGCGAAAGAAGCAGGCAGCGTTGAAAACGATGACGCCCTTCGTAGAGCAGTTTGTCGAAGACCGGATTTTTTGCTTCGAATAGACCGTACAGCCGGCAGACAGCATGGACCCCCAGCCCAGACCGCGTAAAACGGGCAAAGGCAACCAATGCAGCAGCCAGAGAAAGCCAACCAGCAAATAACTCAGCGCTATCTTCACTGCGTACTCTCGCTTGAGGCGGGTGGTGGCAATGCGCCACCAGGGCGCTTGTAACGGTTGTAGCCCCAAAGATACTGCGTCGGGCATTCGCGAATCAGTGATTCGATCTCAAAATTTATCTGTTTTGCACGGTCGACCGTAACACCCGTCAATTCAGTCAGTGGGGCACGCAAGTGCAGATGGTAACCGCATCCATTTGGCAGTCTTTCAGCCCAGGCAAAGATGGTTGCAGCACCCGTTTCCGTCAGGCGTGCCGCCAAGGTCATTGTGTAAGCTGGCTTGCCGAAAAAATCGAGCCAGACACCTTCGCCAACCTTTGGCGCCTGATCTGGCAACAGACCAACCGCTTCGCCACGCTTCAGAGCTTTGATCAGGGCGCGCACTCCAGAGACGTCGGCCGGAGCAAGATGAACGTTTTCGCGTTGGCGGCCGGTTTCAATCAAGGTTTGCAAAAATGCCCGCTTTGGAGGGCGGTAAAGTACGGTAATCGGTGCATGCGCTGCGTAGTACTGAGCGGTGATTTCAAAACAACCCAGATGCGGTGTAAGAAAAACAATGCCTTTGCCGGTAGCTTGGGCTTGTTCAATAATTTCCCAGCCAGTGACTTTTACAATCCGCGGTACGACGTCGTCCAGGGAATGAAGCCAGATCGAAGGGAGCTCCAGTGCCTGTTTGCCCGCCTCGGCAATGGCAGCCGATTGCAAGGCGGGGTCGATGCCGGCTTGTTGCATGTTTTCCAGCAGGTGCTGTCGGTAGCGCGAGGAAAGCAGCCAGGTCAGCCAGCCTGAAAGTGCACCAAGCCTATGCACCACGCGCAACGGCAAGCCAGCAAGAAGACGAAGGAGAAAGACCATAAGCCTCAGGGGGTTGAAACCCGCCATGAAAAGACTATTATTATGAGATCGCCGAGTTAAAGAGACAACTTGCGGGGCGATTAATAAATTCTGCTAAAGCGTCACCCGCTCGTGGTCCGAAGCCGGTAACGCCGGACCAAAGGACTGCTGGAGATTCAAATGAGCGAGTATTTCTTTACCTCGGAATCAGTTTCCGAAGGTCATCCCGATAAAGTTGCTGACCAGATTTCCGATGCCATCCTTGATGCCATTTTGGCTCAGGACAAGCATTCCCGCGTTGCGGCAGAAACCTTGTGCAATACCGGTCTGGTCGTTCTGGCCGGTGAAATCACTACCAACGCCAACGTCGATTACATCCAGGTTGCTCGCGATACACTGAAGCGTATTGGTTACGATAACAGTGATTACGGCATCGATTACAAAGGTTGTGCCGTGCTCGTCGCTTACGACAAGCAGAGCCCGGACATCGCCCAGGGTGTCAACAAAGCCTACGATGACGGCCTCGATCAAGGTGCCGGTGACCAGGGTTTGATGTTCGGTTACGCCTGTGACGAAACCCCGTCACTGATGCCTTTGCCGATTTACCTGTCGCATCGTCTCGTTGAGCGCCAGTCCATGCTGCGCAAGGATGGCCGCCTGCCGTGGGCGCGTCCGGATGCAAAGTCGCAGGTCACCATTCGCTATATTGATGGCAAACCGGACTCAATCGACACCGTTGTGTTGTCTACCCAGCATTCGCCGGACATCAGTTTGGAGAATTTGCGCGAGCAGACCATTGAGGAAATCATCAAGCCGGTGCTTCCGAAGGAGCTGGTCAAGGGCAACATTAATTTTCTGGTGAATCCGACAGGACGTTTTGTCGTTGGCGGTCCGCAGGGTGACTGCGGCCTGACCGGCCGCAAGATTATCGTCGATACCTATGGCGGTGCTGCACCGCACGGTGGCGGTGCTTTCTCCGGCAAGGATCCGTCCAAAGTTGACCGTTCTGCTGCTTATGCTGGCCGTTATGTCGCCAAGAATATCGTTGCCGCCGGTCTCGCCACGCGTTGTCTGGTTCAGGTTTCCTATGCCATTGGTGTAGCTCACCCAACGTCGATCATGGTCGATACCTTTGGTACCGGCAAAGTCAGTAATGAAACACTGACTGTGCTGATCAAGAAACACTTTGACCTGCGCCCGAAGGGCATTGTCAATATGCTTGATCTGCTGCGCCCGATTTACCAGAAGACTGCCGCCTACGGTCATTTCGGCCGTGACGAGCCGGAATTTACTTGGGAAGCGACTGATCGCGCCAGCCTGCTTAAATCAGACGCTGGCCTGTAAGTCACCATGCCACAAACCAAAGGGAGCCACGGCTCCCTTTTTTGTCGCTAGAATCCACGCCTATGCTCAAAAAAATCAGCGTCGAACAACTGCGCACCGGCATGCATCTGCACGCATTTTGCGGGTCGTGGATGGATCATCCTTTCTGGCGCAACAAGTTTGTTATTACCGACGAGAAAGATATCGCGCTGATTTTTGAGAGCCCGATCAAGGAGGTCTGGATTGATGCCGCCAAAGGCCTTGACGTTCCTGCCGGCGAGGCTGCTGTCGAAGCGGAGGTCGTGCCGCCACCAGCCAAGGCACTTGCGCCAGAGAAAACTTCGTTCAACGATGAAGTAAAGCGCGCTGCAAAAATCTGTGCGAAGGGCAAGGAAGCGGTTGTTTCCATGTTTCAGGAAGCGCGCATGGGCAAGGCCATTGAAGCAGATGCTGCGATGCCGCTGGTCGAAGAAATTTCCAATTCCATCCTGCGCAATCCGGGTGCGTTGATCAGCCTGGCGCGCCTGAAGACAGCCGACGATTACACTTACATGCACTCGGTGGCTGTTTGTGCATTGATGATCGCCTTGGCTCGTCAGCTAGGCCTCAGTGATGAAGAAACTCGTGATGCCGGGATGGCTGGCCTGCTGCATGATCTCGGCAAGGCGCTGATCCCGATGGCGATTCTGAACAAACCCGGAAAGCTGACTGATGAAGAGTTTGCCATCGTCAAAACGCACCCAAAAAAGGGCCATGAATTGCTGTTGACCGCAACAGGTGTCAGTAAGGTTACCAAGGACGTCTGCCTGCACCATCACGAGAAAATTGATGGCAGCGGCTATCCGATGGGTCTCAATAGCGAGACGATGAGCCTTTACGCCAAAATGGGCGCAGTCTGCGATGTCTATGATGCAGTCACCTCCAACCGTCCGTACAAGGCAGGCTGGGATCCTGCAGAATCTATCAAGCGCATGGCGGAATGGCAGGGTCATTTTGACCCGACTGTCTTTCAGGCCTTCGTCAAAAGTTTGGGTATTTACCCCACGGGTTCTTTCGTGCGCCTGGAATCCGGCCGCCTTGGCGTCGTCATCGAGCAAGGCGAGCAGTCGCTGCTCAAGCCCAAGGTCAAGGTTTTCTTCTCGACCAAGTCGCAGGCCTACATCAAGCCGGAAACTGTCGATCTCGCGCGCAGCCTCGAGAAAATTGCGGGTCGTGACGACCCGCATAAGTGGGGCATCAAGGATTTCGATCACTACTGGGCTGGCGACAAATCCTGAAAACGGTTTTATAATCCGCCCCCTACCGAGGAGCGCTGCAGGAAAACATCCCCAGGCTCGGTTTGAAACCGCGCTCACTGTTCAACCCTGCCGGGCGCAGGGGGTTCGGTGAGACACCGCCTCCTCCCCGTCACAGTTATTTAGGAGCTTACTGTGGCTGAATTCAAAGATTACGTTATCGCTGACATATCCCTTGCCGACTGGGGTCGCAAGGAAATCCGCATTGCCGAAACCGAAATGCCGGGCCTGATGGCCATTCGCGAAGAATTCGCGAAGACCCAGCCGCTCAAGGGCGCCCGTATCACCGGTTCGCTGCACATGACCATCCAGACCGCCGTGCTGATCGAGACGCTGACCGCGCTTGGCGCCGAAGTCCGCTGGGCCTCGTGCAACATCTTCTCAACGCAGGACCACGCTGCTGCTGCCATCGCCGCGCAGAACATCCCGGTCTTCGCCGTCAAGGGCGAAACCCTGGTCGATTACTGGGATTACACCCACCGCATCTTCGAATGGGCCGATGGCGGCTACTCGAACATGATCCTCGACGACGGCGGCGATGCCACGCTGCTGCTGCACCTCGGCGCCCGTGCCGAGAAGGACATCTCCGTTCTGGCCAAGCCGGGTTCCGAAGAAGAAACCATCCTCTTCGCCGCCATCAAGGCCAAGCTGGCCGTCGATCCGACCTGGTATTCCGTGCGTCTGGCCCCGTCAAGGGCGTCACCGAGGAAACCACGACCGGCGTCCATCGCCTGTACCAGATGCACCAGCGCGGCGAACTCAAGTTCCCGGGCATCAACGTCAATGACTCGGTGACCAAGTCCAAGTTCGACAACCTCTACGGCTGCCGCGAATCGCTGGTCGACGGCATCAAGCGCGCCACCGACGTGATGATCGCCGGCAAGGTCGCCGTCATCGCCGGTTATGGCGATGTGGGCAAGGGTTCCGCCCAGGCCATGCGCGCGCTGTCGGCGCAAGTCTGGGTCACCGAAATCGACCCGATCTGCGCCCTGCAGGCCGCGATGGAAGGCTATCGCGTCGTCACCATGGAATACGCCGCCGACAAGGCCGACATTTTCGTCACCACGACCGGCAACTTCCACGTCATCACCCATGACCACATGGCGGCGATGAAGGATCAGGCCATCGTCTGCAACATCGGTCACTTCGACAACGAAATCGACGTCGCTTCGATTGAAAAGTACCAGTGGGAAGAGATCAAGCCGCAGGTCGACCACGTGATCTTCCCGGACGGTAAGCGCATCATCCTGTTGGCCAAGGGCCGCTTGGTGAACCTCGGCTGTGGTACGGGCCATCCGTCCTACGTCATGTCCTCGTCCTTCGCCAATCAGACCATCGCCCAGATCGAACTGTGGACCGAAGCCCAGAAGGGTTCCAACAAGTACCCGGTCGGCGTTTACACGCTGCCCAAGCACCTCGATGAAAAGGTTGCCCGTCTGCAGTTGAAGAAGCTGAACGCCCAGCTTTCCGAACTGACCGACGAACAAGCCGCTTACATCAATGTATCCAAGGCCGGTCCGTACAAGGCTGATAGCTACCGCTACTAAGTAACATACGCCCCGGCCGCAACGGTCGGGGCAACTTCATTGAGTCGAATGATGAAAACAGAAATCTCCATTGAGTTTTTTCCCCCTCAGACGCCGGAAGGCATCGAGAAGTTACGGTCAACCCGCAAAGAGCTGGCAAAACTTGATCCGAGTTTTTTTTCCGTAACCTATGGTGCCGGCGGTTCAACCCGCGAGCGTACCTTTAACGTAGTCAAGGAAATTGCCGCCGAAGGCTTTGATGCCGCGCCGCACCTTTCCTGTATCGGCTCGACGCGTGACAGCATTCGCGAAATCCTCAACGAATACAAAGCTGCCGGCATCAAACGCACCGTTGCCTTGCGTGGCGATCTGCCGTCCGGCATGGCTGAAACTGGCGAATTTCGCTACGCCAACGAACTCGTTGAATTCATCCGTGCCGAAACCGGCGACTGGTTCAGCATCGAAGTCGCCGCCTACCCGGAATGGCATCCGCAAGCGAAAAGCCCAAAGGATGACCTCGAAGCCTTCGTACGCAAGGTCAACGCCGGTGCCAACTCGGCAATCACCCAATACTTCTTCAATGCCGACGCCTACTTCCATTTTGTCGATGAAGCACGCGCCCAGGGTGTCGCCGTACCCATCGTTCCCGGCATCATGCCAATCGCTGGTTTCACCAAACTTGCCCGTTTTTCTGATGCCTGTGGCACAGACATCCCGCGCTGGATGCGCAAAAAATTCGAAAGTTATGGCGACGATACCGACTCCATTCGCGCCTTCGGTCTGGATGTGGTTACCGAGCTCTGCGAACGCTTGCTCAAGGGCGGCGCACCCGGCTTGCACTTTTACTGCATGAATCAATCGGCGTTGACCACCGAAATCTGCAAGCGCCTCGACTGAAAAGGCTTGGTCGGGGGTAAGATTCAGATATGAACCGAATCGAAGCCCTCAAGACAATCACCGCTCAAGCGGCAAGCGGCGATCTGGTTTTCCCAACTGGTATTGATGTCGCGCTAAAAATTCAGCGCGCCCTTGATGATCTGGATTGCCACATCGATACCGCCGCTCGCCTTGTCGTAGGTGAGCCGCTTCTTGCTGCAAGGGTTGTCGCCATTGCCAATAGCGTGGCTTACAACCGATCCGGGCAAAAAATTACCGATGTGCGCAATGCGGTTTCCCGTATTGGCCTGCGTACCTTGCGTACTTTGGCGACAGCCTTGGCAACCAGACAGATGGCTGGCGCGTCAAGCGATCCCGAAATTCGCAGCATTGCAGCACGTCTTTGGGAGCATACCGCGCACGTTGCGGCTTTAGCCCATGTAATTGCCCGTCGCGTAACCCATCAAGATCCGGAAACAGCTCTTTTTGCCGGCATCGTGCATGAAGTCGGTGGTTTTTACCTGATTTCGCGCGCCAAGGATTTTCCTGGTTTGCTTGTTGGCGAACCCGGAGACTGGGCAGAAAGTGCTGAAGCCGAAATTGGTCGTGCCATTCTGACCCGGTTAGCCGTGCCCGATGCCGTCATGCAGGCAATCGAAGCCCAATGGGAAGGCTATCTGGCCCTGCCCCCGGTTACGCTGGGCGATACGCTTTTGCTGGCCAACGAACTGTCTCCGGTGACTTCGCCGCTCTATGAGATTGGCACGATTCGCAATGGTGGATCAGCGCCTATCATTGATTCAGTTATCGACGAGCAAACACTCAGCGGCATCCTTGCCGAATCTGCTGCCGAAGTTGAATCCCTGACTGTTGCGCTGCGCTTCTGAATAAAAAGGCCCGCACTCGGCGGGCCTCAAGGCTTGAATTCAAAAACCTTAATTCGATTGCGTCACGATCACGTTCTGCGCCGGCATCGGTGCCGGGAAGCCTGCCTCGGCAAGTGACTCGCGAATCATCTTGTTGGTATCGAAATACACCTGCCAGTAATTGTCGGTGTGGCAATAAGGACGAACTGCCAGGACCGGCCCGACCAGGGTGAAGTCGAGAATCTCGACATCGACTTTAGGCTCCGCCAAAACATTCGGAATGGCAGCAATTTTCTCGCGCAAGAGGGCCATTGCCGCCTTGTGATCAGCCGCACCAGAAAGCTGGCATTTAAGATCAACGCGGCGGAACGGATTGACCGAGAAATTCTGGATCGTGTCACCAAATACCTTGTTGTTGCCAACGATGGTCTGGACGTTATCCGGGGTGTTCAGCGTCGTAGTAAACAAACCCAGTTCAGTTACCGTGCCGGTAATGCCGGCAACCGTGACGAAATCTCCGACTTTGAGCGGGCGCAGGACAACAATGAAAGCACCAGCCGCAAAGTTGGCCAGCAAACCTGACCAGGCCATGCCGATTGCGACGCCGGCAGCGGCAATCAGGGCTGCGAAGGTTGTCGTCTGAATGCCGAAGTAACCGAGAATGCCAACCACCAATAGCACGTTCAAGGTAACCGTGACGACTGAACCGACATAACGCAGTACCGTCGGATCAACCTTCTGTTTCTCCAGGGAAGCCCGGATCATGCCCAGCACCATCCCGATCAGCCAGCGGCCAATCATCCAGAAGGCAATGGCTGCCAAAATCTTGATTCCGACATCGGTTGCTGTGGTGACAAGGATGTCCTGATATCGTGAAATATCCTGTTCTGTCATCGTTTTCTCCAAAAAATAAGTGACATTGGCCATTCTAAATTCATTTCTATCGCGAGCAGTATGGGCTTTACCAAGATAAACAAATCTTCAATTCCTGCTTGTTCCGTTGACGCTGCATGGGTGCCTCTATATAATTCGCCGCTCTTCAAGTGTGGGTCGGTAGCTCAGTCGGTAGAGCAGCGGACTTTTAATCCGTTGGTCCCGAGTTCGAATCTCGGCCGACCCACCAAATTTTTACGAAGATTGGGGCGCTAGCTCAGTTGGTAGAGCAGCGGACTCTTAATCCGTAGGTCGACAGTTCGAATCTGTCGCGCCCCACCAGAATTCAAGCGGCTTCCAGCGTTGGAGGCCGTTTTTATTTCTGGTGCTACGTAGCCAGATCGTAGCCGATCAACAACGAATCTAACCGCGAAGCTGCAACAGCTAGATGATCCGGCGCCAGATGAGCATAACGCTCCACCATTGCCCCTGTTCGCCACCCACCCAATCGTTGTAACTCATGTGTCGGTGTTCCAGCCTGTCGCTGCCACGTTGCCCAAGTATGCCTCAGATCATGCCAGCGGAAGTTATCGATTCCAGCCCGTTTCAATGCTTTTTTCCAAGCAGGCGTGTTGGCTGAATTCAACGGCTTGCCCCGAAACGTAAACACTCGCTCTAGGTGTTTCCCCTTCTGTCGCATGAGCACAGCGTAAGCTGCCTCATTCAACGGAATGGCAATAGGTCGTCGGTTCTTCGACTGCGCCGCATGAATCCATGCATGGCGCTGTTCCAGGTTGATCTGTGACCACTCAAGCTGCAGGACATTGCTTTGTCTGAGTCCAGTTGCCAAAGCGAATAAAACAACATCGCGCTGGTGTTCCGGCAACTCATCTAATAGACGTCCTGCCTGCTCTCTGGTTAGAGAACGTTCACGGCTTCCTGATTCTTTAAAGAGCCTAATCTTTGGCACCTTGTCGATCCATTCCCATTCATCCCTGGAACGGAGCAGGATGGCGCGCGTCAGTGCCAAATAACGGTTGGTCGTTGCCTTGGCTGCTTCCTTGAGCTTGGCCGCTCTGATGCTGTCGATCACATCCAGGGTGATCTCATCCAACATCAGCGCCCCGAGGTAGGTATCAAGCCAGATCAGCTTGCGCTTGTCCTCCTGGTGCGTGGCCTTCTCCGAAGTTTCCTCCAGCCAACGAACTACCGCTTCCTTCCATGATCGTCTGGCTTTTACCCCTAGACGATTCTGTTCCCACATCTGGGCTTTAGCCGGTCGTGGAATTCTGGGCTTGGATTTTGTCGTCAGTCCCAGTGCTACGTTGTATCTTTCGTCCGTCGATGATGATTTTGACCCACCAACTGGAGGAGTCTTTGCGTTTGAAGAGTGACATGTGATGTTCCTTTCATGCTCACCCTGCAACGCTCGCCGCGGATATTGTGACCGGATGTGCTCGATCAGGTCAATCTCAAGAAACACCCAGCACTTGCCAATCTTGGCACCGGGAATGTCTCCAGCTCGCGCTTTCTCTTGTAGCGTGACAGGATGAATCTTCAGTAAGGCGGCAGCCTGTTGCAGGGTGAGCGTGTTCATGATTTAGCCCTGCGTGAAGGGATCAACCGGAAATGCAAGTCGAGCCGGCACTCCTGGCTTACGTAATTTCTTAACTACCGCTTCCGACGATCCTTCGACCTCAAGCATCACATTGACCAGTGGACCGTAGGCAATGGCGGCACAATTAACCAGATGCTGATAGGCGAGCGATCCTTCCTCCTGAATGGTGCGAATTCGAGACATTTCTTCGTTGACCCAGGAAAGCGCCTTGGGGAATGCCCCGGCAACGTACTGGCCAGGATTGAATAGAACATCCCACGGCACAACACGATCAACGTTGTGCAGCTCGACTTCGTAACGTACCCAAGGGTGCCAGGCTTGGCCGGTCTGCATACCCTTTTCATAGATGCGGATCATCTTGCCGTTCTTACGCTTGCCGATATAAAAGGTCCGGCCAGTCCCATCGGGCTCAATCCAGTTTCCTGCTTGTCGGCAAGACGGTTTATTGCCGCCGTTGGTGAAATCCCCGCCCAGATAGCGCTCTACTGCCCAATCGACGGGGTGTGTTCCTAGAAAGTCGTCGACAGCCCCATCCCATCGCGTGATCCTGGCACCGTACTGGTCGCGCAGGAGTTCAACCACAGGAGCCCAATCTGCAATTGCAGCACAAGCTTGCCCAGGTAGCGATAGAAGCGCCGTGCCGGCTTGGCCGATGTAGCCGAAACGAGCGCCGAAATCCCCGAGATCGTAGGAGCGTTCATAGCCATTGAAGCCTTTACCCCGGTTTTTCGCGTGCGAAATATTGATGCCTGGGATGCGTAACAGTTGATCGATGAACTGACGTACGTCCTGATGACCTCTGAGAAAGGAAAGGTGCAATTCAGGTAATCAGTGAGTGCGGTATAGCCCTGTACCTCGGGGTGTGGTAATGGGTGGGCGATGACGCAGGCTCTTTTTCCTCTGGCAACGATTTGATAACTTTCCCCACTCTCGGGGAATCCAATGGGTGGATAACTTTCCCCCGGTATTACCCTACCGGGGAAATGGCTTGCTTCGTCGGCGCCGGGCGTACGGTGCTGACGCTCCGTGCGCGCAGTCGCTGACTCGCTGTTGCATTCATTCTGTTGCAGGGGGCTTTGATGCGGTTTTTGAATCGAGGACATGATGACTCCAGTCATTCATGACAATGGAGTCGAAACGTGCGAACGCGATGGACTCCATGTCGGTTAAAGGACGATGAAGTCACAGGAATGGAATCTCGCGGGGCACTTATCCTCGAAGACGGCTTATCCTTGCGGAGGCTTATCCCACTAGGCTGGTCTCTATGCCAACCTGGGGCACCATTTCCGACTTTGGCCCATATGTCTTGAGGGGCTCTTATCCAACTTTCAGATAATTACCTATGACGTTATAAATGGTAATCGAGTTACTGACTTGTTTGCAAGGAGGGGGGGGCTGTCGCGATTTCACCGCAAAACCCCACAGGGGGCGCCGCCGCCTTGGCTATAGAGGGCCGTCGGCGGTGCCCCCTGTGGATTTTTGCTGCGCCGGTCGGCTGCTACGTGCCCATTGTTGTCGTTCGACGCCTGAGCCATTTAACTGGAGCTTTATGAGCTCAGCAGACGTTTGACACCAGTGGGCCGTCACACGAACGGCGTGACGCTCCGGTCGAATCAGCTCCAGCGGCGTTAGCACCAGATTGCGATACCACAGCATCTGCTCGGGATGGTGACGTTGATAACGTTGGGGGGCGCGGTGCGTCGCAGGGTGGGCTGCCATAAGGCAGGGTCTGGGCGGACCACCTGGACATTTGCCTGTTGTTGCATTGTGAGAAACCGCGCCACGGTTCAAAGGGCGCTAGCCAATCAGTTCGGTTTTAGAAACAAAACGGGCGACTGTTGTCGCAGTCACCCGTCAACTCGGCATCAAGCTCAGTTCGTCTATCGAACTCTGCGACGACGCGCGAAGCCGAGCAGAGAAAGTCCGAGTCCCGCCAGCGCAAGAGACGCCGGCTCCGGAATCGCACCGACCTGAAGATCCAGTTGAACAAAATACGGGGCTTGTGAAAAGTCCAGTCCCTGAGCATTGAATTGGATCGAGTCGGTCGTAAACGACACGTTGGCCAAAGACAGTCCCACGAGATCTGTGGTCAAAGCAAAACCTACAATTCCCAAACCAGCACCAAAATCGAGGCTAGACCAGCGTATGCCGTTGAACGATGCACCACTATAGGCCGACCCGGCTGCTTCGTTGAGACGAATCGAAAAGCCGCCGATATCGATCGTTGCCGGTCGTGCAAATGCGGAGCAGAATACCCCCGCGTCCGCTGGACAGTTGACCTCAACTCCTGCGCCAACGAGGTCCGACCGCGAACCAAAGACTGAGCCCACGGTCGGAAATATGTACTCCGACGTGACGGTGTCGCCAACGAGTGACGCGTACGCCGACGAATGGGCAGCAATACCCATAACTGCGGCGGTTACGAATTTCTTAAGCATGTGCGACCTCCCATCAAGGATCTGAAAGTTCTTGGGAATAAAGGATCAGTGCTAGCCAGCAAACGACACAGAAACGGTCTATTGCGTGGATGTCGCGATAAAAGCAAATATTGCGCCCGGGAGCTATGGCTATTAAAAACAATAGCTTAAATGTATTCGGTTTGACTCTCTTCGGCCAAGTGTAAGAAAAACCGACAAATCTCTGGGTCGAGGCCACCTAGGTCACCTTGCCCGCGAGATAAGGCCAGTTACGTAGAGGAGGAGTGTCGTTCGCGTCGATCACGAGCGCCACATCGGCGGCTGGGAATTCGCGATTGAGCTCCTCCGTCCGGAGAATGATGTCGAAAAAGGAAGGATAGAAAGTTTAACGCGTCGAGTCGGAATATCTTTGACGCTGGGAGCGCCTGCAACCGCTGAATTATTGCGGGAAAACCTCGAAAACCTCCCACTATCAAAACTCCATCACCGCCGGATGAGCGGCGACTTGTCTAGA
>JADJMS010000001.1 GCA_016709495.1 Candidatus Dechloromonas phosphorivorans | reverse complement strand
TTCTTCTCGCAACCGTCACCCACGGCATGGATCAGCTTTTCCGAGAAGGTCTGCTGCGTCTGTCCGGTAAATCGGATCAGGCTGTCTTCGAACTGACCCGGGCAGCGATGGGCGGCGAAGTAAAACGCAGGTGATGATCGCGTTAGGATTGCTCGCCCACGGCATTCCGAACCTGCGCAAGGAAGTTCTGTCTGCCGATCTGACTTCGCGCATCGAATTCAGTCATGCACGCATCGCCGCATTCAGCAACCCCCGCAACAACCCCGACAACTTCATCTGGGGCGAAATCGCCACCCAGCTCCAGGCTGAAGAAGCCATCAAGCCGCGTAGGGCGAACGGGCCGAAGGCAGTCGATCAGCGCCAGTGGGAGAAATAAGCCAGCGACCAGCCAACCTAAGCTCCTGCTGGATGAACTGCCGCCCTATCTGGACAACGCCAGCACGCAGGTGTTCGGTCAAGGCACGCTGGCGGACTGTGGCGGTCCTCACAAGCCTTTCCAGCCTGGTGAACGCCGCACTGGAACTCACCCAACTGCGCCATCGTGGTTGCGCAACCTTTGGGGCAGCTACAAAGCCCAGACCAAGGCGCTGGCTGACGCCATCTCCAACCTGCGGCCGGAAACCCGCCGTCAGGCAGCATGACCCATCACGCCGGTGCAGCTGGCGGGCAACGAAATCTACGAAATCCTGAAGAAGCGCCTCATCGACGGGCTGCCGGACGAACGTGTCGTTTCCGACATCGCCGAGGAGTACGCGCAGCAGATCAAGAAGGCCGAAGACGGCGACTGAATCGTAGCCAGCGGCGTCGAAAACGAATCGCCGAGCAGGTGCGAAACCTATCGCCTTCCACCCGTCATTCAAGCACCTCGTTGCGCTGTTCAAGGAGAACGAAGGTTTCCGCCAGACCCGGAGCTTGATGCAGTTCCATGCGCGGCTGCTCAAGAGTGTGGATGATGAGCGTGAGGCTGACGACGTATTCTGATCGGCACACAGCACCTCAATCTGAACGATGAGCAGGTAAAGACGAGATTGAGCGCATTGCGCCCAAGCTGATGCCTGCATTGACACGCGATATCTCTGACGCGGGTAACGCCATAACCGAGCATATCGACGGAGAATTGGCAGGCGATGCCGCACAGCAACTCATGACCTTGCTGCTGTCATCCAGCCTGTCGCGCGCCGTCGGTGGGCGCATCAGGCCTGTCCGAGTGAAGTTGATCAGGTTTCTTGCTGCGCCACAGCGCAAGCCCGATGAGTTCCTTCAGGCATTGCAATAAAACGCGCCTGCGCGAATCTGCCTGGTATCTCCACCCGCCGAACAACGCTTCTTTATCAAGGAAAAAGAGAACCTCTCGCGCCAGATCGAGCGTAACGCCAAGGAAGTCCCGCAACCTTAAAAGTCGATCAGGCGCTCATCAATCGCCTCTCGGGAATCCTCGCGCCGGTTAACAAAATCGCATATCAGGACGTGCAGGAGCGCCCGCTGGATGAACTCAAGCTCGGCGGTCCGCGCACATCATTGTCATCAAGCCGGATGGCAAGGTGCCACCCAGTGAATTGCAAAACTTCTTCGACTACCAGCAGGAAAGAACAATCTGCTGGTGCTGAGCGGTCGGAACAGCATGCTGGCCGCGACGCGGTTGGAGGAACGGCTCCGCGGGTTGTATGCCATTGAGCAGATCCAGCAGCGCCTCAAATCCGGAGACACACTGTTCGAGGAGGCGCCCGCGACCGTTTTGAAGAATCCGAAGATCGCTTCAGCAAGGCGCTGTCCGCAGCCTACAACCGCCTCTACTTTCCTGCCAATGATCCGGTGGATGGACGTGACGTGCTGGCCGGGACCTCATCGATCAGGGCCTCGAACTTGGTCAAGGCGACCAATCCGCCGAAACGCAGATCGAGAAACTGCTGGCCAGCCCGCGGGCGACCAAGCTCGTGGCCGAACTGGAGCAGGGCAACCTCGACGAAGGCTACGCGCAGGCCGAGGAGTACCTATGCCGTCCGGTGGGGACAACCGTCGCACTCATGGATGGATGTCGCCACTTGATCCAAGTGCTCTCCATCTGGCCGTGGATGCCAGGTGCAAGTGGCCTGGATACGCTCAAGACCGAAGCTCTGAAACGTTAGGCCGCTGGCGCTTGGGCGAGGACGGCTACATCGAGAAGGGGCCCTTTCCCAAGGACAAGACTTACCATCAACGTCCCTATAGTCAATGTCAACCGGATACTGGCGAAGGTGCTGAGCCTCCGCCACGTCACGCGGTGACAGCCCGATCGTTTACTGGTCGAACAAACCTGATGTCCGACAAGGACAACAAAGTCGAAGACATGGACAACTTCCTTGCCACCGGCGAGGGCACGAGTTCACTTTTTATGGTGAAAGAGCCGACCGGGCGCTATGAAAGCGGCCCGGCCACCCGCTGGCTCGCCGACCCCCAAAGATTCGTCATCAGGTCGAACCAGCTGCTGACAGCCGGCGTGTCACCCTCGCTGCCACGCCGCACGCTGACATCTACTACACCCTGGACGGCGCTCCAACCCAAAGGACGGTACCCGCTACGACGCGCCGTTCGAAATCGGTTCCACAAGCTGCCGCCTGCTGGTGTTCGCCCGCGCGGGCGAGGCCAACAAGACGGCGGACTTCCAGATCCCTGCAAGTGGCGATAGGACGGTGCAGATCGTCGACAGCAAGCCCGCGCGCCTGCAAAGCAAGCGCGTTGCTCTCGACACCACCGACCGCGTCTTCGGCGTCATCAACCGTTTCCGTGACCAGCCGGGAACGCGATTCAAAGGCGTGCGCATCGAAATCGGTGAGGGTGAAAACACCGTGACCGTGCGCTTCCAGGATACCGAAGTCACTGCCGCCATCATCGAAGGTGTGAAGTCAAACAGCCTGCGTGACGTGCTCAAGGGCCCGACGCCCCGCTCAACATTGCCATTGCCGACGGTGTCGCCTTCCGATACCGGCTTTGCACTCAAAGAGTTCGCCAAGCTCGCCGGGATCGAGCTGAAGCCGGGCGACATCAATCAGGAGGAAGGGATGGCTGAAGCCGCAGGCAACACACCGATCACCCAAGGCGCGTGCGCAAGGCGTAACACGCTAGTTTTTGGCGTGCCTGCGACTTCGATCCGCATCACTTCAAGATCATCATTCCAAAGGCCAGCATGTGCGGGGGCAAGGTTCAGTTCAGCGAATGCCCTTGGCTTTGCAGGCGGCAGGCAACGACAACGCGGTGATCGACGCGTTCTGCTGGATCGCCCGCGCTGGACGGCCATTCGCGCCGAGGTGCAACGCGCCTTCAACGCCCGTTTGCCGTGCATGGCATCAAACCTGGCGCGTGGAAGGTCGGTGACAACCCGGTGGATCGCCTACTCGGCAAGGGAATTGTGCGTACTGGCCTGGGCAATCGAGGCAGATGGAGATGGAGAAAATTCCGGTGGCTGTGCAACTGGCTGGCGTTGCGCCCGGAAGAACGCTGGTGGCTGTTTGGCATGACCGCCACGGGCACCGGCGGGGTGATGGATGCGGGCAAGGCTGGCGCGAGGCGCTCAAGCATGCCTTGGCGATGTGGCGCAGAGCGAAATGCTTGCTCCGCGTGCCCGACGTGGCAAGCCCTGAGCTGGAAGTTGCCCAGGCCTCGTTGGGTCTGTTCGGGGACGAGACGTCATGAACGCCGCCCTCGTCCCGCCGCAGCCGAAGATCTACCACATCGCCCATGTGGATCGTCTGCCCTCCATCGTGGCCGACGGTTTTTTGTGGTGCGATGCGGAGATCGTCCGACGCATGCCGCCGGGCACCACCATCGGCATGAATGGTATCAAGCAGCGGCGCTTGAATGAACTGCACCTCAGCAGCCACCCCGACCTTCACGTCGGTGACTCGTGCCGTTTTACTTCTGTCCGCGCTCCGTCATGCTGTACTTGATCTATCAGGGCAACCATCCGGAGATGGCCTATCGCGGCGGGCAAGGGCCTGTAGTGCATTTAGAGGCTGATCTGCGTGCGGTCGTTGCGTGGGCCAACGCGCAAGCTGTCCGCTGGGCATTCACTCTCTCGAACGCGGGTTCGTACTTCTTCGAAGACCGTAACGACCTCGCGCGTCTGAACGAGATCAACTGGACTGCTGTACAAGCTCGCGACTGGCGGGCGCACAAAGAAGGCAAGCAAGCCGAGTTCACTGTTGGCACAGCGCTTCCCTGGCATTTGATCGAACGCATCGGCGTTAACTCGGCGGCCGTCTACGGTCAAGTTGTTAACGCCCTTCCGGCTCACGGACACCGGCCACCGGTCGAAGTGCGCCCGGACTGGTATTACTGAAATTAGAGGAGCACAGCCATGATCGAGTACACCTCGGGTGACATCCTCCAATGTGAGGCAGACGCACTGGTCAACACCGTCAATTGCGTCGGTGTGATGGGGCGTGGCATCGCCTTACAGTTCAAGAATGTTTACCGGAAAACTTCAAGGCTTACGAAGCTGCTTGCAAGCGCGAAGCCAGCAGCCTAGCCGCATGTTCGTTTTTGATACGGGGCAGCTCACCTTGCCGCGCTTCATCATCAACTTCCCAACCAAGCGCCACTGGCGTGGCAAGAGCCGCATCGAGGATATCGAGACGGGCCTTACCGATCTGGTCAATGTCATCCGTGCCAATGGCATTCGCTCCATCGCGATCCCGCCGCTGGGGGCAGGCTTGGGCGGGCTGGACTGGAACGAGGTGCGCCCACGCATCGCACGTGCGCTGGCAGAGCTTGCCGACGTGCGAGTGCTGGTGTTCGAGCCCAAAGGGGCTCCGGCCAACGACAAGATGGCGCATGTGCGCGAGTGCCCAAGATGACGGCGGGTCGCGCCGCCTTGGTGGAACTGATGCAGCGGCTATCTCGGGGGCCTGCTCGACCCCTTTGTCACTCTGCTGGAAGTCCTGAAGCTGATGTACTTCATGCAGGAGGCTGGTGAGCCGCTGCGTCTCCAGTACATCAAGCATCACTACGGCCCCTATGCCGAGAATCTTCGGCATGTACTAAAGGCCAGTGGAAGGTCTTGATCGCAGGTTATGCCGATGGCGGCGATGCGCCGGACAAACCACTCACACTGGTGCCCGGAGCAGTGGAAGACGCCAAGAACTACCTGGATCAACACGACATCAGTCGCGCCCACTTTGAACGTGTGACCAAACTGGTAGAAGGCTTCGAGTCACCCTACGGGCTGGAACTTCTGGCGACTGTACATTGGGTGATGAGCCGCGAGGGTGCCACACAGCACGAGAGCGTGGAACGCCGGGTCTACGACTGGAATGCACGCAAGCGGCAATTCACACCTCGCCAGCTTGTCATTGCCGAAGAGCGCCTGCGCTCCCAAGGCTGGCTAGCGCATTAAGTGGCTCCGGCCCATTGAGGATTCATCGGGGAATGCAGGGAAACAACAACTACTCTCCACCCTTGGCCCTAAAAGATGCGCCCGCGTTGATCGAGACGGTTTTCCCCGCTCAGAAGGTGTCGTTTGAGTCGCAGAGCGAACGCAAGGCCGTTGCGGCGCAGACTCTGACGGGATTAGGTTCCTACTGGAAGGGGCGCAAACCGCTGATTTTGGTGCGCGCTATTGTGCTGGCCAGCCTGCTACCGCCCACTGACGATGCGGAGGCAGATCTCGCCCTCTTCGAAAAACTTATGGCCTTTGACGGCGAGAGCCTGGCGCGGCGGGCGCTTGCGGCTAATGCATATTCGGCGACCAGTTTGCAAGAGATGATCCCTATCTCCGACCCGGAACGTTACTTTGGCGGGCGTGGTTGGCGGCGCGATATCACTGATGACGACAAGCTAATCCTGTACCGGCAGGCGCTGGCCACGCTATCGAATTATGAGGAAAAGGCCAGTGTTGGCAAGCGCCCGGAGGAGGTTGATCAAGATTGGCTCTACGCTCCAGTGTGGCCGGAGATCAATCGCCACTATGCCCACTTGGGCGTTTGCGTTACGTCCTTGCCCGAACTAGTGGAACAACTGGGCATCCTGCGCTACGGTCATCGTCCGCGTGTGGGCGACACCTTTAGCGGCGGTGGCTCCATCCCCTTCGAGGCCGCGCGCATCGGCTGCGATGCCTATGCCTCCGACCTCAACCCCATCGCATGCATGCTGACTTGGGGCGCTTTCAACATTGTAGGTGCCAGCGCCGAGTCCCGCGCCGAGATCGAGAAAGAAAATCGCGCGGCTGCCAAGGCTGTAGGCTCAGTGATCGCGTCGCTCGGCATCGAAAAGGATGCAAAGGTAATCAAACGAAGGCCTTTCTGTATTGCTTGGAAACACGTTGTCCAGAGTCCGGCTGGCTGGTTCCGCTGTCGCCGACCTGGGTCATTTCAAAGAACGGGAATGTCATCGCACAACTGGTTCCTGACCATGCCAAGAAGCGATTCGACATCCAGGTCAAGAACGGGGCCACGGCTGAAGAGATGCGAGCCGCTACAACTGGCACTGTCCAGGACGGCAACTTGCAGTATCAGTTGGATGGTAGGACATTCCGCATCCCGATCAAACCCGTTGGTGCGCCACGTGGTCTTGCGTAAGCGCCTACAACTTGAAGAAGCCAAGGACAAGGACGGCAAGCCCTTGTTGACCCCAGTGGGGGTAGACGTCCATCCCGAGCGCGAGCATGCGTCTGAGCAGCGCGCATTCGACACGTTGTTTGAAGGTAAGGCGCTTCGAACCTCCGAGAACTTCCGGCAGGCATATGGCGAAGCGCGCGCCTTCGGCAAGGCACTAGCCAAGCGCGGCAAAGGCAGCGGCTTCATGAAGAACCTGATGGAGCAGCGCATTTGTTCCAGCATTCACGCGGGCCTCTCAACGGCGCGACGCTTGCTGGAAGGTGACGCCGTGCATGAGGAAGACGAGGAACAGGAAGGTGACGTCAAAGTCGAGTCGGGCGAAGAGCGCGAAGTGCTACAACGTCTGATCGACCGTTTGGAGCGGCTGGAGATCGACCCGAAGATGGAAGCCGTCGTCCACTTCCTCGACAAGGAGAAATGGCTGGAGTTGGGTGTCATCATTTTCAGCCAGTACTACGACACGGCGAGATGGCTGGCCGATTTGCTTGCCGCCCGCTACCCTGGAGGAGGCTTGGCTTGTACGCGGGTGCAGGTCGTAGTCGCCTGTATCAGGGAGGCGACAGCGTGAGTGTCGAGCGCGAAACGCTCAAACGCATGGTGGCAGAGCACCAGATTCGCGTCATGGTGGCAACTGATGCCGCTTGCGAAGGCTTGAATCTGCAAGCGCTTGGCACCCTGATCAACATTGATCTGCCTTGGAACCCCACGCGACTCGAACAGCGCATCGGCCGCATCAAACGCTTCGGGCAGCGGCGCGAAACCGTGGATATGCTGAACCTCGTGTTCGAGCAAAGCGTAGACGAAAAGATCTACGAGCGCCTGTCCGAGCGCATGAAGAACCGCTACGACCTTTTCGGTTCGCTGCCGGACACCATCAAGGATGAGTGGATCGAGGACATCGAAACACTGGGCGAAAGACTGGACGAATACATCAACGCCCAGAAAAGCGCGACGGGTTTCGACTTGCGCTACACCGGTACGATGATGCCGCCGGAGAAGGACTGGCGCGAGTTCACCGAGGTGCTTTCGCGGCGTGATCTTGCCACGCTAATGAGCGCGGCGTGGGGCTAATGGTGCTGGAATCGATCGTCAAAATGCCGGGAAGGTTCTCCCTGGCCGACCTGGAGCGTGCTGTCCTGGGGTGAGCCGGGACATGATCCGGCGGTGCTCAATACCCAAAATGGACAGTCCGTCGGCTGCACCGGCCGAGGCCCCGGCGCGCTTTGGCAGAGAAGAGGTAATTAGCGTGAAAGGATGTAATAAAGAGGGTTATGTCCTCAAGGAGCCGAGAACGGGGAGACAAGGTGGTCCGGCGGGTGCTGGAAGTGGTGGCGTCTCCCCACAGGGGAGGCCACTTCACCGGCCAGGCCAGAGTCAAGGCCAGAGTCGGAGGGCGAATGGCTCTCCCGGCCAGTCGGATACATCGTCAAAAGGCGCTTTGCCAAGCCTAGGTTGAGTGTTAGACCATGAGCGAGTACCAATATTACGAATTCGCTGCCATCGACCAGCCGCTCACCCCGCACCGACATGGCGGCACTGCGTGCGGTTTCCACTCGCGCGGTAATCACGCCTCGGGTTTCGCCAACCACTACGAGTGGGGCGACCTGAAAGCCGATCCGTCCGACTGGATGCGGCGCTATTTCGACGCCTTCGTCTACACCGCCAACTGGTGCAGCTGCCGGCTGGCCTTGCGCGTCCCGCGCACTTTCCGCAAGGCCGAGCTGAAGCCCTTCGCCACCAAGTATGCCCCCTGACCATCGAGGCCAGCGACGAACACTGGATTTTTCGACTGGGCGCTCAATGAGAGCGAAGACTACGACCGATTTTCCGAGGAGGACGGCAGCGGCTGGATGCGGCGCCTGGCGCCGTTACGTGACGAGCTACTGCGCGGTGACTTGCGGTCGCTCTACCTCGGTTGGCTGGCCGGCGCCGGCAGCGCGAACTGCGGGAGGAAGCGCGGGAACCCGAGGTGCCGCCCGGCTTGTCGGAGCTGTCCCTGCCGCAGCAGGCGCTGGTCGAATTTCTGGAGATCGATCCTTGAAAACATTCTGGCTGCCGCCATGGCCGGCAGCACTCGTGCTCCAACGACAGATGCCGATGATCGCGATCGTCTCGATGCGTGGCTGGGGGAATGGTCGCGCGACGAGATGGTGGCGGTGCTGAAGCTGATCACGCAGGGACAGGGACAGGACGCGGAGCGCCGAGTCAGGATCCGGCACGCAACCTGGCTGAAAGCGCAACGCCCTGCCCGCGCCTCGGCCACGCCAAGACGCAGCGTGGCCGAACTAAGCGAACTCGCCAAATTGGCCTCTGGCCCACGGCTGGAGCGCGAAGCGAAGGAGCGTGCGCAGCAGGAAGCTGAGCGCCGCCACCAGCGCGAAGCTCATCTGCGGCGATTGATGGCCGATGTGGACAAGCATGGGGAGGCAGTTGATGTACAGGCGAAGCGTGGTTCAGCGTCTGGCTACGATCAGGCGGTGCGGGCAACCGGCCGAACTGGCGGGAAGGTCACGCACTGACGTCTAGCCGTGAGGAATTTGAGCGTACCTTGCGACAGTTTGTGGTGCGCCATGCGACACGAGGCGCCCTGCTGCGCCGCTTGACCGAAGCGGGGCTATGGTCGGGATGACCGCGGACACGGACGACGAACTCGCCCGACTGCGTGCCGAGAACGCTCGGTTGGTCGGTTTGCTGGAGGCCAGTGGTATTGCATGGCGCCTGCCCGAACCTGTGGCCACGCCGGTCAATGCTGCGCCGCTGAGCACGGACGAAAAGGTCGCTCTCTTTCGCCGGCTGTTTCGGGGCCGCACCGATGTCTATCCGGCCCGCTGGGAAAGCAAAGCCGGCAAGAGCGGGTATTCGCCAGTCTGTGCCAACGAGTGGCGCACCGGTGTTTGTGAGAAACCACGCATCAAGTGCGCAGACTGCGGCAACCGGCTGCTGGTGCCCCTGACCGACCAGACGATCTACGATCACCTCGCCGGCAGCCATACCGTCGGCGTGTATCCACTGCTGGCGGATGACAACTGCCATTTCCTCGCGGTGGATTTCGACGACGCCGATTGGCGCAGCGATGCACAGGCTTTCGCTCAATCGTGCCGCGAACTGGGCGTCCCCATCGCACTGGAAATCTCGCGCTCGGGCAACGGCGCCCATGTGTGGGTTTTCTTCTCGTCGAACGTCGCGGCGCGGGATGCCAGGCGGCTCGGCACCGCGATCATCAGCCACACCTGCGCCCGCACCCGGCAACTGAAGCTTACGTCCTACGACCGGCTCTTCCCGAACCAGGACACGATGCCCAAGGGTGGCTTCGGCAACCTGATCGCGCTGCCGCTACAGAAAGTCCCGCGCGAGAGTGGCGGCAGCGTGTTCGTGGACGATGCATTGCGGCTGTATCCCGACCAATGGGCCTTCCTGGCGTCGGTACAGCCCATGGCAACCCACGATATTGAGCCGACGATCCTGCGGGCCACCGGCGGCTCGCATCCGCTGGATGTCACCTTCATCACCGAGGAGGATCAGCAAGAGCCGTGGAAGCGCACGTCGCCGGCGAGGCAGCGAATTCCGGGCCCGATGCCGGCCTGGTTGACAGTCACCTTGGCCAAATCTCCTTTATTTCGACAAGGCGCAGCTTCCGCAAGCGCTGGCGAACCGTCTGATCCGCTTGGCAGCCTTTCAGAACCCGGAGTTCTACCGGGCGCAGGCGATGCGTGTGCCGGTCTGGGACGAGCTGCGGGTGATCGGCTGTGCCGAGAACTACCCGAACCATCGCCCTGCCGCGGGCCGCCTTGATGCCGCCCAGGAATTGCTACGCGAAAACAGTGTTCGCTGTGAGTTGCGAGACGAGCGCTGGCGGCAAGCCGCTGGACGTAAGCTTTGTCGGAACGCTGCGGTCAGATCAGGAGGCTGCAGTCGCTGCGATGCTTCGCCACGATGTCGGCATCCTGTGTGCGCCAACCGCCTTCGGCAAGACCGTGACGGCCGCAGCGCTGATCGCCCGGCGTGGTGAACACCCTGGTGCTGGTGCATCGCACCGAATTGCTCAAGCAGTGGCAGGAGCGGCTGCAGGCATTTCTAGGAGTCGGAAAGAACGTGATCGGCACCATCGGCGGCGGCAAAGCCAAGCCCACCGGCAGGATCGATATCGCGGTGATGCAGTCGCTCTCAAGGCAGGGCGAGACCAATGAAATCGTCGAGAACTACGGGCAGGTCATCGTCGACGAGTGCCACCACCTCTCGGCATTCTCATTCGAGGCGATTCTGAAGCGCGCCCGGGCCAAGTATGTGCTCGGGCTCACCGCCACGCCGATCCGACGCGACGGGCGGCAGCCGATCATCTTCATGCAGTGCGGGCCGATCCGACACACTGCGGCGAAGCCGGCTGGCGCGCCGCAAACCTTGGAGGTGATTCCCCGTTACCTGGCAGGGCGCATTGACCTCGTCGCCGACGCCGCCATCCAGGATGTATTCAGGCATGTCGCCAACGACGCCGGCCGTACGGCGCCATAGCGAACGAAATCGTGGGTGCCTTCGGGCTGGGGCACAAGGTGCTGGTGCTGACCGAGCGCACCGAACACCTTGACGCCATCGGTACGGTATTGGCAGGCCGCGTCCCTAAGCTATTCACGTTGCATGGCCGCATGTCGAAGAAGGAGCGTGCCGCCTTGATCAGCGAACTGGACGCCCTGCCCACTGAAGCGCCTCGGGTGCTTTTGTCCACCGGCAAGCTGGTCGGCGAAGGCTTCGACCACCCACCGCTCGACACCCTGGTGCTAGCCATGCCGATCTCGTGGAAGGGCACGCTGCAGCAGTACGCCGGCCGCCTGCATCGGGAGCATGCGAACAAGACCCACGTGCGCATCATCGACTTTGTCGATGCTGGCCACCCGGCCCTGCTGCGGATGTGGGGCAAGCGGCAGCGGGGCTACCAGGCGATGGGCTACAGGATTCCAGCCACCCCGGTCAGCGGCAGTCTGGATTTCGATTTGCTTACTCCGGGGCAGGCAGGTATCGGCAGGGCCCGCGGGTCGATGGAAGCGCCAGGTGTCTCTGATAGATGAACGAAGCTGCCGATCAGAACTCGAACGTCTGAAACTTTTCGGGGCGGTGCGCAAGGATGTTATCGGTTCGGCTCAGCAGGTTGCCGACCGTCCCGTCAGATCCCTTGTACTTCGGGTAGCCAGAGGGGTAGCTGGAACCAAGAGCAAGGCGCAGTTGCATCGCAATAACTTGATTATCAATTGGTTTTTAGTTAACGTCGATGAATACGACATTGTTTTGATGTAATTAAGCTCCACCGCTGAAAGCACCTGTTTCACGTGAACGGAGTTAACAACAGTTCGCCACAACAGAAAATAGCCATTTTTTATGCTTGCCGAACTTTTTGCCCAGCGTCAATTTACTTTTTCTGGCTTGCCCGCCTGGCTGCCATGTTGTCGCAGCAAATGTTGATGGTGGCTGTTGCCTGGCAGATGTACGACATCACCGAAAGTGCCTGGGATCTCGGCCTGGTTGGCTTGTTTCACCCGTACCGGCGCTGTTGCTGACGCTACCGGCCGGCCATCTTGTCGACAAATTGCGGCGCGGCAGAATCTTTGCCTTCTGTATTTTGGCTCAGGGCATTGTTGCCCTGCTGCTGGTGTTTGCCACGGAGAACAGTTTTGTCTCCCGTGAATTGATTTTGGGTTTATCGGTCGTACTCGGCGCCTGCCGTGCATTTCAGATGCCGACCCAGCAGGCACTGGTTCCATGCTGGTCCCCTGCCCTGCTGGAGCGCGCCGTTACACTCTCCACGACAGGAATGCAGGCCGCCATCATCTGTGGTCCGGCATTTGGCGGGGCGATCTATGCGTCGCCGGCGCAGCCAAAGTCTACGGCACTTGTACTGCACTGATGCTGTTGGCGTTTGCGCTAATGCAAGGAGTGCATGACCAGTACCAACCCTCAAAGGAAAAAACCACCCTGAGCAGCATCCTGGCTGGTGTCGCCTTTGTCTGGAATAGCAAGTTGCTGCTTGGCGCCACATCGCTCGATCTTTTTGCTGTATTGCTGGGTGGCGCTACGGCCTTACTGCCTATCTATGCCCGCGATATTTTGCATACCGGACCGCAAGGCCTGGGCCTGCTGCGCGCCGCCCCGGCTGCCGGCGCACTGATCATGTCGGCACTCATGCTGCGCTGGCCAATCCGGAGAAAGGTCGGGCCCTGGTTGATGAGTTCGGTCGCCATATTCGGATTGGCGACTGTCGTTTTCGGACTGTCTGAAAATTTTGGCTTGTCACTGATTGCTCTCGCTATAACCGGCGCTTTTGACAACATTAGCGTCGTCATGCGCCAGACATTGGTTCAACTCGAAACACCAAATGAGATTCGTGGCCGGGTGTCTGCGGTCAACTCGATTTTCATTGGCGCCTCGAATCAGCTCCGGCGAATTCGAATCCGGCGCGACAGCAGCCTTGTTCGGCCCGGTTGGTTCTGTGGTGATGGGAGGAGTTGGCACCTTGCTGGTGGCTGCGATTTGGATTCGATTATTTCAGCGCTGGCGAGACGAGACCGCATGATGGGGTAGTCTTCCTACCGTGGTTTGGTAATTACAGAATAGCTGCGAAGGAATAAAACTCGATGACCGAAAAATTGCTGATGTGCACTCCTGAAGGATTTGCAGTCAATTATGAAATCAATCCTTGGATGCATGATCAGATCGGCCACGTATCACCTGATTCAGCAACGAGCCAGTGGCAACAACTGTTCAATAAACTGTCCGTACTCGCCGAGATCAGTCTGATCAAGGGTGACCCGGCTTGGCCCGATCTGGTTTTTTACGGCAAACGCCGGTTTGCCGCTGCTCGGAAACAAGCAAATCATCCTGTCCAATTTCAAACATCCACAGCGCCAGGGTGAGAAGGAAATCAATCGTTCATGGTTCGAAGCGGATGGATGGGACTGCATTGATTTGCCCGATGCAACCGTTTTGAAGGCGCGGGAGATGCGCTTTTCGATAGCGAACGGCGGCTTTGGCTTGGCGGCGGCCCGCGTTCAGATCAGACGACGCTACCCAGTCTGGCTTGCCACATAAAAACGCCGATCTACCGTCTAACACTAGCGGATCCACGTTTCTACCATCTCGACACCTGTTTCTGCCCATTGCCGGATGGCTACGCCCCCTTACTTGCCAGAAAGCTTTGATCTCTCGTCTCAAGAACTTCTGGTTCGACATTTCGGTGACAAACTGATTGCCCTGACCCGAACTGAGGGACAGCAATTCTGCGCCAATGCGGTTTGTATCGGAAGAACCATCGTCATGAATCAGACGACACCGCGTTTAACTGCACTGCTGGAATCGCTGGATTTTAGCGTGCAGGAAACTTTACTTTCAGAATTTATGAAGTCCGGCGGCAGTGCGAAGTGTCTGACGTTGAACCTGAGTATGTGTGGATCAGGGTAATTGCTTTCGGACTTGTTCAGCGCTATCGATTTGGAGCGGGTGAAGGGAATCGAACCCTCGTATGCAGCTTGGGAAGCTACCGTTCTACCATTAAACTACACCCGCTCAGGGCTGAAGCCGCCATTCTAAGCGCAGAACCCATCTGGTTCAATCGTCGACAAGCTTAATGAATCAAGCAGCCGGCAAAAACTGACTCAAGGGGAAGCAGCAACATGAATCAGGAGCAAATCTGGAGCAAACGTTATCAGGATGCCGGTGATGATTTTCTGTTCGGCACCCAACCCAACCGCTTTCTTGCGCATCGTCAGGAATTGCTGAAAAATGGGCGCAGTGCCTTATCGGTAGCGGATGGCGAAGGTCGCAATTCGGTTTGGCTTGCCGAACAGGGTTTGGAAGTGACGGCGGTTGAAATCTCGCCGGTAGCCGTCGAGAAGGCGCGTCGCCTCGCTGCCGGGCGCCAGACCAATGTGACTTTTTTGCTGGCCGATATGCTCGCACCAGATTGGCCGCCAGCCGAGATGCACGGAGCATTTGACTGGGTTTTCGGGATTTTCATTCAGTTTGTCGGCCCTGAATTGCGTAGGCGACAATTTGAGGTGATGAAGCAATTGACCGCTCCCGGCGGGCGCATTCTGTTGCAGGGCTACACGCCAAAACAATTGAAATATGCTACTGGTGGCCCTTCGGCGGTCGAGAATCTTTACAGCGCAGAACTACTGCGTTCGGCGTTTGCCGACTGGGCAATTGAAGAACTCATCGAGTACGAAGACGAGATCAGCGAAGGCAGCGGTCACCAAGGGCGTTCAGCCCTGATCGGCATGATTGCCCGCAAGCCTCAATAAGCATCAGGCCAGACGCGCGTACTGGCCCGGCATGAAAGAGCAGCGGTGCGAGATCAGCAATTTCGCTGAATTTTTCAACGCGGCTGACAAAAATGGTGTGGTCGCCCGCCGCGTGGATGGTTTCGTTGGCAACTTCAAACGTGACGCAGCAACCGTTGAAAACCGGCGCGCCGCCTGCCCCCGCCTGCCATTGCAAGCCGGCGAAACGATCAACTGGCCAGGTGGCAAAGCGGTTGGAGAGTTCTTCCTGATCGACCGACAAAATATTGATCGCATGATGCGACGCGCTGCGGAAGCAACCCAGGTTATGCGAGTTATTGTCGAGACACCATAGTACAAGGGCCGGCTCAAGGGAAACCGCCGAGAAGGAATTGACGGTAAGACCAATCGGTTGGCCGTCCGGATCGATGGCGGTAACGATGGCGACGCCGGTGGCGAAGCGCCCAAGGGCGTTGCGCAGGGCACGGGTGTCGGTTTGCTGCTGGGTCATCGTGGTTTGGCCGCTCGGAAAGGCCGTATCCGCATTCCTTACTGCCCGTCGAGAATGAATTGCCTGAGCAAGCCCGCTTTTCCACCCGTCTGATAGCCTGGCAGAAGCGCGAAGGCCGCCATGACCTGCCTTGGCAGCAAACACGCGACCCTTACCGGATTTGGTTGTCGGAGATCATGTTGCAACAAACGCAGGTGGCAACGGTGATTCCCTATTACCAGCGGTTTCTGGCGAGTTTTCCGGATCTGGCAGCACTGGCGGCGGCACCAATTGAAGCGGTGATCGAACATTGGGCCGGCGTTACTACGCCCGGCGCGCAATCTGCACCGCTGTGCGCAGCAACTTGTTACGGTCAACGCTGGAAAATGGCCGAAAAAATTTGGATCAACTGACTGAATTGTCTGGCATTGGCCGCTCAACGGCGGCGGCGATTGCCGCTTTTGCTTTTGGTCAGCGCGCCGCGATTCTCGATGGCAACGTCAAGAGAGTGCTGTGCCGCCATTTTGCCATTGATGATTTTCCAGCTCAGGCGGCGGTTGACCGTAAGCTTTGGGCCTTGGCCAACGAGTTATTGCCGGATAGCGATATCGAGGCCTACACGCAGGGTTTGATGGATCTTGGCGCAACTTTGTACGCGGAGCAAACCGCAGTGCCTGCGCTGCCCGCTGGCGGAAACCTGTTTGGCTCGCCAGCAAGGCTGGCAGGCGGAATTGCCGGTGGCCAAAGTACGGGTTGCCGTGCCAGAGCGGCGCAGCACGTTTGTCATCATCAGCGATGGGCAACGGATATTGCTGGAGCGCCGACCGCCAAGCGGCATTTGGGGTGGTTTGCTGGTGCCGCCGGAAGGTGATGCCGGCACGGTACTAGCCAATCATGGTTTAACGCTGGAAAGCGCTGAAGCCTTGCCGCCCTTGCGCCATGCTTTCACCCATTTCCGCCTGACCCTTGAACCGATATTTTGCCTGGTCAGCAAAACCAGCAATGCTGCTGAAGCCGGGATGGAATGGGTTGATTTGGCGCAAGCCAGCCATGCCGGCGTTCCAACGCCGATTCGAAAACTACTTAAGCGGGTTGCCAGCGCAAAGGACTAAGCCCCCAGCGCTCGTAACTTTCGGCACGCACGATCTGGCCATAGTGATTACCGACTTTGCGCGCCAGATCAACGGTGACCGGTTCAACATACTGGCGACGAGTCGTATGGTAGATAACGCGGACAACCGGTGTTAGCGTATTTTCATCATGAATCTCGTCAACCACCGCCAGATGACCGCTTTCCAGCTGAACGAGGTGCCAACCGGATAAATGCCGACGGTGCGGACAAAGGCAGCAACCAACGCCGGATCAAACTGGTTACCGCGTTCGTCGTATAGCTGGGCCAGTGCCATTGAGGGTGATATTGCTGGTCGATAGGGTCGCTGCGAGGTCATCGCATCATAACTATCGACAATCGCGGCCATGCGCCCGGCGGCAGAAATGTTTTCACCGACCATCCGATAGGGGTAGCCACTGCCATCAAAGCGCTCGTGGTGTTCGAGCAAAACAGCGACTGAAAGCTCCGGCAACCGGGTTGTTGCCTCAAGCACAGCGAGCCCTTCTTCGACGTGGCTTTGCATGACCGAATACTCGGCCCGCGAGAGCGTACCGGTTTGGCGATCAGTTTGGCATCGATGGCGGCATGGCCGATGTCCTTGACCAACGCACCCAGGGCCAGTTTTTCCAGCTCCGGTTCGCTGAGCCCCTGCTGGCGACCAAAGGCAATGATCAACGCCGCCGTGGCTACCGCGTGTTCGGTGGCATAGGTATCCATCTGCTTGAGCCGGGCGAGCGGGACCAGCGCATCAGGGTTGCGCATCACCGACTCGATCATCCGATGCACCAGCGGTTCAAGCAGGCCGGCATCGACATGAATGCCGGCCCGGGCAGTCGCAATCAGATTCGTGACCGTCTCCGTCGCTTCAGGTAAAAGCCGCGCCGCGCGCCGCCGCTCTTCACCGAGTGAACCTTGGGCGGCGCGGCGCTCCTGATTTCAGCCATTGTTTTGTACTTGCGCTCAATTTCATTGAGCCGGGCCATCGATGGCGGGGGCAATTGGCAAGTCAATGCCGCGCGACGTATCGATGGAGACTTCGTTTATTCCATCCGATTGAATTCTGGCGACATCATCATCGTCCTCAATCAGAAACCTTTGTCCGCCAGAAGGTTGTTTCCAGCCAGCGACAATGCAAATCGACCACGAACATACCGGGCAAAAGCTGTTTGGCGGCAATTTTGCGGATCATGATTAGTGCGCTTTTAGTTGGCCGCTTCAGCTTCTGCTGCACGGCGGGCAGCTTTTCCTTGTGCGCAGCGACCTTTGCCTCATGCGCCGCCTGCTTTTGGCCAGACGTTCAGCATCCGCGGCTTTGCGTTTGCTACCTTCAGCCGCTTTCCTTACCTTGTCAGCTTCTTGCGCAGCCTGCTCTTCGGCGGACTCCTTGCGCAAGGCACTGGTTTCCGCCTCGCGTGCCTGCCGATCCGCCTCGCGCTCCGGCGCTTGTGCTGCGCGACGCTGGTCACTGTCGCTCAACTGCTCCTTCTTGATCTGGCGCTCAATCGCCTTGCCTTCATTTTCCAGAAGGCGAGCCTCATTATGGCTCTGGTTGTAAACCTTACGGGCATCACCCAAACAGGAATTCACCAGAAATTTTTCTGGCACTCAAGTTGGCTTTTCTCGTGGAGCTTCTCTGCCTCGGCCTGCTTTGCACTTCCATCACGCTGCAACACCTGAGCCTGTGCCTGACGCTTATCCCAATCAGCCTGCAGCTCAGCCGGTGCTGAGCTTTCGCCAGCAGTGAGCGGCCCTGCAAAGAGCAGGCATACGATCAAACAGGCGTTCAGCGAGAAAAGTCTTATTTTCATTTTCCTGAGTATTCAAAGCAGGGAAGAAGCTGGCAAAACATTCGGTAACGCGTTGATTTTAGCAGCCCACCGCTATAATTCGCCGCCTTATGATAGCCCTCCGCCAAGTCACTTTTGCCCGTGCCGGCCACCCGTTGGTGATCGATGCCTCCGTACAGCTCCACACCGGCTGGAAGGTCGGCGTTGTTGGTGCCAACGGCTGCGGCAAATCCAGCCTGTTTGCCCTGCTCTCCAACGAACTACACGCCGAATCCGGCGATGTTGAACTGCCGGCCAGCTGGCACATCGCCCGCGTTGCCCAGGAAACCCCGGCGCTGCCCGACAGTGCCCTCGATTTCGTCCTTGATGGCGATGTCGAACTACGCCGCATCGAGCGCGAGTTGGTCGCTGCCGAAGCGCGCAATGATGGCGAAGCAATCGGCCACCTGCATGATCGCTACGGCGAAATCGGCGGTTACTCGGCCAAGGCGCGCGTCGCCGAAGTGCTGCATGGCCTTGGCTTTACTGATGCCGACTTTCAGCGCTCTGTGGCCGAATTCTCTGGCGGCTGGCGGGTGCGTCTTAATTTGGCACGTGCCCTTTCCTGCCGCGCCGATCTGCTCCTGCTCGACGAGCCGACCAACCACCTCGATCTCGACGCGGTCTTCTGGCTCGAAACCTGGTTGAAAAACACCCCGGCCACCTTGCTGCTGATCTCGCACGACCGCGATTTCCTTGATGCCGTGGTCGGCCAGATTCTCGCCATTGACCTTCAGCGCCTGACGCTGACCAGTGGCGGTTATTCCGACTACGAACGCGCCCGCGCCGCCCGCCTTGCCACGCAGCAATCGGCCTATGAGGCGCAACAGCGTGAAGTGGCGCACCTCAATAGCTTCATCAACCGCTTCCGCGCCCAGGCAACCAAGGCACGGCAGGCGCAAAGCCGGATCAAGATGCTGGAGCGTATGGAAACGGTAGCAGCGGGCATGTCGACTCCCCCTTCCATTTTGTTTTTCGCAAACCGAACGCTTTACCCGACCCGCTGCTGACCATAGAAAAAGCCTCGGCTGGCTACGTCGACCGTAACATTCTCGACAACATCACGATGACGCTGCGCCCCGGCTGCCGCATCGGCCTGCTCGGGCGCAACGGCGCCGGCAAATCGACGCTGATCAAGCTGCTTGCCGGCGCCATCGAGCAGCAAGGCGGCCAGCGCAAGGAAGCCAAGGCGCTCAACATCGGCTACTTCGCTCAGCACCAACTCGAACAGCTACGACCTGACGAATCGCCACTGTAACATCTGGCCCGCCTTGAACCAACGACGCCGGAACAGGAGCTGCGCGACTACATAGGCGGCTTCGATTTCCGTGGCGACATGGCAACCCGAGCTATCGAACCCTTCTCTGGTGGCGAGAAATCACGCCTTGCACTGGCACTGTTGATCCGCACCAAGCCCAACCTGCTGCTGCTCGACGAGCCGACCAACCACCTTGATCTCGAAATGCGCGAAGCCCTTACTTTTGCGCTGCAGGACTACGAAGGCGGCATGGTTTTCGTCTCGCACGACCGCCATCTACTGCGCACCTGTGCCGATGAACTGCTGCTCGTTGCCGACGGCAAAGCAGTCGAGTTCGATGGCGACCTCGATGACTACGCCGCCTGGCTGGCCAGCCAGCGCAATGCCGAACGGACAGCGGAGCCAGAGCAGGCTGCCGAGAAAACTGAACGTCTGCAAAATCGAGCCGACTCGAAAGCCAGCCGTCAGGCATTGCTCGCCCAGCGTCGCCCGCTGATCAAGGAAATCGAGCAACTGGAAAAGAAAATCGCCAAGTGGAGCGAGGAAAAAGCAGCGCTCGACGCCCAATTTGCCGACCCCAACTACTACGTTACGGTCGACCGCCAAAAGAGCGAAGAAATGCACCGTCAGGCCGGCTTGCTGGGTGAGCAGATCGATGAAGCCGAAATGCGCTGGCTGGAACTCCATGAAGCGCTGGAAGCCTTGCCGACCCCTGATTAGTCGAGCGCTTTGAACACTGCCAATCTATAATTCCTACACAATATGTAGGGTTAAAGGGAGTTCCATGAACTGGCTGCGCTACCTTCTTATTATTTGCTGCGTGCTGGTTACGCCGCTAGCGACTGCACAGGAAAAAGTCACATCGCGCTCACTAAGCATTGGCATCCTGCCCTACCTCAGCACGCGCACCCTGCTGGCCAACTACCAGCCGCTTGCCATAGCACTGGAGCGGGAACTCAAGCAACCCATTCAACTGCTCACCGCACCGGATTTCGAGACTTTCGTCAAACGCGTCATTGACGGCGAATACGATCTCGCCATACTTGCCCCACATTACGCGCGACTGGCTACCAAAGAATTCGGCTACAGCGCCCTGCTTGTGAATAAAACACCGATACGTGGCATTTTGGTCACGGCACGCAACAAACCGCTGTCCAACATCAACGAATTGCGTGGACAAACGATTGCTGTTGTTGATCGCAGCGCCCTGCTTGCCATCGTCGGCGTAATAACGCTCGCCGACGAGGGACTCATGGAAGGTAACGACTATTCTTTCGTACAGACTATCTCACATTCCAGCGCGCTATATAACGCGGTCTCCGGAAAATCGAGAGCTGCACTCATCTCCTACTCGACCCTCGCCCTCGCCCCAGCTGAATTGCAACACGAAGCCGTCATTTCGCGCGAGCTGGCGGTGATTCCTGGGCTATTTTACATCGCTAACAACCGCATTCCAGTTTCACGACAGCAGGCAATCAAGGCAGCACTATTGGCCTTTGAAAAAATGCCGGAAGGTCAGCAGTTTTTGAAAAACACAAACTGGTGGCTATCGTGAGCCAAACCGTGTAGATGGTGAATTGCTTGATCGCCTGCTGCCGGAAACCCGCCAACAATTGGGAAAACTTCTGCACTAAATGAGCCTTCTCCGTTTTCTCAAGTCACTGCGTGGCAGGCTGATCACGCTCACTGTTGTGGTTGAAATCGTGATGATTTCGGCCATTCTGTGGAACAGTCAGCGACTGGCCGAAGAACATCTGATCCGTCAGTTTGAGTTACGCCGTGCTGAAACCAGTAGCCTGCTGCAAGCAGCCCTGGCGCCGGCCATGGCGCAACGCGATTATGCAGATATTAGCGAAACCTTGAGCAGTGCCCAAAAATTGCAGGGTATGACCTATCTGGTGATGTTCGACGAAGATGGCCAGCGGGTGGCGAACGTCCCACTCGACAACCCCAGACAGTTGCCTGCGGTGGACAGCGGAAATGAACCCATTTTTCAACGACAACATCTCAATACACGCATTCCAATACAACTCGAAGGACGTAACTACGGCGCGCTGCAAATCGGCATCGATCTCCGCTTTCTTAACGAGGCACGGCGCGAAATTTTGTTACAAAACATCATATTGGCGATTGTCGGCATTCTCTTATCTACGCTGGTTCTGGCAGCGATTGCCCTCTGGCTAACCCGCCGTTTGAGCGCACTCAGTCTAGCCAGCAATGATCTTGCTGCCGGCCGCCCATACAAAGCACTGAACGAATCGACCGACGACGATATTGGCGTTGTCGCCCACGCCTTTAATGGCATGGCTGCCGCGCTTGAACGGCGGATGCTTGATCTTGGGCATTCCGAAGCGGAACAACGCGCCTTGGCCGAAACTTTGGCCACTGAACGCGGTCGCCTTGATGCCCTGCTCTCGGCAATGCGCCTCGGTCTCGTTTTCGTAGCCAAAGATGGCCGGATCTCCTACCTCAATCCGGCGTTTCTCAAGTTGTGGACCATCGCCTTTGAAGCGCAATATATTGATCAGCCGGTCAGCGCCTTGCGTCAGCATCTGGCAAGCGGACTTTCTGAATCGGCGGCTAACCAGTTATTCAGTGGCGATGGCTCCCTGCACGAATATCTATTACCCGATGGACGAACGATCACCGAACACAGCGTCCCGGTTACCAGGACCGGGGGTAGCGAAAGTGGTCACCTGTGGATCTTTGAGGACATCACCGGCGAACGCCAGATTGCCGAGCGCCTGGTTTTCATGGCCGAACGCGATTCGCTAACCACCCTCGCCAACCGTGCCCGCTTTGATGCAGAGCTGGATCGCCTGCTCAATCAGGCCGGGCGTGATCCCAGGTTGTTCGGCGCCCTGCTCTATTTCGACATCGACGAATTCAAGACAATCAACGACACTTTTGGCCACCGCGCTGGTGACAACGTGCTCATCCGCACCGCCGATACGGTCAGCAAACTGGTCCGTAACAACGAGATATTCGCCCGCCTCGGTGGCGACGAGTTTGCCATCATCGCTCCCAACGCCGATCAGGCTGGCGCCCAGGCATTGGCCGAACGCCTGCTCAGCACCGTCTCCGGCATGCGTTTTGATTTCGATAACCGACGGCTTGGTTTAACAATCAGTATTGGCATCGCACTCTTCCCGGAGCACGCAGAAACCGCTGAAGAACTGGTCTCACGTGCAGATGCCGCAATGTATCAAGCCAAGCGTGGTGGAAAAAACGGCTGGCGAATCTATCGACCAGAACACGATCAATCGGAGGCGATGCTCGCTCATCTTGGCTGGAACGAGAAAATTCAGGCAGCGCTCAAGGAAAACCGTTTTGTTCTGCATTACCAAGGCGTTCATTCAACCAGCACCGGCCTCGCTTCGCACTATGAGGCACTGGTGCGTATGGTCGATCCGGAAAATACCACTGAATTGTTGCTACCCGGGAGCTTTATCCCGGCGGCCGAACGCACCGGGCGGATTGTCGATGTTGACCGCTGGGTGATGCGGGCGGCGATCACCAAACTGGCTGAAATGCCGGCACTCGCCGCTTTAGCAATCAATGTCTCAGCCCGTTCTTTCGACGACCCAACGCTGGCCGGCACGATACGCTCACTGCTCGCCGAGTTTCACGTGGAACCGCGCCGGCTGATTGTCGAACTGACAGAAACCTCGGCCTTGGCCAACATGCAGGACTCAGAACAGTTCATCAAAGAGATTCGGGCGCTGGGCTGCACGGTTTGCCTCGACGACTTTGGTGTCGGCTTTTCCTCGTTCGCTTACCTCAAGCACCTCTCGGCAGACGTACTCAAAATTGATGGCATGTTCATTCACAACCTGCCCAGCAGCCGCGAAGATCAGGTTTTTGTCCGAGCTATTGTCGAAGTGGCGCGCGGTCTTGGCAAAAAAACCGTAGCTGAATTCGTTGGTGATGCTGAAACCTTAAAAATTCTGACTGATATCGGCGTCGATTACGCCCAGGGCTTCTATCTTTCACGCCCCATAGCCGAGATAAGCCTGCCCTGATCGGGTAAAATCACTGTCTTTCGCATTCCGCAGGGAGTAAACCGTGCAAATCGTTTGTCTTGATCTTGAAGGTGTTCTGGTTCCGGAAATCTGGATCGAATTTGCCGAGCGCACCGGCATTCCCGAATTAAAGCGCACAACACGCGACGAGCCTGATTACGACAAGTTGATGACTTACCGCCTCAATATCCTGCGCGAGCACAAGCTGGGCTTGCCGGACATCCAGAAGGTAATCGCCGAAATGGGTCCGATGCAGGGCGCCCGTGCTTTCCTCGACAAACTGCGTGAGGATTATCAGGTCATCATTCTCTCCGACACTTTCTACGAATTCGCCCACCCGCTGATGCGCCAACTGGGCTGGCCGACGTTGTTCTGCCACTCGCTCGAAGCCGATGCTTCTGGAATGCTGGTTGCCTACCACCTGCGCATGCCGGATCAGAAACGCGAAGCAGTGCAACGTTTCAAAGAACTCAAGTTCACGATCGTTGCCGCCGGTGACTCGTACAACGACACCGCAATGCTTGGTGAAGCCCACGGCGGAATCCTCTTCCACCCGCCAGAAAACGTCATCCGCGAATTCCCGCAATACCCGGTCGTTCTGAATTATGACGATCTACGCACGGAAATCGACAAGGCATTCGCCAAAGCCGCCTAAGTCTCCGATGCCCAGCAACCGTTTCTATACGCTCTCCGCCTCCTGCCCCGACCAAGTCGGCATCATCGCCAAGGTGTCCGGCTTCATCGCCAGCAACGGCGGCTGGATTCTGGAGTCCAGCTTCCATTCCGATGTGCTGACCAGCCGCTACTTCATGCGCATCGAGATCAAGGCAGATTCACTACCTTTCCTGCTTGCTGAATTTCGCGAGCGTTTCCGCAAAGAGGTTGGCGAACCGCTACAAATGGACTGGCGGATCAACGATAGTGCTGTGAAACGGCGTGTTGTCGTGCTCGTTTCCAAGCAGGAACACTGTCTCTACGACCTGCTGGCACGCTGGCAGGCCAAGGAACTGGATATTGAAATCCCCTGCGTCATTTCCAATCACGAGACTTTCCGTGGCTTTGTGGAATGGCACGGCATTCCTTTCCATTATGTTCCGGTGAATGCCGACAACAAGGCCGGTGCTTATGCCGAAATGCAACGCATTTTTGCGGATGTCCATGGCGACACGATGGTGCTGGCGCGCTACATGCAAATTTTGTCGCCCGAACTGTGCGATGCGCTGTCCGGAAAAATCATCAACATCCATCACTCTTTCCTGCCCAGCTTCGCCGGCGCCAAGCCTTACCATCAGGCTTACACGCGCGGCGTCAAGTTGATCGGTGCGACCTGCCATTACGTGACAAGCGAACTCGATGCCGGCCCTATCATCGAACAGGACGTTATCCGCATCGACCATTCTGACTCACCGGAAGACATGGTCCGTTACGGCAAGGACATCGAGAAAACAGTCCTCGCGCGCGGCCTGCGCTATCACCTGGAAGACCGGGTGCTGGTACATGGCAACAAGACTGTGGTGTTCCGTTAAGCCATGCTGATCCAACGCGATCAGTCACTGCTTCTGGTGGTTGATATTCAGGAAAAGCTCGCGCCGGCAATTCATCAGGGACAAAGCGCGATTCAGAACAATCTGCGTCTGCTCACGGTTGCGCGTCAGCTCGACATCCCATGTTTTGTTTCCGAACAATATGTACGCGGCCTGGGCCATAGCGTCGAGGCGATCAAAGATGATGCGGTCGACGCCCATTTTTTCGAAAAAATTCACTTCTCCTGCACGCGCGAACCCGGCGTTATTGAGCATCTCAAGTCAGCGGGCCGCCAGCAAATCATCCTGACCGGCATGGAGGCGCATGTTTGCGTTTTGCAAACCGCGCTTGGCTTGCTGGAATGTGGATTCAACGTTTTTCTAGTGGCAGATGCCACCTCGTCACGCACTCCGGAAAACCGGGCAGCGGCCATTGAGCGCCTGCGCAGTGCCGGTGTACATATTGTGTCGACCGAGATGGTGCTCTTCGAATGGCTTGAAAGGGCTGGTACAGAAGCGTTCCGCGCTGCACTACCGATGATCAAATAAACAGCACTGGCTTTGCCGAATGTAATTGGGTTACATTTCTTTACATTGAGTCGTGACCCAGGCGACACCTTCTTTAGAGAGACACGCGATGTCAACTTCTCAGAACCCCTGCCGCTTACTCCTCCTTGATCTTCGCCAAAGTCGATGCGGTACCTTGCCGGCTCTTGCCGGTCTTGAAGTAGTCAATCCGATACCCGGTGGCAATTGCCAGCTAGCGTTGAGCGCACTGGCTGTCTTTGTTGCCATTGACAGCGATGCAGCCTATAACGACTGGCGCGAGCGTTACCATCCGATGTGCCCGAGCGGTTTCCCGCATATTGTTTTATTGGATCCATACAATCCCACATTGGCCCGCCGTGCCCTCGCCGAAGATGTGGCGGATTGTTGTTCAATTGATGATCCTGAGCGCATGGAACTGATTGTCGCTCGCCTCAAGCGCCCAAAGGAAAGCACCACGCAACCGTGGGAACCGTCGGTCGACATGGCGCTTTTTTTTCGTCTGCAAATTACGCTGGATACCCTGCCCTGCCCGATTTTCATCAAGAATCGAAGCGGTCGTTATATTGCCTGCAACAAGGCTTTTGAAGACCAGTTGGGCTTGCCCCGCTCGCAGATCATCGGCGCTAGCGTCTATGACATAGCCCCGCCTGAACTAGCCGAAATCTATGACAAGGCAGATATCGAACTGATGGCCCGGGGTGGTACGCAATGCTATGAAACCAAGCTGCTCTATGGCGACGGATCAATGCGTGATGTGATGTTCTATAAGTCGGTTTTTCTCAATACTGCCGGCGAAGTGGACGGCATTTCCGGTACCACACTCGACATTACCGAACGAAAACTGCTCGAAAAGAAGCTTGAGCACGCAGCAGCGACCGATTTTCTGACAGGTGTCTATAACCTGCGCACTTTTTATGAATTGGCAGGGCAGGAATTTCGTCGCTTTACTCGTAGCGCTCAGGATCTGTCACTGATCGTCATCGATCTTGATTTCTTCAAGGAAATAAACGATTCACTGGGTCATGCTGCTGGTGATCTGGCGTTGCGCGAGTTTGTTCTTGCCGTAAAAACCAATCTACGTGATCAGGATATTTTTGCCCGTGCTGGTGGTGATGAATTTCGTATCATCCTCCCAGCCACCTTGCCTGCCGGGGCCGCACTGGTCGCCGAGCGGATTCGCGCCTCAGTCAATGCAATCGAGATCAGGAACGAAAAAGGCAGCACCAGACTCTCGATCAGTGCCGGTATCTGCTCCTGCCTGCCCGGCGACGAGAGCCTGGATGATGTTACCAAGCGTGCCGATGCGGCACTCTACATGGCCAAGGCGGGCGGTCGAAACCGCATTCACCCGGTTTTTCATCCCCAATAAAAAATGGGCACCCGAAGGTGCCCAAAGGAGAGAGACTACAGATTCGATTAGTGGTGGTAGGCAGTTTCACCGTGCGAGGTGAGGTCAAGACCTTCACGCTCTTCGTCTTCCGGCACACGCAGGCCGATGACGATATCCACCAGTTTGTAAGCGACCAGCGAGACAACTGCCGACCAGACGACCACGGTACCAACACCCCAGGCCTGGCTGATCAACTGAGCAGTCATGTCGTAGTCACCAACCTTGTTGGCTACATAGTCATAGACGCCCGTGCCACCCAGCGCCGGGTCAGCAAAGACACCGGTCAGCATGGCACCGAGGATACCGCCGACGCCATGGACGCCGAAGACGTCGAGTGAGTCATCTGCACCGAGGATTTTCTTCAAGCCATTGACGCCCCACAGGCAGACCACACCAGCCAGCAGACCGATGACGATGGAACCCGTGACACCGACGAAACCAGCCGCCGGAGTAATCGCAACCAGGCCGGCAACCGCACCGGATGCAGCACCCAGCATGGAAGGTTTACCCTTGAGGATCCATTCAGCAAACATCCAGGACAATGCGGCACAGGAAGTGGCAACCCAGGTATTGACCATGGCCAAAGCAGCGCCGCCAGAGGCCTCGAGGGCAGAGCCGGCATTGAAGCCGAACCAGCCAAACCACAGCAGTGATGCACCGATCATCGTGAAGGTCAGGGAGTGCGGGGCCATGGCAACGTTACCCAGACCAGTACGCTTGCCCACCATGTAGGCACCAACCAGACCGGCGATAGCGGCGTTGATGTGCACCACGGTGCCACCAGCGAAGTCGAGCGCGCCCTTCTGGAACAGGAAGCCAGCAGTCTTGCCGGCAGCTTCACCAGCGGCAGCGTCGATGTAGGCATCCGGACCCGCCCAGTACCAGACCATGTGTGCCATCGGGATGTAGGACAGCGTGAACCAGATGACCATGAAGACCAGAATGGCAGAGAACTTGGCACGTTCAGCGAAGGAACCGACTATCAGGCCGCAGGTAATTGCTGCAAAGGCACCCTGGAAGATCACGAAAGCCAATTCGGAGATGACGACGCCCTTGGTGAAGGTGGCACCGACAGATTCAACGGTCACACCCTTCAGGAAAAGTTTGTCGAGTACGCCAAAGAACTGGTTGCCCTCGGTGAACGCCGCCGAATAGCCATAGACCACCCACAGCACGCTGATTAGCGAGAAGGTCACGAAAACCTGCATCAGCACCGACAACATGTTCTTGGTGCGGACCAGACCGCCGTAGAACAGCGCCAGGCCAGGGATGGACATCAGGATGACCAGCGCAGCGCTGACCATGACCCAGGCGTTATCGCCCTTGTTTGGCACCAACGCGGGGGCCGCAGCAGGTGCTGCAGCTTCGGCTGCCGCTGCCGGCGCAACGGCAACCGCCGCAGCCGCAACTGGTTCTGCCGCCTTTTCTTCAGCCCAGGCCGGTGCGCCGAAAGCAACGGCACCGACCAGTGCTAGTAATGCGAGTACGCGTTTCATAATTCGCTCCTTAAAGGGCTTCGGTGCCGGTTTCACCGGTCCGGATACGAACAACCTGTTCGAGATCGAAGACGAAGATCTTGCCGTCACCAATCTTGCCGGTACTGGCTGACTTCTCGATAGCTTCGATGATCTGGTCGATCTGATCGCTCTTTACAGCAGCTTCGATCTTGACCTTGGGCAGGAAATCGACGACATATTCAGCACCCCGATACAACTCGGTATGCCCCTTTTGCCGGCCGAAACCCTTCACTTCAGTGACCGTGATGCCTTGCACGCCAATGGCAGAAAGCGCCTCACGCACTTCGTCAAGCTTGAATGGCTTGATGATGGCGGTAACGAATTTCATGAGTAGTTCCTCATAAGGGTTGAGATTGGTTTGTTATCCCCACCGGCGCCGGCCGGAGTACCGATGGGGAATTTAAAGATGATTAGAAAGTGCGGGAAACTGAGACAACAACGGTGTCTTTGCCCGAGTCATAGGTATAACCACTGGACTTGGTAAAGCGGTAAGGCTGAACGCCTTGCGTACCACCCTTGGCATCAGTACCGATGTAGGAGGCGCCAACAACCCAACCACTGAAGTCTTTGGTCACGCCAAGTTTCCAGTCGGTGTAGTCAGCGTTGTAAGCATTTTTGACATCGGTATAGCCGACGTGAGCGTTGATACCCCAGCCATCGCCAAGATCAAAATTGGCAGACAGGTCACCGTAATACGTTCCCTTGGTACTCTTGCCATTGGCGCTAAAGGTGTTATCCCAGCCACGCATTGAGAAGTAATCATCAACTGAGTAGAAAACCTTGGCCGACAGGAACTTCCAGGAAGCGCCCAGATACAGCTCTTTATTGGTCACAGTTTCGCCGTTGTTCTTGCCACCGTTGACGCTGCTACCCGGGTAGTAATAAATGATGCCGCCGATATCCAGACCAAAATCACCAAAGGTCGGCTTGAAACCACCGTAAAAGTCCATTTCCAGGTTGCCGTCAGGGTAACCAGCAGAAGGATCAACGTTTGAGTTCCAGTTACCAACGTAGAAACCACTTTCGTGAGCGTAATCAAAACCGCCCTGCAGCGCCGGACGGAAAGCAGTTTGAGCAATACCGCGGAAACGATATTCGCTGAACAAGCCAACATTGGCGGTCAGGGTGTGCGGGCCTTTGGCTTCTTCGGCCGGCGCAGCAGGCGCTGCTGCTGTCTGAGCAAAAGCCGGAGCAGCAAAAGCGCCCACGAGGGCCAAAGCGATAAGTGATTTTTCATTTGGGTCTCTCCTACAGTTCAAGTTGAAATAGCGAAATAGTATGTGCAGCACAGCTTAAGCAGGAGCCGTGCCAGGCTCTATTTTGATATGAATCAAGATTTACTAGTACTTTTTACCTATGTGGCACCAATCGAGCACCAATGCAGTGCGAACAATGCTGATGGCGCACCATCAGCGGGCAAGCTCATCAAAGAGGCCGGATCAAGCCCTATGGTACACTTGGGTGTCACGGAGGAACCCCCATGCTCGACCCTAAAACTCTCGAAGATATCGGCGCCAAGATGAGCGCTCTGCTGGCCAATTCACCGGCAAAAGACATCGAAAAAAATGCCAAGGCAGTAATGAGCGGCTTGTTTGCCAAGCTCGATCTGGTGACCCGCGAAGAGTTTGATATTCAGGCGCAGGTACTGGCGCGTACCCGCGAAAAACTGAAAGCACTGGAAGCACGCGTCGACGCACTGGAAAAGGCCCGTTCGGGCCAATAAGCCATATGGCGCTTGCCGTCACTTACAGCCGCGCGCTGGACGGCCTGAACGCGCCGCCGGTTATCGTTGAAGTTCATATTTCCGGCGGGCTGCCCAGCCTGACTCTGGTTGGCCTGCCAGACACCGAAGTAAAAGAAGCACGGGATCGCGTACGGGCCGCCATTGTTAATAGCGGCTTCGAATTTCCCGCCAAACGTATCACCGTCAATCTCGCCCCCGCTGATCTACCGAAGGAGTCCGGCCGTTTCGATCTGCCGATTGCGCTCGGCATTCTCGCCGCGAGCGGCCAGATTCCGGGCAAGGCGCTGGCTGACTACGAGTTTGCTGGCGAGCTGTCCTTATCCGGCGAACTACGCCCGGTGCGCGGGGCATTGGCCATGGCTCTGCAAGCCGGTGATGGCGGCAGAACCTTTGTATTACCTACGCTAAGCGCCAGTGAAGCGGCACTAAGTGATAGCGGAACAGTACTCGGCGCCGCCTCCTTGCTTGAGGTATGCGCCCACCTTTCCGGCCAGGGCGAATTAACGCAAGCGGTTACGGTCGACGCCGAAAAAACGCCAATTTTTCCTGATTTGAGAGAAGTGCGCGGCCAATGCCAAGCCAAGCGGGCACTGGAGATTGCGGCGGCTGGTAATCATTCGCTATTGATGATTGGTCCGCCAGGTTCTGGAAAATCAATGCTGGCCGCGCGTCTGCCCGGCCTGATGCCGCCACTTGATCGCGGCGCAGCGCGCAGTTCGGCGGCGGTGCTTTCGCTGATTGGCCAGTTTCACCCCGATCGTTTCGGGCAACGCCCTTACCGTTCACCGCACCATACCGCTTCAGCAGTGGCGCTGGTCGGCGGCGGCAATCCCCCTCGGCCCGGCGAAATTTCATTGGCGCATATGGGGGTTTTATTCCTGGATGAGCTGACTGAATTTGATCGGAAAGTCCTCGAAACCCTGCGCGAACCACTGGAATCCGGTCGCATCCATATTGCGCGCGCTGCACGGCAAGCCGAATTCCCGGCAGAATTTCAGCTGGTTGCAGCGATGAATCCCTGCCAATGTGGCTATGCCGGCCATTCGAACGGCAAATGCCGCTGCACGCCCGACCAGATTGCGCGCTATCGCGGCAAGCTCTCCGGCCCCTTCCTTGATCGTATCGACCTGTTGATTGAAGTCCCCGCCCTGCCTGCCGAAGCACTTAGCGGGCAGGCCGACGGTGAAAGTTCGGCAACCGTCCGCGCCCGTGTCGAACAAGCCATTTCTGTTCAAACCACCCGCCAGCAAAAACCCAACGCCCGCCTGACGCCAGCCGAAGTTGAAGCCTGCTGCAAGCCGGATGAAGCTGGCGGAGCCCTGCTCAAACAGGCGCTGAGCCGCCTGGATCTCTCCGCCCGCGCCTGGCATCGCATTCTCAAGGTCGCCCGCACCATTGCCGATCTCGCCGGCAGCAACGAAATTCGTGCACCACACGTCGCCGAAGCCATCCAGTATCGGCGTCTCGCTGGTGGTTGATAAACGCGCCGCACCACGCGGCATCGCAATTCTGCTTGCATCACTATCAGCGCTCGGGCCATTTTCGATCGACACCTACCTGCCGTCCTTCCACGAAATCGCCGAAAAACTCGGCGCAACGCAGTTGGAAGTGCAGCAAACGCTGTCCATTTACCTGTTTTCCTTTGCCTTGATGACGCTGTGGCACGGCGCAATCGCTGACCGTTTCGGCCGCCGGCGCGTCATTCTTGCAGCGCTGGTCCTGTTTGCCGTCGCTTCCGCCGGTTGCGCCTTCGCCACGCGCATCGAACAACTCTGGTTCTGGCGTGCCATGCAAGGTATAACTGCTGGGGCCGGCATCGTCATCAGCCGCGCAATTGTCCGCGATCTATTCGACGGCGCCGCCGCGCAACGCCTGATGTCGCAAATCACCATGATGTTTGCGCTGGCCCCGGCCGTTGCACCAGTCATTGGCGGCTGGCTGCAAACCTTCTTTGGCTGGCGCTCGATTTTTGTCTTCCTGGTGCTGTCGACCGTAATACTTTTACTCGCCTGCTGGAAACTACTGCCCGAAACCTTACCAGTTGAAAAACGCCAATCGCTCAAACCCAGCTATCTCGGCAAAACCTACTGGCACGTACTGACTTCGCCACCCTTCCTGTTCGTTTGTGCCGCGCTTTCACTCAATTTTGCCGGATTTTTCATCTACATTCTCTCGGCACCAGTTTTTTTGATGAAGCACCTTGGCGTGCACGAAACCGGTTTTCTCTGGCTATTCGGCCCGGCGATGACCGGTCTGATGCTGGGTTCATGGCTTTCCGGACGACTTGCCGGGAAAATTTCATTAAGCCGAACCATCCTCTTCGGCTACCTGTTGATGGGAACGGCAGCGCTCTATAACGTCGGCCTCAATCTGACACTACCACCAGCGTTGCCATGGAGCGTAACGCCAATTTTCATTTACACCATGGGCATGTCGCTGGCGATGCCCTGTTTAACCATTATGGCGCTTGACCCCTTCCCGGCGCAGCGCGGCCTGGCTGCTTCGTGCCAAACCTTCTTTCAATCCGGGTTCAACGGGCTGACTGCAGCACTGATCGTGCCGGCAATCTGGGGTTCAACCTTGACGCTGGCACTGGGCATGGCCTGTTTGATGACGGTTGGCGGCTTCGCCGCACTGGCCCACCAAAAATTACGACTGAAACCAGGGCAGACCGAGGAAACGCCAGCCCCCTGAGGTGCCACGGTGATAATTGTCATCAAGCTGGCCTTCAAAACCATCCAGCACATTGATCACGTTTGAAAAACCCGCCGCCTCGAGCGCTTCACCCGCATCAACCGAGCGCCGGCCACTGCGACAAATAATCAATAGCGGGCGGGTCAAATCACCCTTCATCAAGCGTTTTACTTTGGCCGCGAATTCCGGATCAATCTCCCAGTCCGGCCCATCCTGCCAGGCCACATGTTCGGCGCCAGCCGGATGACCGACGTACATGTACTCAGTCTCGGTTCGACAATCGAGCAAGATGGCCAGAGGGTTTTCCTCAAGTAAGGCATAGGCGGCGCGTGGATCGAGATGCTGCATTGGCATATCCGTAAATTAGTGGCTGCCAATATTCTGGCAGCAATCGTCGATTGACGTAAACCGCCACAACCCAACCCGAGCACATATGAAAATTCCCGCCTGGATCGCCACCGCAGCTACTGTCATTGGGGCCGCCCTGCTACCCGCCTGCGATGCGGTCAATCTGCAGGAAATCAAGCCGGGTATCACGACCGCCAGCGAAGTCCGAACACGTATGGGCGAACCAGGCTTTCAGCACTGGAACAACGACGGCACGGCAACCTGGGAATACAGTCGCCAGCCGAGCGGTACGCAGTGCTACATGATCACGTTTGGCAATGATCAGATCGTCAAAACGATGGAACAGGTACTCAACGACAAAAACTACGCCAAGGTGCGCGACGGCTTGAGCAAAGACGATGTCCGCCGCCTGCTCGGCGCCCCCGGCTCCAAGGTGGTTTTCGACAACTTGCGAGAAGAAATCTGGGAATGGCGCGTCGAAGGGATGATGCCGACCGAAGAAACCTACTTCATGGTGCATTTCGACACCGGCCACGGTGGCGTCAAAAAAACCTCAAAACGGATTGCGATGCGCGGCTAGTTTTCTCAATCGGGCAACTGCCATTTACTACGCGGGAAATGGCAAGTGTAGCCACCGGGGTTGTACTCCAGATAGTCCTGATGCTCCGGCTCCGCCATCCAGAACGGCCCGACCGGGGCGAGTTCAGTCACCACCTTGCCCGGCCACAAGCCTGAAGCATCAACGTCAGCGATAGTTTTCTCCGCCATTTCGCGTTGCGCTTCACTGGTGTAATAAATGGCTGAACGGTAAGAGCTGCCGCGATCATTGCCTTGGCGATTGGGCGTTGTCGGGTCATGAATCTGGAAGAAGAATTCGAGCACCTGTCGAAAGCTCAGGATGGCCGGATCGAAGATTATTTCAATCGCTTCGGCATGGCTGCCATGGTTGCGATACGTCGCATTCGGCACATCGCCGCCGCTGTAACCAACGCGGGTGGCGATGACACCGGGGCGTTTGCGGATCAAATCCTGCATGCCCCAAAAGCATCCTCCGGCAAGGATGGCGGTTTCTGTTTGACTCATGGCGTTTCCTTGAATGATTGCTCAACGCAGACTACGACCGTACTTTACGAGATTAGTGCCGGTTTTAAGAAGGGCAAAATAATCAAGGCGCTTGGCAGTCCGCACGGCGACCAGTAAACTACGGCCTCTGCCGAGGAGCGCTGCGACCTTTGACTTAAAAGGGCCAGGCTCGGCAACGATCAACGGCGCTCGCAAACCCAGTCCTGCCGGTTTGTGACGCCGTTTGTCTTTTGCGGCTTCCCCGGCGTAATAAGTATTGCCGAGGTAATCCAGATGCAGCCCGATCGCACTTCCGAAATATCCAACCTGCTCGCCACAAAAATGCTCGTCCTCGACGGCGCCATGGGTACGATGATCCAGCGTCACGGATTGCAGGAAGCGGACTATCGCGGTACGCGCTTTGCCGATCACCCGCACGACCTCAAGGGCAACAACGACTTGCTGGTATTGACCCGACCTGACGTTATTGGCGGCATCCACCGCGCCTATCTCGAAGCCGGCGCCGATCTCCTCGAAACCTGCACCTTCAATTCGACCGCCGTATCGCAGGCCGACTACAAGCTCGAACCCATAGTCTATGAGCTGAACGTCACCGGTGCTGCGCTGGCCCGCCAGTTGTGCGACGAATTCACCGCCGCCAATCCGGCCAAGCCGCGCTTCGTGGCCGGCGTCCTCGGCCCGACGAGCCGCACGGCCTCGATCTCACCGGACGTCAACGACCCCGGCTACCGCAACGTCACTTTCGATGCGCTGGTCACCGATTACCTCGAAGCCATTCGCGGCCTGACCGATGGTGGCGCAGACATCCTGCTCGTTGAAACCATCTTCGATACGCTGAACGCCAAGGCGGCCCTGTTCGCTATCGAAAAGTTCTTCGACAACGCCGGCCGCCGCTGGCCGGTGATGATTTCCGGCACGATTACCGACGCCTCCGGGCGCACGCTGTCCGGCCAGACCGCTGAGGCTTTCTGGAACTCGCTGTCGCACATCAAGCCGGTTTCCTTTGGACTTAACTGTGCACTCGGCGCCAGCGAATTGCGCCAGTACGTCGAAGAACTTTCGCGCATTTGCGACTGCTACGTCTCGGCCCACCCGAACGCCGGCCTGCCCAACGCTTTCGGCGGCTACGATGAAACGCCGGAAATGTTGGCCGATGAAATCGAGAGCTGGGCTAAATCCGGCATCGTCAATATCGTCGGAGGCTGCTGCGGTACCTCGCCAGACCATATTCGCGTCATCGCCGAACGGGTTGCTACGGTCAACCCGAGAAAAGTGCCGAAAATCGAAAAGAAGCTGCGCCTGTCCGGGCTGGAGCCGTTCAATGTCGGGGCCGATTCGCTCTACGTGAATGTCGGCGAGCGGACCAACGTCACCGGCTCGAAGGCCTTCGCCCGGATGATCCTCGAAGGCCGCTTCGACGACGCGCTGGCCGTCGCCCGCCAGCAGGTCGAAAACGGCGCCCAGGTCATCGACATCAACATGGACGAGGCGATGCTCGATTCGATCGCCGCCATGGACCGCTTCCTCAAGCTGATCGCCTCGGAGCCGGACATTTCGCGCGTGCCGATCATGATCGACTCGTCGAAATGGGAAGTCATCGAAGCCGGCCTCAAGTGCATCCAGGGCAAGGGCATTGTCAATTCGATTTCGATGAAGGAAGGCGAAGCCAAGTTCATCGAGCAGGCGAAACTCGCCCGCCGCTACGGCGCCGCGGTCATCGTCATGGCCTTCGACGAAAAGGGCCAGGCCGACACCTTTGCGCGCAAGACTGAAATCTGCAAACGCGCTTACGATCTGCTGCTCAGCATCGACTTCCCGGCCGAAGACATCATTTTCGACCCGAACATCTTCGCCATCGCCACCGGCATTCCGGAACACGACAACTACGCTGTCGATTTCATTGAATCGGTGCGCTGGATCAAGCAGAATCTGCCGCACGCCCACATTTCCGGCGGCGTTTCCAATGTGTCGTTCAGCTTCCGAGGCAACGATGCGGTGCGCGAGGCGATCCATACCGTATTCCTCTACCACGCGATCAAGGCCGGCATGACCATGGGCATCGTCAATGCCGGCATGCTCGGCATCTACGACGATCTGGAACCCGAACTGCGCCAGAAGGTCGAGGACGTGGTGCTCAACCGCAATCCGAACGCCGGCGAAGCGCTGGTCGACTTCGCCCAGACGGTCAAGGAAGGCAAGGCCAAGGACACCGGCCCCGATCTCAGCTGGCGTGAGCAGTCCGTCGAAAAGCGCCTCGAACATGCGCTGATCAAGGGCATCACTGATTTCGTCGTGGCCGACACCGAAGAAGTGCGTGCCAAGCTGGAATCCGAAGGCAAGCCGCCACTCAGCGTCATCGAAGGCCCGCTGATGAACGGCATGAATGTCGTCGGCGACCTGTTCGGCGCCGGCAAGATGTTCCTGCCACAGGTGGTGAAATCAGCGCGTGTCATGAAGCAGGCGGTCGCCTACCTGCTGCCCTACATCGAAGCGGAAAAACCCGCACCGGTCTCGGGAGCAAGGGCAAGATTCTGATGGCCACGGTCAAGGGCGACGTGCACGACATCGGCAAGAACATCGTCGGCGTCGTGCTCGGCTGCAATGGCTACGACGTGGTCGACCTCGGCGTCATGGTTTCCTGCGACAACATCCTGAAAGCCGCCGTCGAACATAAGGTGGACATCATCGGCCTGTCCGGCCTGATCACCCCGTCACTGGAAGAAATGGCCCACGTCGCCAGCGAAATGCAGCGCCTGGGCATGAAGCAGCCGCTGTTGATCGGCGGCGCGACGACCAGCCGCGCCCACACCGCGATCAAGATCGCTCCCAATACCGAAGGCGCCGTCGTTTACGTGCCGGATGCTTCACGCGCCGTCGGCGTCGCTACCAAGCTGCTCTCGGTTGACCAACGTGACGGCTACATGGCTGAAATCGTTACCGAGTATGAAACCGTGCGCGCCGAACACGCCGGCCGGAAGGGCCCGACGATGGTCGCGCTGGAAGAAGCCCGCGCCAACCGTTTCACGTGGAACCAGCCCTTTACCCCGGTTAAGCCAAAACAGTTAGGCCTGCAAACCCTCAACCCGAGCTTGACCGATCTGGCACTGCTCATCGACTGGACGCCGTTCTTCCAGAGCTGGGATCTGGCCGGTCGCTATCCGGCCATCCTCGAGAATGAAGCGGTCGGCGAAACGGCCCGTCAATTGTTCGACGACGCCAAGAAAATGCTGGCCAAAATCGTCAGTGAAAACTGGCTGAGCGCCCGTGCTGTCTTCGGCCTCTACCCGGCCAAGGCTGAGAACGAAGACATCATCATCTACGGCGACGAAAGTCGGACCACCGAACTCACCCGCTGGGTGGGGCTGCGCCAGCAACACAAGCAGCCGAAAGGCCGCTTCAACATGGCGCTGGCCGATTACGTTGGCGAAAATGATTACGTCGGCGCCTTTGCCGTCACCGCCGGCCACCGCATCG